>NZ_JAAORB010000020.1 GCF_011601345.1 Roseovarius gahaiensis
GTGAATTCCGTATCGCCGAGACGGGCGGAAACCGTCTGCCAGTCGCCGGGGTTGTTCGCGACAAGGATCGATGCCTGTCCGTGCCGGAACATGTGCGGGTTCATGCCCGGAAAGCCGAAGTTGCCGATGGTTTTCTTCCACCATTTCAACAGAGTCGCGTAGCTCAAAGGCTCCCCAGCGGTCTGTACCGCCGGAAAGAAATAATCGCTCTCAGCATGGTATGGAAAAAGTGGGCGTATCTTTTCTTCATACCAGCGGAGGGTCTCGAGGCCGCGGAGGCGACTGTCTGCCCTGATGGGCGCATTGATCGCCTTGCCATTTTTTGTTTCCGAGGCCGGGACGTGCAAATGCCCGTGCTGTTTCCGTCCATGCCCGAGCTCGAGCCACGCGCCGCGTCCGCGGTAAGGGCACGCGAGGGCATTGCCGACTCGCGCCGGAACCGCATCCGTTTCAAGAGCTGCGAAGGCGGCGCAGGTGCCCAATAGCCGGGCCATCAGGAGAGCGTGGCTGCGCGTCTTCGGGTCGGCCTCTGCCATCTTCAGACAGTCTTCGGCGGCATCGCGATAACTGATGTGAAGCGACAGGAATGCAAGACGGGTTGGCATGTCGGTTACGACACGGCGGCAGAGACGTTTTGCGCGCTCCGGCATGCCGCGGCCGGCTTCTCCGCTCTGGATCCAATCATCGGTCGCCAGGATATTTCTGACGAGATCGGTGCACTCGCCATTCCGCTCCAGAAAACACTTGACGGCGTCAAGGTAATTCTTGGCAGTGCGCGGCGCGACCGTGCCGCGCTCTCCTGCTTCATGTTCCTTGCGCCAGATGCGTACCACCTGCGTCAAGACGCTGTCTGAAAAAGCCGAGGCGATCGTCTGGATCTCTGCAAGGTTTATCCCGCCGCCCTGATGCGCGGTTCGGATAACCTTGCGGGTCGCATCCTGATAAGGTTTGCGTGCAATCCCCTTGCCGTAAGCTTTTTTCGTGAGTGACCATTCACCGCGTGTGGCCAAATCGATCCATATGTCGAGTTCGGCGAGCAAGTGATCCGGAATCTCAATTTGCGCAACTTCAACAGGTGAATACGCAATAGGGTCATCGGGCAACAGCTGCCCAAGCCGGTTGTCGCGAAGCGTTCGAATACGATCGCAGAGATGCAGCGCATCGATGATCGCCTTCCGCTGTCCACTGTCCGCAGCCTCTGCAAGAATGTCATGAACGCAACCAGGTATGTGTCTTGGGCCGGGCACATCCGCGCGACGCGCGGCGTCGGCGAGTGCGGTGACACCAATAATCTCCTTTTCGTGAAAAAGGGCATCCTCCGGCGGCGTCCGTGCTGCGATGTCTGATAAAACATCGATCAGCGTCCGCCAGTCGTCATCGCGCGCCCGCCGTTCTGCCTTGGCGGCGATCGCTCCCGTCGCGCCATTGATGGCCGCGCAGACTTTGCCTTTCCAGCGCTTAAAGGCGTTGAAGGACTTGCCCCAGAGCAAGCTGTACTCGGCATCTGGAAACTCCGCGCGAAAGGCGACGGTCGAAGCCGGGATGGACGACAGCGGCTTTCGCAGCCGTTTCCCGACCAATTTGACGGCCCGACTGTAATCGAGCCTCGTGTCTGTCTCCAGGTCGGATCCGCCGTCGTCGATCCAGGACAAGACATCGGCGAGGCTCTCCACCTGCGTTTCGTTGCAGTTTTCTGAAATCGAGGCTGACTGGGTGAATGGGTCAAAGGGCATTTGTCATTTCCTTAATTGGCCGTTCATCGTGAATTTTGGCCGTTTTCGGTTTGCCCGAAGCAAAAATGACATTCACCTATCCAGTATTGCCGCAAGAAGCTTGATGGGTGTCTGTCATTTTTTCCGTTCTTCGGGAGCGATGTCATTTAATCGGCACGCGTGTCCGCAAGCCGTGCTTCCTCGAAGGGATCGAACCCTTCTGATGGCGTTCGATCCGGGCCCTGGGCGGTTCGAGAGTTGGATGTGCCGACCGCTCTTTTTTCAGACCGCGCCTTGTAGGTTGGCACGGAAAGACCGGCGGCCCAGAAGTTCACCTGAGCCCGCCGCCACAGTTTCGGCTTGTCTCTAAATCTCAGGCGCTCAGGAAAGCTTGCATCCGGCTTCTTCTGATCCACGCGCTGGGCCGTGCGTCTGGCTCCGTTCAGGATTCCGGCAAGATCTTGTGTCGTCACATGCGGCAGCTTCAGCTCTGCCCAGTGACGCGGTGCGGGTGGAGCAAGTCCTTCCGCAGCCCAGATGGCATACCATGGATAGCGTTCCCCGACGCGACGCACGCCATGGCGATTTGCAAGCTCTCGCGTCGCCCTCAGCGAGGGCATGCGCCAGTAGATGCGGAGTTCCTCCAGCGTCGCGGAGCCGGGGTCCTGTTGGTCGGTGGTCATGATGCACCCTCCTTTCGAAAAGGAAGTCGGTGCATGACCCGCCGCGCGGAAATTCGATCTGCGAATCTGTCAGCACGCCGTAAAAAGCGGCGATGGAGGCTGGCCAAGAGCCGTCGAAGGCACTTTTGCCGAAAGGGGAAATGACCAGATCTTGCCCATTTCTGGTTCCGCGTGGTTCCTTTCCATGCCATTTCAAGCATTTGGGGCCGTCGCGGGACGCTGGCCAAGTTTTTGAATTTTTGCCTTGTAATGCAGGGGATTGCCCGGCTATACGCGTCGGCGGAGACGTGGCCGAGTGGTCGAAGGCGCTCCCCTGCTAAGGGAGTAGGCCCGGAAGGGTCTCGAGGGTTCGAATCCCTTCGTCTCCGCCATAACATAAATGCCGTATTTTTCCGTGAATTTGAGCCGGTTTGTTCTGGTTCGCTTCTGCGAATATCGGGGTGGGTTGGGGGCGTGATGCGCGCCTGTGTTGCTGACAGGCGATCGGTGAGGGTTGGTGACCGGGCTGACATGGCTGCGCGGGCGCAGTAGAGCCATGCCCCCTGAGCGTGGCTTTCATATGTCTGACTGCAGCCCCAACAGCGATGCTCGGCTCTAAAGGGGCAGGGACGCTTGGAACGCCCCTGCCGTGGTCAGGATTTAAAAAGCGATTTCAGCGTGTGGGGCTGGCTGCGCCAGTATTGCGGGGGGGCGGTGATGTCGGCCCCCAGTTCGGCAGCGGCATGCCAAGGCCAGCGGGGATCATATAACATCGCCCGTGCCAGAGCGACCATGTCAGCCTCGCCGGTGCCGATGATGGCCTCGGCCTGCTGCGGTTCGGTGATCAGGCCGACGGCAATCACTGGCATATCCACTGCGGCGCGGACGGCGCGGGCCAGCGGCACCTGATAATTGGGCCCAATGGGAATCGATTGCCGTGGGTCCAGCCCACCGCTTGAGACATGGATCGCGGCGCAGCCAAGGCGTTCCAGTTCCTGCGCTAGGGCAATTGTCTGCTCAATGTCCCATCCCCCATCGACCCAGTCGGTGCCCGAGACCCGCATCGTCACGGGGCGGTCTGCCGGAAACGCAGCGCGCACGGCGCTGAACACTTCAAGCGGCAGGCGCATGCGGTTTTCCAGACTGCCGCCATAGCTATCGTTGCGGGTGTTCGACAGCGGGACAGGAACTGGTGCAGCAGATAGCCATGCGCGGCGTG
This sequence comes from Roseovarius gahaiensis, assembly GCF_011601345.1. Classification (GTDB taxonomy): domain Bacteria; phylum Pseudomonadota; class Alphaproteobacteria; order Rhodobacterales; family Rhodobacteraceae; genus Roseovarius; species Roseovarius gahaiensis. The sequence goes on from NZ_JAAORB010000020.1 coordinate 3,594, forward strand.
AAGTTCGACCGCATCAAAGCCCAGACGTGCGGCGCGGCGGGCGGCTTCGGCGAAATCACCGACCAGACGTTTCAGCCCCTCTGCATCCAACGCCAGCGGGGGCCTGTCATCCGCCGCAAATGGCAGGGCCGAGGGCGCGACCGTTTGCCAACTGCGCGGGTCGTCGCCGGGCAGTTGTTGGCCGCCTTTCCAAGGTTGGGCGCAACTGGCCTTGCGCCCGGCATGGGCCAGTTGCAGCGCCAAGGGCATGGTCGACCACTGGCGCACCGCCTCAACGACACGCGCCATCGCCGTCTCGGTCGCGTCATCGTAAAGCCCGGCATCGGCCCATGAAATCCGCCCCTCGGGGGCGACGGCGGCCGCCTCGAAGATCAGCAGCCCTGCCCCCGACATGGCCAGTTGCCCGTAATGCATCACGTGCCAGTCGGTCAGGCAGCCATCTTCGGCGGAATATTGGCACATCGGGGCGATCACGATACGGTTTTCCAACTCCAGTGCGCCAATACGGGTTGGGGTGAAAAGGGCAGGGTCGCTCATGTTTTATGTCTCTTTTTTATGTCGTTTGGTCGGTCACTGCATGTCTTTGATGCATACAGTGCAGCGCGTATTACTCGGCCTCGGCCCATGGGACGCCGCCGGTATAACTGCGATAGATAGTGGCCGCTTGCCAGCCGGCGTCAACCGGCAAAAGAACCCCTGTGATCACCTTTGCTGCATCGGAACACAAGAAGGCTGCTGCATCGGCGATATCTTCGGGAAGCACATAGGTACTTAGTGCGCCAGCCTTGCGGATCGCCTCGCCGTCGCGCAGCCCTTCGGCGATGCGCTGCTTCATGGTTTCGCTTAGAACATAGGTCGGGGCGACGCAGTTCACCCGAATGCCGAAACGGCCCAATTCAACCGACAGGATTTGCGTCAGTCGGGTGATCGCGGTCTTGCCGGGGCTGTAGGCGGGCAGGGGAAACGCGCCCATCCCGGTGATCGAGCCAAGCGTCACGATGCGGCCCCGGCCACGATCTTGCATGGCGCGGGCAAAGGCGCGCACGGCATAGACCGTGCCGTGATAGTTCACGTCCCAAACCTCGCGGTGGCGGTCAAGGTCCATCTCCATCAAGGTTTCGGTGTTGCTGATGATACCTGCCGAGGTGACCAGCGTGTCAACCGGCCCGTGATCGGCCTCAACTTGGGCGGCGATGGCGCTTAGGGCGTCAGCATCGCTGACGTCGCAGGGGATGCCAAACGCTTGGGATCCGGCCTGTTTGAGTTCTGTTACAGCTTGTTCCAGTGCTTCGGCGTTGCGGTCCAGCAGCACGACCTTGCCGTGATCGCTGGCCATGCGTTGGGCGCAGGCCAGCCCGATCCCTGACGCTCCGCCGGTGACCACCAGCACATTTGTTGCAGTCTCTGTCATCTCGTTCTCCTTGGTTTTGCGGTTTGGCCTGCGATGTCGCCTTTGGCGCTGTCAGGCTGCGTTCCCTGACGGTGTGGCGATTTCGCGTGCAAGTATCCGGGCCGGGGCCCCATCCGCCCCGGTGATGTTCAGCGCGGCGCAAAGTAACTCAACCGTTTTGCCGCGCAGCGGGGCAAGGTTGGTGACATGCTCGGCGATCAGAACACCGTGTTGCAACAGCCTTTTGTGGATCGGGAAATCAAACCCTTCGGGCCGTTTCCTGACAGGCAGGTCCGGCGTCGGCAAGTCCAGCGCCAGCATCCTGATGCGCTGCGCCAGCAGCCAGTCGGCGCATTCAAGGCTAAGTGTGGGGTGATCGTTATCATAGGCCTCACTGCCCGCGCGGGTGTGCCAGCCGGTCTCAAGCACCAGCGCATCACCGGGCGCAAGGCACCCCTCCAGCCCGGCCAAGTGATGCGGTTCGATAAGTTTGGCCCCGTTCAGCGCCACCGGCCAGACAATGCCGGGTCCGCACAGACGGTTGATCGGGATATCCTCCATCGCGGGGGCATCCAGAAAGAAATGCCGCGGGGAATCGATATGCGTGCCGATATGCACAACCATCTGCATTCGCGTCACATTCAGCGGATCGCGCGGCATCTGGCGGATCAGCTCGAAAACCGGCGCGGGAAAGGACGGCACCCGTGGAGCATCGGCCGACAGGGGATGAGACAGGTCAACCCAGTCGCCCACCGGCTGCAGCGGTTGTGCGGGGGGTAGATCTTGCCAGCCTTGCCAGCCGGGACCGGGGGTGTGTGGACAATCGCACATGGTTTACCCCTTGGTCCGGGCGGTTTTTTCAGACACGCCGACCCCGCGCACAAGTGCGCCGATGTTTTGCAAGTCTTGCGCCTTTGGCAAAGTCATTATGGCCTGTATTAGGTTTTCGATCTGTTGCCGGGGCAGGGCGTCTGCGACGTTGCGCCGGAACTTCTCCAGCAATTCTGCATCGCTGAGCGGGTTGTGGGGGTCGCCTTTTGGGTAATCAAGCCCCGCTGTGTAAGTTTCACCGCCCTGCATGTGCACGCTGACCCGCGCGGGGAACTTTTCGGGATAAAGCGCGGTCAGATCCTCATCGGCGATGATCTCGACCCGGTTCATCAATTGGCGCAGCGCGCTGTCGCGAAACCTGTCGGGCTGAAACTGGGCTTGCGTCACTTGTCCGTCACGCAATGCGGCGGCGACGCAGTAGGGCACCGAAAGCCGGGCCGCCATCGCGGTATCGACACGGGTGCTGGAAAAATGTGATTTCACCGTCGCGTAGGTTCTGACCCGAACAGCGGTAATGGCTTCGGGCGGCGGGGCATGACGTGTCGCGATGTCCAGCGCCGCACCGATGGGGGAATGGCTGGCAAGGATCGAAGGGAAATATTTGAACCCGTTTTCAAGGATTTCCCATTCCTGCCCTATCCCGTGCGTCAATGCCTTGGGTTGGGGATCGGCGCTGAAGGCGGCCAAATAGCCCTTGGGGTGGCCCAGACTGTCGGGTGGGCTGCTGAGGCCAAGCGCGGCCATGCGTGCGGACAAGATGCCGTTCAGCCCTGCCTTGCCGGGGTGGATGCTTTTGGTGTCAGCGCCGGTTTCAAAGAATGTGTTCAGCCCGGCGGCCTGCGTGGCGGCATGGCCAAGGGCGGTTTCGGTCTGTGCGGCGTCCAGCCCCATTGCGTGACTGGCCGCAGCCGCAGCCCCGAAGGTGCCGTTGGTGGCTGTTGAATGCCAGAACCGGTAATGCGTCGGCATTACCGCCATTCCGACGCGCGTGCTCACCTCGTAGCCCGCGATCATCGCGGTGATCAGGTCGCGCCCGCTGCCGCCGGCCTGTTCGGTTACGGCAAGGGCGGCAGGCACAACGACTGACCCGACATGGATCAGCGCGCGTTTGTGGGTGTCGTCGTAATCGGTGGCGTTGATCAAAATGCCATTCGCCAGCGCTGCAAGCGCCGGATCAGACGGTGCGCCGCCAATCACGCTGGCCGGGCCGTTGGCATGGAACCCCGCCACAAGCTGCATCGCGTGGCTGGCCTTTGCAGGGTCTTCGGCGCGGGCGGCAATGGCACAGCCCACGGCATCCAGCAGAAACCGGCACGCCTGATGCACCACCTCGGGCGGTAAATCGTCAAAACGTAGATTGGCCACAAAGGCAGACAGCTGTGCTGTGGGGGTCGTGGTCATTGTTTGCGGTCCTTTTCTTCATGGTCGGCGCGCGGCATGAAACTTGCGTCGCAATCACTGTGCCGTTTTGGGCAGAGCTGTTTTCAATGGCTGCTATATGTTGTGAAATTGCCGGATTGACCGATTGTCCGACAAAATGCTCCAATCTGCCGTGAAGAACAGGATTTCCATGCCACAGACACTGACCCTCAACCGCGATGACGTAACGCTGAGCGCCCGGCTTGTGCAGGCCATGCGCGATGCCATTCTGGATGGCGATCTGGCCCCCGGCCAGAACCTGAGCGAACGCGCCTTGTGTGACATGTTCGGCGTCAGCCGTAGCCTTGTGCGCGAAGCCCTCAAGGCATTGGCCGCTGAAGATCTGATTGTGCACGTTCCGCACAAGGGCCCGATGGTGGCGCGGCTGGACCGCAAGCAAGCACAAGACCTGTATCGCGTGCGGGCTGCGATCGAAGGGCTGGCCTGTGCCGAGTTCACCACCAACGCCAGCGCTGATCAGCGCCGCGAATTGATGCAGATCACCGCGCGTTTGGCGCAACTGGTGGCCGAAGACGCCCCCGAGCGTGCGATGGTTGCGGCCAAGAATGAATTTTACCGCTGCCTGTTTACCGGCACCGGCAACCAACCGCTTGGCAAGATTTTCACCCAGTTGAACAACCGCGTTGTTTTGCTGCGCCGCAGATCTTTGGCGCAAAAGGGGCGGTTGCCGCAGATGCTGACGGAAATTCAAGGCATTGTCGCGGCCATAGACCGGGGCGATGCCAGCACCGCCCGCCAATTGGCCGAGGCGCATGTTGCCGCCGCAGCGCAGGCCGCAGACGACAGTTTTGCCGATCTGACACCCTAACCCAATTCTTGAAAGGACAATGAAATGGACAATGAAACCTACGAAAAGGGTCTTGAAATCCGCCGGGCCACGCTGGGCGACGAATATGTCGACAAGGCGCTGGCCAATGCCGACGAATTCGGGCGTGATTACCAAGAACTGGTCACAACCTATTGCTGGGGCGAAATCTGGGGTCGTGAGGGGCTGGATCGCAAGACGCGCTCGACCATCAATATCGCGATGATCGCCTCGCTGAATCGTCAGCATGAACTGGCCGCCCATATTCGCGGTGCGATCAATAACGGGCTGACGACCGACGAGATCAAGGAAATCCTTTTACAGGTCGGCATCTATGCCGGGGTTCCGGCAATGGTTGACAGTTTCCGCGTCGCCCGCACCGTTCTGGGAGAGATGAATGAAATCTGAGGCCGACATAAAGCTGGGCTTCGTCGGCATTGGGACCATGGGTGCGCCCATGGTCCGGTGTCTCGCGCAGGCGGGCTATCGCCCTGTGCTGTTTGATATCGACACCGAGGCCGCCCGCGCCGTGGCCACCGATGCCGGGCTTGAGGTGATCGACAGCCTGCCGGATTTGGGCCGCGCCTGTGATATCGTTATCCTGATGCTGCCGCATTCAGGTATCGTGCGCCGGGTCTGTCTGGGCGATGGCGCCGATGCGCTGGGCCTGATCGAGGGGCTAAGGCCCGGATCGCTTGTCGTCGACATGAGCTCATCCGATCCGATGGAAACCCGCAAACTGGCTCCCGATCTGGCGCAGGCCGGAATAACCTTGCTGGATGCGCCGGTCTCGGGTGGGCTGCGCAAGGCGGTCGCGGGCACGCTGAGCATTCTTCTGGGCAGTGACGATGACGCCGCCGCACAGCGTGTGACACCCATTCTTAAGGCGATGGGCACGGTGGTGCCAACGGGGCCGCTGGCCTCGGGGCATGCCTCAAAGGCGCTGAACAACTACGTGTCGGCCGCCGGTTTGGCCGCTGCCTGCGAGGCGCTGATCGTGGGGCGTCGGTTTGGCCTGAATCCCGAAACGCTGGTGGATGTGCTGAATGTTTCGACCGGACGGAACAATTCGACCGAGAACAAGCTGAAGCAATTCGTGCTGAGCGGCGCGTTCCGCAAGGCTGGATTCGCGCTTGAATTGATGGCCAAAGATGTGGCGCTGGCGAAATCCCTGTCAGATGATTTGGGCCTTGAGATGCCTTGTCTGGATGAGGTCAGCGGCCTGTGGTCCGATGCACGCTCGAACTTGGACCCCGAGGCTGACCATACCGAGATTTTCAGCTATCTTGAAACTGTGGCAGGGCGCGATGGCGGCTGATCTGACAGCTTGGGTGGCGCGTGCGGTGGCGGACCCGGTTTTGGCATGGCATTGCCGTGGTTTGTCGCTGCGGCTGTGCCTGCAATCTGGGCCGGTCACGGCGGGCCTGTTGCTGTCTGATCAACCCCGGCCCCTTACGGGTGACGACCTGAGGCAGCCGGATATCGCGATCACTGGTGATGTGGCGGGGTTTGATCGGGTGATGCGGCCCGATCCGCCGCCGGGCAGCCATTCCTTTGGGGCGCTTTTGCGCCATGATACCGGCCTGACGATCACCGCCGATCCAGTGCCGCAGGCGCAGGCTTTGGCGGCCCTTGAGCGATTGATTGAATTGGCGCGGCCCGATCGGCCCGATCCGGTGGGGCACGGGTTTGCCCATGATCCTGCTGCGGTGACGGGGCGGCGCGCGGTGCTGCGTCGTGGCAATGGGGCCAGTGCGATGCTGCACTGGATAGAGGCCGGCACAAGCGGGCCGCCGATTGTATTCCTGCACACGGCAGGCGCGGACAGCCGGCAATACCTTCACCAACTGGCCGATACCGAATTGCAGCGGCAATATCGCATGATGGCCTTTGACCTGCCATGGCATGGTCTATCCTCGGGCGAGGCAGGCCACGAAACAACCGCGCATTACCGTTTGACCGAAGCCGCGTATCTGGAGTGGTGCGCAACCTTTATTGAGCAGGTGGCCGGCGGGCCGGTTATTCTGGTGGGCTGTTCGATGGGGGCCACCATGGCGTTGACCATCACGGCACAGCACCCCGATCTGGTGCACGGCTGTATCGCGCTAGAGGCCCCGATGACAGCACCGGGCCGTCGCAGCGATCTGTTGACCGATGCGCGCATTGCCGACAGCCAGCACAACCCGGCCTATGTGCGCGCCATGCTGGGCCCGACCTGCCCGCAGGTCCAACGCGATGAGGCCTGCGCGATCTATGCGCAGGCAAGGCCCGGTGTGTATATGGGCGATCTGGCCTATTACAGCGATGAATATGACGGCGCGCGCATTGCCGCGCCGCTGCGGGCGGCGGGCCGTCCGCTGGCCCTGCTGACCGGCAGCTATGATTATTCCGCCTCGCCGGACAATACGCGCGCCCTGTGCCATGCCATTGGCGAAGATCACGTATGGTTCAGGGAAATGCAGGGGCTTGGTCATTTCCCGATGATCGAAGACCCAACCGCCTTTCGGCCCCATTTTTTGGCGGCGTTACAACAGATGGAAGGGGAGCAGCCATGAGCATCGCACCCGACTACGAAGTCTATGCCATTCAATACGCCCGCGCGATCCGGCCCTCATCGGATTACTTTCTGGGCACCGATCCGCATGACGGGCCAGCGCCGATTTATTATTATGTCTGGCTGATCCGTAGCGCGGACCGCTGTATTCTGGTCGATACCGGGTTTGACGCGCAGCGCGCGCAGGAGCGTGGGCGCGATTTTCAGCGCTGCCCGACCGAAGGCTTGCGCAATCTTGGCGTGGACCCGGCGGATATTGACACCGTGGTCATCACCCATCTGCATTATGATCATGCGGGCAATTTGAACCTGTTTCCCAACGCGCGCTTTGTCTTGCAGGACGAGGAAATGCGCTTTGCCACCGGGCGGCATATGCGTCACAGCCTTGTTCAGGCCCCGTTTGAGCTGTCGGATGTGCTGGACATGGTGACGCATAATTACGCGGGCCGGGTGAAGTTTGTGGATGGGGCGCATGACCTGACGGACGGGGTGCGCCTGCATCATGTGCCGGGCCATTCGATGGGGCTTCAGGCGGTCACAGTCACCACCGCGCGGGGGCGGCTGTGCCTTGCCTCGGACACGGCGCATTTCTTTGACAATATCGCCCTTGGCAGTCCGTTCAAGATTACCACCCATGTGGCGCAAACATTGGAAGGTCATGACCGTGTGTTGGAGCTTGCCGGTGGTTATGACAGGTTGATCCCCGGTCATGATCCAGCTGTGGCTGAGCTGTATCCGGCGCACCCCGATGATGATCTGATCTTTATCCTGCACGAGCCGCCCAGCGACAGCCCCGGCCCGGCGTGACGCTTGCTAGGGCGGTTTTTGCTTAGGGTTCAAGTATGATTTTGCCGTGTGCGCGCCCGTCTTTCAGGCGTTTCAGCGCCTCGGCAAATTCCGACAGCGGCAGGGTATCGGCGATCTGTGGGGACAGTTTGCCGTCTGACCAAAGCGCGAAGATGTCTTGTTGCACGCTTTGCACCCAAGCCGGATCGCGATCCCGGTAGTCAGACCATTGCAGCCCCGTAACAGCGATGTTCTTGACCAACAGGTAATTGGCCCGGATCGTTGGGATGTCGCCCGCCGCGAAGCCAACCACCACCAGCCGCCCGCGCCATGCCATGGCGCGCAAGGCGGCCTCGGTGACGCTACCACCCACGGGGTCAATCACGATATCCGCGCCATGCCCGTTCGTGGCCGCGCGGACCTGATCGCGCAGCCCGTCGCGCAGGTTTTCCATGCCAAGATCAATCGTGGCGTCACAGCCCGCAGCGCGGGCCAGTTCCGCGTTTTGTTCGCCCTTGACCCCGCCGAGGACACAGCTTGCCCCAAGCGCGCGGGCCAATTGAACGCTGGCGGATCCGACGCCGCCCGATGCCCCCAGAACCAGAACCGTGTCACCGGGTTTCATCGCCGCCCGGTCGATCAGGGCGAAATACGCCGTTTGATACACAAGACCAAGCGCCGCGCCGACGGGAAACGGCATGTCGTCGGGCATTGGGTGGCAGCTTTCGGCGCTGATTGCGATTTGTTCGGCATAAGTGCCGTATTCCGACTGCACGGCCACGTGGTCGCCGACGCTATGCCCGCTGACATCGGGGCCGACCGCCGAAATCACCCCGGCCCCGGCCTTGCCCGGCGAAAAGGGAAGCGGCGGCTTGATCTGGTATTTGCCCTCCATCACAAGGATATCGGGATAGTTCACTTCGGTTGCGCGCAGATCAACGACGACCTCCTGCGCGGCGGGCCGGGGGCTGGGGCATTCTTCGATTCTGGCCTGCCCGACCGGGCCGAAATCGCGAACCAGAACAGCCTTCATTCCGTATCTCCTGTGTTGGGGGTTGCCTGTGGCGCCAAGTCATTGTCCGCCCCAAGGGTCGGGGCGCGGGCGGCATGGGGTGCCGTGCGAAACTGGCCGGCCACGGGCACGGGCAGGGCGATCTGGCGCGCGCCGTCGGTGTTTTCCACCTCGTGCTCCAGCAAACCACGACTTTGAAAGTGGGGGTCTTGTAGAGCCTCTTGCAGGGTTTGAACAACGGTGCAGCAGCAATCTGCACGCTCGAACGCGGCGCGCCAGTGATCGGCGGGCTTGTCGGCGATACGGGCACCAACGGCCTGTGCTGTGGCCGCGGGATCATGCGTATCGTCGCGTAGATCATCCGGCAGGTCGATGGCATCGGCAAACGCCTGCCAGAATTTTTCCTCGATCGGCGCGGCGGCAACAAATCGGCCATCGCTGGTGGGATACAGCCGGTAGCGCGGCGATCCGCCGGTGACAAGCGCATCGCCATTGCCCGGCCATTGGTGGGTGGTCTGGCCCTCTGCCATAGCCCAATACATGAACGGAAACAGGTTGTCGGACATTGAGATGTCCAGATGCGCGCCCTTGCCGGTCTGGTCGCGGTCACGCAAGGCCAGCAGGATATTGAACACCGCCGGATAGGTGCCGCCCGCGATATCGGCAATCAGCGCCGGTGGCAAAACCGGGGCCTCGGGGCGTCCGCAACTTAGCGCAAGCAAGCCGCTGTCGCCGATATAGTTCAGGTCATGCCCTGCGCGGGCTGCCTTGGGCCCTGATTGTCCGTAGCCGGTGATCGAACAGTAAATGATTTCGGGGTTGATGGCAGCGATGTCTTCGTAGCTGAGGCCTAAACGGGCCATAACGCCGGGGCGAAACTGCTCCACAACGATATCGACGTCTTTCAGCAGCGGGATCAGGCGGGCGCGCTGTGCGGGGTCTTTCAGATCCAGTGCAAGCGATTTCTTGCCACGGTTCAGCATCGCGAAATTGGCGCTGTCCTGCCCCCACTTGGGATCATAGCTGCGCATTTCTTCGCCGCGCCCGGGGCGTTCGATCTTGATCACCTCGGCGCCGGCCTCGGCCAGAAACAGGGTGGCCATCGGCCCCGGCAGCAGGGTCGAGAAATCCAGAACGCGTATATCCTTGAGGGGTGCCGTCATCGTGTCCTGCCCTTTTATGGTTCAAGCGGTGTGTGGGCCCGCCCCTGAACAAGGGCAGGCCCAATTGATTAAAGACGGGTTTTCAGCCATTTGGCCAGCACGCCGATAATGCCTTCGCGGAAGGTCAGCACGCAAACGATAAAGACCAGCCCTTGCACGATCAGCACCAGCGATCCCAGATCGGCCAGATAGTTCTGCATTGCCACGATCACCCCCGCCCCAATGATCGGGCCAAAGATCGTCCCCATGCCACCGATCAGGGTCATCAGGACAACCTCGCCGGACATGGTCCAATGCACATCGACCAGCGACGCCAGATGAAACACCAACGCCTTGGTGCCGCCGGCAAGCCCCGACAGCGCCGCCGAGATGATGAACGTCACCAGCTTGTAGCGCTGCACCTGATACCCAAGCGAGATCATGCGCTGTTCGTTCTCGCGGATGCCTTTCAGCACCTCGCCAAACGGCGAATGGATCACCCGGTAAACAAACAGGATGCCGATCATAAAGATCACCGCAACAAGCCAATAGAACGCCCCATCCGAGGACAAATCGACAAGCCCGAACAGTGAATTGCGCGGGATGCTTTGCAAGCCATCCTCGCCCCCTGTGACCGGAGATTGCAGGGCATAGAAATACACCATCTGCGCAAAGGCCAGTGTGATCATCGCAAAGTAGATTCCACGGCTTTTGATGGCAACAAACCCAAAGGCCGCGCCCATTGCTGCGCCCACCAGAACCGCAAAGGCAATGGCCAGTTCAGGTGGCCAGCCCCAGACCTTGGCGGCGTGGCCGGCGGCATAGGCCGCCCCGCCAAAGAACGCGGCATGTCCGAAGGACAGCAGGCCACCAAAGCCCAGCATCAGGTTGAACGCCATGGCAAACAGCGCAAAACACAAAAGCTTCATCACAAAAACTGGATAAAGGAACTGCGGGGCGATCACGACGAAGGCCGCAATCAGGCCAAAGGCGATCATGTGATGGCGCGTGGTCCGGTTGCGTCCGCTGGATTTGTTTTGCGTCTGCGCCGGAGTCGTGGATTCCGTTTGTTGCGTCATGATTTAGACCTCCCGCCCGAAGATACCGCTGGGTTTCAGCAGCAGCACAAGCGCCATGATGATGAAAATGATCGTTGTCGACGCCTCGGGATAGAAAACCTTGGTCAGGCCTTCGACCACGCCCAGCCCGAAACCACCGATAATAGCGCCCATGATCGACCCCATGCCACCGATCACGATGACGGCGAACACCACGATGATGATGTCGTTGCCCATCACGGGATTGACCGAATACACCGGTGCGGCCAGCACCCCGGCAAAGGCGGCAAGCGCCACGCCAAACCCGTAGGTCAGCGTGACCAGAAGCGGCACGTTGATGCCGAAGGCGCTGACCATTTCGGGGTTTTCCGTGGCGGCCCGCAGATACGAACCAAGCCGCGTTTTTTCGATCAGGAACCACGTGGCAAAGCACACGATCACCGCCATGACGATGATAAAGGCGCGGTAGATGGGCAGGAACATGAAGCCCAGATTGACAACGCCGGTCAGCACCGCCGGGATCGGATAGGGCTTGCCCGACACGCCATAGAAATTCTGGAACAGACCGGTAATGACCAGCGTCAGACCAAAGGTCAAAAGCAGGCTGTAGAGGTGATCAAGATCATGCAGCGGGCGCAACATGGTGCGTTCGATCACCATGCCGATCCCCCCCACGATCATCGGCGATACCACAAGCGCCGCCCAGAACGGGATGCCCAGATAGGTCAGCAGCATCCACGCCACGAAGGCCCCCATCATGTAAAGCGCACCATGCGCGAAGTTGATGATGTTCAACAGGCCAAAGATCACCGCAAGGCCAAGGCTTAGCACGGCATAAAAGGATCCGTTGATCAGCCCAAGAAGAACTTGGCCAAACAGCGCCTGCGGCGGAATTCCCAAAAGCTCGAACATGACTGATTTCCTTATATGCCAAGATAGCCCTGGATCTTGTCCAGGTTTTCCGTGACCTCATCGTTGCGGAATTCGTCGATGATACGACCTTCCTGAACGATGTAATGACGGTCTGCGAGTTCGCGGGCGAAGTGGAAATTCTGTTCGACCAGCAGAATGGTAAAGCCTGCCTTTTTCAGCCGCCGCACGGTATGGCCGATCTGGTGGATGATCACCGGGGCCAGCCCCTCGGTGGGTTCGTCCATCAGCACAAAGCGCGCACCGGTGCGCAGGATACGCGCGATCGACAGCATTTGCTGTTCGCCACCCGACAGCTTGTTGCCATAGCTGTCCAGCCGCTCCTGAAGGTTTGGAAACAGCTCGTATATATCGGGCAGGTCAAACCCGCCCTCGGCCACCTTGGGGGGCAAAAGCAGGTTCTCCAGCACGGACAGGCTGCCAAAGATCCCGCGATCATCGGGCACATAGCCGACGCCCATTTTTGCAATGCTGCGCGCGGGTGTGTCGATAACTTCATGGCCCTGAAAACGGATGCTGCCGCTCCGGGTTTTCAGCAGGCCCATGATCGCCTTGAGTGTGGTGGTCTTGCCCGCGCCGTTGCGGCCCAGCAAGGTGACGACTTCGCCGCTGCCGACGCGCAGGTTTATGTCATGCAGCACGTGGCTTTCGCCATACCAGCCGTTCAGACCCGACACTTCAAGCATGGTATCGGATTGCGCGGCGGGCGCACCGGGGCCGGTGTGTTCAATCGTATGTGTCATGGGGCTCTCCGATATAGGCCTCGACCACGGCGGGATTTTGCGACACCGCGGCATAATCGCCCTCGGCCAGAACCGCGCCGCGCGCCAGCACGGTGATCTGGTCCGACAAGGTGGCGACGACGGACAGGTTGTGTTCCACCATCAGAACCGTCCGGGTCTGTGCGACCCGCTTGATCAGATCCGAGGTGCGGCCGATATCCTCTTGGCCCATCCCGGCCAGAGGTTCATCCAGCAACAAAAGCTGCGGGTCCAACGCAAGTGTGGTGGCAATTTCCAGCGCCCGCTTGCGCCCATAGGGCAGATCAGCGGCGCGCGCGTGCAGGAAATCGGCCAAACCGACCTCTTCCAGCAGCGATACGGCCTCGTCCTCCAGCGCGTGCAGGCATTTGACAGAGCGCCAGAAATCGAACGACGGGCCATGCACGCGCCGTTGCAGCGCCAGTCGCACGTTTTCCAGCACGCTCATGCTGGCGAAGACCGCCGAAATTTGGAACGAGCGCACCATGCCTTGTCGCGCGATTGTCGCGGGTGGCAGGGCGGTCACGTCCTGACCTTCATATTTGATCGTGCCGCTGCTCGGTGTCAGAAACTTGCTCAAAAGGTTGAAACAGGTTGTCTTGCCTGCCCCGTTCGGACCGATCAGCGCGTGTATCGTGTTACGCCGCACCGAAAGATCCACGTTGTCTACGGCCCTTATGCCCCCGAAGACCTTGGTCAAACCCTTGGCCGTGAGAACATAATCAGCCCCGTCTTTGTGGCGGGATGTCATGGGATTGCTTTCCTTGCCTTGCCGAAAAGGCGGCGCCCTAGAATAAAGGCGCCGCCGGGGTCAGACTGTCAGCCGTTCACAAGCGCGCAGGTGCTTTTCTCAAGCGGCATGTAGGCTTCTTCTGCGGGGATCTCGCGCAGCACGCGGGCCACGTCATCCTCGTTCTCGGCTTCGTCAGGCGACTTGACCTGAGCCAGATACATCGTGTGCATCATGCGGCCATCCTCGCGGATATAGCCATCCTTGGCGAAGAAATCGTTGATCGGATTCTCGCCCATCCATTTGCGGACGGTTGCCGTATCGTCGGTGCCGGTGGCTTCGACCGCGTTCAGATAGTGGGTGACGGCGGAGTAGAACCCGGCATGGATCATCGTGGGCATGCTGCCATGACGTTCCTTGAAACGTGCGGCAAAGGCGCGGGTTTCATCGTTGTGATCCCAGTAGAACCCGGTGGTGTAGGTCAGGCCCTGCGCCACATCCAGCCCCAGTGCGTAGATATCGGTCAGAAACACCAGCATCCCCGCGATGGTCTGACCACCCTGAACAACGCCGAATTCGCTGGCCTGTTTCAAGGCTGTGCTGAAATCGGTGCCGGCATTGGCAAAGGCCACCACATCCGATCCCGACGATTGCGCCTGTAGGATGAAGGAGCTGTAGTCGGTGGCCTTGAACGGGTGGCGCACGGTGCCCACCACATTGCCGCCAAGCTCTTGCACAACGCTGGCGGTGTTTTCTTCAAGCGAATGCCCAAAGGCGTAGTCGGCGGTGATGAAATACCAGTCGGTCAAGCCGTTCTTCACAATGGCGTTGCCGGTTCCGGTGGCCAGCGCGTAGGTGTCATAGACATAGTGAATGCCGGTCGCCGCGCATTCGCCGTTGGTCAACGCGGTCGAGGCCGAGCCCGCCGCGACAGACAAAACGTTCTTTTCCTTGCCGATGTTCTGAATGGCGATCGCTGCGGCCGAGTCGGTGGACTCGATCATCATGTCGACGCCATCTTGGTCGATCCATTCCCGCGCAAGGTTTGATGCGACATCCACCCGGTTCTGATAGTTGGCCGACAGCAATTCGATCGGCTTGCCGTTCACGGTGCCGCCAAAGTCTTCAATCGCCATTTCAGCGCCCAGAACTGCGCCCATGCCGCCATTGGCGGAATAAACACCCGTCATATCGACCATGGCGCCGATCTTGACGGTGTCGCCTGATATATCTTGCGCCGTCGCAAACCCGGCTGACAACGCAAGTGTTGCGGTTACCCCTGTCAAAAGTTTCATTCTCTGATCTCCTCCCTAGGATCTTATCGTCTTGTGGCCGCGCTTTCGTCGGCCCACCCGTAGCAACGCAACAAGCATGCCATTGCCTTGGGCATTGCGGCGACTGCCGTGCTTTTCCTGTAGATCGCGCGCGATTCCGAAACCTTTGTAAAAACGCGTCCCCATACCTGCGGCGGTGCGGATCAGGACGGGGCATCTGGCCGAACAGACCCTCCGGGCCTGGCAGACTGGCACCCCCGGACAAGGCCGGGGCGGCCATTTCATGTCATGTGGCGTTTCCAAGGACAGAAGGCGCGCGCGAGTGTCTTTTTCGAGCACACCCGCACATTCGTGGATCACGCAGCCTCAAGCGCCAGCGCGATCCCTTGTCCCACGCCGATACACATTGTCGCCAGCGCGCGCTGCCCGCCGGTCAGGTGCAATTCAAGCGCCGCGCTGCCTGCAAGACGCGCGCCCGACATGCCAAGTGGATGCCCCAAGGCAATGGCGCCGCCGTTGGGGTTGACGCGGGGATCGTCATCCGCGATCGACAAGTCCCGCAGAGTGGCAAGCGCCTGACTGGCGAAGGCCTCGTTCAGTTCAATGATGTCAAAATCTGCCACCGACAGCCCCAGCCGTGCCATCAGCTTTTTCGACGCGGGTGCGGGGCCGAACCCCATGATGCGCGGCGCGACACCCGCCGCCGCCCCGCCGGTGACACGGGCAAGCGGTGTCAGCCCATATGCTTTGACCGCGGCATCCGATGCCAGAACCAGACCTGCCGCGCCGTCATTGACGCCCGAGGCGTTGCCCGCGGTCACGGTGCCGCCCTTGCGAAACGGGGTAGGCAAGTTTGCCAGTGACTCTGCGCTGGTGCCGGGCCGGGGGTGTTCATCCTGCACCACGATACGCGGATCGCCCTTGCGCTGCGGGATCGTGACCGGGGTGATTTCCTGCGCCAGCCGTCCGCTATCCATCGCGGCACCGGCACGCTGTTGCGAGCGCAGGGCAAACGCATCCTGATCCGCGCGGCTGATCGAGAAATCCTCGGCCACGTTTTCAGCGGTTTCAGGCATTGCATCGGTGCCGTGCGCGTCGTGCATCAGGGGGTTTACGAACCGCCAGCCGATGGTGGTGTCGTAGATGGCGGCATTGCGCGAAAAGGCTGTTTCAGCCTTGGGCATGACAAAGGGTGCGCGGCTCATGCTTTCGACGCCGCCTGCGATGATCAGGTCGGCCTCGCCGGTGCGGATGGCCCGTGCCCCGGCAATAACCGCATCCATGCCCGAACCGCATAAGCGGTTGATTGTCGTGCCTGGCACCCCCTCGGGCAGCCCGGCCAGCAGCAGCGACATGCGCGCAACATTTCGGTTGTCTTCACCTGCCTGATTGGCGCAGCCAAAGATCACGTCATCCACGGCGGCCCAATCAACGCGCGGGTTGCGTTCCATCAGCGCGCGCAAAGGCACGGCCCCCAGATCATCGGCGCGCACCGGTGACAGGGCACCGCCAAAGCGGCCAATCGGGGTGCGGATGTAATCGCAGATAAAGACGTCTTGCATGGGTCGCTCCTGTTTGCGGGGTCAAGAGCCGCGGTGATACCCCTGCACCACGCAAATCCGGTGCCAACCATGCAATAGCAAGGATCAGGCGGCGGGCTGTGCCTGCGCTGCTTTAATGCGCCGTCGCACCGACGAGGACGGGATGCGCAGCATCCGCCGGTATTTGGCCACCGTGCGCCGTGCTATGGTGATGCCAGACCGGTCAAGCGCGCTGACGATGGCGTCATCCGACAGGATGGCATCTGCGCGCTCGGCATTCACCAACGCGCTGATCCGGTTGCGCACTGCGGCGCCTGACACCTGTTCCTCCCCGCCCGAAGTGGCCAGCCCTTCGGAGAACAGGGATTTCATCGCCACCAGCCCGCGTGGCCCCAGAATATATTTGTTGGCGATGGCACGTGACACCGTGGATTGATGCACGCCGACCGCATCGGCGATATCGCGCAGGCACAGGGGCCGCAGACTGGCCGCGCCATGCAGAAAGAATTCGCGTTGTTGTGCGACCAGTTCGGTGGCGACCCGCAGAATGGTTTGGGCCCGCATGTCCAGATTGCGCACCAGCCATGTCGCATTGCGCAGGCAATCGGCGATGAATTTCTTTTCATGCGTCTCGCGGGCCTGCGGTCGGATCAGCGCTTGATATTCGCGATCTACCAAGGCGCGGGGCAGAACTTCGGGGTTCAGTTCCACCCGAAACTCTCCATCGTGCGCCGGGGTCAGCAGGATGTCCGGCATGGCCAGCGGCACTGGCGCACTGTCAAACTGGCGGCCCGGGGCCGGGTTCAATTGTTTCAGTCGGGCCACCATCGCCATGACGTCGTTGCGGTCACAGCCACATTTGCGCGCCAAGGCATCAAAGTCATAGGCTGCCAGCAAGGGCAGATTGGCCAGCAGACACGCCCGCTTGTCTGTTAACTCGCCTTGGTCTTGCAATTGCAGGCGCAAGCATTCGGCCAGATCACGCGCTGCCACGCCGCAAGGGTCGAACTGTTGAATGCGGGCCAGCACGTCCAGCAAAGGGCGCTCGGGCAGGCCAAGGGCGCGTGCAATGTCGCTGATGGGGCGGCGCAGATAGCCGTCGGGCTCGATCGACTCGATGATCTCGGCTGCGATCCTGCGGTTTTGCGGACGCCTGAACGTCAGCGTAGCCTGATCCAGAAGATACTCGCGCAGGGTGACGGGGCAGGCGTGGGTTTCGGCAATTCCCGGCAAATCGCCGCCCGCTGGTATCCCTGCAGAGGGCGACGGGACAGGCCGCGCCGGGCTGGCCTGCGCCGCCTTGCCCGGCACCGGAAAACTGAGATCAAGCAGCGGATTTTTTTCAGCTTCGTCGGTCAGGAACGCGTGCAGATCCTGACCGTTCATTTGCAAAATCCTGATCGACTGGATCGCCTGTTGCGACAGTTTCTGGCTTTGCGTCTGGCGTAGGTGTTTGTCGATCTGAAATTGCATTGCGTCCTCCCCTGTCGTCGTAAGGGCCTGCTTTGCGTCGCGCGGGCCGGAATACTGGCGACACATCAGGGTACCACAAAAACCGTGCCAAACTCTTCAAAGCTTATCGGTTAAAGGTCCAAGTAGGCTGCTGCTAAAGTCTTTTGCTATGAGGTGTTGTCAATGCGGTCAGCCTTCGACAGAGTTGTCTTGAATGCGGACATCGCGCGCTTGCCGCTTGGACAGCAAGCCGAAAGGATTACAGCATGACCAGCGATAAATCGCCAAATGTCAAAGGGTTGATCGTTGTCGATGATGACGGACAGGTTGTCTTGCAACTTGGTGCGGGGCAGGATCAGCGGCTGACGGCAATGGTCAGCGACCCCGATTGGATGGCCGAGGCGATAGAGCGCCGGATTGTGCCCGCGTTGTTAACGGATGTGCAGTATGTCGCGCTTGTCACCGGCGTTCAGGGCGGGCGGCTGGTTTTGTTTTTCGACCAAGTGACCGACACGGTTCTGCGGTTTTTCACACAGGTCGATTTTTCCTTTGATATCATCGACCATATTCTAAGCGATCCTTACGATGCGATGGCAGTGATCGACGCCAAGGCCCGGCTGGCGTTCGTATCGCCGGTACATGAAAAGTTCTTTGGTCTGAAAACTGGTGAAGGCGTAGGCCGGAACGTGCGTGATGTGATTCAAAACACTCGCCTTCACCATGTGGTGCGCACCGGCGTTGCCGAGGTGGGCCAGATTCAGAAAATGCGTGACAGTGAACGTGTCGTATCCCGACACCCGATCAAGCATGACGGAATGGTGGTGGGCGCGATCGGTCGCGTGATGTTCAAGGGGCCACAGCAGGTTGAGGCCCTGGCGCGCCGGATCAACGTGTTGGAAAAAGAAATCGCAAGCTATCGCACCGAACGCAAGGTCAGTGAACGCGCCGAGGCGTTTTTGAAGGCCATCGTCGGTCAGAGCCCTGCCATCGAGGCGGTGCGCGATCAGATCCGCAAGGTTGCGCCGCTGGATATTCCAGTGCTGGTCCAAGGTGAATCCGGCACCGGCAAAGAGCTGGTGGCCAAGGCGCTACATGCATTAAGCCCGCGCAACAAGGCACGGCTGGTCACTGTGAATGCCGCGGCCCTGCCAGCCTCTTTGGTGGAAAGCGAGCTGTTCGGGTATGAGCCGGGATCGTTCACCGGCGCCGACAGCAAAGGTCGGCTGGGCAAGTTCGAGCAGGCCGACAAAGGCACGATCTTTCTGGACGAGATCGGGGATATGCCGCTTGAGGTGCAATCCAAGTTGCTGCGCGTGTTGCAAGACAGGCTGGTCGAACGCGTCGGCGGCGAAAGCCCGCGTCAGGTTGATTTCCGTTTGATCAGCGCGACCAACCGCGATCTGGAGCGTTCTATCGAACAAGAAAAGTTCCGTCTGGACCTGTTTTATCGGATCAGCCCGGTGCTCATAAAAATGCCCACCCTTGCCGAGCGTATCGAAGATATTCCGCTGTTGCTGGAGCATTTTCTGAAAGATTTGTCAGATCATTACGATCGGCCCATACCCGAGGTCGAAGAGGCGGTGCCCGATTTGCTCATGGGGCGGGCATGGCCGGGCAATGTGCGTGAATTGCGCCATGTCATTGAACGCGCCTTTGTCTTTGCAGAAAACGGCTGGCTGAGGGTGGCGGATTTTGAACACGCGGGGCATGCCGCACCGCCCCCCCGAATTGCTGCTGCGCCGGCGGTGGTCACCGACCTTGCCGATGGCGGATCGCTCAAGGATGTTCTGGGCCAGTTGGAACGTAAACTGATCGCCGATGCGATGATCCGGTTCAATGGCAACAAGAAAAAAGTGGCCGAACATCTCGGGGTTTCGCGCTCGTATCTCTACAAAAAGCTGGAAGAAGATTTCGAGGCTTAGGCGCGCGTCCGTTTTGTGGACACTTTTGTGCACGGCTGCTCGCGTTGGCGACACGTTTTGCGCGGCATTGTCCTAGCACGGACAGGAGCAGCCTTTTTCGTTGCCACTTGCCCTGCAAGGCCGTGCCCCGGTGAAGCTGGCACGTGGTTTGCGACACCTTTGGCAAGCTGCTGTAGAAAGGTGACATTATGGAGAACCGCAAATCTGACGACGCGCATGACTGGTCTGGTTTGCCCTGCGATACGTTGCCTGTTTGGAAAACCGGGCAAGGCTTTGGGTTTCTGGACGGGGTGCGGGTGGTCGACCTGACGACCTCTGTCGCTGGCCCCTATGCCACGATGCTACTGTCCGATTTCGGTGCCGAGGTGATCAAGGTCGAACGGCCGGGCGGCGATGATGCGCGCCATTGGGGACCGCCGTTTTTGAACGATACATCGCTGTGGTTCGCGTCGGTCAACCGCAACAAGAAAAGCGTGGCGCTTGACCTGCGGTCTGACGAAGGGCGAGCCCACCTGCTGGATCTTATCCGGTCGGCCGATGTGGTGGTCACCAACCAGCCACCCGATGTGCAGCGCAAGCTGGAGCTGGATCATGAAAGCATCCGCGAGATCCGCGAGGATGTGATTTTCGTGTCGATCACAGGCTTTGGGCTTAGCGGTCGCCGCGCCGATCTGACCTGCTATGACTTGATCGCGGAAGGCTATTCCGGGGTCATGGATATCACCGGGCAGGCCGATGGCCCGCCGCAAAAGATCGGGGCACCCGGGGCGGACATGCTGGCCGGACAGGATGCCGCCACGGCCACGATTGCCGCACTTTTTGATCGCGCGCGCACCGGCATGGGCCGCAAGATCGACGTCAGCCTTGTCGAAAGCATGACGCGTTTTCTAAGTTGCCGCCTGTCTGCTTATCTTGGCTCGGGTGAGGTGCCGCGCCGTTCGGGCGGAACGGATAGCGTGATCGCGGTTTACCAGTCCTTTGAGACCGCTGACCGTCCGATAACCCTGGGGCTTGGCACCGATGCGATCTGGACACGTTTCTGGCAGGCCGTCGACCAGCCCGATTTCGCGGAGCGGCCTGAATTTTCCAGCAACGCCAAGCGCCGCGACCATCGCCAACAGATCGTCACGCGCATTCAGGATATCCTGCGAACCCGGCCCCGAGCAGACTGGCTAGAGATTTTTGCCAAGGCACGGGTGCCCGCCGGGCCCATCAACAGTCTGGATGAAGTGGCCTCTGATGCTGATTTTCAAGATCGCGGCATGTTCTTTGCGCTTGAGCAGGAAGGCAACGGCCTGCTGCCACAGGTCGGACTTGGCATACAGGTGGACGGGGCGCCTTGCGTTCCACGCTCGGCGCCGCCGCGCCTTGGCCAGCATAACGAAGAGCTTTTGCGCCCACCCGCCGGCGGAGCGAAGGACTAGATATCGCAGGCCCGGCCGGGTCGGCACTTTACCTCCAAGATGACAGGACAGACAGCATGACATTCACACAGATCACCTATGAAGAAGACGGCCCCATCGGAACAATCACGCTGAACCGGCCCGATGATGGCAACATGTTCACCGAAACCATGTGTCATGAAATCCGCGACTGTATCGAGGGTATTCGCCGCGAAACCCGCACCCGTGTGATCGTGCTGACCGGTGCGGGCGACAAGTTTTTTTGCATCGGTGGCCAAAAGGATGGCATGGAAAAAACCCGGCTATATGCCGGAACCTTGCCCACGCTTGAGATGTACGAGGCCATCGACAAGTTGCAAAAGCCCGTGATCGCAAGCGTCAACGGCTTTGCCGTGGGCGGCGGCAATGTCTTGCAGATGGTCTGTGACGTGACCATTGCCAAGCAAAGTGCCGTATTCCGTCAGGTCGGGCCGATGATGGGGTCGTTCGATGCGGGCTATGGCACATGGTATCTGGAAGATCTGGTCGGCAAGAAACGCGCCAAGGAAATTTGGTATGCCAACCCCAAGATCAGCGCCGAAGAGGCGCGCGACATGGGGCTGATCAACAGGATTGCCCCGGATGATGAACTGGCGGCGAAAACCCGTGAATTCGCACTTGAGATTGCAGATCGCGGGGCGTTTGCGCTGGCCTCGATCAAGGCGGCGTTCAATGCCCGGCATGGCGGGGTCGGGGGGCTGTCGCGCGTGACCCATGACCTGTTGCTCAGCCAATATCTAAGAACCGAAGAGGCCAAAGAGATGAATGCCAGTTTCAACGACCGCCGCAAGCCGGACCCGTCGAAATTTGGCCAGTAACGGAGGGCGGCATGAAACCTTTCCTGACATTGCACGATCCGGGCACAGCCCGCGGATTCTATAAGGCAGGGCTTTGGGCTGACGACACGTTCTACAGCTTGCTGGCGCGCCATGCCGAAGCCCGCCCCGATGCTATGGCCCTGCGTGACGGGCAGTGCTGGCTGGACTGGCGCACGCTGAGGGCGCGGGTTGATGCGCTGGCGGATGACCTGCACGAGCAGGGGATTTTGGCAGGCGACCGGGTCTCGCTTTGGCTGTCCAATCGGGCCGAGGCGGTGATTGCCTTTCTGGCCTGCGCGCGCCAAGGGATCGCCTGCAACCCGTCGCTTCACCGCACCTATACCTGCGATGAGATCATCGATCTGCTGACCGAACTTCAGGCCAGTGCCCTGATCACCGAACCGGGCTGGGGGGCCGACCGCGCCAGTTGCGATTTGGACGCCATGCTGGCCGAGCTGCCTTTTT
The DNA here is from genome assembly GCF_011601345.1 of Roseovarius gahaiensis. Classification (GTDB taxonomy): domain Bacteria; phylum Pseudomonadota; class Alphaproteobacteria; order Rhodobacterales; family Rhodobacteraceae; genus Roseovarius; species Roseovarius gahaiensis. The sequence goes on from NZ_JAAORB010000020.1 coordinate 25,947, forward strand.
TCAAGAAGGTCTATACACCCGATAGCTTCCCCACCCATATCACGCAGGTCGACCCCGAGGTGCACGCCAACCCTGACAGTATCGCCTATCTGGCCTTTACCTCGGGGACCACGGGCAAGCCGAAATGCGTGATGCATTCGTCCAACACCTTGCTGGCCAATGCCCGCGATCTGGTGCGGGACTGGCAGTTGGGCCATGATCAGACGCTGCTGACGCTCAGCCCGCTGTCGCATCACATCGCTTGGGTGGCCGTGGCACAGTGGCTGGTGTGCGGTGCGCAGCTTGTCACCGACGATCCACCATCCGGGATCAGCCGGTTGGATTGGATCATCGAAACCGGGGCCACCTATGTTTTGGGCGTGCCCACCCACGCCATGGACATTCTGGCCGAGCAGGCCCGCCGGGACATCCCCCAGATCGGGCAGGTGCGCATATTCTACATGGCGGGGTCGCCCATCCCCGAGGTGGTCGCGAAATCCTTTGCCGATCAGGGGATCACCCCGCAAAACATCTACGGCATGACGGAATCGTCCTCGCATCAATACACGCATCCCGACGACCCCAAGGATGTCTGGGTGTCCACCTGTGGCCGGGGCGGCCCGGCTTACGAGGTGCGCATCTGGGACCGTGACAACCCCGATCAAGAGGTGCCACCGGGCGAAATCGGTGAAATCGGCGGGCGCGGCGCGGCGTTGATGCTAGGCTATTACGCCAATCAGGCCGCGACCGAAAATACCTTTAACCGGCACGGGTATCTGATGTCGGGCGATCTGGGGTCGTTTGATACTGCGGGCAATCTGCGGATCGAGGGCCGGGTCAAGGATTTGATCATTCGTGGGGGCCATAACATCTATCCCTCGCAGATCGAGGCCCGCGCCCTGACGCATCCCGGAATCAGCAAGGCGGCGGCCTTTCCGGTGCCAGATGATCGCTTGGGCGAAAAGGTATGTCTGGCCATCATCGGCAACCTGACCGGAGCCGAGGTGCTGGATCATCTCGCCGACGAGGGGCTGTCGAAATTCGACATGCCCGAATGGTTCATCGCGTTGGATGACCTGCCCCTGACGGCCAGTGGCAAGATCCTCAAGCGGGCCTTGACCGAAATGGTCAGAACGGGCGCGATCAAGCTGGACCCCGTGCGTTACGTAGAAAACAAGGTATCGGCCTCATGACAATCGACCTGACGAAAACCGAAGACGGCTACGCGCTGTTGACGCTGAACCGGCCCGAGGCGCTGAATGCGCTATCGTTTGACATTCTGCGCCGCATCGGTGCCGCGATTGATGAGGTGGCGGGCTGGCGCGACGTGCGCGCCCTGCTGATCACCGGCGCGGGCGACAAGGCATTTTGCGCCGGGGCCGATATCAAAGAGCTGCGCAACCGATCCCTAACCGATCAGAAACGCGGTGCCGAACTGGGGCAGGCGGTGTTTGCCCGGCTGGACAGGCTGCCGATTGCCTCGGTGGCACTGGTCAACGGCTATGCTTTTGGCGGCGGGGCGGAACTGGCGATGGCCTGCACCTTTCGGCTGGCCAGTCCGAACGCGGTGTTTGGCCTGCCCGAGGTCAAGCTGGGCCTGATCCCCGGCTATGGCGGCACACAACGCCTGCCGCGGTTGGTGGGCGAGGCGCGGGCGCTGGAAATCATCATGACGGGCCGCAACGTGGCGGCGGACGAGGCCGAACGCATCGGCCTGATCAATGCGATGGCCCAAGGTGATCTGATGCAGGCCGGTCGGGATTTTGCCGGGCGCTTTACCCGTTACAGCCTGCCGGTGCTGGACTGCGCCCGCCGCGCGGTGCAACGCGCGGCCGATACCCCGCTGCACGAGGGCCTGCAAACCGAGGCGGACCTGTCGACCTTGGCCTATCGCACGCGCGACGCCGAAGAAGGCATGGCCGCCTTCGAAGAAAAGCGCAAACCGGAGTTTCGCGATGAGTGAAGGACAGATCATTGTCACCGGCGCATCCAAGGGGATTGGCCTTGCCGTCGCGCAGGATCTTGAACGCCGCGGCTTTGCCGTGGTGGGCCTGTCGCGTTCAGGCACGGGCAGTGCGGGCCGCCAGATGTGCTGTGACATGACCGACGAAGATGCCGTGCGCCAGACATTTGCCGACATCGCGGCGCAGGGGCTGGTGGTTGGGCTGGTCAACAATGCCGGGGTGCATATCGGCGGCGCAACCGCGACGCTGAGTACCGCTGATTTCAATACAACCATGGCGCTGAATACCACCGCCGTGATGGTCGCCGCGCGCGAGGTCTATCCGCATTTGCGGGCCAGTGGCGGCACGATCGTCAATATCGGATCGTTTTTTGACAAGATGGGCGTGCCCGACAATCTGGCCTATTGCGCGTCCAAGGCGGCGGTGGCCGCGATGACGCGCTGCATGGCGGTGGAATGGGCGCGTGATGGCATCCGTGTCATGACGGTGGCGCCGGGCTATATTGAAACCGACCTGAACCGCGCGTTTCTGGCCCGCGACAAGGTGCGCGCGTGGATGCAGTCACGCATCCCCACCGGCGGGCCGGGTCAGCCTGCGGATGTGGCCCGGTTGGTGGGTGCGATCTTTGCCGAAGATATCGCCTTTCTGACCGGAGAGACAATTTATATCGACGGCGCACAAGGGATGAACCACTGATGAAAATGTATGAAAAGGTGCTGTCTGCACGCAACTGGAACGATGAAGAACGCCAGATCCTGACACAGGTTCAGCGCATGGTCGACGAGGTCATCGCCCCCAATGCCGAGCATATCGACCAGACTGGCGAATTCCCGTGGAAGAATGTCGAGGCGATCAATGCGCTGGGCCTGAACACCATCTTTATTCCCGAAGCCTTCGGCGGCATGCCGATGTCTTACAAGCTGTATCTGGAAATCGTGTCGATCATCTCCGAGGCCTGCGCCTCGACTGGGATTATATACGCCACGAATTACCACGGCATGAAGCCGCTGATCGACTTTGGCACCGACGAGCAGCGCGCGCGCCTTTTGCCCCGAATTGCCGAGGGTGGCATGGGCGCGCTGGCCATTACCGAACCCACCGCCGGATCGGATGCCACGGGCATGAAAACCACCTTTACCCCCGATGGTGAGGATATCATCGTCAAGGGCAACAAGATCTTTATCTCGAACGGTGATGTGGCCGATTTGTATTTGGTGTTCGGCAAATGGGCGGGCATCGACGATCCGAAAAAGGCGATTTCGGCACTGATCATGGAAAAGGGCGCTGATGGATTCAGCGTGATTTCGAAAGAACGCAAGATGGGGCATAACGGCTCGTCCACCTGTGCGCTGTCGTTTGACAATGTGCGTGTGCCGCGTGCCAACCTTTTGGGGGCCCCGGGCGAGGGGCTGGCCATTCTGCTGGCCTCGCTGAACAAATCGCGCCCTTCGGTGGCCGCACAGGCGCGCGGCATCGCCCGCGCCGCGTTTCGTGACATGGTCGCCTATGGCAATGACCGCGAGCAATCGGGCAAGGCCGTTCTGGATTTTCAAGGTAATCAGTTCATTCTGGCCGATTTGGCGGCCGAGCTGCTGATGGTGGAACGCTGGCTGGATTATGTCGCCGATCTGGTGGATGGCGGCGATAGCAACTTTGGGCTTGAAGCCTCGGTCGGGAAATTGCGCGCCTCGGATCTGGCGATGAAGATGACCACCGAATGCGTCCAGTTTCACGGCGGCTATGGCTATTGCCGCGACTACCGGGCCGAGCGTTTGATGCGCGATGCCAAGATCACGCAAATCTGGGAGGGCACCAACCAGGTTCATCGCCAACTCATCGGAAGGAGCTTCAGAAGCAAATGACCCGGATCAGAAAAGTTGCAGTTTGTGGCGCAGGTGGCACCATGGGGGCGGGCATTGCCCTTGTGGCGGTGCGCGGCGGGTTTGAAACCATCCGTTTTGACCGATCGTCCGAAGCGCTGTCGCGATCGCGCGGGGCTGCGGAAAAGTTCTTGAAAAAATCGGTGGACCGGGGTCGCATGTCCCCCGAGGACAGCGACGCCACGCTGGCGCGTCTGCAAGATAGCACCGATCTGGCCGATCTGGCCGATTGCGATCTGGTGATCGAGGCGATCTATGAGAACCTTGAGGTGAAACAGGCGTTGTTCAAAGAGCTGAACACGATCTGTAAACCCCAGACGATCTTTGCCTCTAACACGTCGACCCTGTCGATCACCCAGATCGCCAGTGGCTGTGGTCGTGAAGATCGGGTTGTTGGCATGCATTTCTGCCTGCCCGCCGAATTGATGAAACTGATCGAGATGTCGCGCGGGCTGAACACCTCGGACGAGACATTTCGCGAGGCGTGGGCATGGACCGAAGCCGCCGGGCAGCTTCCCGTAGAAACGCAGGACAAACCGGGCTTTATCCTGAACGCGCTTTTGGTGCCGTTCAACAATGACGTGATCCGCGCGATCGAGGCGGGGCTGGCCACGGCCGAAGATATCGACATCGCAATCAAAAGCGGGCTGGGTTACAAGATGGGCCCCTGCACTCTGTTGGATTTGATTGGGCTGGACACTCAGGTTTTGCTGGGCGAGGCGTTTTATCCGATCACGCTGGATCGCCGCGCCTCGGTGCCGCCGTTGCTGCGCCGGATGGTGGCGGCGGGCAGGCTGGGCAATAAATCGGGGCAGGGGTTGCTGACAGGGCAAAGCCGACAGCGCGCCGACACGGCCCCCGATTTCAGCATTGTTGCATCGGGCGACAGCCGCTCGTTCCCGTCAGGTGATACGATTGTGGACCGCGCAACAGAACGGGCAGATGTGACGATGCATCTGGGCGGAGGTTACGCACCCGATCCATCGAAAACAGCCGTGTTGGTGGAACTGGACACCGAATGCCTTGGCGTTCACACCGGCGAGGATATGGGCCGGGAAGGATCGAACGCAGTTGGGTTTGCGCGCTATCGCAATGGCAATGACGCGCCGTCGAACCTGATTGAACTGGTGCGCCAGCCCGCAACCGACGCGGCCGCTTTGGACGCGGCGCGCGCGATTTTTGAGGTGGCTGGCTTTGATGTCGTCGTGTGTGCAGATCAACCGGGGCGCATCGTCGACCGTCTTGTGCGGCCCAAATATAATGACGCCCTTCGGTTTCTTGATGAAGGGCTGGCCACCGCCGAGGACATGGACAAGACTTGCAAACTGGGGCTTGGCTATCCTGATGGCCCGATCGAACGGGTGACGCGTGGCGGTCTGGCCCGGCATTTTGACGTGACATCGGCGCTTTATGCCATGACGGGGCAGCCCGGCTATGCACCTGCGCGCCGTGCAGTGGTGGCCAGCGCCCATCAGGCCAAAGCCGCTGTCTGCCCTGACCCGGTGAAAGGATAACGCGGCATGTCTGCTACAGACCACAAAAGGATCGTCGCCGTGATCGGCGCGGGCACCATGGGCGCGGGGATTGCGCAAGTTGCCGCCGCGTATGGCCATCAGGTTTTATTGTATGATGTCGCCCCGGACGCCGCCCGCGCAGCCAAGGCCGGACTGTCACAGCGGTTGGACAGCCGCGTGGCGCGCGCCAAGATGACAGCCGATGAGGCCAACGCCCTGCTGGATCGTATCCGGCCTGTGGCCGATCTGGCCGATTTGGCCGGGGCCGGTCTGGTGATCGAGGCCATCGTTGAGGATCTGGCGATCAAGCAGACTGTTTTTGCCGAACTGGAAAAGACCGTCGCGGACGATGCGATACTGGCGACGAATACCTCGTCGATTTCGGTGACGTCCATCGCCCGCGCCCTTGCCGCCCCAGAGCGCATGGTGGGGATGCATTTTTTCAACCCGGCCCCGGTGATGAAACTGGTTGAAGTCGTGTCAGGGCGGGCCACCGCGCCCGAGGTGGCGCAAGCGGTGTTCGATTTGGCTGGCGCGTGGGGCAAAGTTGCCGTGCGGGCAAAATCGACGCCCGGCTTTATCGTCAACCGCGTCGCCCGCCCGTTTTATGCCGAAGCGTTGCGCCTTTTTGAAGAACAGGTCGCCAGCCCCGCAACGCTGGATGCGCTGATGACCGACGGCGGCGGGTTTCGCATGGGGCCGTTCGCCCTGATGGATCTGATCGGCCATGATGTGAATTATGCCGTCAGCCAATCGGTGTTCGATGCGTTCTATCAAGACCCGCGGTTTCGCCCCTCACTGGCGCAACGGGAACTGGTGAACGCCGGTCATCTGGGGCGTAAATCGGGGCGTGGGTTTTATGACTACGCCAAAGACACGTCTGCGCCAACGCCGCAGACCGAGCCGGCCGACCCCGACCTTGCCCTCCCAACGCCCATAGACCCCATGCACCCCTGCGTGATCGACGGCATTCATATCGTGCCAAGCGACGGGCGGCTGGCCCGCCAGATCGCGCGCGAAAAGGGCGCGCCGGTGATGGTGCTGGATTTGCTGAACGCCGATGCGCCGGGGCAACGTCTGGGTTTTGCCACCTCGCCGGATGTGCCGCAGGATATGGTGGCGCGGGTTGCGGCCACCTTGCAGGGGCAGGGCATCGTTTGCACACATCTACCTGATTGGCCGGGGCTGGTGGTGATGCGCACTGTCGGGATGCTGGCCAACGAGGGGTTCGAAGCCGTGTTGCAAGGCGTGGCCAGCGAAAGCGATGTGGATGCCGCGATGCAGTTTGGCTTGAACTACCCCAAGGGGCCGATCGCATGGGCGCGCGACATTGGTCTAGGCCGGGTTCTGGCGGTTTTGGACAACCTGCAAGGCCTCACAGGCGACCCGCGCTATCGCGCCTCTTTGGGGTTGCGCATGGCCGCGATGGAGTGATGAGGCCTGATCAAACCCGTGTGGGGGCGTTTATTCTGCGAAATGGCAGGCCACGCGTGCGCCGTTGGACAGCGGCCGCAATTCCGGGCGTTCGGCGCGGCAGCGCGCCTCGGCCATGGCACAGCGCGGCGCAAAGGGACAGCCCGGTGGCATGTTGACCGGATCGGGCAGCTCGCCCGGTTCACGCGGCGTGTCGAACGATCCGCCCTCAAGCTTGGGGATCGCATCAAGAAGCAGTTGTGTATAGGGGTGTTTTGGCGCGTCAAACAGCGTTTCGGTTTTGGCCAGTTCCATGACGCGGCCCAGATACATTACCGCGACACGTGTGCCGAAATGTTCAACAACGCTCAGGTCATGGGTGATGAACAGATAGGTCAGGCCCCACTTGGACTGCAGATCGGTCATCAGGTTCAGGATCTGCGCCTGAATGGACACATCAAGCGCAGAAATCGGTTCATCCGCAACGATAAACGCCGGATTTGTCACCAAGGCCCGCGCGATTGCGATGCGTTGCCTTTGACCGCCGGAAAATTCGTGCGGTAGCTTGCGCTGCCATGAGGGATCACAGCCGGTGACGGCAAGCACGTTTTCGACCGTCTCGCGCACCTCGGAGGCCGGGGTTTCGGGCATCAGGTGGCGAATGGGCTCGGCCAGCGTTTCGAACACGTTGCGCCGCGGATTGAGCGAGGCATAAGGGTTCTGAAACACCATCTGCATGTCGCGGCGAATGGGCTTGCGGGTGGCCTCGTCCATCTGGTCGATCCGCTGGCCGTTGAAATAAATTTCACCGGCGGTCGGTGGTTGCAGCCCGATGATGGCGCGGCCGAGGGTGGTTTTGCCGCAACCGGATTCCCCGACAACGCAAAAGGTTTCACCGGGCTGGATCGCAATGTCCACGGTATTGAGCGCGTGCAGCACAGGCTTGTCGCGCGACAGGAAATGCGTGGGCAGGGGAAAGCGAACCTCAATCCCTTTTGTTTCGACGATGGGCGTGGTCATCAGGTGGCCTCGGGGACATTGAGCGGGTGAAAACAGGCACGACCGTTTTCGAGCGGTGGAATCTGGCTGCGGCAGACGTCTGTCGCGCGGTCACAGCGCGGGTGATAGGCGCAGCCCGACGGCAGGGCGGTGATCGGCGGCATGGACCCCGGAATTTGATACAGGCGCGCGCCGCGGCCCACCTTTTGCGGAAGTGCCTTGAGCAGACCATAGGTGTAGGGATGCTGCGGTGCGTCGATGATGCCTCGGGTCTGGCCGGTTTCCACGCACAGACCGGCATACATGATCATCAGCCGCTGCGTGACTTCGGCTACGACCCCAAGGTCATGGGTGATCAGGAGCAGCGCGACATCTTTTTCACGGCACAGTTTCAGGATCAGCGCCATGATTTCGGCCTGAATCGTGACATCGAGGGCGGTTGTCGGCTCGTCCGCGATGATCAGTTCGGGGTCGGTCAGCAAAGCGATGGCGATCACCACGCGCTGGCGCAAGCCGCCCGACAATTCATGCGGGTAGGCTTCCAGCCGGGACTCGGCCGATGGGATTGCCACCTCGCGCAGCTTTTCGATGCAAAGCTTGCGCGCCTCTTTGTCGGAAATGCGGCGATGCGCCTTTAGGGTTTCGATCATCTGCGTGCCGATTGAAAGCACGGGGTTCAGCGTCACCATCGGATCTTGAAAGATCATCGAAATACGGTTGCCACGGATCGACCGGATGTCGCGTTCGGACAGATCAAGCAGGTTTTCACCATGAAAGGTGATGCTGCCCTGTGACACGCGGCCGGGGTCGGCGATCAGGTTGAGGATGGCAAAGGCCAGCATGGATTTGCCAGCGCCGGATTCTCCGACGACGCCAAGGCGTTCGCCTTTTTCCAGCGTCAGGTTCACGCCGCGCAGGGCCTCGACCTCGGTTTTCTTGCCCTTGGGAAAGGCGACGTGCAAATCACGGATTTCAAGCAAAGGCATCAGTCATCCCCCCGGCGCAGTTTCGGATTGAAGACATCGCGCAGCCAGTCGCCCAAAAGGTTCAGCGCAAGGATCAGTGCGACCAGCACGAGGGCGGGATAGAAGGTGATCCACCACGAGCCGGAGAAGATGAACTCGAAACCCGAGCGGATGAGCGAGCCAAGCGACGGACGGTCCACCGGCATTCCAAGCCCAAGAAACGATAGCGCGGCTTCGGTCATGATCGCCTCGGCCACCTGAATGGTCGAGATCACAAGCACCGGCGTCAGGGTGTTGGGCAGGATATGCTTCCACATGATCTTGCGCGGGGGCAGCCCGATGACGCGGGCGGCATCGACATATTCCTTGTTGCGTTCCCCCAGAACCGAGGATCGCACCGTGCGCGCAAATTTGGGCCATTCGGCGACACCGATGATCAGGATCAGCATGAAGATCGCGTAATCGGCATAGGTGTTGGCATCGAACGTGGCGGAAAAGATGGCCAGCACGATGATGGCGATCATCAGCGTCGACAGCGACATCTGGATATCGGCCAACCGCATCAGGAACGCATCGACCCAGCCACCGCGATACCCCGCGATCAGGCCAAGGGTGACGCCCAGAATGCCCTGAACGATCACTGCGCCGATACCGATGATCAGCGAAATTCCGGTGCCATACATGATCGTGGACAACACGCCGCGCCCCTGCGCATCGGTGCCCAGCAAAAAGCGATCATCGCCACCGGGCTTCCAGCTTGGGGGCATTTCGCTGTTCATGATGTCAAGCTGCATCAGGTCATAGGGGTTTTGCGGGGCGAGGAAGGGGGCCAAAACGGCCATCAGCACAAGGATCAGCAAGACCACCCCGGCGCCGATGGCAACCGGATCGGACAGAAACCGTTTGATGAAGCCTTTGAGTGAGATCATCCTTTTGCCCCCGGTAGCTTCACCATTGGATTGATGAGTGTGTAGATGAAATCAACCAGCGTGTTGACGACCACGAAAATCAGGCCGACCACGATGATGTAGGCGATGATCAACGGGGTATCGACGCGGTTTACGGCCTCAAGGAACAAGAACCCCATACCGGGCCACTGGAACACGGTTTCGGTCAGGATGGTATAGGCGATCAGCGTGCCGATCATCAGCCCGCCCACCGTGACCACCGGCAACAGAGTATTTCGAAAGGCGTGGACATAGCGCACCCGCGCTGTTGATAGCCCCTTGGCCTTGGCAAAACGCACGTAATCGGTGCCCATGGCCTCCATCATCTCGGCGCGGATCAGGCGGATGAACAGTGGCAGCATGATTGACGACAGGGTGATCGACGGCAGGATCAAATGGCTTAGCCCGTCCCATGTCAGTAGGCCGGTCTCCCATCCCCATGGAAGGGCAACCGTGTCGCCGCGCCCGAACGCGGGCAACCAGCCCAATTCGACCCCGAACAGCCACACCATGCCAATCGCGGTCAGGAACACCGGCACCGAAATGCCGATGATCGAGGCTGACATGATAAACTGCGTCAGCCAACTGTCGCGATGGATGGCGCAATAAATACCGGCCGGAATCGACAGCGACAGGAAAATGAAAACCGCCCCCAGAACCAGTTCGAACGTGGCGGGAAATTTGTCCATGATCACGTCAAGCGCGGGACGTTTGAAGAAATACGAGGTGCCCAAATCGCCCTGTATAGCATTGCCCAGAAACCGGGCATACTGCACGAAGAACGGATCGTTCAGCCCCATTTCATTGCGCATCAGGTCGCGCTCTTCTTCGGACACCGATTGCCCGACCAGTTCGCGCAGCGGGTCGCCCAGATTGCCCTGAATCGAAAACCCGATCAGGGATATGACGAACATCACGACAACGGCTTGAACGCCGCGTCGAAGAAGAAAAGCGATGATATGCATGGATGTCTTTCGGATATGCGCGGGCCAGTTGCATCCGGCCCGCGCCTGAGAGCTTCGTCTTGATTGCCCCGTTAGTCTTGGATGACCAGATCGCCCAGATAGGGGAAGTTCATCACGTTGACAACGTCTTCGATCATCACGCCTTTGCGGGCCGCCCAAGCCAGATCTTGCCAGTGGAACGGAATGAAGGCGGCTTCGTTGTAAAGGATTTCCTCAACCCGTTGCAGCATTTCGGCGCGTTTCTCGGCATCGGTTTCGGTCAGCGAGGCAATGGTCAGCTCGTCGACTTCCGCGTTCGAGTAATTGCCCGAGTTGTATTGGCCACGACCGGTGTCGGCATCCGGGGTCATGGTCAGGAACTCGTTGAAGTTGGCGCTGTCTTCGGTATCCGCATGCCAGCCGATCATCATGATGTCGGCGGCGCGCTCGTCGAACTTGGGCCAGTATTGCGCCTTGGGCATGGTGGTCAGGTCGATCTGGACGTTGATCTTGGCCAGCATCGCCGCTGCCGCTTCGCAGATTTTGAAGTCGTTCACGTAACGGTTGTTGGGGCACATCATCGAGGCTGAGAAGCCATCGGCATAGCCCGCCTCTTCCATCAACGCCTGTGCCTTTGCCACGTCAAAGCGCGGGGTCAGGTCGGGGTTGTGACCAACATAGCCCTTGGGTGATTGCTGTGCCGCAACGGTGCCAAAGCCCTTCATGATCTTTTGCACGATGCCATCGTTGTTGATAGCATAGGCAATCGCCTGACGGACCTTGGGGTTGGCCAAGGCTTCGTTCCGGTCCTGGTTCATCTGAAGCGTGATGATGCGGGTGCCGGTCATCGTCACCAGTTTGGTGTTGTCGTCGTTTTCGATCCGCTCAAGATCGGTCGGCGGAACTGGCGCGATGAAATCCACATCGCCCGACAGCAAGGCTGCGACACGTGTGGGCGCTTCCTTGATCGGGGTCAGAACGGCGGTTTGCACGTTGCCGGGGCTGTCGGCATCCCAGTAATCGGGGTTGCGTTCGAAGGTGACGCGCACACCCTGTTCACGCTCGGCCACGGTGAAGGGGCCGGTGCCCGAAACGTTACGGCTGGCGAAACTGTCGCCGTGCTTGGCAATCTCGGCGCCGCCGTCCTCGTAAAAATCCTTGTCCATCGGGAAGACGTAGGTTGCGGTGTGAAGAACAAGCGGGCTGGCCCCATCTGTCTTGATTTCAACCGTATCTTCATCAATCGCCGTGGCCGAGGTCCAGCCAGCAAAAATGCCCTTGAAGTCGGGCGAGGATTTCAACCGCTCGATCGTCCAGACGACATCGTCGGCGGTCATCTCGTTGCCGGTGTGGAAGGTGACACCGTCGCGCAGGTGAAAGCGCATCGTCGTGTCGTCCACACGTTCCCAGCTTTCGGCAAGGCGGGGGTCAAACCCCAAATCCTTATTCCACCGCACCAGCGGGTCGAACACCATATGGGACAACTGAAGCGTGCCGCCCGACAATTGTTCGTGCGGATCAAGTGACACGGGGTCCGCGTCATAGGCAAAGTTTAGTGTCTGGGCCGGGGCCACGGTGGCCGCCCCCAGAACCATTGCCATTGCGGCGGTGAGCGATCTGAGATGTTTCATGGAAGACTCCCTAAGGACTATTTTGCCGCATCCCACAGGCGCGGGGCGGCCGTTTCTATACCTGTTACCGTAGTCCCGATTGCCGGCCAGTGTAAAGATCGGTGCCGTCGCGTCATGCCAAGCTTCTTGGCTGACTGCATGCAAAACACCAAAACGGTTTCGGTTTCTGCCCATGTGAAATCGCCTTGTGTAAATCATTTGCCGCTACTGGTATTTATTAGGTCGCAAATTCGCCTCTTGGTGCGGCCACTTGTCCGCATAACATCTAAAAAAAACCGCAGGACGTTTGTGGCAGGCGCATGCGGTGTATCGGTCATTCAGCAAGGCGGCATGTTATGCGAGAACGGCAGGGGCTCGATCCAACGGATATTCGCATTTTAAGCGCGGTGCAAAAGCACGGCCAGCTGAGCAAGACAAAACTTGCCGAGTTGGTCAACCTGTCGGCAACCCCATGTTGGGCGCGGCTGACCCGCCTGCGCGCGGCTGGATATATCCGCGGCTACCATGCCGACATCGCCCTTGAACGGGTGGTGGATGCGACGCGGGTGGTCGTGACCGTATCCCTGACGCATCACCGCAAATCCGACTTTGACAGGTTCGAAACCTATATCCGGTCGATTGACGAGGTCATTAACTGCGTGGCGACAGGCGGTGGCATTGATTACATCATGACCTTGGTCACGCCCAACCTGTCCGCGTTTCAGGCCCTGATGGATGATCTGTTATCCGAGGATCTGGCGGTTGACCGGTATATGACGTATTTCGCTACCCGTCTGATCAAGGCCGAACAACCCAACCTTGCCAAGCTGGTGGCGCAAAACAGGCTGTAATGTTTGCGACATGCCGTGTCGTGATTTGTCATCCCGGACCATTCAGTCCGCAAACCCCTGAATCCAAGCCTGAACAGTCTTCGAAGCGCCCGATTTTTAGGCCGTCTGATAAAACAAAACACGTTACATCCGGAAACATCAACAACGCGACCCAGGGCATGGCCCGAAGCGCAAAACAGGGTGAATGACATGATGCAATCTCAAGACTTTGGTTTTGGCACTCAAATCCGCAAATCGCCTTACTTCGACGCAACGGTGCGTTGGGGCGCGCAAGGGTTTTCGGTTTACAATCACATGTATATCCCGCGTGATTTCGGCGACCCCGAGCAGAATTTCTGGAACCTCGTGAACGATGCGATCCTGTGCGATGTGGCGGTTGAGCGTCAGGTTGAAATCACCGGCCCGGACGCGGCCAAATTCACCCAGATGCTGACGCCGCGCGACCTGTCGAACATGGCTGTGGGTCAGTGCAAATACGTCATGATCACCAACGCCGAAGGCGGCATCCTGAACGACCCGATCCTGCTGAAGCTGGCCGACGATCATTTCTGGCTGTCGCTGGCCGACAGTGACATTCTGCTATGGGCGCAGGGTGTGGCCGTGCATTCCGGGCTTGATGTTTCAATCTGTGAACCGGACGTGTCGCCGCTGCAATTGCAGGGCCCCAAATCGGGCGAAATCATGCAGGCGCTGTTTGGCGACGAGGTTATGGACCTGCGCTATTACTGGTTCCGCGAGATGGAGCTGGATGGCATTCCGCTGATCGTGTCGCGCACCGGCTGGTCCAGCGAGTTGGGCTATGAAATCTACCTGCGCGATTCAGATTACGGCGATGCCCTGTGGGAGCGGATCATGGCCGTCGGTATGCCGATGGGTCTGAAACCCGGCCACACCTCGACCATTCGTCGTGTCGAAGGTGGTATGCTGTCCTATCATGCCGATGCTGATATCCACACCAACCCGTTCGAGTTGGGCATGGATCGTTTGGTTAATCTGGATATGGACGCCGAATTTATCGGCAAGTTCGCGTTGCAGCGCATCCGCGACAACGGCGTTACCCGCAAGCAGGTTGGCCTGATCATCGAAGGAGAGCCGATGTCAGGGCCGAATACGGCCTTCTGGGCGATCAACCAAAATGGCGACCCGGTGGGCAAGGTCACCTCGGCTGTATATTCGCCACGTCTGAAAAAGAACATCGCCTTGGCGATGGTCTCGGTCGAGGCGGCAGAGCTTGGCACTCAGTTGGATGTGATGACCCAGACTGGCGAAACCACGGCCACCGTTGTTGAGAAGCCCTTCTTTGACCCGCGCAAGCAAATCGCCGCCACTGGCGCGACCGAGGCCGTCCAGATCAACGCATAAAGGCAACAACATGTCCGACCTCGCCATCGAGCTGCATTGGCAGCGCGCCGAACCGGCTTTACAAACTGGCAAGTTTTCAAACGCCCATACGGTGCAGTATAACAACACCCACGAAGTGCAAGTGGACGCCGCCCCCGATTGGGGCGGCGATCCCGACAATACCAACCCCGAACAGGCGCTTGCGGCGGCGCTGTCCAGTTGTCACATGATGACCTTCCTTGCGCTATGCGCCAAGGCCGGGTGGCCGGTGGCCAGCTACCACGATTATGCCGAGGCGCATCTGGGCAAAAACGCCCAAGGGCAGATGTCGGTCACGCGGATCGACCTGAACCCGGTGGTGCGGTTCGATACCGGCTTTGCCGTCGAGGCCGACAAGCTAGACGAAATGCAGCACCGCGCGCATCGCTATTGCTTTATCGCCAACACCTTGGCGGATAGCGTGGAAATCAACGTCAACTGAGATCAAGAAAAAGGACCGGCCCATGACCACCCAGACCGATATCTTGCTGCGCGACCTGTCGGATGATGGCGTCCTGCGCCTGACCTTGAACGATGTGGCGCGGCGCAATGCCTTGTCTGAGGCGATGCTTTCGGCGCTTGGAGCGGCGTTTGATGAGGCGGGTCATGACCCGGCGGTGCGTGTGATCGTCCTTGCGGCCAATGGTCCGGCGTTTTGTGCGGGGCACGACCTGAAGGAAATGACCGCCGGGCGCGCCGCAGCAGACGGGGGCCGCGCTTATTTCACCAAGGTGATGGGCCAGTGTTCGGGCGTGATGCAGGGCATCGTCAACTGCCCCAAGCCGGTGATCGCCGAGGTCACCGGCATCGCCACCGCCGCAGGCTGCCAATTGGTGGCAAGCTGCGATCTGGCGATTGCGGCGGACAGCGCCAAGTTCAGCACGCCGGGCGTGCATATCGGGCTGTTCTGCTCGACCCCCATGGTGGCCCTGTCGCGCAACACCGCCAACAAGCATGCGATGGAAATGCTGCTGACCGGCGATATGACGCCCGCGCCCCGCGCCGCCGAAATCGGGTTGGTGAATTATGCCGTGGCCGAAGAAGAATTGCAGGCGGCCACCATGGAAATGGCACGCAAGATCGCCTCGAAATCCACCATGACGCTGGCCACCGGCAAGCGTGCGTTCTATGCCCAACGCGAGATGCCATTGGCCGACGCCTATGACTATGCAAGTCAGGTGATGGTCGATAACATGCTGGCCCATGACGCCGAGGAAGGCATCGGTGCTTTCATCGAAAAACGCGCACCCCAATGGCAGGACCGATAAACACATGTCCGAGAACCCCTACAACACCGGCCTTGACCGGACACCGGCCAACTATCAGCCGCTAACTCCGCTGACGTTTCTTGAACGCGCGGCCAGTGTTTTTCCGGATTATACGGCCATCGTGCATGGGGACTTGCGGCGCAGCTACAGGGATTTCTACGCGCGGTCGCGGCAACTGGCATCGGTTCTGGCCGGGCGCGGGATTGGCCGGGGCGATACGGTATCGGCCATGTTGGCCAATACACCTGCCATGCTGGAATGTCATTATGGCGTGCCGATGTGTGGCGCGGTTCTGCATTCGATCAACACACGGTTGGATGCCGCGATCATCGCGTTTCAGCTTGATCACGCCATGGCAAAGATTGTCATTGTTGATCGCGAATTTGCGCCGTTGATGGCCGAGGCTTTGGAACTGGCGACTGTCACGCCAGAGGTTATTCAATACGACGACCCCGAATACACCGGCCCCGGTGGCATGGAGGGCGCCGAGGATTACGAGGCTGTCGTTGCCACCGGCGATGCGGATTTTGAGTGGCTCATGCCCGAGGATGAATGGGACGCGATCTCGATCAATTATACGTCGGGCACCACGGGCGACCCCAAGGGCGTCGTCTCGCATCATCGCGGCGCTTACCTGCTGGCGCAGGGCAATGCGCTAACCACATCCATGGCCAAGCACAGCGTTTACCTGTGGACCCTGCCGATGTTTCACTGCAACGGATGGTGTTTTCCTTGGACCCTGTCGGCCATCATTGGCACGCATGTCTGTTTGCGGCAGGTGCGCGCGGCCCCGATCTGGCAGGCCTTGGCCGAGGAAGGGGTGACGCATCTGTGCGGCGCGCCCATCGTCATGTCTTTGATCGAATCCGCCCCGACCGAGGAAAAGCGCGAATTGCAGCATCGTGTGCAGTTTTTCACCGCCGCCGCACCGCCCCCCGAAAGCCTGCTGGCCAGTATGGCCGAGGCGGGTTTTGATGTGACGCACCTCTATGGCCTGACGGAAACCTATGGCCCGTCGGTTGTCAACGAATGGCATTCCGACTGGTCGGATTTGCCCGCGCCGGAACAGGCCAAGCTGAAGGCGCGACAGGGCGTGCGCTATTTGCCGTTGGAACAGTTGGACGTTCTGGACCCAGACACCATGCAACCCGTCCCCCGCGATGGCGCAACCATGGGCGAGGTGATGTTCCGCGGCAACGTGGTGATGAAGGGCTATTTCCGCAATAGCGAGGCCACGCAAAAGGCACTGGCCGGTGGCTGGTTCCATTCCGGTGATCTGGGGGTGGTTTATCCCGATGGATATATCCAGCTAAAGGATCGCTCGAAGGACATCATCATATCGGGTGGTGAAAATATCTCGTCGATCGAGGTTGAAGAGGCGCTGTATCGGCACCCGGCTGTTGCCGTGGCCGCCGTCGTGGCCATGCCGCATGAAAAATGGGGCGAAACGCCCTGTGCGTTTGTGGAGTTGAACGCGGGCGGGCAGGTGGATGAACCTACGCTGCGCACATGGTGCCGCGAGCATCTGGCCCCCTACAAAGTGCCCGGCAAGATCGTGTTTGACACAATCCCCAGAACCTCGACCGGCAAAATCCAGAAGTTCGTTCTACGCGAGCGGGCCTCGGGGTTGACGCAATAATCAGGCGGATAAGGTCGGGATCGGTGATGGGTATTCGCGCTCGATTGGCTTGAGTTGCACCGGGTTCACATTTGGCCGTGCATCCTGCGGGGCAAGTTTGCCCTGAGACTTCTCACAGTTGGTCGACGTTCGGATGTCGTGTGGCACATATGCGGCGGCGTTGACTGGATTGTACGACGATGGCTTGCGCCATTTCGTGTCTGGCGCGATAGAGACACATGTTGCCCCGCGCACGGTCGCGGTGCGTGCCGTTTTGGAGCGACCGGAAAGTGAACTATCGACGCGAGATTGATGGGCTGCGTGCTGTAGCGGTGATGCCTGTGATCTTTTTCCACGCTGGATTGGATGTTTTTTCAGGCGGTTTTGTCGGCGTCGACGTCTTTTTTGTGATCTCCGGTTTTCTAATCACGACGATCATCATCGACCAGCGCGCGCATGGGCGATTTTCAATTTTGCAGTTTTATGAACGGCGCGCACGGCGCATCTTGCCGGCGCTTTTTCTTGTTTTGGGGGCAAGTTTCCCGCTGGCATGGGCGTGGATGCCGCCGGATGGCTTTGATGATTATCTGCGCAGTTTGGGGTTCGCCGCCATATTCCTGTCGAATGTGCATTTCTGGGAATACTCGGATTATTTCGCCCAATCCGCCGAGTTGCGGCCTCTGCTGCACACGTGGAGTTTGGCCGTTGAAGAGCAGTATTACCTGTTCTTCCCCTACCTGATCGCGATGCTGGGCGTATTTTCGCGGCGGAAGTATATTCTTGTGATCGGCGTTATTGGGATTTTGTCCCTAGCCTTGAGCGAATGGGGCTGGCGTCATCACCCGAATGAAAATTTCTTTTTCACCTTCTCACGCGTGTGGGAATTGTTCGCGGGCTCAATCTGTGCGTTCATTGCATTCAGGGTGCCGCCGCGCAGAAATGAGTTTCTGGCGACCATCGGTCTTGCGATGATCCTCTATGCGGTTTTCTTCTATGATAGCAGCGTCCCGTTTCCCTCGCTCTATGCGATGGTGCCGGTGTTGGGCACGTGCTTGGTTCTGCTATACGCGCAAGCCGATACTTGGGTGGGGCGGTGTTTGTCGATGCGGCTGCCTGTTGCCATCGGGTTAATCAGTTATTCTGCATACCTATGGCACCAGCCGTTGTTCGCGTTTGCCCGTATCCGCAGCCTGCACGAACCCGCGCTGTGGCTCATGCTGGTGCTGTCTGGGGTGACGTTGGGTCTGGCCGCGATCAGTTGGCGCTATGTGGAACAGCCGTTTCGCGCGGGAAAAATGCCGGTTTTCCCTCGCCGGTCACAGGTCTTTATTGCCAGCATCGCTGGGCTTTTATTGTTTGTCTCGGTCGGGCTTGGTGGCCGGGCGGCGGGTTTGGAGGCCCGGTTCGAAAAAGTGGTGCCCAACCATATTTTGTATGCCTTCGACGACAGAAACGATCACGCACAGTGTTTGCCAATTCCTGCGGAATTCTCTGCTGACGCGGCGCGAGAGCATTGCAGCATCGAAACCGGGGCACAGCAAAAAGTTGTCTTGTTGGGGGATAGCCACGCCGATCATTATGCCGCCGCACTGCGTTTGGGGGCCAAAGACCTTGGCTATGATTTTTACCAGTTCACTGCGAATTCCTGCATCCCCTTTGATGGGTTCAAAGGGTATGGTCGAGATTGCGACACCTATGCGCGTGAAATGCGCGGCATACTGGAAGAACTTCAACCCGATGTCATTGTATTATCAAACCGCTGGACGCTTTATTTTGAAGGCAACAGGTTTTCCAACGAGGAAGGCGGTGTCGAATTTGGCGAGGGGTCAGGGTATGATATTGACGGTCTACCCCCGGTAGCGCGGCGTACAAGCAAGCCCTGACCGACAAGTTGCGGGAGAATTTAAAGGCGTTCGTTGACACAAGCAACGTTGTGCTTGTCTATCCCAACCCCGAAGCGGGCTGGAACGTGCCCAAGGTTTTGCAACACATGATTGCCTATGACGGGGCCAACCCGGATGACCTTTTGCTGACAACATCTTACGACGTTTTTCAGGCGCGCAATTCCTCAGCCATGTCCTATCTGGATCAGATCGCGGGTCCGGGCATTTATCGCGCGTACCCGCACAAAGCGCTGTGCAACACATTGGTACCGGGGCGTTGCGTGAATGCTGTGCCGGGCAAGGTTCTTTATTACGACGATGACCACCTGTCCAATACCGGGGCCGAGTTTATCGCACCGCAATTGCTGGAGGCGGTTGCCAAGGCGCTGCGCGATTAAAGGTCAATGGGCTGATCTGTCTGAGGAGGGTTCAGCGTTCGCGAAACGCGCGTGACATTGAATCCACGATCGGTTTGGTCAAATATTCAAAAAACGTGCGTTCGGCGGCCTGGATCATCACCTCGGCGGGCATGCCTGGGGTTGGCCTAAAGCCCTTGACGCGGTTTAGTTCCTCGGCCGTCAAACGCACGCGTGCCAGATAGACCTCGCGCGGGGTCATTTGTGTGGTGTCTGGTAAAGCGTCCGCCGAGACATAAAATACCTCGCCGGTCAAAACGGGGGTGGTCCGCTGGTTCAATGCTGTCAGCCGGACCGTGGCCGTTTGGCCGATTTGGACGCTATCGATATTCTTGCGCGGGATTTCCGTTTCGATGATCAACGGGGCACCTGATGGTAGGATCTCGGCGATGCTTTTGCCGCTTTCTATGACGCCACCCGGTGTATTGTAATTCATGCGCACGACGGTGCCGCTGACCGGTGCCTCGATCGTTGAGCGCTGTCGAATGCTCAGGGCATTGCGGTATTGTTCGCGCACACTGTCCAACTCGCCTTCGGTGACCTGTAATTCATCCAGTGCGGCCTCCTTGTGGGCTGTGCGCGCTTGCTCAATCTGCGACTTCTGTTTGGAAATCATCTCATGCGTTTCGGCGATTTGAGACAGAACACGGCCTTTTTGCCCAATCCCTTCGGCCCGCGCCCGTTGCAGCGAATTGATCTGACTTTTCGAGACCAGCCTTTTTTCAAAAAGGGTGGATTGCGTCGCGATATCTTCGTCAAGATATGCGATCTGTTCTTCCAGCGATTTGTGCTGTGCCTCGTATCCATCCAAGCGGTTTTCCAAGGCGCTGATATTGCTGCGCAATAGCGAAATGTCCTTGGCGACCTTCATCTTTGACACTGCGAAATTCAGTTCTTGGTTGCGGATGATTTCCGCGACAGCAGGGTCGTCAGCCGATTGTTGCAGAAACTCAGGCGTCGGCATGTCGTCTTGACCATGATACTCGGCCAACAGGCGGGCCGTCATGATTTCAAGCCGGGCCCGCCGCAAGAACAGTTCGCGCAGGCGGGCCTCTGTGGCGGTTTCGTCCAATCGGATGATCGGATCGCCTTTTTTGACCCGCGCCCCTTCGGTCACCATGATTTCACGGATAATCCCACCTTCAAGGTGTTGCACGATCTGGTTGTTGCCGGTTGCCACGAACGTCCCCGGCGAGATCACGGCTGCGGCCAAAGGCGCGCGAAAGGCCCAAGCCCCAAACCCGCCAAATGACAGGGCCATGACCAGCAATCCAACAGTGACATGCTTGCTGATCGAGCGCGGAACGCTGGAATACCATTCACTTGCATCATATGCGATGGACCGTGTCATTTGCCTGTGCCTCCGTTGCCGGGCAGAGATTTACCGCCACCGTTGCCAAGATTGCCCTGCGCGCCGCCTTGTTGTTGCTTGAGTTGCGCCAGAACGCGTTCGCGTTCGCCGAACATCGCGACATTGCCGCCCGCCAGCAGCATGATCTTGTCCACATGGGCCAGAAGGGACGGCTTTTGGGTCACGACCACAACGGTGATCCCGCTTTTCTTGGCGTGTTCCATGGCGCGCGCCAAAGCCTGATCGCCCGCGGTGTCGAGATTCGAGTTCGGCTCGTCCAGCACCACCAGTCTTGGATTGCCATAGAAGGCGCGGGCCAAGGCGATGCGCTGTTTCTGGCCGCCTGATAATGGCGCGCCATCTGCGGCGACAAAGGTTTCGTAGCCATGCGGTAGATTGGCAATCATGTCATGCACATCGGCCAGCATCGCGGCCTGATAAATCTGATCATCCGTGGCATCGGCGCGCATGCGCGCGATGTTGGCCTTGATCGAGCCGGGGAACAGTTGAACGTCTTGCGGCAGGTAGCCAATGCTTTCCCCGAATTGGCGCTGGTCCCAGTTGCGCAGGTCCATCAAATCCAGACGCACACAGCCCGACGTGGGCAAAATCGCCCCGACCAGCATTTTGCCAAGTGTCGTTTTGCCCGCGCCTGAATTGCCGATGACCGCCAAGGATTCACCGGGGGCCAGACAAAAACTGATCCCGTTCAGGATCACGCTTTTGGTGCCTTGCGGCACGTAAAGCAGCCGTTCAACGTCTAGCCGACCCTCGGGGCGGGGCAGGCGCAGGCGGTCTTGATTCAGCGGCGAGTCGTTCAGCAGATTTGAAATGCGCCCGAATGACGCCCGCGACAGGGTGAACTGGTTCCACCCTTCGATGGCACCTTCGATCGGGGCCAAGGCCCGCCCCGCGATGATCGAGGCGGCGATGACCATGCCGCCCGTGATTTCGCCCAAGATAGCAAGATAGGCACCCCATCCCAGCATTCCGACCTGTGTCAAAAGGCGCACGCCGCGCGATACCGCCGCTGACGCGATGTTGCGATCTTGTGCGCGGACCTGAGATTTCAACGAAGCGGCCGTATCACGCCCCCAGATCGAAACTGCCTCGGGGATCATGGCAAGCGCGTTGATAATCTGACTATTCCGCGCCATGGAATCGAGATGCATGTTGGCCATGCTTTGATGGCGGTTGGCCTAGCCGAAATGCCGGGCGGTCAGACGTTGGTTGATCAACGCAATCACCAGCAAGGCAAGTGCTGTGCCAATAACGATCAAGCCAAGATGCGGGTGAACAAGAAAAATTGCCAAGATGAAAATTGGGGCGAAGGGCACATCAAGGATTGACAACAGCGTGCCCGACACAAGAAAACCGCGCAATTGCTGTAGATCGCCCAAGGTCTGATATTCCCGACCCGTGCCGTGCAGCGATGCGCGCGCGGCCGCGCTGAGGATCGAAGAGCCAAGCCGTGCCGCCACCTCGACCGCGGTGCGCATCAGGATAAAACGCCGGATTGCATCGAAAAACGCTTGCAGAATAACCGCCCCGACAATCACCACGGTCAACATGATAAGGGTGTCGGTTGATCGGCTGGTCAGGACGCGATCAGAAATCTGGAAAAGGTAAACCGGAATGGCCAGAATCAGCAGGTTAGTCGCCAGCGTGAACAGCATGACAACCCAGATGTTGCGCCTGACCGACGCCAGCCCGGCCTTGAGGTTGCCCGAGAAATCAACCGGGCCAAGCCGCTTGTGAAAGCCGCCCGAACCGCCGCCGCCACCGCCGCCGTCGGTTGTGCCACCGGTCCCGCCGCCGGATGTTTCAGTCGCCTTGGCGTCGGTTGGGGTGTCTTTGGATTTTCGGTCCGGCCTGCGCGTTTTGGCCGGAACGTCGATATCAACCCGCGCTTCAGGTTCCAGCCGTATTGGCTTTGGTGGTTTCCGATCCAGCGCTTTGGAGTGTGTGCTTTCATGCGTGGCCGCTTTGTCGTCCGGCTTGAGATTTTTGGTCGGTCTGTTCATTTAAATATGTCCCCCTCAAGACCGGTCTTTGAATGTCACGTCAAAATGCCGCCCATGACATCGTGGTTGGCGTCCATGCCGTCACTGTTGTCTGGCGCGGCGGACGTTTCGTCTTTTTCTTCCCCGATCATGCCATCGGCCAGAAAGGCCACCGCTTCGCTGGCCAAGCCATCGCCCCCTAGGCCCTGATTTGCCGGGTCGGACACGATCAATCCTGCTTGGTGCATCAAGGCGTCGGAATATTGCTCTCCCTCCACATAAACGGCGCTGTCGACCCCGAAGTCGGACAGCTCGGCAATGTTGATCAGGAAGTTCGCGCCGGTGGTTACCGAAATTTCGCCACCCTCGGTCAGGGCGGCTTGGGTCGCCTTCAACTCGACCTGATCGGCGTCGCCCGCATAGTTGACCTGACGGATTGCTTGCAGGCTGAGCAAGTCGCCCTCGATGTAAAGCACGTCCAGCCGGTCCATGCCTTCGAACGGGTCATCCCCACGCACCCCCGCGCCGACCGCATTCGATCCGGCCTCAAGCGAATTGGCCAATTGCTTGTAGATGTCCGGCATCTCGTCTGTTGTGTTCACACCAGATGACCGGATCGCCGCGTGGTTCCAAAGAGAATTCCCATCGGTGCCAATCGACCATGCGTCGTCATCGGGATAAAAAATGCTGTCGTCATCCAGCAGCACGTTGATCTGCTGAATGTGAGAACGGCGGTGCAAAATTAGACCACGGTAGCGCCGCCATATTGGCGGTGCGGGCGGCGTAAAAGTCGTCCACTTTTTCCCTTCTTGCAGCTGCAGGGAGGGCGAGGAGATTTACACCGTGGAACTTTATCTGAAGGTCAGGCTGGCGCGCAGCGAGGGAATGAGCCAGCGGGAGCTGGCGCGCCATTTCAATATATCGCGCGACAGCGTTCGCAAGATGTTGGCGTTTTCTTCGCCGCCGGGTTACCGGCGCACGAAGGAGATCAAGCGTCCCAAGCTTGATGGGTTTACGGAGATCATCGACGGCTGGCTTGAAGGGGACAAGAATGTGCCCCGCAAACAGCGCCACACGGCGAAGCGGATCCACGAGCGGCTCAAGGCGGAACACAAGTTCAACGGCGGCTATACGATCATCAAGGATTACGTTCGGCAGCGTGAACGACGCAGCCGTGAGATGTTCGTGCCGCTGGCGCATCCGCCGGGCCATGCGCAAGCCGATTTTGGCGAAGCGTTGGTTGTGATCGGGGGTGTCGAACAAAAGGCCCACTTCTTCGTTCTGGATTTGCCGCACAGCGATGCCTACTTCGTGCGGGCCTACCCGGCGGCGACGGCGGAGGCCTGGATGGACGGGCATGTGCATGCCTTTGCCTTCTTTGGCGGGGTGCCGCAGTCGGTTCTCTACGACAACGATCGCTGCCTGGTCTCGAAGATCCAGCTGGATGGTACGCGGGTCCGCGCGACGCTGTTCAGCGGGCTGCTGTCGCACGACCTGTTCCGAGACCGCTACGGGCGGCCCGGTAAAGGGAACGACAAGGGCAATGTTGAGGGGATGGTGGGCTACGTGCGCCGCAACCACATGGTGCCGATCCCCCACTTCCCGGATTGGGAGAGCTTCAACGCCTATCTTGAAGAGCAGTGTCGCGCCCGTCAGACTGATACACTCCGTGGGCACACGGAGGCGATCGGCGCGCGCCTGCAGCGGGATCTGGCCGAGATGCGCCCCTTGCCAGCCGCCCCCTTTGAGGCCTGCGCACAGGCCAGCGGCCGGGTGAGCTCCCAGTCTTTGGTCCGCTACGACACCAACGATTACTCGGTCCCCGTGGCCTATGGCCATCAGGATGTCTGGGTGCGGGCCTATGTCGATCAGGTGGTGATTGGCTGCCGTGGGGACGTGATCGCACGCCATCCGCGGTGCTACGCGCGCGAGGACATGGTGTTCGACCCGATCCACTACCTCCCGCTGATCGAACGCAAGATCAATGCTTTGGATCAGGCCGCGCCCCTTGCGGAGTGGGACTTGCCAGAAGAGTTCGACACGCTGCGCCGCCTGATGGAAGCGCGCATGCTGAAGATAGGGCGCCGCGAGTATGTCCAGGTGCTGCGCCTTCTGGAGACCTTCGGCATGGATGACCTGCACGTTGCCGTAAAGCAGGCCCTGAAGATGGGCGCGGTCGGCTTTGATGCTGTGAAGCATCTGGTTTTGTGTCAGGTCGAGAAGCGGCCACCACGGCTCGACCTCGACGTGTACCCCTACCTGCCACGGGCGCGGGTCG
>NZ_JAAORB010000021.1 GCF_011601345.1 Roseovarius gahaiensis
ATATGCCTCAAAAGCATGGAATCACAAAGCAAGCATCATGGGAATCCTGAATCTGATCAGGGGCGACACGCTCTAGATAGATGCGCAGCCACGGGGTATAGATGTTTGGACGTTGACGGATGCGCTTTTCCAAATCCGCCATATCGATCCATTGCACATCCATCACCTCATCGCGATTAGGGGTGACGGGAATACGCGACCGCACACGGGTTACGAAAATGTCCACCACCTCGTGTTCTATAAGGCCGTCGCCAACATCGGCGCGATACTCGACCTGTTCGCGATACTGTAGAGGCAACCCCTGCAGGCCCAGCTCCTCATCCAACCGTCTGGCGGCGCACGACACCGGGTCTTCGTCCCAATGAGGATGCGTACAGCAACTGTTCGCCTATAGACCGGGGGTATGGTATTTGCCCATAGCGCGGCGCTGAAGCAGCACCTCGCGCCCATGCATCACGAAGACCGAGACCGCCTTGTGCCGCAGCCCTTCACGATGCGCTTGCAGTTTTTCGACCGCGACAAGGTCGCCGCCCACCCATGTGGGGATCATCACAGTCATGTATAGGCCTTTGGGACCAAGCGGGTCAGATGGGCGAGGTTCTTGAGCCCGATCTTGAGATGCGCCATGGGTCGCGCCTTCACCAGCCGCTTGTTCATATACGCCTCAAACGTCAGACGCTGCACATCAACGTCATGGCACAGCGACACGAAACGTTCGCGCCTCTCGTCGGATTTGTAATAGGCGTTCTGCATCGAGGCCAGCACTCGGAACACAGTCTTGTGCTCGCGCATGAAAAGCTGCCGGGCAAGGCGCAGGTCTTTGACCCGCCCCGACGTCAGACAGGCCGCCGCGGCGGTGGCGGCCACGCGCCCCCCGGCCATGGCGTAATAAATCCCCTCGCCCGAACTGGGCGCGACGACACCGGCGGCATCCCCGGCCAGCACGACATCGTGGCCATTGTCCCAACGCTCAAGCGGTTTGAGCGGAATGGGCGCGCCTTCACGCCGGATGGTCGGGCAATCGGCAAGGCCACTGGCGATGCGCAGATCGGCCGTCGCCTTTTTCAGATCCACCTCGCGCACAAGCGAGCCCATGCCCACGCTGGCCTTTTGCCCGTGCGGGAAAACCCAGCCATAAAAATCTGGCGAAATACGGCCATCATAGATCACATCGCAGCGGTCCGGGTGATAATCCCCCACCGCGGCAGGGGCCTCGATAATCTCGTGGTAGGCAATCACATAAGGGATGCAGTCGCCGCCCGGCACCTCGTCACGCGCCACGTTTGAACGGGCGCCATCCGCGCCGATCACCAGCTTGGTGGTGAGGCGGGTTTCTTCGCCGCTAACCTTGTCGCGATACACCACGGCCGAGCCAGTCCCATCGCGGTCGATCCGCAGATAGGTGCCCGTCAGCCGCACAGCCCCGGCGCCGGCTGCACGCTCGCGCAGGAATTCATCGAAATCCTCACGATCAACCATCCCGACAAAGCCGTTTTCAATCGGGATATCCACACGGCGTCCAGTGGGCGAGATCATCCGCGCGGTGGTGATCTTGGCAACCAAAAAATCCTCGGGGATATCAAAATCAGCGATCAGGCGCGGCGGGATGGCCCCACCACAGGGCTTGATCCGCCCGGCCTTGTCCAGCAGCGCCACCTTTCGGCCCGAGCGGGCCAGATCCTCGGCCGCGGTGGCCCCGGAAGGCCCACCCCCTACGACAACGACATCATATTCAGCCATGATCTATTCCCCCAGAACGATAATTGCATTGCGGCCCTGGCGGTGTTCGATCACCCGCATGGCCATGAGGGCCGCCAGCACGAAAAGCGCCGCTTCAGCCAAGAAAACTGCGCCAAAGGCTGCGGCGTCCTGCCCCGATGCCACGCGCATCACATCCACGGCGGCGGCGCCGACCAGCCCGCCAAACCCGGCTGCAATGGCTTGCGCCGCGCCCCACAGGCCCATGCGCGTGCCTTCACGCGCGCCGCGCCCTTTACCCGCCAGCGCCATCATCGACCCGATGGCGGCCACGGCAAACATGCCATTGAAAAATCCAAGCGTTACGACCGCGCCGATCAACGCCTTGGCAAAGCCCACCTGCCCCAGACCGGTGATGACAGTCAAACTGACCGCTGACCCAAGGCAGCCCGCAACAACCCAGTGCCGAAGTGAGCCGATACGAAGGCCGGTCGCGGCGATGCCAACGGTGAGCATTCCAAGGAAAACCCCGCCGTTCTGCGCCCCGCTGAGCGAGGTGGATTGCCCGGGCGTGAAGCCAAAGACCAGCCCGGCATAGGGTTCGAGTATCAACTCCTGCATGAAATAGGCTGTCATTGACAGGAAAACGAAGATGGTGAAAAAGCGCGCCTCGGGTTCGGCCCAGACCTCGCGCAGACCGTCGATCAAGCGGGGGGTGTCGCTATGGCGAGCGGGGGCTTTGACACCGCGCTCAATGCCCCAAACCGCCAGCGTTGTCAGCGCGACCGCCCCGGTACAGACGATCCCCACGATCTTCAGCAGAAGCTGCGGCGTGTAAGGATCAAGGAATGCACCCACGCTGCCTGCGGTCACGGCGATGCCCGCAATCATCATAAGCCAAGTGATCGTGGCGGCCGCCGGGCGACGGTGCGGCGCGGTGGCCGTGGCCAAAAGCGCCAGAAGCGATGTACCCGACGCCCCAACACCCACACCGATCAAGGCATAGGCAAGGAGCGACAGGGTCAAACCCACGGCATAGGACGTCTCAAACAACACGACCCCCTGCGCCGCGCCATAGGCCCCAAAGGCCAGCGCCGCCATGCCGCCGATAATCCAACGGGTCCGATGCCCGCCTGCGTCTGACAAAAAGCCCCAGTTGGGGCGGGTAATTTGGATGCCATAGTGTAGCGCCACCAGCGCACCGGGCAGGACAGCGGGCAATGCAAGCTCCACCACCATCAGGCGGTTGAGCGTCGAGGTCGTCAGGACCACCACCGCCCCAAGCGCCATTTGCACAAGGCCCAGACGGATAATCAACAGCCAATTCAAGGTCATGGCGTCCCCTCCATCGTGCGCAGGGCAAAGGCGGCGATCATCATGCCGCTGACATAGAGGGTGACGCCAGTGGCATTGTACCACGGCGCGCGACCTTTGGGATCACTAAGCAAAATACGCATCGCCCAAAGCTGTGCGGCCACAAGCGCCGCGATGGCCAAGGCGTGATAAGGACGATCCCATGCAACCAGCAAAACGATAACCAAGAGTTGCGGAAGCGCCATGACCCAACAGGCCATGCGCGCCGCGCGTTCCGGGCCGAGGGTCACGGGAAGCGAGTTGACGCCGGTTTGCCGGTCCCCCTCCAAGGCCTTGAAATCATTGAGAGTCATAATGCCATGCGCCCCAAGCGCATAGAGCAGCGCAAGGATGACCGCCGGAAACGACGGCGCCCCGGCGGACAACACGGCAGCACCAGTGAACCACGGCAGGCCTTCATAGCAAAGACCCACAAGCCCCGGCCCCCAGATACCCGACTTCTTGAGTCGAACGGGTTCAGCGGAATAGGCCCAAGCTGCCAAAACCCCAAAGACGGTCGCACCGCCCCCCCATGGCCCAAGGGTGGCCCCAAGAGCCAAGGCCAGAACACTCATCATCAGGGCGATCCAAAGGCCCCAACGGCCCGGAATGGCGCCAGACGGAATTGGGCGGTTGGGTTCATTTATGGCATCGACATGCCGGTCACACCAATCGTTGGCAGCCTGGCTCATACCGCAGACAACCGGGCCGGCGAGGATCATACCGGTCAAAACTGCGACAGGCGCCGAACTCAACGGCACCCCTGACGCAATGACACCACACAGATACGCCCATATCGGCGGGAACCATGTGATCGGCTTGATCAGGGTAAGCATGGCGCGCGGGTGCGGATAGCGAGGCGACGGATGTATATCAAATCTGACACTCATGGTGTCAATTAAACTATACACTCAGCGTTTTTGAAAGAGGTTTGTTTGCCACAGGTCGGGCGGCGCGCGGCGCTCAGTCGTCCTTGTCGGAATTCACAAGCCCATGCTTGCGTAGCTTGACGTAAAGACTCTGACGCGACAGGCCCAGCATCTGCGCGGCAGCCACGCGGTTATTGTTGGTGATCTGCACCGCGGTTTCGATGCACATTTTCTCAACCACATCCGAGGTGGCCGACACCAGATCCTTGAGCGAAGCCGTCCCGACCAAATCCATGACGTTGCGCATCGCCTCTTCGCTGACAATGGCGTTTGCATCCTCAACATCAGGCAGTTGATTCGAGGACACATCGCGAACGATCAGCCCGAATCCCAACTCGCCACCGCGTTGGCGCAATCTGGAAATCGAAATATCTACGGGTGTCCGATTGCCAAAGGCGCTTTTGAGCTGTGCCGAATAATGGCGGATAGGACCCTTTTTTGCCGCGCTTTCCAGCAACAGCTTGAGGTCAACCGACCCGCGCATCAAAAACTCGGACAACGATTGGTCTTGAACGTCACGCAGTTGCATCGCGTCGACCATGACAAGGAAAGCCTCATTGGCTTCGCGCACGAAACCCTTGCCGTCAATCAAAACGATTGCGTCGGCCGAGGCGGCGTAAAGCGACGCAAGCCAATGCGCGAACTCTGGGCCTGTAGCATCGTTGTCGTCGGTCGGCTCAATCACGCAGAGCAGCAAAGATTCCCCCGCCGCGCGGAAAAACATGGGCCGAAGGTTGAAAACCCGCCCATTGCGGCGCGACACGGCCTCAACCGTACGGGCCGACTCGGCATTGGCCGCGCTTTGCATGGCTTCCATGAATTCGCCGCGCCGCCGCCCCTCAAAGGTTTGCGACATGATATTGCCGGTCAGTGTATCGGGATTACTGCCAAGAAGGCTTGCAGCGGCCGAGTTTATATTGCGAATACGGGCCTTTTCGGGCTCGACAATGATGAAAGGTGTTTCCGATTGCTCAAGCACCACGCGAAACAGCGTTTGCTCACTTCTAAGAAGCTGCTGATCGCGCTCGCGGGCAAGCTGTTCGTGCACAAGACGCTGCTGAACCTCGGCCAGGGGCTGCATATCGCGACCGATAAGCAAAACCTCACCAGCATCGCCAATCCGGTGAAGGGTGTAACGAACCGGGAACTCCCATGTAGCGTTGTCCATGTGATTGAGTTCGATGGCGCGCACGGCCCCATCCGCGGACTTCGACAACTCGGCCAGACGGTCGGTGAACTTGATCGCACTGTCCGACGTCAGGAAGTTCTTGAAAGGCCGCCCGACCCAATGATCGAGACAGCCGAGTGCAGGGCTTTCGGGATTGACTGAAATACCTTGAATGGTGTCACCTGCATCCATGTAGACGGCAATATCCGACGACTGCTCTAGGATATTCCCAGCAGATCCCACGTCGGGCAAGCCCCCGGCGCGCATTCGCTCTGATGTCCGACTCTGTCTCGTCAAGTTTACACCTCGGTAAGCCAAGCCAAAGGCTTGGGCTTTCAAGCGTCAAGCAGCGCCGAACCCGCAACCGTTGACAGCTCTGCCCGCTCTACAGCCTCGCGAACCGACTTTACTGCGAAATCCGCTCCGGTGACTCGCTCAACCGCCTCAGCGTCTTCAACCGCAAAGCCTCCGATCGCTATTGGCGGGCAATGCTCAACTTTAGTTTTCAGGTATTCAACTATCTTCCTGCACTTTTCAACCGATTTCGGTGTTGCCGCAGTAATGCCTAGCAAAGAAAACCCACTTGTTTCTATTAAAGCGGCAATTTCCTCATCTTCAAGGCCAATGGCCATATGAACCCACAAACCGTGACGGCGGAACTGATCGGCGGCCACGAAGGCCCCAAGCGAATGGTTTTCAAAATTGGGCACGATCATCAGAACAGATTGGCCAAGCGGTATACTGCGGGTGAGCCAGCCCGCCTCGCCTGGCTGTGCTTTATTGCGGAACAGGGCCTGCAAGCGCGCCGCGCCCACGGTAACATCGACAAAGCTGGCCTTGTCGCCGACCCACATCTCGCCAAGAAATCTTGACACGGCGGGAATATACTTCTGAAACACCTCTTCGGAAGACACCCCCGACGCGACAAGCGAAGATATCGCCGCATGGTGGCTTGTCTCAGATTCTGAGATCATCGCCTCGGCAAGGTAGGCAACCCATTCCTCCCGCGATCGAGGCTTGTCAGATTGAGATTTGGATAGAACCGATCGCAAGGCGGATTCGACCAGAAATCTGATCGCTGGCTCACGTTTCTGGCTGATCCCCGAGCCGCTATTCCCGTTCTCTTCTCCCATGCGCTCCTCCCATGGCCGCACTTTGATGCCGTTATACACGACACCGAATAATTGCACTCTTAGGTTTAAGTCTGCTTAGGGCTGGATCAAATGTCAATTTTTATTGACATGCCAAACGCCTGAGTGGAACCAAATCACTGGGATCACCGACAATTTCTTGCAAACCGGCGCAAACGCCAGAAACGCCGCCCCGATCCTCCCCCCAACCCGCGAAACACACCGGCAATATGACAACCAATATAGACAGATCATGATTTTCTAATGTGTAAATTTCAATTGACACTTTCACCCTGAAAGCCATAGCATCGAATGACAAGATATCGGCTTTTCGAGGGACCAAATGACGCCAAGCGCGCAAAATACGACCCATTCGGCCGCGCTATACACCCCAGCGCAGCGCGCCCGGCGAGACTCAAGTCGCTGGACAATGGTGCAAGGCGTTTTGGCCCCCCTTCAGTTCGTCGCTTTCGTGATCTCATTGATCCTTGTGCTGCGCTGCCTCTGGAACGGCGCTGGATACGAGGCCGCGACCTGGTCGATCCTGATCAAGACGGGCTTTTTGTATCTGATCATGGTGACCGGCGCGATTTGGGAAAAAATCGTTTTTGGTCAGTACCTTTTCGCTCCTGCATTCTTTTGGGAAGACGTCTTTAGCTTTGTGGTGATCGCGCTGCACACGGCCTATGTCTGGGCGCTTTTCGGTGCCGCTTTGGAACCGGCGCCGCTCATGTGGTTGGCGCTTTGCGCCTATGCGGCTTATGTCGTCAACGCTGGGCAATTTCTTCTCAAGCTCAGGGCCGCGCGTCTTCAGGCGGAGGCCCCGGCATGACCGCCCACACGCCCCCGCCCCCCACCATGGGATGCCGCAACGCGCCGTTGCTCAAGGAACGTGGTCAGCACGAGGTTTTCTGTGGTCTGACGGGAATCATCTGGCTGCACCGGAAAATGCAGGATGCGTTTTTCCTGGTCGTCGGCAGCCGCACCTGCGCGCATCTTTTGCAAAGCGCCGCCGGGGTCATGATCTTTGCCGAGCCCCGTTTCGGCACCGCGATTCTGGAAGAAAGCGATCTGGCCGGGCTGGCCGATGCCCAAGAAGAGCTTGAGCGCGAGGTTGACCGCCTGTTGGCACGGCGCAGCGACATCCGTCAGCTATTCTTGGTCGGCAGTTGCCCTTCGGAAGTCATCAAGCTTGATCTGTCCCGCGCCGCCGAACGCCTAAGCGCCAAATACGCCCCGCGCGTGCGGGTTCTGAATTACTCGGGCTCGGGCATCGAGACCACATTTACCGAGGGCGAGGATGCCTGCCTTGCGGCGATGGTCCCGGCCCTGCCCGCCAGCGATGAGCGGCAGCTGATGATGGTGGGTGCCCTGCCGGACGTGGCCGAGGATCAGGCGCTGGACCTTTTGGCGCAAATGGGACTCACCAATGTCAGTGTGTTACCCGCCCGCAACGCCGACACCGAGGTTTCCGTCGGGCCAAACACTAGTTTTGCCCTGACCCAGGCTTTCCTGGGGGGCACCCATGCCGCCTTGGAAAGACGCGGGGCGCGTCATATCCCTGCACCATTCCCATTCGGCGAGGAAGGCACCACAGCGTGGCTTCGCGCCGTTGCGCAGGATTTCGGTATTGATCAGGCGCGTGTTGATGCCGTGACAGACGCGCCCCGTGCACGCGCCCGCAAAGCAGTGGCCAAGGCCGCGGAAACGCTTTCGGGCAAATCGTTATTCTTCTTCCCCGACAGCCAAATGGAAATTCCGCTGGCCCGGTTTCTGACCCGTGAATGCGGGATGGAGGCGCTGGAGGTGGGCGCGCCTTATATCCACAAGGCGCTTGTTGCCCCTGATCTTGACCTGTTGGCCGAAGGTCCGGTGATTTCCGAAGGGCAAGATGTTGAGCTGCAGCTTGATCGCTGCCGCGCGGCCCAGCCCGACCTGACGGTCTGCGGCCTTGGCCTTGCCAACCCGCTTGAGGCCGAGGGGCTTTGCACCAAATGGGCCATCGAGCTGGTCTTTACCCCGGTGCATTTCTACGAACAGGCCGGCGATCTGGCCAGCCTCTTTGCGCGCCCCCTGCGCCGCCATGACCTTCTCAAGCTGGAGGCGGCGGAATGAAGCTGAGCGTCTGGACATATGAAGGCCCGCCGCATGTCGGGGCGCTGCGCGTCGCCACCGCGATGAAGGGGCTGCACTATGTTTTGCACGCGCCGCAGGGCGATACCTATGCCGATCTTCTGTTCACCATGATCGAGCGACGCAACCATCGCCCGCCGGTGACCTATACGACATTTCAGGCGCGCGATCTGGGCAGCGACACCGCGAACCTGTTCAAGACTGCCTGCCAAGCCGCCTATGAGCGGTTCAAGCCGCAGGCGATGATTGTTGGCGCGTCCTGCACGGCGGAACTGATCCAGGACGACCCCGGCGGTATGGCCGAGACCATGGGCATGCCCATCCCGATCATCGCGCTGGATTTGCCCAGCTATCAGCGCAAGGAAAACTTCGGCGCGGATGAGACCCTGTTTCAACTTGTCCGTCGCCTTGCAAAACCAGTTGAAAAGACCGCGCAGATCACCGCCAACCTGATCGGCCCAACGGCCCTTGGCTTTCGTCATCGCGATGACATCACCGAGGTGACCGCGCTTTTGACCCATATGGGCATCAAGGTGAATGTCTGCGCGCCCTACGGCGCTACGCCCGAAGATCTGACACGGCTGGGGGCGGCGCATTTCAATGTGCTGATGTATCCCGAAACCGGCGAGGCCGCCTGCCGCTGGATGGAGCGGGAACTTGGCCAGCCCTTTACCAAAACCGTGCCCATCGGTGTCGGCGCCACCCGCGATTTTGTGGCCGAAGTAGCCAGGATCACCGGGCTTGAGGCCACGCTGGAAAAAGCCCGCCTGCGTCTGCCTTGGTATTCCGCAAGCGTCGATTCCACTTATTTGACCGGCAAACGCGTCTTTATTTTCGGGGATGGCACACATGTGGCCGCGGCCGCGCGCATTGCGCGCGACGAAATGGGCTTCGAGGTGGTGGGCCTTGGCTGTTACAACCGCGAAATGGCCCGCCCGATCCGGGCCTTGGCCAAAGAATACGGTGTCGAGGCGCTGATTTCCGATGATCATCTGGATGTGGAAGCTGCAATTGCCGAGGCCGCGCCCGAGCTGATCCTTGGCACCCAGATGGAGCGCCATACCGGCAAGCGGTTGGGCATCCCGTGCGCGGTCATTTCCTCGCCCGTGCATGTACAGGATTTCCCAGCGCGCTACAGCCCGCAGATGGGGATCGAAGGCGCGAATGTCATTTTCGACACCTGGGTGCATCCGCTGGTCATGGGGCTGGAAGAGCATCTGTTGACCATGTTCCGCGAGGATTTCGAGTTTCACGATGACGCCGGGGCCAGCCACCATGGCGGCGCACATGTGGCGCGCGAAACCGCCACGGCACCTGCAAACGGCCCAGAGGATATTTCGGACGATCTGAAAACCGGCGAGGTCATCTGGCTTGATGCGGCAGAGCGAGAATTGAAAAAGATCCCCTTCTTCGTGCGCGGCAAAGCCAAGCGCAATACCGAGACCTTCGCCAGCGAGCGCGGCCTTGAGGAAATCAGTATCGACACCCTTTACGAAGCCAAGGCCCATTATGCGCGATAACGTGGTCATAAACCCGGGCACCCTGCCCTATCGCGTGGTGATCCTGACATTGGACAGTCACGCGGCGGGGCCTTTTGCGCGTGTCGCCGAGCGGATGGCCGAGGATTTTCCTGGGCTGGAAATCAGCGTGCACGCCGCCGCCGAGTGGGGCGAGTGCGACGCTGCACTGGCCCGGGCGCGGGCGGCGATTGCCAGCGCCGATATCGTGGTCGCGAACTTGCTGTTCCTCGAAGAGCATATCAACGCCATCCTGCCCGACCTCGAGGCGCGTCGCGATCATTGCGACGCCATGGCCGGGATCATCGCCGATGGTCAGATCGTGAAATGCACCCGCATGGGCACGCTGGACATGGCCGCACCGGAGAGCGGCACCCGCAAGCTATTGAAAAAGCTGCGCGGGGGTGGCAAATCCGGCGGCGCGGGGCCGGCCAAATCGGATGACGGCGCGCGAAAAATGCGCATGTTGCGTCGGCTGCCGCGTATCCTCAAGCTGATCCCGGGCAAGGCGCAGGACCTGCGCGCATGGTGCCTGGTCATGCAGTATTGGCTGGGGGCGTCGGACGACAATATCGAGGCGATGGTGCGGTTCCTGATCTCGCGCTATTGTCACCGCGAGGATTGGCGCGGCCTGCGTGCGCCCGCGCCGCTGGAATACCCAGAAACCGGGCTTTACCATCCTGATCTCGAGGCCCGGATCACCACCGATCCCGCCGATCTTCCACACTGCGCGGCTCCAAATGGCACCGTCGGGCTTTTGATGATGCGCAGCTATGTGCTGGCGGGCGATACGGCACATTACGATGCGGTAATCCGCGCGCTGGAGGCTCAGGGGCTAAAGGTTCTGCCCGCCTTTGCCGGGGGGCTGGATGGTCGCCCCGCGATCGAGCGGTTCTTCCGCGATACAAACGGTGTCAAGATCGACGCACTGTTGTCGCTGACCGGGTTCAGCCTTGTCGGCGGCCCTGCGTATAATGACAACGACGCGGCCATCAAGGTGCTTCAAGACCTCGATGTCCCCTATGTGGCCGCGCATCCACTGGAGTTTCAGACGCTGGATCAATGGGCCAATTCTGCCCAAGGCCTTGGCCCCATCGAAACGACGATGCTGATCGCCCTGCCCGAACTCGACGGGGCCACAATGCCGACCGTCTTTGCCGGGCGTCATGGCGCAGAAGGGTGCAACGGATGCGCCCGCACCTGCCCTGCCACCTCGATCGTCAAGGCGATGGCCCCCTGCCCCGAGCGGGTCGAGGTTCTGGCCAGCCGTGTCGCGCGACAAGCCACACTGCACCGTGCCAAAATGGCCGAGCGCCGGGTGGGTATCGTGCTCTTTGACTTCCCGCCCAACGCCGGCGCGGCGGGCACGGCGGCTTACCTGGATGTTTTCACCTCGCTTTACAACACGCTGCACGCCATGGCGGCGCGCGGCTATGATCTGACCCCGCCCCAAAGCGTCGAAGCCCTGCGCGCCATCGTGCTTGAAGGCACGGCACAGCAATATGGCCAGGAGGCCAATGTCGCGGCCCATGTCGGTGCCGAAGAGATGGTGCGCAATACCGCGTGGCTGGACGAGATCGAGGCACAATGGGGCGCGGCGCCGGGGCGTGTGCAATCGGACGGTCGCGGCGTTTTCGTACTTGGGGCACAGTTCGGCAATGTCTTTGTCGGATTGCAGCCGGCCTTTGGCTATGAAGGCGACCCGATGCGCCTTTTGTTCGAGCGTGGCTTTGCCCCAACCCATGCATTCGCACAGTTCTACCTGTGGCTGCGGCACTCGTTCAAAGCCGATGTGCTGCTGCATTTCGGGATGCATGGCGCGCTG
The DNA here is from genome assembly GCF_011601345.1 of Roseovarius gahaiensis. GTDB lineage: Bacteria > Pseudomonadota > Alphaproteobacteria > Rhodobacterales > Rhodobacteraceae > Roseovarius > Roseovarius gahaiensis. Next base: position 11,754 of record NZ_JAAORB010000021.1, read on the forward strand.
GAATTCATGCCGGGCAAGCAAACCGGGCCGGGGGCCGCGTGCTGGCCCGACCGGCTGATCGGTGACATGCCGAATGTCTATCTTTACGCCTCCAACAACCCGTCCGAGGCGACGCTGGCCAAGCGCCGCTCGGGCGCTGTAACAGTCAGCCACTTGACCCCGCCTCTGGCCACGTCCGGTCTTTACAAGGCGCTGGCAGAGTTGAAAGACAGCCTGACGCGCTGGCGCGAAATGGCGCCGGGGACCCCCGAACGCGGTGACATCGAAGTCCTGATCGCCGAACAAGCCGAGGCCGCCGACATGGCCGGACACCCGCCCGAGGCCTTGTGGTTGCGCCTTTTGGAAACCGAAGAAGCGCTGATCCCCGAAGGGCTGCATGTGCTTGGCCGGACGATGGATGCCGAGTCGCGCACTGAATATCTGGACCTGATGGCGCAGGCAGACCTCGAAACGCGCAGCCGCGTGGACGCGCATTTGCAGACCGACAGCGAAATTCCCGGCCTGCTACATGCCCTCGAGGGGCGCTATACCCCGCCGGTGCCGGGCGGGGATTTGATCCGCTCGCCCGAGGTTCTGCCGACCGGGCGCAACATCCATGCCTTTGACCCGTTCCGCATGCCCACTGCCTTTGCGTGCCGCGAAGGGGCCAAGCAGGCGCAGCTTTTGTTGGACACTCACAAGCGCCTGCCGCGCAGTGTGGCACTGGTTCTTTGGGGGTCCGACAATATCAAATCCGATGGCACGCCACTGGCGCAGGCCCTGTCATTGATCGGGGCCGAACCGCGCTTTGACAGCTTCGGGCGGCTTTGCGGGGCCGACCTTGTGCCGCTGGAACAATTGGGCCGCCCACGCATCGACGTGATCATGACGCTATCGGGCATTTTCCGCGACCTGCTGCCTTTGCAAACCAAGCTTCTGGCCGAGGCCGCCCTGAAGGCGGCCACGGCGGATGAGCCGCTGGACCAGAACTTCATCCGCGCCCATGCGCTGGCCTATGCGGAAAAAATCGGCTGTGACATGGAAACCGCCGCCTTGCGGGTCTTTTCCAATGCCGAGGGGGCCTATGGGTCCAACGTCAACCAACTGGTCGACAGTTCGGCCTTTGGCGACGAGGATGAACTGGCCGATGCCTATGAGGCGCGCAAAAGCTTTGCATACGGTGTGAACGGCAAGCCGACACAGCACACCGCCCTGTTGCGGCAGGCCCTGCGGGATGTGGATATCGCATATCAAAACCTTGAATCGGTCGAATTGGGCGTGACCACGGTGGACCATTATTTTGACACGCTGGGCGGAATTTCGCGCGCAGTGAAGCGCGCCCGCGATGGCGAGGAAGCGGCGGTCTATATCTCGGACACCACGCGCGGGGCCGGTAAGGTGCGCACGCTTTCCGATCAGGTCGCGCTGGAAACCCGCGCACGCTCGCTCAATCCGAAATTCCACGAAGCCCTTCTCAAGCACGGGGCCGAGGGCGTGCGACAAATCGAAAGCCACCTGACCAATACGCTGGGCTGGTCGGCCACCACGGGTCAGGTCGATCCTTGGGTCTATCAGCGGCTGTCGGAAACCTTTGTTCTGGATGACGTGATGCGCAAACGGCTTAGCGATCTCAACCCGGTCGCCTCGTCGCGCATGGCCAATCGCCTGCTGGAGGCGCATGACCGCGCCTATTGGAGCCCGGATGACGACACGCTGGCCGCGCTGCGCTATGCGGCGGACGCACTTGAAGACCGACTGGAAGGGGTGGCCGCCGAATGACACCGCAGCGCAGCACAAACCCACGCAGCACAAAGCCGCGCCCGAGCGACGGGCCCAATACCTATAAAATGAGGACGATATCATGAGTCCACTGGATACCAAGCAGCCACCTTCAGCGCGAGCGAACATGCGCGAGGCCGCCGGCCTTGAGGCCCGCAGAGAAGTTAAAACGCCGCCCATTCTCACCGGACAGGACGGCGAAGGCTCGGTGCAGGTGCATCAGGACCCGTCTATGCAAATCGATGGCGCCAAGGTCTTTTCCGTCTATGGCAAGGGCGGGATCGGCAAATCGACCACCTCCTCAAACCTGTCGGCGGCCTTTGCCCAGATGGGCAAGCGGGTGCTTCAGATCGGCTGCGACCCCAAGCATGACAGCACCTTCACCCTGACCGGACAGTTGCAACCCACAGTGATTGACATCCTCAAGGAAGTGGATTTCCACGCCGAGGAACTGCGCCCTGAAGATTTCGTGACCCGCGGCTGGGGCGGCGTGCAATGTGTCGAGGCCGGTGGCCCGCCCGCCGGAACCGGCTGTGGCGGCTATGTTGTGGGGCAAACGGTGAAACTGCTCAAGCAGCACCACATGCTGGAAGACACCGACGTGGTGATTTTCGACGTGCTGGGCGATGTGGTCTGCGGTGGCTTCGCCGCGCCTTTGCAGCATGCAGACCGGGCGCTGATTGTCACGGCCAATGATTTTGACAGTATCTATGCGATGAACCGGATCATCGCCGCCGTGCAGGCCAAATCGAAAAATTACAAGGTTCGGCTGGCCGGATGTGTCGCCAACCGCTCGCGCGAGACCGATGAGGTGGATCGCTATTGCGCCGAGGTGGGGTTCAGCCGCATCGCGCATATGCCAGACTTTGACGCGATCCGCCGCTCGCGCCTCAAGAAGAAAACGCTCTTCGAGATGCCCGACGAGGAAGACATCGTCATGGCGCGAAAGGAATACGTGCGTATGGCCGAAACCCTTTGGAACGGCACCGAACCCTTGGCGCCTGCGCCGATGGAAGACCGCGATATCTTTGAGCTGCTGGGGTTTGATTGATGCCTGACGGACAGCCCATCGACATGCCCGTTCCGGGCCAGATCCGGGGCCGCGACACGGCCACCAGTGCAGGCGGCTGGTCGCGCACGCGCGACCAGGTGGAGACCTATTTCGACAAGACAGCCACCCGCACCTGGGAACGCCTGACCAGCGACGCGCCGGTGTCGCGCATTCGCGAAACCGTGCGCCGCGGACGCGATGAGATGCGCGCGCAGATGCTGTCACGCCTGCCTGACGACCTGCGCGGCGCGCGGATTTTGGACGCAGGCTGTGGCGCGGGGCAAATGACCGCCGAGCTGGCCGCCCGTGGGGCCGATGTGGTCGCCGTGGATATTTCGCCCTCGTTGGTCGAGATTGCCGCCACGCGCTTGCCCGAAGACTTGCGGGGAACAGTGCGGTTTCTGGCAGGCGATATGTTGTCGGACGATCTGGGTGGCTTCGATCACGTGCTGGCGATGGACAGTCTGATTTACTACGACCGCCACGATATTGCCCGCGCGCTTGATACGCTGGGCCGTCGGACTGGCGAAAACATCGTCTTTACCGTCGCCCCGCGCACGCCGCTTTTGATGACCATGTGGCGCGTCGGGCAGATGTTTCCGCGCGCCGACCGCTCGCCCACCATGATCCCGCATGCCCCCGCCGCCCTGCACAAAGCCTTACTGCGCGCAGAGGCCCCCGGCCACCTGAGCACGCTGAAGCGGGTCACATCGGGCTTTTATATCTCGCAGGCGATGGAGCTTGCGATATGAGCCACCGCCCCTCCCCCCTGATGGCGCTGACGACGCGGCTTTTGCCCTTTGCCGATGCGGCAAGTGAAGGCCTGCCCATGTCGCAGCTTCTGCGCCTGTCGTTGTTTCAGGTGTCGGTGGGGATGGCGACGGTGATGCTTCTGGGGACGCTCAACCGCGTGATGATCGTAGAGCTGTCAGTGCCGGCGGTCATCGTCGCGGTTATGATCGCCCTGCCCGTTCTGATCGCGCCGTTCCGGGCGCTTCTGGGGTTCCGGTCAGACACCCATCGCAGCGCGATCGGCTGGAAGCGTATCCCCTACCTCTGGTTCGGCTCACTTTGGCAGATGGGCGGTTTGGCGGTGATGCCGTTCGCCTTGCTGGTTTTGTCGGGCCAACAGGCTGTGGGGCCGACATGGGCCGGTGAAGTTCTGGCCGCACTGGCGTTTCTGATGACCGGCCTTGGTTTGCATATGACCCAGACCGCCGGTCTGGCCTTGGCCACGGACCGGGCGGATGACGAAACCCGCCCACGCGTCGTGGCGCTGCTTTACGTGATGTTCCTGCTGGGCATGGGCCTGTCGGCGCTGATCATCGGCTGGCTGCTGCGTGATTTCGCCCCCTTCACGCTGGTGCGCGTGGTGCAGGGCGCGGCGGTGGTGGGGATCGTGCTGAACCTTATCGCTCTGTGGAAGCAGGAAAAAGTCACCCCGATGAGCCGCGCAGAACGCGCCACCCCGCGCCCCAAGTTCAGCGAGGCTTGGGCAGACCTGATCGCAGGTGGCCAAGCCGGGCGCCTTCTGGCCGTGGTGTTTTTCGGCACTATGGCCTTCAACATGCAAGACGTGTTGCTGGAACCCTATGGCGGTGAAATCCTTGGCCTGTCAGTCTCGGCAACCACGGTTCTGACCGCCGTTTGGGCTCTGGGCGCATTGATCGGCTTTGCGCTGGCCGGGCGTATGCTGTCACGTGGACGCTGCCCCTATCGCATCGCCGCGCTTGGTCTGCTGTCGGGAGTCGTCGCCTTTTGCACCGTGATTTTCGCCGCCCCCATGGGATCAAGCGTTATGTTCTTTTGCGGCGCGGGCCTGATTGGATTTGGCAGTGGCCTATTCGCCGTCGCCACTTTAACCGCAGCCATGAAGATGCCCGCCACCGGTGCGGCGGGTCATGGCCTTGCTCTCGGGGCTTGGGGCGCGGCGCAAGCCACCGCCGCGGGCCTGTCCATTGCTTTGGGCGGGGGCTTGCGCGATTGGATCGGCGGTCTCGCCACCTCGGGGCATCTGGGCGAGGCGCTAAATACGCCCGCGACCGGATACTCCTTTGTTTATCACATCGAGATCGGGCTTTTGTTCGTCACCCTTGCCGCCCTTGGGCCGCTGGTGCGCTATGCCCCCTCTCGTCCCCGCAACAAAAACACAGGATCGGCCCGTATCGGTTTGGCCGACTTCCCCACCTGATAGCCGGTTTCGAAAGGATACGGACATGACAGAAACATTCTTTGGACAAGTGGACCTGGCCAGCGTCGCGCTATGGCTTTTCTGGATCTTCTTTGCATTGCTGATTGTTTACATTCAGCGCGAAAACATGCGCGAGGGCTACCCGCTTGAAGATGACGACGGCAACTTGTCGGCCAACCAAGGGCCTTTCCCCGTGCCAAGCGACAAGACCTTCAAATTGCCGCATGGCCGGGGCGAACTGACACTGCCCTCGGGGCAAAGACCCGATCGCATGGATCTGGCGCTTGAAAAAACCGCCGCTGGCAATGGATTTCCCTTCGTGCCAACGGGCGATCCGATGGTCAATGGTGTCGGCCCGGCCTCATGGGCGCCGCGCCGGGATGTGCCCGAACTGGACGGTCACAGCCACCCCAAGATCGTGCCAATGGCGGCAACCGACCAATTCCACGTGGCCGCGGGCCGTGATCCGCGCGGCCTGCCGGTGATGGCGGGCGACGGCGAGATCGTCGGCAAGATCACCGACATGTGGATCGACGAACCCGAACAGCTTGTCCGCTACATGGAGGCGGAACTCGACGAGGCCCATGGCGGCGGCAAGCGTCTGATCCCGCTGACCATGGCAAGGATCAAGTCTGACAAAGTCAAGGTGCGCTCGATCTTCGGCAAGCACTTCGCCGGTGTGCCCAAGATCGCCTCCCCCAATCAAGTGACCCTGCTCGAAGAGGAAAAGATCTGCGGCTACTACGCCGGCGGCACGCTTTACGCCTCGGACGCGCGGCTTGAACCGCAACTGGGCTGACCCTGAAGGAGGCCAACATGAGAACCGACCACGACGATTTCGCTGTTGAGCCCGTAAAGGGCCTGCCGGAAACCCCACCCAAGGGCGAGCATATCCTGTGGCAAGGCCGGCCCGATTGGTGGGCGCTGACGCGCGAGTCGCTCAACCTTCGTTGGGTGGCGGGATATTTTGTGGTCCTTGCGCTTTGGCGGTTCGGCACCCTGATCGACCAGGTCAGCCTGTCGTCGGCCTTCGCGGCCTCTTTTCCATTCATCATCCTTGGCGGCATCGTTTGCGCGCTGCTTCTGGTGATCGGCGTGGTGCAGGCCCGAAGCACTGTCTACACGATCACCAACCGCCGGGTGGCCATGCGGATCGGGGCGGCGCTGACTGTCACGCTCAACCTGCCGTTTTCACAGATCGCGCGCGCCGACCTTGAAACCCGCCGCGACGGCACCGGGACCATCGCGCTCGACCTGCTGGGCGACACACGGCTAAGCTATCTTGTCTGCTGGCCGCATGTGCGTCCGTGGCATATGCGCCGCACGCAACCTGCGCTGCGCTGCATTCCGAATGCCACAGACATCGCCCAACTGCTATCCGAAGCCGCCCAGGCGCATCTCAGCACCCCAAAGGTCGCCCCGAACCCGCTGCAAACTCAGGCACCCGTCGCCGCCGAATAAGAGAGACACCATGACCCAGACCGACACGCAGCCCCACATTCGCACCCCGCAGGACAAAGACCTTATCCCGCGCCTCATGGTACGCGCCATGTTCGGGCTGGTGCTGGCAGTGCTGGCGCTGGTCTCGTTCGCACGGGTCACCGACCGCCCGCTTATTTCAACCCCGCCCCAAGGCAACATTGTGCATGAACGCAGCTTTTTCCTTGATGGCGATATGTCAGGCGCGGTCACGGTGACCGCCCCCGATGGCACGCTGATTGCCGATCTCACCCCGGAAAAGGGTGGATTCATCTCGGGCGTCTGGCGGGTCATCGAACGCGAACGCACCAAACACCGGGTCGCCATGAATGGCCCCGTCACAGTCATGCGGCACGATACGGGCCGCATCTCGATCCACGACCCGTCAACGGGCTGGAGCGCCGATTTAATGGGATTCGGCGCAGATAACGCCAAGGCCTTCGCGCGGCTTTTGGCACAATAGGGAAAGGAGGCCAGTAATGGGATGGCTTACCAAAGACATTGAACACGCGCCCTGCACTGTAGAGATAAGCCACAAGTTCGAAGCGTTGCACGCGCATGTGCGCTTCAACAATGGCGCCACCGTTTACCCGGGCGATGAGGTAAAGGTCCACGGACCAGAAATCATGGCGCCCTTCGGCGAGATCGTCAGCGAAGACCGCGACGCCACAATCGTGCGCGCCAGCGGTCTGGAACGACTTTGGACGCGCCTGACAGGCGACTTCGAGGTGATGGAACTTTGCGAGTTTTCGTTCTCTGAGGAGGTGACGCTATGAACCTTCAAGCACCGCAGACCGGCGACCAAGGCGCAACACACACCGCTGACGCGACCACCGCCGAGGAAAGCTTTGCCATCCAGAAGGAACAGGCAAAGTTCGACAGCAAGGCCGCCACCGAAGTGGCGATGCAGAACACGCTGCTCACGCCACGGTTCTACACCACCGATTTCGATGAGCTGGACGCCATCGACGTCAGCCCGGTGCGCAAGGACTGGGACAAGCTGATCGCGCAGATGGAGGCCGACCCGAACAAGGGCCACTTCAAGAAAAACGAAGACTGGGATCACGTCGATTGGGACGGGATGGACCCGGCCCTGCGCAAGGAATTCATCGACTTCCTGATATCCTCCTGCACGGCCGAGTTTTCGGGCTGTGTCTTGTACAAGGAAATGAAGCGGCGCGGCTCGAACTCGGATATCACGCAGCTTTTCCAACTCATGGCGCGCGACGAGGCGCGGCACGCGGGCTTTATCAACGACGCCCTGCGTGAGGCGGGCGTGGCCGTGAACCTAGGGTTTCTGACGCAGAAAAAGAAATACACTTATTTCCGGCCCAAGTTCATCTATTACGCCACGTATCTGTCGGAAAAGATCGGCTATGCCCGCTATATCACCATTTTCCGGCATCTCGAAGAGCATCCCGAGCATCGCTTTCACCCGATCTTCAAATGGTTTCAGGAATGGTGCAACGACGAGTTCAGCCACGGCGAGGCGTTCGCGCTGCTGATGAAGACCGATCCCAAGCTAACCCGCGGGCGCAACGTGCTGTGGATCAAGTTCTTTCTCACGGCGGTCTATGCCACGATGTATGTGCGCGACCATCAGCGCCCGGCCTTCCACAAGGCACTTGGCGTCGATCCGGATTGGTATGCCCACGAGGTCTTTACCAAGACCTCGGAGCTGACCAAGCAGATCTTTCCGATCACTCTGGATATCGAGCACCGAAAATGGCAGCCGACGCTGGTCAAGCTTCAACGCGCCAATGTCGATCTGGACGCCGCGCGCAAGCAAGGCGGGGTTATGGGCTTCGTCAAGAAACTGTCTGCGCAGGCACGGGCAGCTTCGGCCTTTGCCACGCTGTATTTCATCCCGACGCAAAAACACCAGGTGCCCGATAGCACGCGATTGGAGCCCGCCTACTGATGGAGACCGCACGCAAACATGGCCTCAGGGCCGACCAGCGGGGGGGCTGAAATGGCAAACCCTTGGATCGCCGCGCTTTTTGCGCTCTTCCTCTGGTGGTTTTCCACCGGAGCGATCCTGATCGTGGTGCGCCGGGCCGAGCGGGCAGGCGACGCGGCGCGCCGCTTGGCCACATGGGGCGGCCTGCCGGTTCTGGCCCTTGGGCTTTGGGGCTTTGTGGTGACGATGGACAGCGGAACCACCCGCGCCGCCTATGGCGCGTTTTTGGCGGCGCTGGCGATCTGGGGTTGGATTGAGCTGGCGTTTCTGACCGGCACCATCACCGGCCCCAACCTGCGCCCCTGCCCCGATCATGTGCCCGAATGGGAACGTTTCCTACGCGCATGGGGAACGATCGCCTATCACGAAATGCTTTTGACGGGCGCGCTTGTCTTGCTTTGGATCATCGGCTTCGGGGCCGAAAACACCTTTGGCCTGTGGACCTTCACCACGCTTTACTTCGCCCGCATTTCGGCCAAGCTGAACCTCTATTTCGGCGTGCCAAAGATCAATACCGAGTTCATCCCCGAAGCACTGGCCCATCTGACCAGCCACTTTCGCATATCGCGGCTGAACTGGGTTTTCCCGATCTCGGTGACCGCCCTGACCCTGGCCATCGCCTGCTGGTCAGAGCGGCTTTATGCTGCTGAAACAGCCGGCGAGACTGCAGGCTTTGCACTTTTGATTGCCATCACCGCACTGGCCGCGCTTGAGCATTGGCTCATGGTGCTGCCGCTGCCTGACGCAAAACTTTGGCGCTGGATGCTGCCCGCGCCCAAACAAAAAACCGACAAGATACGACCGGAGGGACCCCATGGATTTTGATGCGATGTTTTCCAAACAGGTGGATGCGCTGAAAGAAGACGGCAATTACCGCATTTTTGCCGAACTTGAACGCAAGTGCGGGGCCTTCCCCCGCGCCAAAAGCCATGATGACGACGCCCCCGATGAGGTGACTGTCTGGTGTTCCAATGACTACCTCGGCATGGGGCAACACCCCGTCGTGCGCCAGGCCATGAAGGACGCAATCGACGATTGCGGCACCGGCGCTGGCGGCACCCGCAATATCTCGGGTACCGCGCGCCATCACGTCGCGCTTGAAGGGGAGCTGGCCGATTTGCACGGCAAGCAGGACGCGCTGTTGTTCACTTCGGGCTATGTCTCGAACTGGGCGGCGCTTTCGACACTGGGCAGCCGCCTACCCGATGCGGTAATCCTGAGCGATGAATTCAACCACGCCTCGATGATCGAAGGTATTCGCCATTCGCGGGCCAAAAAGGTCATATGGCGTCACAACGACCCCGAAGATCTGGATCGCAAGCTGGCTGCCCTGCCCGCGAACGCGCCCAAGATCGTGGCCTTTGAGTCCGTCTATTCGATGGATGGTGACATTTGCCCGATGCAGGAAATCATCGAAGTGGCCGAAAAGCATGGCGCGATGACCTATCTCGACGAGGTCCACGCCGTGGGCCTTTACGGCCCACGCGGCGGTGGTGTGTCCGAAGAACTGGGCCTTGCCGACCGGATCACCCTGATCGAAGGCACACTGGGCAAGGCGTTCGGCTGCATGGGCGGCTATGTCACCGGCTCGGCGGCGATGTGCGATTTCATTCGCTCTTTCGCCAGCGGGTTCATTTTCACGACCGCCCTACCACCTGCCGTGGCAGCGGCGGCGCAGGCCTCGATCGCGCATCTCAAGACATCACAAACCGAGCGTGAGATGCAGCGCGACCGCGTCGCCCGCCTGCGCGCCAAGCTGGACGCGCACGGCATTCCGCACTTGCACAACCCCAGTCACATCATCCCGGTGATGATCAAGGATCCGGTGAAATGCCGGATGCTAGCCGATATCCTGATGCGCGACTGGGGGGTCTATGTGCAACCGATCAATTACCCAACTGTCCCCAAGGGCACCGAACGGCTGCGGTTTACGCCCGGCCCTCTCCATTCTGAAGCAGACATCGACCATCTCGTCGAAGCGCTAACTGTATTGTGGAAACAATGCGCCATCGCACATGCAGTTGCGTGAATTTGACTTCACTCATGACGAGCTATCTAGGATCGTTGTTTAACTTAACCGGGAGTTTCCAATGCAATTTAAGTTTTTGACCATTCTTGCCGCGACCGCTGTGGCCACTCAAGTGCTGGCAGACGATCATGCCTCGGGCGATGCGGAGGCCGGTGAAAAGACGTTCCGCCAATGCAAAGCCTGCCACATGATCGTGGATGACGACGGCAACAACATCGTGCGCGGCGGGCGTGTCGGCCCGAACCTTTACGGCGTCGTCGGCCGCGTCGCAGGCTCGGTCGAGGATTTCCGCTATTCTGGTTTGCTGGAAGCCGCAGGCGAGCAAGGCCTTGAATGGGATGAAGAAAGTTTCGTCGGCTATGTGCAGGACCCGACCGGATGGTTGCAAGACTATACCGGCGAAGACGGGCGCGGGAAAATGTCCTATCAGGTCCGCAAAGCCGAAGATGCCGTGAATGTCTGGGCCTATCTGGCATCCGTCGGACCGGATGAAGCGATGTAAACCGTTTCACTCCGGCAGCCGCCAAACAAAAAGCCGCGCTTGATTAAGCGCGGCTTTTTCATTGGAGGGCTCTTGCCCCCTATTTCGCCAAGCTCAGCGGCACCACCTGCCCGCCCCCCGAAAGCGCATTGCGCGCGGTTTCGCAGATATCGAGCGCCGTCATGCCCGCGTCTGCATACATCTCGGCTGGGCTGGCCTGTTCGATGAAACGATCCGGCAGGGTGACATTGCGGATGGCCAGCCCGCGATCAAAGGCCCCGCGGCGGGCCAATTCATGCATGACCACCGACCCAAAGCCGCCTTCGGCGCCTTGCTCGACCGTCAGCAGAACCCGGTGATCGCGCGCCAGCGCAGCAACCAGATCACCATCCAGCGGCTTGGCAAAGCGGGCATCGGCCACGCTCACTCCAATCCCCTCCGCCTCTAGCATGTCAGCGGCGGCCAGACATTCGGAAAGATGCGCCCCAAAAGACAGGATCGCCACATCCGCGCCCTCTCGCAGCATCCGGCCCTTGCCGATGGGCAAGACCTCGCCTCGGCCGGGCCGTTCAACGCCAGTCCCCGCCCCGCGCGGAAAGCGAAACGCGATAGGCCCCACATCATGCGCGGCGGCAGTGGCCACCATATGCACCAGCTCGGCCTCATCAGCGGCGGCCATCACGGTAAAGCCCGGCAGGCTGGTCAGATACCCGATATCGAAGGCCCCGGCATGGGTCGCTCCGTCGGCCCCGACAAGCCCCGCACGATCAATGGCAAACCGCACCGGAAGCCCCTGAAGCGCCACGTCATGCACAACTTGGTCATAGCCACGTTGCAGGAAAGTCGAATAGATCGCGCAAAAAGGTTTCAGCCCACTCGCCGCCATTCCTGCCGCGAAGGTCACGCCGTGTTGCTCGGCGATCCCCACGTCAAAGACGCGCGACGGGAAACGCTCGGCCATTTTTGAAACGCCTGTGCCATCCGGCATGGCCGCCGTCACCGCAACGATATCCGGGTCGCGCGCAGCCTCGTCTGCAAGGGCGTTGCCGAACACGCTGGTATAGCTGGGCGCGCCGGGCTTTGCCTTGGCCTGCGTTCCTGTTTCCACATCGAATTTCGACACGCCATGATATTTGTCGGCGCTGCTTTCGGCAGGCTGGTATCCTTTGCCCTTGACCGTGCAGCAATGAATAAGAACCGGTCCCGTGGCCCGCGCACGGGCGGCGCGCAGCACCGGCAAAAGCTGATTCATGTCGTGGCCATCAATCGGACCGGCATAGTCAAAACCCAGCTCTTCGAACAGGGTGCCACTTGCGGTGATGCCACTCACCAGTTGGCGGGCCCGCTTGGCCCCCTCGCGCATGGGCGCGGGCATCGCGCTCTCAAACCCTTCGGCCAGCGACCGCATCTTGGCCAGAGGCTCATTGGCATACATCCGGCTGAGGTAAGACGACATCGCCCCCACGGGCGGCGCGATGCTCATCTCGTTGTCATTGAGGATCACGAACAACCGCCGCCCTTCATGGCCTGCGTTGTTCAAGGCCTCATAGGCCATGCCGGCACTGATCGCCCCATCGCCGATCACCGCGATCGCATCGCCGGTGGCCTGCCCCATGTCGCGCCCCACGGCAAAGCCCAATGCGGCACTGATCGAGGTCGAAGAATGCGCCGCGCCAAAGGGATCATGCGCCGACTCGGCCCGCTTGGTGAAGCCCGATAGACCGTCCTTCTGGCGCAGGGTGCGGATGCGCTCCCGCCGCCCGGTCAGGATCTTGTGGGGATAGCATTGATGCCCCACATCCCAGATCAGCTTGTCCATCGGTGTGTTGAAGACCGCGTGGAGTGCCACGCTCAACTCCACCACCCCAAGACTAGATCCAAGGTGCCCCCCGGTTTGCGACACCGCCGAGATCAATTCGGCGCGCAGTTCACCGGCCAGAGCCGTCAAATCGCTGTCGGGCATCTGGCGCAGGTCCGCAGGCCCGGCCACCCGATCAAGCAGTGGTGTGTTGGGTAAATCCTTGGTCATCGCTTCCCCCTTTACGGTGGCTCTGGCACCGCCCGGCAACGGGCGTGATGCAGACGGCGCGATGTAAAGCGGGGCGGCACATCATGGCACCGCCCCGCGTTGTCTTAGTCGCCGTAGTCCGGCGCACCCGTCGTGGCCAATTCCGGCCAATCCTTGATGACATTGGTGCCCTGAAGCGGCTGCTGATACCCTTTGTGGCAGGTCTTGCAGGCGGCCTTTGGCGCATCCTGATGAACCGGCCCCAAGCGTTCAGCGGGGTATTCATCCTTGAGCGGCACAAGATAGTCGTTGTTCAGTTCAAGAACCATCTGGATACCAAGGCTTTCGGTGGCCCACTGCGGCGTCACCTGCGAACCGTCATAAAACGCCCGGCTGTTGTGGCAAAAGACACAGTTCACCCCCAGCGAATTACTGACATAGTTCATCAGCGAATAGGTCCGCTCGGCCTGCTGGATACCGGGATAGCCATCCTCGCCCGGCACACCGGCTACGCGACTTTCCAGATCATGCACCCCGATGATTTCACCATCCAGAAGGTATTTCTCCAAGGCATCCGATGGCAGCGAGGTCGATTGCGACTGCGCCGTGGCGCGGTTCTGAATGGCGGGCCATCCCTCTGTCGCTTCGTTCACGTTGCCCAGTTTGAACCAGATATCACTTGGCACATTCTGCCCCCGGTGACAGGTCATGCAGGTCACGCCCACCTCCTTGTTGGCATTGACGTGCCCGGCCCAGCTTTCATTTAGGGTCTGGGTCATCTGGATCATCCGGCGGGCGACGACCTTGGTGTAAAGGTTGTCCTCGCCATAGGTCTCCATCCCCCCGTCGCCATGACAATAGGCACAACCCTGCTCGGGCGCGACCCAACGGGTCATCGCCGCCATCAGGCGGTTGAAATTGGCATCGGTCAGATCGCCCAGAACCTGCACGTTCTCATAGATATCCCCGGCCAGTTCCTCGCCCGGTTCGGGCAGATATGGCGGATCTTCCAGCAGCAGCTCGATATCGGGGTCAGGTGTGGCCAAGGCGGCCTTGAACTCAGGCACCGACATGCCGGTACCACGCGGCCCGGTCTGCATGCTGTTGGTGGCAAAAGGCTGCCCCCATGCCACCAGCATGGTGGCCGTAAAGACGGCCGCGCCGATCACCCCGATAATGACCGCCGGGCCATAGATATTGGTGGGGTTCTCGCGGTTCCATTTATTAAACCATTTGGGAAACATGGATCAATCCTCCTGCACGATGAAGGCTTCGTAAGTGCCGTAAGCCTCGTAGCCATATGAGCCGTCATACATCGGCGCAAAGTTGTGCTCCTGTGCCCAGATGAACCAGTTGTCCACGACCGTCCCGGTCAGCAGAATGCCTATCCCGCCGGTGATCGGCGTCAGCACCGCAAACCACCAAGCCCAGCGGTGAATGCCTTCCATCGTGGCGTTGAACCCCATGGTCCAGCGCCAGAACAGGGCGGCACGCTCACTGGCCGTGCCACGGTCAACGATCTGCTCAAGCTCCCGGTCGCCGCCGAAACGCGTGACCGCAAGGATCGTCGCCCCGTGCATGGCGAACAGCAGAACCGAGCCATAAAGGAAGACAATCGAAAGGCAGTGGAACGGGTTGTAGTAAAGGTTGCCATAGCGAATGCTGAAGGCCGTCGTCCAATCAAGGTGCGGGAAAATGCCATAAGGCACCGCCTCGCTCCATGATCCCATAAGGACCGGACGGAACAGGCCCAGCACCAGGAACAGCCAGATCGCCGAGCCGAAAGCCCAGAAGACATGCTTGCCCATCTTGTGACTGACAGCCAGCTGATAGCTGCGCGCCCACCACGCCAAGACCGCCACCAGCAGGAATAAGGACGAGATGATATACCAGCCCCCTTCATCCAGCGGCGGGATCGACAGGCCATGCTCCGGGCCCGGCGGCTCCAACGCCAGCCAGAACCCCTGCCGCAGAAACTCGGGGATAGACCACCCCACCTGCGCCAGCATGTTGAACCCGACGATGACGAACCACAGCGTCCCGGTCAGCAGGCTGACCACCCCGAGCATACCAAGGTTGATCGGCCCGATCTGGGCATTCCCGATCCACCCCGCCAGCTTGGAGAAGAACGGCTTGCCCGCCCGTTCTTCGCTCAGACGTCCGCCGGTGTCATCCATGCCCCATTCGGGCGTGCCCTGCACCTGAACTTGTGTAAATATGTTTTGATACTCGATCATGATTACATCCCCACTTGGCTGGGCCAGATCGGCGCCTCAAGCCACCAGTTCCACCATTCGGGCCAGCCCTTGGTCCAAACCGGGCCGCTTATGATGATACAGATCGCCGACCAGAACCCGGCATTGAGCGCCAGCAAGAGACCGACACGGTGAATGCCCAGCGTGCCAACCGAATAGCCGATGAAATCACGGAAAAAGGTATCCTCGTGATCGGGCGTTTTCATCTCTTCACCCTTTTCCGGGTTCGCCGCTGACAGGATCAAACCGCCATGCAAGGCCAAGGCCAGTGTCGTGGTAAAGAAGAAGGTCACCGCTAGCATATGCGCCGGATTGTAATGGAAATGCAGATAGGCATAGCCGGTATTGCTCACCCAATCGAGGTGACTGAAGATCCCGTAAGGAAAGCCATGCCCCCAAGCGCCCATCAAAAGCGGACGGAACACCACCAGTGTGGCATAAGCGAAAATCGCAAAGCTGAAGGCGACAGGCACGTGATACCCCATGCCCAGCTTGCGGCAAATTTCCACCTCGCGCAGCGCCCAACTGATGAACGCGCCAAGCGCACAGATCGTGATGATCTGCCACAACCCCCCTTCCATCAAAGGGGCCAGGCCCAAACCGTATTTCAGGTCAGGCGGCGCAATATTGATAAGCCATGGATTGAAGGTGCCTTGTTGTGAGGCGCCCCAAAAAATCAGGATGGTCCCGAGCAACGCGAAAAAGGTCGTCGTGACCCCAAAGAAGCCAACGTAAAATGGTCCGACCCAAAAGTCGAACAGATCGCCGCCAATCAACGTCCCTCCGCGGACCCGGTATTTCCGTTCGAAACTGAGCAAAGCCATTTTCGTAGTCTCCGCGTTTTTCGGCCTTTCAAAGCGCGTAGCGCAGCTTTGGAGACCGCTTAAAAATTATATTGGTAGCTGCGGGCGGGCGAACCCGCCCGCAGCGATCGCTGTGATCAGCTATCAGCGCCCGTACTTCTCGGCCGCGATTTCAAACCAGTTGAAACCGTCGGTGCTGAGAAGCACGAGGTGAATCATCGCTGCGAGCAGGAACAGAAACGCCCCCTGCGCCACGAAAACGCGGCGGGGGTCGAAAATGAGCCAGATTTTGTAAAACTTAGCTATAGTCATTGTTCAAACCCTTTCCTTAGAACCAAGGAAACCAAAGAAAGGTCGCGATGTGCGCGACCACTGCGATCAGTGTGAACAGCCAAAGGCCACCCATATAAACCGAATGCAGCTCCTGGGCCTGCTCGTTTGTGAGACCTGTGAAGGACAGGTCGGATTTATCAGCCATGAACTTTCCTCCGGAACGTTATGCTGACGCCGCGAACCCCGCGGCCGGGTGCCTTCGGGGCCTTCACGGTCCCTCAGGTTTCTGTCCGCCCCCGAAAGGACAGGCAGGTCGTATCTCGGATTACTGGCCCTTTGCGGGACTCAGACCGAGAAAATGAATGGTGTCATCCGGTCCGCTTCCGCCCATGCGCGCGCCAACGGGCCACGCAGGTTCAGGGTGCGATACCGCGCCACGTCACGCGCCCAGCGCAAACTTGCGAATGGCAACGAAACGAAGAAAATCAACGTGAAATAGACCTGGTACTCAACACTGCGACGGCGGCCGTTACGGCCACGTTCGGGTGGGTTCGATGTCATGTCAGTCATCGGTTCAGTCCTCCTTGTGAACTATTGTGCCCGTATCGGGCGAAAGCGATTGAACGGTCTCAAGAACCACCCGATCCTGCCCTTGGCGAAGGGCGGCGTGCTCGGCAGCATCGCGCAGGGATTTGGCAGCAGAAATTCGGGTCAAGACGGGATGGCTGGCCACGATCCGGTCCAGCTCTCGGCTGGCGTCCGCATCCCATGGAAAATCGCGGCGCAGCGGTGTTGGCGTCGCCTCACCTGCGTCCATCTCGGCGCCCAGCGGCAGAATGTGGAAAAGCGCATCGAACAGCCCGTTGCAGACCTCCTGCAACAGGTAGGTCGCCCCGGCATAGCCCATCATTGGCGTGCCCGTGGCGCGCCGGATCGCGGCCCCGGGAAACGAGGCGGGAATGAACGCAGGGCTTGGCCCATGCCCGCCCGCGGTTTCGGCCAGATACATCTTTTCGTTGATCGACCCCATCAGGATCATCGGGCGTTTCTGTGCGATCATCGCGCGCACTTCTTCGTTGTTGGTCTTCGTCCCGGCACAACGTGCCACCGCAAAGGCGCAAGGCAGGCCCAGATCATTTTCAAGGAAATGCCGGATACCGCGGGCATAGGTTTCGCTTGCCACGATGCCGAAATTCGCCGTGGCAAAAAAATCCTGCGTCACCGAGCGCCACAAATCCCACACCGGCTTCAACGTGGAGTGTTTTTCACGCTCGATAAACGGCTCTGGATCAAGACCCAGCAATTCGCCCAACTTACGCAAGAACAATGTCGTCGACTCAACACCGATGGGCGCTTGCACATAGGGCTTGTCCAGAACCTCGGCCAAACCACGGCCAAACTCGCGATACATGCAGATATTTGCGTCGGCATTCACCAGATCGCGCATCTCAGCCAGATGGGCGCCCAGTGGCAACACCATGTTGACCTCGGCACCGATCCCTTCAACCAGCCGCCGGATCTCGGCCAGATCGCTTGGCATGTTGAATGTGCCATACATCGGCCCAAGGATATTGACGCGCGGGGCGGCCCCCTCTTCGCGTTTCTTCTCTTTGGGCATACGGCCCTTGGTCATCCCGAATTCGGTGAACAGCCAAGTCATCGCCCTGTCGGCGGCCTGCCATTGATCTTCGTCGATGGTGCGCGGCAAGAACCGTTGCAGGTTGGTGCCTTGTGGTGTGACCCCCCCGCCGATCATCTCGGCGATTGACCCCGTGACGACCACCGCCGGCAAGGCTGGGTCCAACGTCCCCCAGGCGCGCTTCATCGCGCCTTCGGTGCCCTCGCGGCCAAGTTCTTCTTCACCAAGGCCGGTGACGACAATGGGCAATTCGTGCGGCGGCAGGGCATCGGTGTAATGTAGTACGCTTGTCACCGGCAGGTTCTCGCAGCCGACCGGCCCATCAATCACGACCTGAAGGCCCTTGACGGCGCAGAAGGCATAGACAGCGCCCCAATAGCCCCCGGCGCGATCGTGGTCTTGGATCAACATGCCAGCCCGCCTTTCTTACCGGCGAAATACCGACGGCATACCGACGTGAGACCGACGCGGGTTTTTGCCCTTTCCCAAGCCATCACATCATCTCCTGCGCCTTGGCGGCGCGCTTTTGTTTTTCCAACTTCTTGAGGTTCAGCGCCCGATAATCCTCGCGTATGTTGGGCTTGCCTTCCCATACGCCCGCGCTGTCACCCGAGCCCACGCCCTCAAAGAATTCGCGCATATGATCCATACGCGCCTTGCCGGCGATGGCAGCATTGACAACCTCGGCCAGACTGCCCGCGCCCGCCGGTCCCATAAGCGGCCGCGCAGAGATCAGGTTTGTGAAGTAAAGCGCTGGAATTCCTTGCTCTTTTGCCTTTTGAACGACAGGTGTCGTGCCGATGGCAAGGTCGGGTTTCACAGCCTCCATTGCGGCGCAATCATCTTCCAATGAGGCGCGGAATTTCACCGTCACCCCCTTGCTGCGCAGCCATTCGGCATCGGCTTCGGACCACGGCGATTTGGCGCAGGCCGTGCCCACATAGGGCACATCCGCCCCACTTTCGATCAGCAGGCGGGCGACCAATAGTTCGCTGCCTTCATAGCCACTCAAGGTAATTGTGCCATTGATTGGAGCCGCCCCAAGCGCGGTCTTGATCACCGGCAGAAACGCATTTTGCGCGTCCGCGATTTTTTCCTGCGGCAAACCAAAAGCTTGGCCGATATTGCTCAACCAATCGGCAGTGCCATCATAGCCCACGGGCGCACTTCCCACGATGGGGCGGCCTGCAGCCTCGAATTCGCGCACGGCGGCGGTATAGAACGGGTGGATCGCCGCCACGGCACCACAATCAAGCGCGGCATAAAGCTCACGCCATTCGCGGCAGGGCACGACCGGCCCGGCGGCAAGGCCCATTGGCGCCAGAATCTGGCCGATCATGACCGGGTCCGCCGGGAACATCTCGCCCAACAGGCTCACTGTGGGCCGATCCGAAACACCCCCCGCAGGGGCGGCCACGGGGCCCGCTTCGCTTTCTTGGCGCGCATAGTTCAGCATCGCGCCTGCCAGCACATCCTTGGCCTCGGCATGGGTGGGGATACCAAACCCCGGCACATCAATGCCGACGATCCGCACCCCATTGATTTCTTTGGGCAAAAGGCGCAGGGGCACACCGCTTGCCGTGGGCACGCAGAGGTTTGTCACCACCACTGCGTCAACGCGATCAGGGTCGGCCAATTCATGCACGCTGTCGCGGATGTCCTCAAATAATTTGCCGGTGACCAGCGATTCCGAGTTGAACGGCACATACCCGACCGAGCGGCGCGCGCCGTAAAAATGACTGACGAAACTCAGCCCGTAAACACAGCAGGCCGAGCCACTCAGCACCGTCGCCACTCGCTTCATCCGCAGGCCGACACGCAGAGAGCCGAACGCGGGACACATGGATTGCGGTTTGTCATGCGGGCCTTGCGGGTAATCCTTGGCGTATTGGTCCAAAATGTCTGACTGCCCCGCCATCCGCGCGGCCTTTTCCATTTCCCCCCCCGAGTGACAGCCAAGCTCCGGCGCACCCGCCGTGTCCGGGGTCGGTTCATCGGACTTGCCCTTGATCACCTCGGCTTCATGGGCGGCATCATATGTGATCTCGTCACTCATGGGGTTCCTTTCATGCGTCGTCATAGATGACTTCGAGCGAGGGCTTGGTTTCGGCATGCTTGCCGCGCATGTCCTCGTCGGTGGCCGGTTCCAGCGTCACGCCGGCCCCGGTGTCCGATCCATCAAAGAGGTCCAGCAGACCGTCCTGATCCAACGGCGCCGGCCGGACTGGCGGGGCCAGTGAAACCGCCTCGGCCAATTCGGCAAACAGGTTGCCCCATTGGCTCTCGGAGGTGCCAACAATCTGATAATTGGCAGATTTCTTGCGCAGATCGTCATCTTGGGGAATGGCGGCCAGCACCGGGATATCGACCGCCTCTGCAAATGCCTGCGCCTCGCCCGAGTGGTCATCCTTGTTCACCACCAACCCCGCGACGCCAACATTGCCCCCCAGCTTGCGGAAATACTCCACCGCCGAGCAAACGTTGTTGGCCACATACAATGACTGTAGATCGTTCGACGCGACCAGGATCACCTTCTGCGCCATGTCGCGGGCAATCGGCAGACCGAAGCCGCCGCAAACCACATCACCTAGGAAATCCAAAAGGACGTAATCGAAATCCCAATCATGAAAGCCCAACTTTTCCAAAAGCTCGAACCCGTGAATGATGCCCCGGCCTCCACAGCCACGGCCCACTTCGGGGCCGCCAAGCTCCATGGCGAAAACACCGCCCCGCTTGAAACAGACATCACCGATCGCGACCTGTTCACCCGCGAGGCTTTTCTTGGTCGAGGTTTCAATGATCGTAGGGCACGCCTTGCCGCCAAAGAGCAAGCTGGTCGTGTCGGATTTCGGATCGCAACCAATCAGCAGGACACGCTTGCCTTGCTCGGCCATCATGTGGCTGAGGTTTGCCAGTGTGAAACTTTTGCCGATGCCACCCTTGCCATAGATCGCGATGATCTGGGTCTTCTGGGTTGGCTCCCCTTCGTGGATCACATCCGCCAGGTCTTCATGCGCTTCCTCTCGTAGACGTTGGTCGAAATCTTTTAGATTAGGTATGTCGTCCTTCACGCGGCGTCCTCCCAATTGAGTATCATTTTCAGGCAAGCAGGGTCTTCAAACGCCGTGCGATAGGCCTTCGGAGCCTGTTCGGCGGGGGCGTTGTGGGTTATCAAACCACCAAGGCTCAACGCGCCGGTTTCGATCAGCGCCGCCGTGGCCTGCAGGTCTTCGGGCGTCCATTCAGCAGCCACCCGGAACCGAGCCTCCTTCATGAAGGCCGGCGGAAACGCAAAGCTCAGGGCCTGCGGGTAAAAGCCCGCCAGAACGATCTCGCCGCCCTTGGCGATGCGCCCCACCAGATCATTGAGAATGTCCGGATTGCCCGATGCGTCATAAATTGCGCGATAATCTTGGCGGGTGTCCTCTTCGGGGTTGATGACCTCATAGCCTTCGGCGCCACTGCACCGGTCGGCTTGGGTTTCCCATACCGTGGGCGCAGGTGCCCCTGCCGCAACGGTCAGCCGCGCCAGAAGACGGCCCAGCACACCGTGCCCCACGATCAAGTCCGGCACGGCCTTGTCCAGCCCGGCCATCGCATGGCGCGCAGTCGCGGCCAGCGCCAAAAGCGCACCTTCTGCCCCTAGCGAAGACTCAATGCGCGTGACGCGCCCCGCATCGGTTACAAGCCGCGACGCGGCGCCACCGAATAGACCATAGGCCTCACTGAAACAATTCGACCCGGGGACGAAAACGGTATCTCCAGCCTTGAAACCCGTCCCTGGTCCGGCCTCCACCACTTCGCCCGCGGCCTCATAGCCGGGCACAAGCGGATAGCCCATGCCAGGAAATGGCGGCATCTTTCCAGACCAAAAAAGCTTTTCGGTGCCCGTGGAAATCCCCGAATGCGCAATATCTACGACAATATCCCCCGCGCCCGGCGCCTTGAGCGCAAGGGTGTCCAAATGAAGATCCTCAGGACCATTCAGGTAGACAGCGCGGGTATGCATGGTCGCCTCCTGTCTGTCTTTCCACCACCCTCAAACGGATTCTGCGGAAATTGGCGGCAGTGCCAGTTGTAAGTCTAACCATACACACCCAGATGTCAATATTTGTTTACACGTTAGATGTATTGGACGTCAGACAGGCTTGACGCAAGTCAGGACGCGCGTCACGTAAGGCCGCCGCGGGCGGGGCTGGCTGGATCCTAGGAACCCGGCCTCTTCGCACAGCTCTGAAATCCGCTCGGGCGATCGCGCCCGTCCGGTACCCATCGCCATGGTATAAAAGGAAAAATAGATGTCTCCCGCGCGCTCGGGGCGCGCCCCGCCCGCCATCGGTTCTGAGATGATCAAAAGCCCGCCCGGCGGAAGCGCATCAAAGGCCTTGGCCAGCAAATCGCGCACCGTCGCATCGTCATGATCATAGAGCACACGGACAAGGGATATGGCATCAGCCCCCTTGGGCAAAGCCCCATCGCGAAACGATCCGGGATGCAGCGAGACACGGCCCAAAATCCCCGATGACGCCAACCGCGACTCAGCAGCCGGAATGACACTCGGCAAATCCACCAGCATGGCGCGCAACCGGCGGTGCCGCCACAGTGCCTCGGACAGGAAAACGCCCGATCCGCCGCCCACGTCCATCACGGTTTCCACCCCACGCAATGACACGGCGCGCAGCGTGTCCTCGGCCACAAGCACTTGCGACTTGGCCATCAGGCCGGAATACCTCAGGGCCTCATCACATGCCACATCGCTGTCCCCACCCAACACATAAGGCCAGAATTGCGCCAGATGCGTCTCGCCCTCACCACGCAAGATTGCGACCGGGTCGGCCATATCCTTGTAGAACGCCGCATTGTGCCGGATCATATCCGTCAGACCCGGCACCCCAAGAATAGCCGCCCCTTTGCGCGCCAGGGAAAAGCGCCCATCCCGCCCACGTTTGAGCAGGCTCAGGGCGGTGCCCGCCCGCAACAAAGCCTCCATTCGGTCATGCGGCACTTGGCGCCCAAGCGCCGCCTCTTCAGCAGTCACAGGGCCACTCAAAAGATCTTGAAGCACCTCCAGCTTGATCAAGGCCAGCAGCACTTGAGAGGCAACAAAGCCTTGCAAAATATCGAAAATCTCGGCGCCATCCCGACGCGCCATGGATCCGATCAGCGGAACATTCGCGGCGAATTTCTGAAATCCGGGCCTTGCCACCAGACGCGCAAACCATCCCCGCCATTGGCTTTTGGGCCGCGCGGCCCGGCCCGGCAGGTCACTGAACGCGGACACCGATCAGACCTGATAGCGTTCAGGTAGCTTGGGCATGATCGCTTGCGCTTGGCGCCGCACCATCTTGGCCAGATCCGCCTCACCCGGGCATGACGGGATCGAGGCGATGGCCCCGGCCAGAATATCCGACAAATGCGCCCTGGCCCCCTTCACTCCAAGTGTGGCAACCGCGTTTGGCCGTCCATGAAGGTCGTCCTGACCCACCGGCTTGCCCAGTGCCTCTTCGTCCAGAAGTGCATCACGCAGATCATCGGCCACCTGAAACGCCTCACCGATCAAAGCCCCAAGATCGCGCCATGGCTCGGGGTCATGACCGGCCGAGATCGCACCCATTTCCGTCGACGCAATAAACAGCGCCGCCGTCTTCGACATATGATAGGCCCTCAGATCAATCGAAGCTTCGCTTTCCCAGCCTTGCCCGGCGCAAATGCCGCCCGGCATGCCCGACCGCTGCGACAGCGACAGAACCAGCTGCGCCGCGCGCAGGTTTGCATCTTCTGCCCGCCCCGCCCGCACGAGGATTTCAAACGCCAGCATAATAAGGCTATCGCCGGTCAAAACCGCCAAAGGCTCGGAATAGGCCCGATGCACCGTAGGCTTGCCGCGCCGGGTATCGGCATCGTCGAAACAGGGCAGATCATCATGCACCAGACTGGCGCAGTGGATCAATTCCAGCGCGGCTGCCGCCGCATCACTCATCGCCGGGCAATCATCGCCACAGGCGCCAGCCACCGACAGAAGGATCGTCGGCCGTATCCGCGCGCCTCCGGGCAAAATTGCGTAACTCAAGGCTTGGCTCAATTTGGCCGGGGCTGTCTCGACCTGCACGCGGCCAAGCGCGCGCGCCAAGGCGCTGTCAATCCGGTCGGATAGATGCATTTCACCCTCCTTGAAGTGATCCGTGTCATACATTAATGACATCTATAATGTAAATTACACTGGACACTTTTATCGAACGAGTCAACACTCGAGCCATGACATCCAAGGCTTCCTCCGGATCTGCGGGATCGCGCGCAATCGTGATTGGCGCGGGCGTCGCGGGCCTTGCTGCAGCAGCGCGTCTTGCGCAGGCAGGTCTGCACGTCACCGTGTTGGAACGCCATTCCGCCCCCGGCGGTCGCATGCGTACCCTGCCCTCGGCGGCTGGCCCTTTGGATGCGGGACCGACCGTTCTGACCATGCGCGCGGTCTTTGACGACCTGTTCCAGACCCTCGGAACGCGGCTTGAGGATCATATCACGCTTATCCCCCAGCATTGCATCGCGCGGCATTTCTGGCCGGACGGCAGCACGCTGGACCTGTTTGATGACGAGACCAGGAACACCGAAGCTATCCACGCCTTTGCCGGAGCGCGCGCCGCCAAGCAATTTCGCAAGTTCGCACATCGCGCACGCCGGTTGTTCGAGGGCTTCGATGCGCCGATGATGCAGGCCCCCGCCCCGTCCTTGCCCGGGCTTGCAATGCATGTTGCGGCCCGGCCATGGCTGATACCGGACATGGCCCCGACGGCGACACTCGCGCAATTGCTTGATCGCAGTTTTGATGACTCGCGGCTTGCGCAGCTTTTTGGCCGCTACGCGACCTATATAGGCGGCTCACCCTATGAAGTGCCCGCGCTCCTCTCGCTTATTTGGCAGGCCGAGGCGGCGGGGGTCTGGGCCGTCAAAGGCGGCATGCACCAATTGGCCTGTGCGCTGCAATCGCTCGCCAACAGCAAGGGAGTGCATTTTCACTATGACGCGGATGTCTCTGACATCATGGTCCACGCAGGTGATGCCACTGGTGTTCGACTGACAGACGGAACCATCCATACCTCCGATATCATTGTTTTCAATGGCGATCCCCGCGCCTTGGCCACCGGTCTTTTGGGCAAACCCGCAACCTCTGTGGCGCCACAAACCAAACGCATCCCGCGCAGTCTTTCGGCCGAAGTCTGGGCCTTTGCGGCAACACCCAATGGCCCCGATTTGGCCTATCACAATGTGTTTTTCCGCGATCAGGCGAAACCTGAATTCGATGCCATCGCCCAAGGCCGCCTTGTGCCTGACCCTACCCTTTATATCTGCGCGCAGGATCGCGCGACCGGCGCGGCCCCACCGCCAGTTGAACGGTTCGAGATCATTGCCAACGCCGCCCCCCTGACTGACATGCAGACACCCGAGGAGTTTTCCCGATGCCAGACTCGCAGCTTCCAGACGCTGGCCAAATTCGGCCTGACCTTCGATCCGATACCGCAGAGCCCAGCGCTGACCACGCCGCAGGGCTTCGACACCCTTTTTCCGGCGACGGCAGGTTCCCTCTACGGGCAGAGCCCACATGGCACGACCGCAACTTTTCAGAGGCCCACGGCCCGGACACCGATCAAGGGGCTGTATCTGGTCGGGGGCGGGACGCATCCGGGGGCGGGTGTGCCGATGGCAGCCCTCTCCGCGCGGCACGCGGCCGAGGCGATCTTGAGCGACCGAACTTCAACATCGCGGTCCCGCCAAACGGATACGCATGGTGGTATATCGACGGGATCAGTGACGGCGGCGGGCGATCGCTAAGCATCATCGCCTTCATCGGTTCGGTGTTTTCACCTTGGTATGCATGGTCAGGGCGGCGCGCGCCGGAAAA
This sequence comes from Roseovarius gahaiensis, assembly GCF_011601345.1. GTDB lineage: Bacteria > Pseudomonadota > Alphaproteobacteria > Rhodobacterales > Rhodobacteraceae > Roseovarius > Roseovarius gahaiensis. Next base: position 37,578 of record NZ_JAAORB010000021.1, read on the forward strand.
CAACGTCTGCATCAACGTGGCCACCTATGGCCCCGGAGGGCGCTTCACCATGACCGATCGGGGCCAAAGCGCCCTGCGCCAATCGCCGGATCACTTTACGGTTGGCCCCTCATCCTTGCACTGGACTGGCGAAGAGCTGGTGATTGCCATCAACGAAATCGGCTCACCGCCCTTGGTCTTGCGGGTGCGGGGCACAATCAGGGTGCGCCCCACGGCGCTGACCTCGGTGGAATTGCCGCTGACCGAGGATGGCGCGCATATCTGGCGCCCCTTCGCGCCGACCTGCTCAATCCGTGTCGACCTTGAGGCACAGGGTTGGCAATGGGATGGGCATGGCTATTTCGATGCCAACTTTGGCACGCGCGCCCTTGAACAAGACTTCAGCTATTGGACATGGGGGCGTTTTCCCACCGGGCGCGGCTCCACCTGCTTTTACGATGCCAAACGGCTTGATGGCTCCGAACTTGGGGTCGGTGTTCAATTTGACGATTGCGGCCATGCCAAAGCCATCACGCCACCCCCAAAGGCGCGGTTGAAACGCAGCCTTTGGGCCCTGCGCCGTGAAATCCGCGCCGATTCCGGGGCGCAGCCCGAACAAGTTCAAAGCATGCTGGATGCGCCATTCTACAGCCGCGCAACGGTAAAAACCCGGATCAACGGTGAGGACACGGTCGGCGTGCACGAAGCGCTTGATCTCAAACGCTTTCGCTCGCCACTGCTCAAGCCGATGCTTGCCGTGCGCGTGCCGCGCCGGAACCGCTGGCGCTTTGATTAGCTTTCGGAGGGTGCGGCGGCCGCATCGGGGTTCAAACGCAGTACCGACAGGTTCAGGGCCCCAGCAACGCTGACCCAAACCAGATACGGGATGAACAACGCACCGGCCAACCAATCCACCATCCAAAGCGCGACCATCGTCGCCGCGACCGACACCCATAGCCCAACCAGCACAATCAAGCCAAGGCGCATGTTGCGCAGGCCGAAAAATACAGGCGTCCACAGACCGTTCAGCGCGATTTGCAAAGACCAAAGCGCCATGGCCAAACCATTGTCGGGGCTGATTGCGGCGCGGGCGCCTGCCGTCGCCATACAAATATAAAGGGTGGTCCAGGCCACAGGGAACAGCCAATTGGGTGGGGTCCAGCTGGGTTTGTTCAACCGCTTATACCACGCCCCGGGCGGAAACAGGCCGCCGGTGCTACCCGCTGCGAAACAAGCCGCCAAGAAAATCGCGAAATAGACCCAAATCATGCCGTGACACTACCTTCCGCAGCAGGTTGCTTCAATGCCTCATTGCGTGCGGCATCCTGCGCCTTGAGACCGGCCATGGTCTCATAGAGCGTATCGCTCCAGTCATTCACAGGCACAGTTTCCTCCGCGGCCGCCTCGACCAGAAACGCCGTTTCGGGCGAAGGCTGCGCAAAGATCACCGGCGATGTTGGCATGACAACGCTACCCGCCGCACGTAGGCCAGACAGGCACAACCACCCAATTTTTTGCGCCCCATTGGTGCGGGCCCGCGCCGAGATCGAATCACATCCAGCACGGCGCAACTGACCTCCAATCCCCGCGTAGATATAGCGCGCCGCAAAAATGCCCGGACGACACGAAAGCGGCAAGGCTGCGATTCCGGCCTCGGACCGAGCATAAAGCTCATCCGCCTCATGCAACAACCGTTTCACCAGTTGGGCGACAACCGGCGTCGGGCGCGGCGACTCAAGAAAGGCCTCTGGCGCAAGCCCCGCCTCCTCCATCCAGTCTGTGGGCAGGTACAGGCGCCCCTCACGGGCGTCTTCGCCGACATCGCGGGCAATGTTGGTCAACTGCATCGCCACACCCAAATCACTGGCCCGCGCCAGCGCATTTTGGTCGCGCACTCGCATCAAAACGCACATCATCACACCCACGGCCGAGGCAACGCGGGCCGCGTAACTGCGCAACTCAGACAGGGTCGCGTACCGTGTCTCCATCGCGTCCCAAGCCAAACCTTCCAAAAGCGCCTCTGGCAAGGCGCGCGGCATGTCGTAATCTTCGATGATGGCGGCAAAGGCGCGATCGGCCGGTGAATTGCGCGGCTTGCCCGCATAGGCCAGATCCAACCGCTCGTGCAGGCGCAAGACGGCGCTGGCCTTTTCGGGCTGCAAGTCCACTGCGTCATCCGCCAGACGGCAAAAGGCATAAAGCGCCAAGGCCGGATTGCGCACATGGGCCGGCAACAGGCGCGATGCGGCGTGAAACGACAATGACCCATGCCGTATCGCCGCCTCGCAATGCGCCATATCCTGCGGGGCGATCATCTTTCGGCCACCGTTTCCGGGTCGGGCACCAGGCTATCCAACACCTCGGCGCTGGAAATCACCCCCGGCAGTCCGGCCCCCGGGTGCGTCCCCGCGCCCACCAGATACAGACCTTCTGCCTCCTCGCTCACGTTATGCGGCCGGAACCATGCACTCTGCAAAATCCGCGGCTCGATCGAGAACCCCGAGCCATGAGGACTCAGGTATCGGTCCCGAAAGGTTTCCGGCGTGAACACGGTTGAGGCCGTCAGGTGATCACCCAAGCCGGGCAATAGCTGATCCTCCAGAACCTTTTGCACCTTCTGACGATATCCCTCTGCCGCTTCGGTCCAATCCACCGGGTCATCATGGCCCAGATGCGGCACGGGGCTGAGGGCATAAAATGTATCGCCACCCTCGGGTGCGACACTGGGATCAGTCACACTGGGGCGATGCACGTAAAGGCTCATGTCGTCAGACAGATGCCCGTTGATAAAGATATCACGCACAAGCCCCTTGTAACGCGGCCCATTAAGGATGGTGTGATGCCCCACCTCGGGCCAAAGGTCTTTGGTGTTGCGGGTGCCGAAGTACCAAACGAAAAGCCCCATGGACCAGCGCGAGCGCTTCAACTTTTGAGGCGTCCACCGCTTGCGCCGGTCATTTCGCAACAGCCGATCATAGGTGTGGCCCGCATCGGCATTGGAAACCACGACCTTGGCCGTCAGGATTTCTCCGGTCGTCAGGCGCACACCCCTTGCGCGCCCCTTGTCCAGAAGGATCTCATCGACCTCGGCGTTCTGAATCACCTGGCCGCCCTGATCCTCGATCGCCTTGACCATGGCCCGCGCGATGGCATCCACGCCGCCCATCGCATAATGGACGCCAAATTCTTTCTCCAAGTGACTGACAAGGGTGTACATCGAGGTCACGTTGAAAGGATCGCCGCCGATGAACAGCGGATGAAACGACAACGCCATACGCAGGCGTTCGTCCTTCACACGCCGCGCCGCGTGCCCATAGACCGAGCGATCTGCGCGCAGCCATGCGAATTTGGGCAAGACTTTCAGCAAATCGGGGAATCTGTGCATGCTGCGGCGGCCCAGATCTTCAAATCCGAACCAATAGCGCCGCTCGCTGTCTTTGAGGAACGTGTCATAGCCCGCCACATCCATGGGCGAAAGCCGCGCCACTTCCGCGCGCATCGCATCGCTGTCTTTGCGCGCCGCAAACCGGCTGCCATCCGGCCAGCGTATCTCGTAGAATGGATCAAGCGGGCGCAGATCCACCTCGGCGTCAAAGTCCCGGCCGCACGCAGCCCACAGGCCGCGAAATATCTGCGGAACCGTCACAATCGTCGGGCCAAGATCAAATCGATGACCGTTTTCCCAAATCGCCGATCCGCGGCCCCCGGGGCCATCAAGGCGGTCCAGAACAATCACCTGATACCCGCGCGCGCCCAATCGCATCGCCGAGGCCAAGCCCCCCAAACCGGCACCAATGACGACCGCGCGAGGTGGCATGGCCTCACTTGCCTTTTGCTTCAGGCCTGGATCAAGACGTGTCAACATTATGCAACCCTACACATGTCTAACTTAATTGACAATTGGACAATATACCTCTTTCGCAAGAGCGAAATGCATGTCAATCTTGGCTAACGAACACCAAGGAGTGCCGATATACAAACCGTAAGCATCAGCTTTTTCCGTTTCCCACCAGGGCTGTCGCGGCTCTGGGCGCTTGGCATGATGGGCGCGGCGCGGCTGGCGCTTCCACACGTTCCGGGAATCGGATTCTGGAGACTTTGCGGATCAGGCACCGGCGAGGGCTTCACGCCAATTCCCAACACGGCGGTCTATGCGATCCTCGCAACATGGCCCGACCTCGAGACAGCGCAGACACAAACCCAGAACGCATCGATCTTTCGTCGCTATCAGGCCAAAGCCTGCGAAAGCTGGACAGTTTTTCTGGCCCCGGTGTCGGCACGAGGGCAATGGGCCGGCGAGGCCCCGTTCACACCCGAAGGCAGCGCGCCCAAAGGGCCCCTTGCAGCGCTGACGCGCGCCACGGTGCGGCCGCTAAAGGCGCTGCGTTTCTGGAAACGCGTGCCAGATATCAGCACCGTCATCGGCAGCGATCGCAATGTCGCCTTCAAGATTGGGATTGGCGAACTGCCGCTTTTGCATCAAATCACCTTTTCCATTTGGCCCAACAGCCAAAGCATGGCCGATTTCGCCCGTGCCAATGGCCCTCATGCCCGCGCCATCCAGGCGGTACGCGAGGGCGATTGGTTCCGCGAAGAGCTTTATGCCCGCTTTCGGGTCCTCGGCGATCACGGCACGTGGCACGGCCAAAGCCCCCTTTCCAACTTGAATATAAAGACATGAAGCCATGAAGACTCCCTTTCCCTTCTCCGCCATCGTCGGCCAGGAACAGATGAAACGCGCCATGATCCTCACTGCGATCGACCCGGGTATCGGCGGTGTTCTGGTATTCGGGGATCGTGGCACCGGGAAATCCACCGCCGTGCGCGCCTTGGCCGCCCTCTTGCCGCCGATCAGCGTGGTGCGCGGCTGTCCGGTGAATTCCTCTGACCCTGCCGATTGCCCGGATTGGGCGCATGCCAGCGAAACCGATCTGGTTGAACGGCCGACACCGGTTGTCGATCTGCCCCTTGGCGTGACCGAGGATCGTGTGACTGGCGCTTTGGATATCGAACGCGCCCTCACCCGAGGTGAAAAGGCGTTCGAGCCGGGCCTGCTGGCCCGCGCCAACCGTGGCTATCTTTATATCGACGAAGTCAATCTGCTTGAAGATCATATCGTCGATCTGCTGCTCGACGTGGCGCAATCCGGCCTCAATGCCGTGGAACGCGAGGGGCTTTCGATCCGCCACGATGCACGCTTCGTGCTTGTCGGCTCCGGCAACCCCGAAGAAGGCGAGTTGCGCCCGCAGCTTCTTGATCGCTTCGGCCTGTCGGTTGAAGTGACCTCTCCCGACACGATTGACGAGCGTATCGAAGTGATCCGTCGCCGTACGGCCTTTGAAAATGAGACCGATCACTTTCTGGCGCGTTGGCAGGCCGAAGATGCCACGCTGCGCGAGTCGATCCTTGCCGCCCGCGCAGCCCTGTCGAACACCGAAACGCCCGACAACATCTTGCGCGATTGCGCGCAGCTATCCATGACACTGGGGGCCGATGGGCTGCGCGGTGAACTGACTCTGCTGCGTGCCGCCCGCGCCTATGCCGCCTTCAGTAGCGCAGAGCAGATCACCCGCGATCACCTGCGCAGCATCGCCCCTATCGCGCTCAGCCACCGATTGCGGCGCGACCCATTGGACGAGGCAGGCTCGGTCGCGCGTGTGAGCCGCGCGGTCGTGGATGTCTTGGGATGATGGCCGACGCGCCGCAGTCTTGGGCGCGGGCCATGCGCGCCATGGCCGCGCTGGCCGTTGACCCCGGCGCGCTCAAGGGGCTGACGCTTCGCGCCCGTGCAGGGCCAGTGCGTCAAACCGCCGAGGCCGCATTATCCAAGCTTCCAGGACGGCAACACCGCATTCATCCCAGCCTTACGGACACACAACTGTTCGGTGGCCTCAACATTTCGGCCTCGCTCTCCGAAGGTCGTTTGGTGAAGGACAAGGGGTTGGCCGACCGGCCCGCCACACTTATTCTGCCCATGGCCGAGCGCTGCCCCCCCGGCCTTGCAATTCGGCTTGGGCAATTGCTGGATGCGGGCCTCGGTCACGCCCTGATTCTTCTCGACGAAGGGGCCGAGCCCGAGGAAGAGGGGCACGCGGCGCTACAAGACCGCCTTGCCTTTCACGTCGATCTCAACGGCTTGCGTTGGTCCGAGGTATCCGTGCGCCTGCCCGCCCCGGCAGACATCGAGGCGGCGCGCAGCCACCTCATGCGGATCGCGCTACCCGAAGGTGCAATTCAAAGCCTGACGGTTTTGGCCACCCGGTTTGGTATCGACAGCCTGCGTGCCCCACTAATGGCCGTGTCCACTGCCCGCGCTCTCGCCGCGCTTGACCATGCCGACACCGTGACAGAGGCGCATCTGAGCGAAGCCGCCGAACTTGTTTATCCCGTCCGCGCAACGCACCTGCCGCAGGAGCCGGACCAGGATGATACATCGCAAGAGGCCGAAACACCCCCCGACGAAGGTCACAGCTCGGACGGCGACGGAACCACCCCGAACACCCTGCCCGACGACTTGATGATCGAGGCCGTGGCGGCGCTGCTTCCTGATGGCCTGCTGGATCGTGTCAGCGCAAAAACCCGCAGCGCCCAACCGCTGTCGGGCGGCGGCGCGGGCGCGCGGCGGCGGGGTAACCGCACAGGCCGCCCCCTTCCCTCGCGGCCCGGTCATCCGGATGGCCGCGCGCGGATTGATGTGATTGCCACCCTGCGCGCCGCCGTTCCATGGCAGGCTCTGCGCCCCAAACGCGGCGATGCACGGATCATCATCTACCCCTCAGACATCCGCCTGCGCCATTACGAGGATCGCTCTGATCGCTTGGTGATCTTTATCGTCGATGCCTCCGGATCGGCCGCGATGGCCCGCTTGGCCGAGGCCAAAGGCGCAGTTGAACTGCTTCTGGGTCAGGCCTATGCCCGCCGCGATCACGTGGCCTTGGTGGCGTTTCGCGGCACCGGGGCTGAAACTCTTCTGCCTCCGACCCGCTCGTTGGTGCAAGCCAAGCGCCGCCTAGCGGCCCTGCCTGGTGGTGGCGGCACGCCGCTTGCCGCCGGACTTGAGGCCGCCGCCCAGCTTGCAGAACAAGCGCGCTCTCGCGGGCTCAGCCCCACCTTCGCCCTGCTGACCGATGGCCGCGCCAATATCGCCTTGGATGGTGCTGCTGGCCGTGCGCAAGCGCAAAGCGACGCGGCGAACCGCGCCGCGCAACTGGGCGCGCTGACGCTTCAAGGCTGCGTCATCGACACCGCCCCACGGCCCGGCCCCGAAGCTACCAATCTGGCGCGCGCGCTTGGGGTGGCATCCATTAGCTTGCCACGCGCTGATGCACAGCGCCTGTCCCAAGCTATTGAAACGGAACTGGACCGTTAAGGATATGGATTGGGCCCGCGACCTTCCCACTTGGCCTAACCACGCCGCCTCTCGTCGGCTTCGGGTGCGCCCGCATGAGTGGCACATCCAAGAAATGGGCGATGGCCCCACACTGCTTTTGCTGCACGGCGCGGGCGCCTCCACGCACACATGGCGCGATATCCTGCCACGACTTGCCGAAACCCATCACGTCGTGGCGCTTGATCTGCCCAGTCAGGGTTTCACACAGGCCGGCACCCTTCGACGATGCAGCCTTGATCGGATGGCCGAGGATATCGCCGCTCTCTGCGTGTCGCAAAACTGGAGTCTTCGCGCCATCATCGGACATTCCGCAGGGGCTGCCCTTGCGCTTCGCTTGTCGGAAATCATGAGCGAGGAGGCCCGCCCGGGCCTGATCCTGGGACTCAACCCGGCGCTTGGGAACTTTGAAGGGGTCGCCGGATGGTTATTCCCGGTGCTCGCCAAATTCTTGGCGCTCAACCCGCTGACCTCATATCTCTTTGCTGGCGGCTCTCCGCAGATCAAGCGCACAAGACGCATAATCGAAAGCACTGGCTCCCATCTGGATCAAGACGGCCTTACCCTGTACGCCCGCCTGATCGCCGACCGCGCACATGTCGAGGCCACATTGCAGATGATGTCGCAATGGCAAATCGACCCATTGCTCAACCGTCTGGAAACAATCGAAACTCCATGCCACTTCATGACCGGCGACCGTGATCGCGCGGTGCCCCCAGAAACAGCCAAAACCGCGGCGGCACGCCTGCCCAATTGCGGCATGACTAACTTGCCCAATCTAGGCCACCTCGCTCATGAAGAACAGCCAGAGCTGATATCGCAGCTTCTTATCGAACACCTTTCGGCACTCGAACAATAGGTCGCCACACAGCACCTGTCAGGTTTTTGTGCCGCACTAAATTCTAATTTTAGCCACCTTCTCATCCGACCGATTTACCGATGTTCTGCGCCACCGAGCGCCGGAGCTGATCGAACAGGCGATCCAGCCCGAACTGGACAGGCTCATGGCTAGCTTTTCTGGGGAAACGCTCGAAGATGGTATTGCAAAGAGAGAGACCCATCAGCGGCAACGTCAACTTGCCCCACCGCGAGACGATCGAACCAGACGGGGACAGAAGCCTTCACTGGTAGTCTCCGAGATCATAGCCCTCAGATGGTGGTTCGGAACTGGGTGGAGTCGCGTTTACCTCGTCCGCGATCAACACCGCGAGGGGCACGCGGAGGGCATCAGCGATCCGGGCAAGCGTGGTCAGCCGCGGATCGCGTTTTCCAGTTTCGATCAGGGAGAGCGCCGGTGCGCTGATGCCGGTCAAGCGCGCCAGCTGCTCCAAGCTTAAACCCTGCCCGGCACGCATCTCACGGATCCGGCGACCCGCATCTTCTAGGAGCGTTTTCTCAGCATTATCGGACATCTTGGCATCCTTACCCTTTTCGGTAAGAGTACGGACCGCAGGTGTAACTTTCAAGTTATTTTATCGTAAACGGTAATGAGCTAGCGCTGAATGCATCCCGAAGACTATTCTTATCGAATAGGGTAAGTCTACTGGAAGGAGCAAATTGGCAGTTTTGACTGCTTAAATGCCGTCGAGTGCGGGCCGATGCATACCGGTGAGGGCGAGTACATGCGAATCCGGCTTTTCCAAAGCGGTGTTGATGTAGCGTTGATGTAGAACGCAAAAAGCCCAATGGCATTGACATACCACCGGCTTAAGCGTTTGATTTATTTTGGAATAATTGGTTGCGGGAGTAGGATTTGAACCTACGACCTTCAGGTTATGAGCC
>NZ_JAAORB010000022.1 GCF_011601345.1 Roseovarius gahaiensis
CTGACGACGTCATCCGGCAGTACCTGGAATTACATTCCTCCAAGTGATGCCTCCGGCGTCAGCCGGTGGTCCTTCACGTAACCGCTTTTGTGATTGGTCAGCAGAACGAAATCTTCGGGATCACCCAAAGAGGTGGTCGTTCGATAGCGTGTATAGCCGTACATGATCCGATCGAACCCGAAATCGGCCATGTAGCGCGTGTGAAGGTTCCACAGTTCCTCAACGCTTGAGGCATTCACCAGATGATTGATCAGATGCGTCGGGATCATCCTGAAGCTTGTAGTTTTTGCGCCATGGCCCGCAGCGCCAAATCGTAGCCCTGTGCGCCAAACCCGCAAATCACTCCGATTGCGACTTTGGCGATATAGGACGTGTGGCGAAACTCTTCCCGGGCATGGATATTGGACAGGTGCAGTTCAACGGCCGGCAGCTCGACCGACGATAGCGCATCCATCAATGCAATCGAAGTGTGCGTGTAAGCACCGGCGTTGAGGATAATACCATCATGCTGTCCACGCGCTGCGTGGATCAAGTCAATCATCGCACCTTCAGAATTGCTTTGTTCAAAGGTGAGGGACAGGCCAAGCGCTCGCGCGGTGTTGCGACACAGGTTTTCAATATCAGCCAGCGACGTGCTGCCATAAACCTCGGGCTGGCGTTGTCCCAGAAGGTTTAGGTTTGGACCGTTCAAAACAAGTATCGACGACATGGCTCAGTATCCTTGGGATTGAAAAAACGATAGCCCGAGGGGCTGTTGTCTGTCGAGGGGCGGTATTCGCTTTGGTATGGGGTGCGATCCGAACGCAACAAGCTGTCTTCGGATGAAGGCCGGTGCATTAAACCCTGATACCATTACAGAATAGTGCTAATATCCTCCGGGCAAACGCTGCGATCACGGACGAGCGGGAGGGAGAGTGGCTCAACCATCTCAATGCCTACCTTGCGCATTTCAACTTGGCGCCGCTGGTGATGGAAGGACAAGGCGCGCTGATTAACCGTTTTTCTACGGTGCCGCTGCCCGCTGTGACCGGGGGACCACTCATTTCCGTCATTATGCCTGTCTTTAATTCTGAAGCGACCGTCATTGCTGCCGCGTGTTCTATCCTGAACCAGACTTGGCGTAACCTGGAGCTGCTGATCGTCGACGATGCAAGTAATGACGGAACCTGGAGCAAGATACAGGAGATCGTGGCCCGGGACGATCGCGTGAAAATCCGGCGCAATAAGGTTAACGTGGGCCCATATGTTTCCAAGAATATCGCGTTGTTAGAAGCAAAAGGTGATTGGATTACCGGTCAGGATGCCGATGACTGGTCGCATCCGCAGAGGCTGGAACACCACCTTGGCGCGATAATGAAAAATGGTAATATCATCCGCGCAAGCAGAACCTATCTGATACGCATGGAACCAGACGGGAGATTTGATAGCATTGATCAACTGAGTGCCGACAGGTTGGACGGCGTCGCACTTTTGTCCCCAGTCTCGGCACTTTTTAAGAGAGATTTTCTGGTAGATGAGCTGGGTTCATGGGATTGTGCTCGGTTTGGCGCTGATAATGAGTTGATTTCAAGAGCCGCTTTTCGTCAAGGGAAGGAAATTCATATTCAAGAGATCGTTTCGATGATTTGCTTGGACCTTGATGGCAGTCTGACAAACAATCCCCATTTTGGCATTGGCAAGAAATACGGTTTGGGCCACGCGCGCAGAGCGTATCATAGAGCATGGAAATCCTGGCATGCGGAATCGATGACAGTTGACAATCTTAAATATGAATTTCCTCCGCTGAAAAGGAATTTCACTTTGCCAGAATTGGCATATGTTTCACAGGAAGCCATAAAAGCAAACATGACCAAGTAAATCAGATTCTTGGGTGATGCGGGGTTGCCTTTCGCTCAGCTGGCGGTCTGCACGGCGTCAACGACACTGGACAGTACATCGTCCAGAAGCACGGGTTCGACGGCCCAGGCCATGACACGGATCAGGGGCTCGGTGCCCGACTAGCGGATTAGCAGCCGCCCGTCGGCTCCCAGACGTTCCTCGCCCTTGGCGATGGCCTCCTGCACGGCGTCGGCGTTTAGGGGTGTCTTGCCCGGTTCATAGCGCAAGTTAACCAACTGACCTTCCCCCCGAAACTTCCCTCGTTTTGATGTAGAGTTTGCTCAACCTTTCGAAGGAGCAAACGAATGCGAAAGAGCCGTTTCACCGAGGCGCAGATCATTGGGATGATCAAGGAACAGGAAGCCGGTATGCCGACGGCGGAGGTGTGCCGCAAGCATGGCCTCAGCCAGGGCACGTTCTACAAGTTCAAATCCAAATATGGCGGCATGGAGGTGTCTGATACCGCCAAGCTGAGAACGCTTGAGGACGAGAATGCCAAGCTCAAGCGCCTGCTGGCAGACACGATGCTGGATAATGTCGTGCTGAAGGATCTGCTGGGAAAGAGCTGACGACGCCGAATGAGCGGCGAGAGGCAGCGCTCAGGGCGATGCGTGTCAACGCCGAGTTAAAATTCCCCAGAAGTGCCGAAGTAAAATTCCCCACTTTTACGGGTCCGGTGATCAGCCGGTTTCAGTGATCATCTGCTCCGTTTTTTGTTTTGGGCGGCCGGCCTCGCCGTTTTGGCGGCGGTGGCGGTGTGATGGGGGCGTTTGCGCGGACATGCTCGGGGATGAGGTCAGCATGGCTACGCAGCCGGTAACTGGCACCCTCAATCTGGATGACCACGGCGTGATGTAGGAGCCGGTCGAGCAGCGCGGTTTCCAAAGGGTTCCTCGACGACGACGTGGTAATTGGCCGGGCGACCCATCCAATCCGTCAACTTGTCGTAATCGACGGGGTCGTGAACGTGGCCGGCCGTCTGTTCTTCGCCGCCTGGCCAGTTGTATGGCACGGAAACGATCACCAGTTCGCCCAGTTCCAGCAGACGGCGGGCGAAACGGTCCGCTTCCGGTACGTGCTCGAGCACCTGCAGACAGGTGCAGATGTCGAAGGCCCGGTCAAACGTCATTTCGAAGATGTCCCCCTTCACACCCTTCACATGCTCGGACTGGTAGGGAATGCGAATATCTACCGAGACTCTTTCGGGGATCCAGTCGAACCATTCCATATAGGGGCAGTTCCCGGTCCCCACGTCGATCATGCTTTGCGCCGACACACTGACGCACCGCATGATGTAGTCGATGTAGCGATAATACAGCATGTCGCTGCGTTCCCGCCAGTAGCTGCCCGATTGGTAGTTGCTTTCTGCAGATTTGTTCATGGTTTTGATCCCAAGTATTCCGGTTTTTGGATGTTGCGTCGTCATGCGAACGGACATTGAGTCGAAAAGGCGATATCGAGCCGCAACCCGGAGGCGATCGTCGTCATCGGTCGCATGAATTCATCATCTGCAATCTGCCAAGTGTGCGCGCTGGTGTCTTGATAGCGCATGTGAACGAAGTCGTATGGATCAGCTGAATAGATTTTCAGCCCCTTGTCCAGCAGCGCGCCGGTAAAGCGAGAATCGGTGCCTTGCCGCACCCGTTCGAATTTCTGGTACCCGGTTCTCTCCCGGCTCCAGAACAGCGTCCCGCCGTGGACTCGTTTAAAGGTACTGTTTGACCCATTGCGGGAAAACCGTAGCCCGAAAGCGTCGCGGCTCTGCACGTAGCAGTAGGTGCGGGCCTTCCCCGAAAGGGGGATGTTATCATGGTCACAGTCGCGGAAACTGCGCAGCGCGTTTGCGACATAGGCGGGGCCGTAGTGGTCGTCGTCGTCGATCTTGCAGACCAGGTCCGTCTCACAGGCCTCCAGCGCGAGATTTAGACCGTCGGCGAGGAAAGTGTCAGGTTTGTTGAGGATGAGAAGCTTGAAATTACCAATCCCGGCAAAGGCCGCCCGGATCGCGTCGCTATCGTGATCTGGGCCATGGGCAACATAGATGACGTGCAGGTCGGTATGCGTCTGTGCACCGAGCATCCGCGCCACGTGTCCGAGGAATTCCGGGCGCCGGGAAACGCAGATTGCCGTGACCGGTTCGTGCGTTGTAGTGGTGGGCCGCAGCGCGGCGGTGTTTAGGGCGATATGACGGCGGTTGACCCGCATCTCTTCTGGTGCGACAAAAGGTCGCGCGCCGGAGGGGGGGAAATCGAGCCGCAGTTCGTTCGGGGCGGCAGCGCGCTGCCAATCCGTCCAACTGTTTTTATACTGTATACGAGTCTCGGACGGTCCGGTCGTGCGGCTGACACCGTAGACCTCGTGATTGGTCAGGCTTTCCGCGAACTCCATACAGATCATACCGATCTGGGGAAGTTCCCGGTAACTTTCGCCAAAGACCCGCTGGACCCGGGCGATCATCTCGCTATCGGCGCCGAAGCGGACACAATCCCACGCCCCGAGTTCCCGTCGCAACCGATCGGTTTCGAGCAGCAGCGAGATGGACGATTTGCGTGTCACGCCGTCAAAGGCAAACGGGGTGATCCTAGTTATTCGCCCGAACCTGCCGTCCGGCTCGACCCGGATCATGTAGGTCAGGCTGGCGCGGATCGCACCGTTGCTGCCAAGCACCTCGCCCAGATGCTGCTCAAGGCGTTGCGGATGCGCCCAGTCATCGGCGTCGTGCCCGGTGATCCAGTCGCCCTTCGCCTCTGTCAGCGCGAGGTTTTTCGACACATAGGGGCCGACGTTGGCCCTGTTGCGGCGGATCTTCACCCGGTCATCGCCTGCGGCGATTTCCTGCATCACCGCCCAGGTGCCGTCCTCGCTGGCGTCGTCAACGATCAGCAACTCGAGGTTCCGCCAGGTCTGACCGAGGATAGACCGGGCGGCGGCGCGGATTGTGCCTTCGGCGTTGAACGCCGGCATGATCACCGACACCAACGGCCCCCCCGTCACCGGCGGCAGCGGTGCGGTGGAGAAGCGATCAAGCAAGGAACCTTCGCCCTTCAGAACGAGCGGTGCCACATCGAACCGCCCAAGATAGGCATTGAGGTGTGCTAGCCAGTCGTCTTCCCGTCCTTTGGCCAGCGCGGCGTTGGCGCGCAGGATATGGGCGCTATAGGCGAGATCCTCGGGCAGGTAGCGCTCCGCCAGCGCAATAGCGCGGGCGTGCTGGCCGCGTTCGGCCAGGTTCGCGGCTGCCCAGAGAACCGAGTGGTGTTTCGGCGCCATCTCGCCGCCGCCCTTGCCTTGGAAGCGCACCAGTGGGTTGGTGGTCTTTTGCCATCCGCCCGGATGGCTGTCGAGGTAGAAGCCGGTGCAGAACTCCGGCCCCGGATCGCGCCGCATCAGTGCCCCGAACCGCAGGTAATGCTCCGCCGGGTCCATGCCGAGCCTATCCACATCCGGATAGGTCGCCCGGTACCAGTCCGCGTCGAAATAGCCTGATTTCCGGATGGTCTCGGCGTCTTTTTTCAGCTGTGCCGGGTCGTACATCGCTCCGCCCCCTTCAAAGCCTCAGGTCGCTGTCATCCCGCGCGAACGCGGCTTTCATGTCGAACAGCACGCCGCCCTCGACCATCAGGCGCCGCAGGTCGGCGGCGCCGCGCTCGACGAAATAGCCATGCGGAACGGCAAGGATGACCGCCGCGTAGGTTCCTGCCGGTGCGGGCATCTCCGACATCATGTCACGCCCGAATTCCTCGTGCACCTCATCCGCATCGGCCCAGGTGTCGCAGATATCCACCGTGATCCCGAAGGTTTCGATGTTCTCGACAAGGTCGATGACCTTGGTGTTGCGGATGTCGGGGCAGTTTTCCTTGAAGGTGAAGCCCAGAACGAGCACCCGCGCGTCGCAGGGCGAAAGCCTCTTGCGGATCATCGTCTTGATCAGCCGGTTGGTGGCATGGCGCGCCATGCCGTCGTTGATCTCGCGGCTCTGGCGGATGATGTCGGGGATATGGCCGGCTGCCATGGACTTGTGCACCAGGTAATAGGGATCGACCCCGATGCAATGCCCCCCCACCAGCCCGGGGCTGAGACGGGTAAAGTTCCATTTCGTCGCCGCCGCGTCCAGCACATCGGACGTGTCGATATCCAGATGCGAAAAGACGATCGAAAGCTCGTTGATCAGGGCGATGTTCACGTCGCGCTGCGTATTCTCGATGACCTTGGAGGCCTCGGCCACCTTCATGCTGGTGGCCTTGAACGTGCCTGCCTCGATGATCGAGCCGTACAGCGCGTCGATCAGGTCGGCGGCCTCAGGGGTCGAGCCGGATGTCACCTTGACGATCTTGTGCAGCGGACGTGTCTTGTCGCCCGGATTGATCCGCTCCGGGCTGTAGCCCGCGTAGAAATCGCGGTTGAGGGTCAGCCCGGATTCCGCCTCGACAACCGGCAGGCAATCCTCCTCGGTCGCGCCCGGATAGACGGTGGATTCGTAGATCACGATGTCGCCCGGCTTGATGACCTTGCCAACCGTCCGCGAGGCCCGGATCAGAGGTTCGAGATTGGGTTGACGATGCGCGTCGATCGGCGTGGGCACTGCGATGATGAAGACATTGCAATTGGCGATGTCGGAAACATCGTTGGTGAAGGAAAGAAAACGTGCCTCGGCCAAAGATGACGTATCAACTTCCTCCGTTGCATCAAAACCGGCCGCGATGTCGGAAACACGTCTTTCGTTGATATCAAACCCGACCGTCGGGCGCTGTTTGCCAAACGCAACGGCTAGTGGCAAACCAACATAACCCATGCCGATTACAGCGGGATACAGGTTATTCAGGGAAGCAAGGGGAGCTCGCATTAGAAACATCTCTAATCATTAATTACGTTATCTTTTAGAATGCTCTTAGTTGTTTCCGAGTGATTATGCAAATATTTGATCGTGATGACGCAGTTCTGGCCCGCAGTTCCTGTGGGTGGGCTTGCGTCATCTAAAGAGAATATCGAAGCAGAATTAAAGAAGGTCATAGCAGCGAACGAGATACTGATGCAAGGATCCTGATCGATTCAAGATATTTTAACATAATATTGATTATGCGCCTTATCTTGTAAAGATCAAACGCGGCGTGTTCAGCCCCCTCGTGCGGAAAATCTATGGACCAAACGTGCCCCCGTTTCAAAGGCCGCGGTTTTGAGACGTGTAAAGCGTTCCGTGTGCCGTTCAATTGGCACAAGTGGCAACATGCTGTCATCATCCGACAACAGCGCGCGCGCGGCGCAGCGGCCCATCAACGTTCCCGGCGCAATTCCGCGGCCGGAATAGCCAAAGATCGACAGGCCAAGTGTGCCAAGGCGTAGAACCTTTGGCAGATGGTCGGATGTCATCGAGATTTTGCCGGCCCACGCATGGGTGATCGCCACATCGCGCAAGCGTGGAAACAATTGTGTCAGCTTGCGCCGCGCCCAGTTGGATTGCAGCGCCACATCATCACCCATCCCGCCTAGAATGATCCGGCCGTCGGCATCACGGCGCAGTGACGACATGATCAGCGCGCTGTCCCAACAGCCTTCGCCGTTTGCCAATATGTCGCCGGCCAAGTTGTGACCAAGCGGCTCGGTTGCCAGTTGAAAATAATTGACCGTGGCAGGCTGCGGAACAATCAGTTGTTCGACCGCTTGGTGATAGGCATTTGTCGCCACCAGCAAGGCCTTGGCGCGCACCTTGCCGCCGGGGCTGCAGACCACCCAATGCCCCGCATGGCGCATGACCGAAAGCGCCGGTGAGGCCTCAAATATGCGCGCGCCCTGTGTTTCGGCGGCGCGGGCCAGCCCGCGGGCGTAGGCCAAGGGATGGATCGTTCCGGCCCGTGCGTCATGCAATGCGCCATGAAACGCTGTGGTGCCTGTGCGCTCTGCGGTGTCGGCGCTATCCAGCAATGTCACCGGCGCGCCGCGCGCCGCCATTTGATCATAACGCGTCTGCAATTGCGCCATCCCCTTGGGGGCATGCGCCAAATGCAATGTGCCGTTGCGCCGTGGTTCGCACTGGATGTCATGGGCATCGATCAAACCAAAAACCAGATCCGGCGCTGCCGCTAGCGCGGCGTTCAACTGGTCGCCTGCAGCTTGGCCAAGGGTCTTGCAAACCGCGTCCGGCGGCAGCCACAAACCGGCATTCACCAAACCGACGTTGCGGCCCGATCCGCCGTGACCGATTGTTTCAGCCTCAAGCAAGATCACGTCTGCGCCCTGCCCTGCGGCGTCCAGCGCGGCGGATAGACCTGTAAAGCCACCGCCCAAGATGACCAGATCGGCACTGAATTCACCTTGCAGCGAGCGTGCGGTGAACGCCTCGGCGGCGCTGTCGGCCCAAAGGGAGGCAAGGCCCCTCATCTGGCGGCCCCGCATGGAATGTGGGGTGTCGTGTGCGTGCGCATCGTAGTGTGCATCCAAGAAAGTTTGGGGCACGTTACCTGCCCAAGCGCCAAAGGCAACACCTTGTGACCGTTGGTTTTAAAAGAACGCCTGCAACCCGGTTTGCGCCCGCCCCAATATCAACGCATGCACATCGTGGGTGCCTTCGTAGGTGTTGACGGTTTCAAGGTTCATCATGTGGCGAATGACCTGATATTCGAGCGAGATCCCGTTGCCGCCGTGCATATCGCGGGCCATGCGCGCAATATCCAAGGCCTTGCCGCAATTGTTGCGTTTGATCAGGCTGATCATTTCGGGGGCGGCGTTGGCCTCGTCCATCAGGCGACCGACCCGCAGCGTGGCCTGAAGGCCAAGCGCGATCTCGGTCTGCATGTCGGCCAGTTTCTTTTGGAACAGCTGCGTCTGTGCCAAGGGACGCCGGAACTGGTGGCGATCAAGGCCATATTGGCGCGCGGCGTGCCAGCAGGATTCGGCCGCGCCCATCACACCCCATGCAATGCCATAGCGCGCGCGGTTCAGACAGCCAAAAGGCCCTTTCAGCCCTTCGACATTGGGCAAAAGCGCGTCCTCGCCCACCTCGACGTTGTCCATTACGATTTCACCGGTAATCGACGCGCGAAGGCTTTGTTTCCCTTCGATTTTCGGCGCGCTGAGCCCCTTTGTTCCCTTGTCCAGCACAAAGCCGCGAATCTTGCCATCATGGGCGTCGGACTTGGCCCAGACCACGAAAACATCAGCGATCGGACTGTTGGAAATCCACATTTTCGACCCCTTGAGGCGGTAGCCCCCGTCGATCTTTTCGGCACGGGTTTTCATGCCGGCCGGGTCGCTGCCTGCGTCGGGTTCGGTCAAGCCGAAACAGCCGATCAATTCGCCTTTCGCCAATCCCGGCAAATACTTGGCGCGTTGCGCTTCGCTGCCATAGGCATAGATGGGATACATCACCAACGAGGATTGCACGCTCATCATCGACCGGTAGCCTGAATCGACACGCTCAATTTCGCGTGCGACCAACCCATAAGACACGTAACCTGCGGATAAGCCGCCATATTCTTCGGGGATCGTGGTGCCCAGCAACCCCATCTCCCCCATTTCTCGGAAAATGTCCGGGTCGGTGGATTCGTCGGCATAGGCGCGGGTGACACGCGGTTGAAGATTGTCCTGCGCAAAGGTTCGGGCGCTTTGGGAAATCATACGCTCTTCTTCAAGTAGCTGATTATCCAAAAGAAAAGGGTCTTCCCAATTGAACGATCCCAAATCGGGCTTGTCTTTGGCTTTGAGCGGCGGTGTGTCGAGGCTCATGTTGAACGCTCCTTATGAGAAAACTGCGGGTTTCATTTACTTTACACGACAAACTGGCTAGGAAATAACGCAAAATCTGCATTTATACATGAGGTTTACGCATACATGAGCACCCTGCCCCGACGCTTTCTACCCTCGACCAGCGCTTTGCGCGCGTTGGAAGCGTTGGACCGTTTGGGCAGCGCCACAGCCGCCGCAGAAGATCTGAACCTCAGCCAAAGCGCCGTCAGTCGCCAGATACAAGCGTTGGAAGAGCAAACTGGCGTGCAGATGGTGATCCGCGAAGGGCGGCGCATGGTGTTGACGCCAGACGCCGCGCAATATGCGGCGGACATTCGCGCCGCGCTGACCAAGATCACGCAAGCGACGGTAAAGTTGACCGTCAATCCAGCGGGCGGCAGTCTGGATCTGGCAATTTTGCCGACGTTCGGAATGCGGTGGCTGGTGCCGCGTCTGGCGGAGTTTGCGCGCCTGCATCCTGAGGTGACAATCAACCTATCCACCCGACTGAAACCGTTTAACTTTGCCAGAGAAGCCTTTGATGCTGCGATACATTTTGGCTTGCCGGAATGGCCGGGAACGCATGCCATACGGCTTAAGACCGAAGCGGTGATCGCGGTTTGCGCCCCCGATCTTGTCGCCGACCAACCGCCGCGTCACGCGCAGGATGTGTTGCGCCTGCCGCTGCTGCATATCGAAACGCGGCCCGAGGCTTGGCAAGCATGGTTCGCCGCGCATGGGGTGGAGGCCGGGCCGGTGACGGGCACGATCTATGATCAGTTCGCAACGATCACTCAGGCGGCCTTGCATGGTTTGGGCGTGGCACTGCTGCCCGATTATCTGGCGGAACAGGATCTGGCGACCGGTCGATTGGTGCGAGCTTGGGGTGGGCCGACGGCAAGCCCCGGCGCATATCATCTGGTCTGGCCCGTTGAAAAGTCGCGCGATGCGGCATTGCTGAAATTCCGCGACTGGCTGGCCACTCAAGCCGAGGATGAAGACGCCCTGCCCCGCTGATGGATGATGGCGGCACGCGCAGTCGGGGTGCTGGAGTTATAAAAAAACTCCAGTCCTGAAAATTTTAAATTTTCCAGCAGCGTCAGCCGAGCGCATACCCCGCGCCGCGCACCGTGCGCAACAGATCGTCGCCGCCGTGTTTGCACAGCGCCTTGCGCAGCCGTCCGATGTGCACATCAACCGTGCGGGTGTCGACATAGATATCACGCCCCCAGACCCGGTCCAGCAATTGTTCGCGCGACCAGACGCGGCCCGGCTTTTCCATGAACGTGGACAGCAAGCGAAATTCGGTCGGGCCGAGTTTCAGTTCCTTGGCATCACGGGTCACCCGATGGGTTTCCGCGTCAAGGATGATATCGGCATATTCAAGCCGTTCACCTACGACCGATGGTCGGCTGCGCCGCAATTGGGCGCGGATGCGGGCCATCAGTTCGATCACCGAATAGGGCTTGATGACGTAATCGTCAGCCCCGGTTTCCAGACCGCGCACGCGATCCACCTCTTCCGAGCGGGCCGATAGCATGATGATCGGCACACCGCGGGTATCGGACCGGGTCTTGAGTTGGCGACACACCTCAATGCCCGATACGTTGGGGAGCATCCAGTCGAGCACGATCAAATCCGGCGCTGCCTCGTTGACCAGCAACAGGGCCTCTTCTCCGTTTTCGGCTGAGGTCACGCGAAATCCGTCGGCTTCTAGGTTGTAGCGTAGGACTTCGCGTTGGGCGGGTTCATCTTCGACCAAAAGAACAGAAGGCTGATCCGTGGACATCGGGCATGACTTTCTAAGTGTTAAACCTGTGGTGAGACACTGGCGTCGGTCGAGGTGCGATCTTGTTTGGGGCGCGTATCCTCGGGCATTTCGCCGGTGACCAGATAGATCACCTGTTCCGAGATTGAGGTAACGTGATCCCCCATGCGTTCCGTGTTCTTGGCGATGAAATGCAAATGCATACAGGGCGTGATGTTGCGCGGGTCTTCCATCATGAAGGTCAGGAATTCGCGGAACAGCGCATTATACATCTGATCGACATCGTGATCTCGATGAACGACATCGATGGCCAAATCGGCATCACGTTGAATATAAGCATCCAGCGCGTCACGCAGCATCAGTTCGACCTCGCGTGCCATGCGGCGCAGGGCGGCGCTGGCCCCGTTGATCGGGGCCATCTGCGCCAGAACGGTCGTGCGCTTGGCCATGTTTTTCGCATAGTCGCCGATGCGTTCCAGATTGCCGGCGATTTTCATCACCGTCAGGATCACCCGCAGGTCGACCGCTGTGGGGGCGCGCAGCGCGATAACGCGGGCGGCCTCTTCGTTGATCTGTTCTTCAAGCTCGTCAATCACACGGTCACCGGCGCGAACCTGTTCGGCCAGTTCCTCATCGCGGGTTTCAAGCGAGGTGGCGGCATCCAGGATGGCCTTTTCCACCAGACCGCCCATTTTCATGATGCGGGCCTGAATACCTTCGAGATCGCGATCGAAGGAGGAAACAATATGTTGATGGTCCGACATGTGCTGTGCTCCTTAGCCGATCCGGCCAGTGATGTAGCTTTCGGTGCGCTCATCTTTGGGATTGGTAAAAATCTGTTCCGTGTCGCCGAATTCGACCAGATTACCGAGGTGGAAAAATGCCGTTTTCTGGCTGACGCGCGCGGCCTGCTGCATCGAGTGGGTCACAATCACCACCGAATATGTCTGGCGCAATTCGTCGATCAGTTCCTCGACCTGCGCCGTGGCAATGGGATCAAGCGCAGAGCACGGTTCGTCCATCAGCAGAACCTCGGGTTCGGTGGCAACGGCCCGGGCGATGCACAGGCGTTGTTGCTGACCGCCCGACAGGCCGGTGCCCGGAGAATCGAGCCGGTCCTTAGCCTCGTTCCAGAGCGCCGCGCGCTTGAGCGCGTTCTCGACGATTTCGTCAAGCTCGGCTTTGTTGCGGGCCATGCCGTGGATCTTGGGGCCGTAGGCGACATTCTCATAGATCGACTTGGGGAAAGGGTTGGGCTTTTGGAACACCATGCCCACCTTGGCGCGCAACTGCACCGGGTCGATGGACGGGTCGTAGATGTCCTCTCCGTCGATGGAGATCTTCCCTTCAATGCGGCAGATGTCGATCGTGTCATTCATCCGGTTCAGGCAGCGCAGGAAGGTGGACTTGCCACACCCCGACGGGCCAATGAAGGCAGTGACGGTCTTGTCGTCGATCTCGACATCGACATCCTTGATGGCCTGGGTGTCGCCGTAGAAGACCTGCACGTCCCGGGCGGAAATCTTGATATCGTTCTGAGTCACATCTTTGTCCTTGTGCGGTGCATCATACATTGCGTCGGGATCCTTCATTACCATTTGCGTTCGAATTTGCTGCGCAAGTAGATCGCGATCGCGTTCATCGTGATCAGGAACATCAGCAGCACCATGATCGCCGCCGAGGTGCGGCTGACAAAGCCGCGCTCGGGGCTGTCGGCCCAGATGAAGATCTGCGTCGGCAAGGCCGTGGCGCTGTCGAAGGGCGACGAGGCGGCCGAGGTGATGAAGGCGTTCATCCCAATCAGCAACAGCGGCGCGGTTTCGCCCAGAGCCTGAGCAAGCCCGATAATCGTACCGGTCAGGATGCCCGGCATGGCCAGCGGCAGAACGTGCTGGAACACCACTTGGTTCTTGGAGGCCCCAACGCCCAAGGCAGCCTCGCGTATCGAGGGCGGCACCGCCTTCAGCGCGGCGCGGGTGGCGATGATGATGGTGGGCATTGTCATCAGGGCCAGCGTCAGGCCGCCCACGAAGGGTGCGGAGCGCGGAAGCCCGAACCAGCCGATGAAAACCGCGAGCGCCAGCAGGCCAAACACGACCGAAGGCACGGCAGCGAGGTTGTTGATGTTAATCTCTATGAGATCGCTCCAGCGGTTTTTGGGCGCGAACTCCTCTAGGTAGATGGCCGCGCCGATGCCCAGAGGGAAAGAGATAACGAAGCAGGTCAGCAGCGCCCAGAACGATCCGACAAGCGCGCCCTTCAAGCCCGCCAATTCCGGAAAACGCGAGTCGGCTTGGGTGATCAGACCGGTATTGAGCGGCTTCGACACGAGGTCGAGATCGTCCAGCCGGTCGAAGCGGTCGATGGCGTCATTGTCAAGACGGCGGAACTGCTCCTCGGTGTCGCGCTCCACCAGCCCTTTGTGCAGCTGGTCATAGGGGTCCGACACCGGCACCTTCACCGAAATCGTCTGCCCAATCAGCGACGGATCCGCCACCACCTTATCGCGCAAGATGTACTGCGCCCCGTTCGACAGGATCGAGGTCAGCTCGCGTGTGGCGATCCGGTCGCTCAGGTCTACATCGGGGAAATGCGTGCCCATCGCCACGGCGAGGACATCGTCGTAATCGCCACGCGGCAGGCCCTCTTCGGGGATCTCCTCAGGGTCGATGAAGACATCTAGCTCGACATGGGTCTGCGTGAAAGCGTGGTAGCCGTTGCCGATGATGGAGGTCAGCAGGATCAGCAGCATCGTGATCGCGAACACGATCGCGGCGATGCCGAAGCCTTGCAACACCATTTGCTTGCGGTTGCGGCGGGCCAGGCTGTTGCGCACTGCTTCGCCTGCGGACGCGCGGGGCTGGCGGCCTTCGGAAGGGGTCGTGTCGGTCATTGGCGTGCGATCCTTAATCGTAGATTTCACGATACTTGCGGACGATCCGCAGGGCAAAGATGTTGATCACCAGTGTCGCGATGAACAACATCATGCCCAAGGCGAAAGCGGCAAGAGTCTTGGGATTGTCGAAGGCGGTGTCGCCGATCAGCAGGGTGACGATCTGCACCGTGACGGCAGTCACGCTGTCCAGCGGGTTGATCGTCATCCGCGCCATCAGGCCTGCGGCCATAACCACGATCATTGTCTCGCCGATGGCGCGGCTGACGGCCAGAAGGACGCCACCAACGATGCCGGGGATGGCCGCGGGAAACAGCACGTTCAACATCATCTCGCCTCGCGTTGCGCCAAGCGCCAGCGCGCCGTCGCGCAGGCTTTGCGGCACCGCCGACAACGCGTCGTCCGCGAAGGAGGAGATGAACGGGATCAGCATGATGCCCATGACGCCGCCCGCCGCAAGCGCGGTATTGCCCGACACGTCGAGCCCGACAGACGCGCCGAACTGGCGCAGCGCGGGTGCGACCACCAGGATCGCGAAGAAGCCATAGACAACCGTCGGCACGCCGGCAAGAATTTCGAGCACCGGCTTGACTGTCTTGCGGAAGGCGTGTGGCGCGAATTCGTTGAGATAAATCGCTGTCATCAGGCCCACCGGCACGGCCACGACTAGCGCGACGGTCGCGATAACGATGGTCCCGAGGAACACTGGCACCGCGCCGAACGCGCCTTCTGCGGCGATCTGGTCCTCGCGGATCGGGATCTGCGGCTCCCAGTTGAGGCCAAACAGGAACTCGGTCACCGGCACCATCTGAAAGAACCTGAACGTTTCGTAGGTCAGCGCCGCCACAATTCCGACCGTGGTGAAGATTGCCACCACCGCGCAGAAGATCATCAGGCCAAGAGTAATCCGCTCAACCCTCTGGCGGGCACGGAAGCCTGATGCGACCCGGCCACGTGCGAAATAAACAATGCCTGCCGACACGCCGGTCACGACCACGATCAAAAGCCAGCTTGACGCCTGACGATAACCGATCAGCCGCTCAGCGGCCTCAAGCTTCCAGTCATCTGGTGTGCCAAATACGCGGCCCCCGGCGATGGAGCGGATTTCGGCGCCGATCAGCTGGATCGCCCCCGACCCAAGACCATCCAACACCCCGGCCGGCAGCGAGGCCATGAGCAGGGCGTCGATCACCGCGCCTTCGACAGCGAGCCAGATCAGCACCAGTGTCAGCACCGGCACGATCACCATCAGCAGTGAAAACAGTCCGTGAAAACTCTCAAGCGAATGCAGCCGGACGCCGTCGGCCCGGATGGCCTGCGCCGCCCGAAGGTTGATCGCGTAGCCGACGAAGGCCGCGAACAGAAGAATGACGAAAGGCGCGAGAGTCATGGCATCCGACCTCTTAAAATGAAGGACCGCCCGGCAGATGCCGGGCAGTCGCGTTGGTTGGGATCGCGATTACTTGATCGGGTCCATTGTCACGCCGTTCGCAACGCGCTCACGCAGCTCTTCGCGGGCCTCATCGGACAGCACGACCAAGCCGCGTTCTTGCAGGTAGCCGCCGGGCGCCAGAGCGTCGTCGGACATGTACTCGGTCAAGAATTCCTCGAAGCCGGGGATCACGCCGCGATGCGCATTCTTGATGTAGAAATACAGCGGACGCGAGATCGAGTAGGTGTCGCCGATCGTCTCTGGGGTCGGCTCGACGCCGTCGATGGTGACGGCTTTCAGCGTGTCCTGGTTCTCGTACAGGAAGGAGTAGCCAAAGATGCCCATCGCGTTGCTGTTTGCCTGCAGGCGCTGAACGATCAGGTTGTCGTTTTCGCCGGCTTCGATGAACGGTCCGTCGGTGCGCATGCGCGCGCAGTTCTCTTCGGCCCAGTCTTCGTCATGGTTCTGCGCGACATAGTCGAGCTCCATGCAACCTGCAACCATCGCCAGCTCGACGAAGGCATCGCGCGTGCCGGATGTCGGCGGCGGGCCCAGAACTTCGATTTCGACTGCGGGGAAATCGGGGTTGACCTGGTCCCAGCTGGTGTAGGGGTTATCTGCCCACTCACCGTCGACCGGCACCATCGCGCCAAGGCCAAGGTAAACTTCGGCCAGAGACATGTCCCAAGCAAAGTCGTTGTCGCGCGAGATCGCGATGGTCAAACCGTCCGAGCCGATGCGGGCTTCGGTGATGTCGGTCACGCCGCCTTCGACGCAAAGCGCGTATTCGGACGGCTTCATCGAGCGGGACGCGCCGGTGATGTCGGCGTAGTCTTCGCCGATGCCGCCGCAGAAGATCTGCATGCCGCCACCGGTGCCGGTGGATTCAACGATGGGCGACGGGAATTCGGTATTGTTGGCGAAGCTCTCGGCGACGGCCTGCGTGTAGGGGAACACGGTGGACGAGCCGACGCGGCGGACTTCGTCACGCGCGGCAGCGGCGGTGGCCGAGACTGCGGCGATGGCCAGTGTCGAGACGGTCAATTTAAAAGACGGCATGGAAAACTCCTGATTGGTCTGATCCGTTTCCGAGGCCCCCGGAGGGAACCTCTTGTCGCGGTGCTATCCGGTGTCAGCAACGCTTTTGTTAAATATTTGTAACAGATTTATGACGGACCGACGGTTTGGCTTAAAATATGGTCAGATTTTGTTTTTTCTGTCTGGAATGAAGGTCTGGGGCACAAGTGACAGACCATGGCACGCGTCAAAGCGGCAGAATCACTCGAAATTCTGCGCCTTCGCCGGGCTGCGATTCGATCCGCAATCGGCCCCTGTGACGGTTCACGATATGTTTGACGATCGCCAGCCCCAGCCCGGTGCCGCCCTGTTCGCGTGACCGATGCGTGTCGATCCGGTAGAAGCGTTCGGTCAGGCGCGGAATATGCAGCGCGTCAATGCCCGGTCCACTGTCGCGCACCGACAGGATGGCGCCCGGCCCGCGCAACTGCGGGACACGCTCTGTAATGGACAAGGCCAGATCAACCCGCCCGCCCTGCCCGCCATATTTGATGGCGTTTTCGGTCAGGTTGGTCACCACCTGTATCAACTGGTCGCGGTCACCGGGGATCATCACCGGGGTCTCGGGCAGATCGGTCATCAAAGACACCTCGGCGTTGTCCGCCAACGGGCGCAGACCATGCAGCGCGGTTTCGATCACGTGCCGCAGATCCACCTGATGGGTGGGGCGGACGCGTTCTTCGGCCTCGACCCGGCTCAGCGACAGCAGATCGCGCACCAGCCGCTCCATGCGCTGTGCCTCGGCCATCATGATCGTCAAAAACCGTTCGGTCGCAGCCGGGTCGCCCTGTGCCGGGCCTTGCAATGTTTCGATAAATCCCATCAGCGCAGTCAGCGGCGTGCGCAATTCATGGCTGACATTGGCCACGAAATCGCGCCGCATTTGGCCAGCCTGTTCCAGATGCGTCACATCCTCAAAGCAGACCAGCGCACCCTGCCCCAGATCGGTTTCCACCTTGCTGACACTGACGACGAAACTGGTGTCTTGGGCGCCATCGGTGCCCAGATACCGGGTTTTGCGCGGGTTGGCGTCACGCAGGGTGCCTTCGATCGCGTCCAGAACCGTGGGTTGGCGCAATGCGGTAATGAAGTGCCGCCCAATGATCTTTTGCCCCAGCAGGGCCAAAGCCTGATTGTTGGCCCCCAGAATGCGCTCACCGCGGCCGATAAACACCGATGGCAACGGGATGGCCTGCAACAGGGTTGATATCTTGCCCTCGGTCATGACCCTTGGATGTCGGTCAACCCGTCCCGAAAACGGCGCATGTTGTGCTGGTAATGCAGCGCCGAGGCGCGCAAGCCTGCGATGGCTGCATCATCCAACTGGCGCACCACCTTGCCGGGTGCCCCCATGACAAGGCTACCATCGGGAATTTCCTTACCTTCGGTGATCAGCGCGCCCGCCCCGATCAGGCAATCGCGTCCGATCACGGCCCCGTTCAGGACCGTGGCGCCCATCCCGATCAAGGAATTTTCGCCGATGGTGCAGCCATGCAGCATCACCTTGTGCCCAATGGTGCAGCCCGCGCCGATGATCAGCGGGAAGCCCATATCGGTGTGCATGATACAGTTTTCCTGCACATTGCTGCCCTGCCCGATCACGATTGGCTCGTTGTCACCGCGCAAGGTGCACCCGAACCAGACCGAGGCCGCGGTCTCCAAAACAACGCGCCCGATCAAGTTGGCATCGGGTGCAATCCAAGTGTCATCGGCGATCTGTGGCGCGTGGCCGTCAAGTGCATACAGGGTCATAGCGTGTCCTCGAATTCTTGATGAAGCTGTTTGACATGGGCGTTCAAACCGGGTTGCTGGATGCGCTTGAGCCGCGCGGCCTCGACCACGATCTTCAGCCGCTCGAACGTGGCGTCCAGATCGTCGTTGATCAGCACGTAATCATATTCGGCCCAATGGCTGATCTCGTCCCAGCTTTTGCGCATGCGCTTGGCGATCACCTCGTCGCTGTCTTGCCCGCGGGTCACCAGACGGCGGTGCAATTCCCGGATCGAGGGCGGCAGGATGAAAATAGACAAGGTATGCTGCCCAAGCCCCGAGTTCTGAATTTGTTGCGCGCCTTGCCAGTCGATATCGAACAACACGTCGCGGCCTGTGTCGATAGAGCTTTGCACCGGTCCGCGTGGCGAGCCGTAGAAATTTCCGAACACATGCGCATGTTCCAGCATGTCGCCCTCCGCGACCTGTCGCTGAAACGCGGATTGGGTCATGAAATGATAATCCGTTCCGTCCACTTCCCCTTCGCGCGGGGTGCGGGTTGTGGCCGAGACCGAAAACCCCAGTGTCGGATCCCAATCGCGCAACCGCCGCGTCAGCGTGGATTTGCCCGCCCCCGAGGGCGAGCTGAGAATGATCAATAGGCCGCGCCGCTCTGTCATTGGTCTGTCCCTTGTCTTCATTGTTCCCGAAATACTCCGGGGGGTGCGGGGGGCTGGCCCCCCGCGCGTGCGACGTTGGTCGCTTATTCCACGTTTTGAACCTGCTCGCGCATCTGGTCGATCACCGCTTTTAATTCCAGCCCGACGGCGCTCAGCCCGCTGTCCTGCGCCTTGGAACACAGGGTGTTGGCCTCGCGGTTGAACTCTTGTGTCAGGAAATCCAGTTTGCGCCCCACCGGGCCGCCTTGTTCCAACAAGGCGTGTGCCGCGATGATATGCGCGCGCAGCCGGTCCAGTTCTTCGGTCACGTCGGATTTCACGGCGATCACGGCCAATTCCTGCGCCACACGCTCGGGCGCCACCGCGTCATTATGATCGGTCACGCGGGCCAGTTGGCGGCGCAGCGTGTCGGCCATGCGGGCTTGTCTGGCATTCGCCGCTTGCGCGGCTTGATCGGTCAGGGCCGCGATCTGCTCAAGCTGGTCCGACAGCACCGCAGCCAGCGCCGCGCCTTCGCCTTGGCGCATCTTTAGAAAGCTGTTCAGCACCGGCTCCAAATCTTGCAACAACGCGTCGCGCAGGCCGGTGGTGTCCTGCACCGCGCTTGTGGTGTCCAAGACACCGCGTAGCGCCAGCAGATCAGCGGCGGTCGCGGGCGCAAGCGTCACGCCGGTTTCCATCGCGCGGGCCTCGACCTGCGCCATGGCCGACAGGATATCTTCAAGCGTCGCCGTATTGAGGGTTAATTGCCCTGTGCGATCTTCGCTTTGAACGCGCAGCGACAGGTTGACATTGCCGCGCGTCATGGCGCTGCCTAGACGCGCCCGGATCGCGGCCTCAAGCCCGTCGATCCAGTCAGGCACGCGCAGCCGCAGGTCCAGCCCCTTGCCGTTCACGCTGCGCAAATCCCATGTCCAGCCATAGCCCTGACAGGTTCCGGTGGCCGAGGCGAAGGCCGTCATAGAATAAAGCACGCGGTATCCCCTTATGGCTCGGCCAATCCTTTGCACGTCTTGTCCTAGCCAACCGGCCTTGTGGTGGCAAGTGTTGCCACGACGCGCGATTGGTCGGACAAGGGTTAACCAATTGCGCAGAATTTTAGACAAAACCCGCCCGAATTGTGGCAGATTATGTCAAGGATGTGGCGCAGGCGGTGCCATCACTTTCAAAGATGCGTATATGTTAACAAGAGTATCAGGTGAGCCGATGATCAAGGATATGAACACAATTACCGGGTGGGCCGGTCAAATGCGTGGTTTGCGCGCCCGCGAGATCGAGGCCTTTCGCCGCTATTGGAGCGCGATGCGCAAGGATGGCGATGTGCCGCGCCGTTCGGACATTGACCCGCGCGGGATCGAGCCGCTCTTGGCCGAGGCCTTCGTGGCCGAGCGAATCGCTCCCGGTCTGGCGCGCTTACGGATCGCTGGCAACCACCTCACCGATCTGATGGGCATGGAAGTGCGAGGGATGCCGCTGAGCAGTTTTCTGTTGCCCGCCGATCGCGACCGGCTGGCCGATCTTCTGGTTGATCTGTTCGACGCGCCCGCGACCGTCGATTTGCGCTTGACCGCCGAGGCCGGGCGCGGTCAGGCACCATTGGCAGCGCGTATGGTGCTGATGCCGCTGCGCAGCGACCTTGGGGATATCTCGCGCTGTTTGGGCTGTTTGGTGACCGACGGGCCCTTGGGCCGCGCGCCGCGCCGGTTTGCGATCACCAGCAGTAAGGTTAGTGTGGTCACCCTGCGCCAAGATGGGCTGTCGGGCACTGGTTTCACGACACCCAAAGCACCCGCGTCGCGGCCCGACGCGCGGCCACCCTCACGCAGTGAGCGGCCTTATTTGCGGCTGGTCAAATCCGACTGAGGCGGATGTGGTGATATTAAAAAGGGGCCGCTTGGCCCCTTTTTATTTGGCTTGGCCGGGATTGCACCGAATCAGACCGCTTGTGCGGCCTGACGGCTATTGCGCAAGTTTGACAGCTCTTCCGCCACCAGAAAGGCCAGTTCAAGCGACTGGCTGGCATTGAGGCGCGGATCGCAGGCCGTGTGGTAGCGATCGGACAGGTTTTCATCACTCAGCGCACGCATACCGCCGGTGCATTCGGTGACGTCTTGTCCGGTCATCTCGAAATGCACACCGCCGGGTGTGGTGCCTTCGGCGCGGTGGATGGCAAAGAACTCCTGCACTTCGCGCAGCACCGATTCAAACGGCCGGGTTTTATAACCGGTGGCCGATTTGATCGTGTTGCCATGCATCGGATCACAGACCCAAACCACATTCGCACCCTCGGATTCGACGGTGCGGATCAAGCGCGGCAGGTGATCGCCCACTTTGCCCGCCCCGAACCGGGCGATCAGCGTCAGGCGCCCTGCCTCGTTTTCGGGGTTCAACGTGGCCATCAGGCGTTTGAGGTCATCGGTTTCCATCGTCGGCCCGCATTTCAGGCCAATGGGGTTCATCACGCCGCGGGCAAATTCCACATGCGCGCCGTCAGGTTGGCGGGTGCGATCCCCGATCCAGACCATGTGACCCGAACCTGCCAACCATTTGCCAGAGGTGGAATCAAGCCGCGTCAGCGCCTCTTCGTATTCCAAAAGCAACGCTTCGTGGCTGGTATAAAAATCGACGCTGCCCAGTTCATGCTGGGTTTCAGCCGTCATGCCAGCGGCGGCCATGAAATCCAGCGTATCCTGAATTCGGCTGGCCATTTCGCGGTATTTGGCGGCCTTTTCATCATCGGTGAAGCCAAGCGTCCACGAGTGCACACGATTGATATCGGCAAAACCGCCGGTGGAGAACGCGCGCAACAGGTTCAGCGTGGCGGCGGCCTGCGTGTAGGCTTGCAGCATCTTGGAGGGATCGGGACTGCGTGCCTCGGGTGTGAAGGCCAATTCGTTGATGATGTCACCGCGGTAGCTGGGCAGTTCCTGCCCATTGACGGTTTCGGTGGGTGCACTGCGCGGTTTGGCAAACTGGCCCGCCATGCGGCCCACCTTCACCACGGGCACCTTGGCCCCGTAGGTCAGCACCATCGCCATCTGCAGCATGACCTTGAACGTGTCGCGGATTGCATCGGCTGAAAACTGCTCAAAGCTTTCCGCACAATCCCCGCCTTGCAGCAAGAACGCTTCGCCGCGCGACGCGGCCCCTAGTTCACGCTTGAGTCTGCGCGCCTCACCGGCAAACACCAGCGGCGGATACTGCGACAGACGGGCCTCGACCTCGGCCAAGGCGGCGGGATCGGTATAGTCCGGCATCTGGACCCGCGGTTTGGCGCGCCAGTCGGATTTTTGCCATGTCGTCGTCATTATATGTCTCCGGGATATGAGGCTTCGGAACCATTGCTATACAAAACCGTGGATCGGGACACCATATATGATTTGCGGGACTTGACGCAAAAGCAAGCGTCTGACTTTTGTCAAACGACAGAATCGCGCGTAGTGTCGCACCACGCGGAACGCGTGCAACGAAAGCCGAACGACCATGAAACCCACCACACCGACAATCGAAATTGATGCCCCGACAACACCGCGCCGGTTCATCTTTGTTTTGCTTGAAAATTTCACACTGCTGAGTTTTGCCGCCGCGATTGACAGTTTGCGGATCGCCAACCGGATGTCGGATCACGACTTGTACACGTGGAAACTGGCCGGTGACACCGAAGATCGCCGGATCACCAGTTCGGCGGGGGCGGTGTTTGAACTGGATATGGGGCTGGACGAGTTAAGCCGTGATGACACCATCGTGCTCTGCGGTGGTGCGGATGTGCAGCGCGCCACCACCAAGCGATTGTTGAACTGGCTGCGGCGCGAAACCCGTCGCGGGCTGAAGGTGGCGGGCCTGTGCACAGCGGCCTACAGCTTGGCGCGGGCCGGGCTGCTGGATGGCAAACGCGCCACAACGCATTGGGAAAACCACGACAGTTTCATTGAAGAATTCGACGAGGTGGAACTGACCAAGTCGGTGTTTGTGGTCGATGGCAACCGGATGAGCACGGCAGGCGGAACATCGTCGATTGATCTGTTTTTGAAACTGATTGCCGATGACCACGGTGAAAAACTGGCCAATGCGGTGGCCGATCAGTTGATCTACTCATCCATCCGCACCGATCAGGATACCCAACGGCTGAGCGTGCCCACCCGGATCGGCGTCCGGCACCCGAAGCTAAGCCAAGTGATTCAGATGATGGAAGCCAATATCGAAGAGCCGATCAGCCCTTCGGTTCTGGCGAAAGACGTGGGCATGTCCACCCGCCAGCTAGAACGGCTGTTTCGCCGTTATCTGAACCGAAGCCCGAAGCGGTATTATATGGAATTGCGCCTGCAAAAAGCCCGCAACTTGTTGATGCAAACCGATATGACGGTGATCAATGTCGCGCTGGCTTGCGGGTTTGCGTCGCCCTCGCATTTTTCAAAGTGCTACCGGGCGCATTACAACACGACCCCCTATCGCGAGCGTGGCACCCAATCCAACCGCCTGTCGGTTTGAAGGATGTTGCGGTTTGGGGGCGCTGCCCCCGTCGCGGCAAGCCGCGACTCCCCCGGAGTATTTTGGGAACAATGAAAGGGGTGCTGAGCGCGGTTACTGCGGCGTCATGCGATAGAGCGTGCCTTGGCCGACAGACAGGAACCAGATCGCCCCGTCGGGGCCTTCGCGGATATCGCGCACGCGCAGCGTGTCAGGCGTGCCGATCTGGGCGACTTCGCGCAGAGGATCGCCGCGAAGCTGAGAGATGTAGTCGAATTTCAGGCTGCCGATAAAGATGTCGCCGCGCCAGTCAGGCCAAAGCGCACCGGAATAGATCATCATGCCCGAGGGTGCGATGGAGGGATCCCAATAGAATTCGGGTTGTTCCATGCCGGGTTTTGACGTGCCCTCGCCTATTTTCGCGCCCGAATAATGCGTGCCGTAGGAAATCACCGGCCAGCCGTAATTTGCCCCGGCGGTGATGCGGTTCACCTCGTCCCCGCCGCGCGCGCCGTGTTCAACGGCCCAAAGGTGGCCCGACAGGTCCAAAGCCGCGCCTTGGATATTGCGGTGGCCGTAGGACCATATTTCGGGTCGGGTGCCTTGGGTTTCGGTAAACGGGTTGTCCGCCGGTGCGCTGCCATCGCGGGTGATCCGCAGAACGGATCCGTTTTCGCGGCTTAGATCCTGCGCCGAGGGGCGATCGCCCCGGTCGCCTGTGGTGACAAAGAGGTGGCCATCGGGCGCTTCGACCAAACGCGAGCCGAAATGCCGCCCCCCCGACGAGCCGGGCCGCATGTGCCAGATCACCTGCCAATCGGTCAGGGTTTGCGCATCAGCCGAGAGCTGCGCGCGGGCCACGGCGGTGCCCGCCTGCCCGCCGGCTTGTGGTAGGGCATGGCTGAAAAACAAGGTGCGGCTGTCGGTGAAATCGCGCGGCACCAGAAGATCCAGCAGACCGCCCTGCCCTTGCGCGGCGATCGGGCCAAGCCCGCCAATCGGGTGCAGACCGGTGCCATCGTGGCGCAACAGACGACCCGACCGTTCGGTGATCAAGATGCTGCCATCGGGCAGGAAGCCGAAGGACCAAGGCACGGTCAGCCCGTCAACGACAGGCTCGATTTTCTGTGCGTGCAGCGGCGCGGTAAAAAGCGCCAGCGCGAGCAAGACCGCGAACAATCTGAACATGATACATCCGTTTGGCAAATACCCATACGTCATCCTAGCAGATGGCGCAGGCCGTGTCGTGATCAAGGTCTCAGGTGTCTTGCGCGGTGTCGGTCAGGCGCGTTGCGATCCCAGCCGGGCGATGCCGAGGGTATCGAGCACTTTGGCCTCGATATCGACGGCGTTAAGGCCCGCGACCGAATACATATCGTCTGGGCTGGCCTGATCTATGAAGATATCTGGCAGAACCATGGAGCGGTATTTCAACCCGTGATCGAACACGCCATGTTCGGCCAGAAGCTGCGCCACATGGCTGCCAAAGCCGCCAATCGCGCCTTCTTCGATGGTGATCAGCGCCTCGTGATTGGCCGCGAGATCGAGAATCAGCTCAGCGTCCAGAGGTTTGGCAAACCGCGCATCGGCCACTGTGGGGGTGATCCCACGGGCGCGCAGCCCTTCGGAGGCTTTCATCACCTCGCCCAGCCGGGTGCCAAAGGACAACAGCGCCACGCGGCCGCCCGTCTGAATCATGCGGCCTTTGCCAAGCTGCAGCACTTTGCCCTGTGCGGGCATTTCAACGCCTTCACCTTCGCCGCGCGGATAGCGGAAGGCGATTGGCCCATCATCATGTGCCACGGCGGTGGCGACCATGTGCTTTAATTCCGCCTCATCCGCAGCGGCCATGACGGTAAAGCCCGGTAAGTTGGCCAGATAAGCCACATCGAAGGCACCGGCATGGGTGGGGCCGTCAGCGCCGACAAGCCCGGCGCGATCAATCGCAAAGCGCACCGGCAGGCGTTGAATGGCCACGTCATGCACAACCTGATCGTAGCCGCGTTGCAGAAAGGTGGAATAG
Source organism: Roseovarius gahaiensis (assembly GCF_011601345.1). GTDB lineage: Bacteria > Pseudomonadota > Alphaproteobacteria > Rhodobacterales > Rhodobacteraceae > Roseovarius > Roseovarius gahaiensis. Next base: position 25,648 of record NZ_JAAORB010000022.1, read on the forward strand.
AGCGCGCAGAACGGTTTCATCCCACCTGCCGCCAGACCGGCGGCGAAGGTGACAGCGTGTTGTTCGGCAATGCCCACATCAAAGCAGCGCGACGGGTAGCGTTTATCGAACAGATCGAGGCCCGTCCCGTCGGGCATGGCGGCGGTGATCGCACAAATCTTGTCGTCCTGCCCCGCGTGATCCAAGAGCGCCTCGGCAAAAACGCGGGTGTAGCTGGGTGCGTTCGAAGCGGCTTTCTTCTGCTCACCGGTGGCGAGGTCAAACTTGGCCGTAGCATGGCCGCCATCGCGGCGCGTTTCCGCCGGGGCGTACCCCTTGCCCTTTTTGGTGATCACGTGAATCAGCGTCGGCCCGGTGGCCCGCGCCTGTACCGTGCGCAACACCGGCAGCAACTGGTCCATGTCATGGCCGTCGATCGGGCCGATATAGCTAAACCCCAGCTCTTCGAACAAGGTACCGCCGACGGTCAGGCCCTTAAGCATATCCTTGGCCCGCTTGGCCCCTTCCTGAAACGGTGGCGGCAAAAGCGACACCGCGCCTTTGGCGGCGGCTTTGAATTCCTGAAACGGTGCCCCGGCATACAGCCGCGACAGGTAAGACGACAGCGCGCCCACCGGCGGCGCGATGGACATTTCATTATCGTTGAGGATGACGATCAGTCGTTTCTTCAGGTGGCCCGCGTGATTGAGCGCCTCAAACGCCATGCCTGCCGACATCGCACCGTCACCGATCACCGCGATGGCATCGCCGTGGCCGGTGGGGCTGGCCCCGCCGAGATCGCGGGCCACGGCAAAACCAAGCGCGGAACTGATCGAGGTGGAGCTATGCGCGGCACCAAATGGATCGTAGGGGGATTCGGACCGTTTGGTGAAACCCGACAGCCCACCCTTTTGGCGCAGGGTGCGCATACGGTCGCGCCGTCCAGTCAGGATCTTGTGAGGATAAGACTGGTGGCTGACATCCCAAATAATCTTGTCGCGTGGGGCCTCGAACACAGCGTGCAGCGCAACGGTCACTTCCACAACGCCCAAGCCCGCGCCCAGATGCCCGCCGGTTTCGGACACGGCGGCGATGGTTTCAGCGCGCAGTTCATGGGCCAGTTGGGTCAACTGCCCATCAGACAAGGGTTTCAGGTCGGCGGGGCTGTCGATTTGATCCAACAGCGGTGTTTCGGGACGGGTGGACATAATGGCGTGTGCCCTCCTTGGGGCGATACTCAGCTGACGCGCGAGATAACGAAGCGGGCCGCCTCGCGCAAGCAGTCGCCCTGCTCTTGGTATATATCTAGGGCGCTGCACGCCTGTTTCACGAGGTCTGCGGCATATTCCTTGGCCCCGGCCAGCCCCAAGTGGCTGACGAACGTGGCTTTGCCCCGGTCGGCATCTTTGCCCACCGCCTTGCCCATGGCCTGCGCATCACCTTCGATATCTAGCACATCATCCCAGATTTGAAATGCCAGCCCCAGACATGCGCCGTAGCGATCCAGCGCTTGCCAGGCTGCCGTATCGGCTTGGGCCAGAACCGCCCCCGACGTGGCCGCCCAACGGATCAAAGCGCCGGTTTTGCCATGCTGAACCTGTTTGATCTGCTCGAGACTATAGGGGGTTTTGCGGGTTTCGGCGCTGATATCCATCATCTGGCCGCCAACCATGCCGTGATGTCCGGCGGCGCGGGCAAGGCTGCGCACCAGCGCGACCTGCGTCGTAGGATCCGGGCCCTCGGGCTGCGCCAACAGCCAGAAGGCCAGAGTTTGCAGCGCATCGCCGGCCAACACGGCAGTATGTTCGTTCCATTTGCGATGCACGGTGGGCTGACCGCGCCGCAGATCGTCGTCATCCATGCACGGCAGATCATCATGGATCAGCGAATAGGCATGGATGCATTCAATGGCGAGTGCGGGCGCCAGTGCTGCCCCCGACCCCACCCGGTTCATCCGCGCCGATTCCAGCACCAGAAAGGCGCGCAGGGCCTTACCGCCGGACAGCGCGTAGGACATGGCACTGGCCAGATCATCTTGGTGCGGTGCCAATACATCGCGTTTCGCCGCGGTCATCAGCTGCTGTGTCCGCGTCAGGGCGGTGTCGAAATCCCGTAGCGTCAGGTCGTCTTGTGCGTCAAACGCCGGAACTGCCGTAAAATTTGCCATAAACGCAGGTTACCCTGCATCAACTGGCGTGGTGCCTGTCGGTGTGCCGTCGCCGTCCAATGTGATGGCCGCAACTTTTTCCTCGGCCTCTTTCAACTTGGCCTCACAGCGTTTTTTCAGTTTTGCGCCACGCTCATACAGCGCGATCGAATCTTCCAACGCCACGTCGCCGCGTTCAAGCTGGCCCACGACCTGTTCCAGTTCTTTCATCGCGTGTTCGAAGGACATTTCGTTTACGTCAGTCTCAGTCATCAGCGCGCCCTGTCAGCTTAAGGAATATGCGCCTACCTTATCCGGGGTGCCGGGCGGGTTCAATTCGGTTGACGCGGTCGCGAGGCTGCTGGATTGTTTGGGCATGACAAAATCGCGTGCGCTGTTTAATTTACCCGATCTGGAGGCTGTAACCGGGGTGGCCCAACGGTTCGAAGCGGCGCGCAGCACAGAGGCGGCGCTGGAACGGGCCGATCTTGCAGAAATTCTGCGGCTGGTGCCGGGTCAACGCGCAGTTTGCCGGGGACATGTGGATGGGCGGGCCTGCATCTGGCGCATCTTCCTGTCGGGACAAGAGGCCGCCGCCACCCGCGAATGGGACGAATTGCAGCGCATCTGGCCCGAGATGAACACAGGCCTCTATAGGGTGTGTGAACCGCTGTACCACTGCGCCGAACATGGAATGATCGCGGTTGAAGAGTTGCCCGGCACACCGCTGCTGCAATTGCTATGGAAGGCCCCTGTTCAGGATCGCGCGCAATGGCTGGACCCGGCGGCACAGTGGTTGCGGTGCTACACCGAAAGCACCGAAAGCTGGCGGCCTTCTGGCCATGACGGGTGGTTGCAACGCGCCGCACGTGGCGCGCGCAAACAGCCCTTCGCGGCCCTAAGATCGCTGGAAATGGACATTCTGCAGCAGCTTGAACGGTTGGCCAGCCGGTTGGACGGCGTCGAATGGCGTGTGGCCATCAGCCATGGCGACTATCACCCCAACAACTTGATCGCACGTCAGGACAGCTTGACCGGGATTGACACCGGAGGATCGGCGCGCACGCCGATCTACAAGGATATCGCACGTTTCCTGATGCATATGGGTCGGCGCGGCATGATCCCGTCGGGGCAGCGGTATCTGGGTGTCGACCGGGTGGGGCTGAACGCGTTCGCTGATCGCTTTTGCATGAGCAACACCGAACGGCAGGTGATCTTGCCCTTCATGCTGGGGGTCGAGGCGCTGATCCGGGTTGAAACCCCCGCCCTGTCTGGGTCGCGCATCCGCCGCGCGCGGCGGATGTCAGCAGCCTTGCTGAAAGATTTACAGGCCTTGTGACGGTTCGCGGCGTTGGTGACCAACGGAGTGTCATCTTGCCTTGCCAGCAAGTTGGCTTTTGCTCCTACCCTGCCCCTTCACCCAAGGTCAGCGCCCTTTGAACAGCCCGCCCAGAATACCCCGCACGATGCGCCTGCCGGTGGTGCCCTTGAGTTCTTTCACCACCACGCCTGCAAGCGCCTTGCCAATCGATCCGGCCAGCCCGCCAGCCTCGTCCGGCGCGCCGCGCGAGGTTGAGCGGCTGACGCGTTTTCCAGAATAGCGGCGCGCGGCATTGAATTCACGGTCGGCGACGGCTTGCTCTTCGGCGGCGCGTTCGGCCTGCTCTGCGGTCGCGGCGGCCTCGGCCGCGCGTCGGGCCAGCATTTCATGGGCCGAGTCGCGATCCAGAACCGTGTCGTATTTACCCGCGACGGGTGACGCGGCCATCACGCTGCGCCGGGTTGCGTCGTCAATCGGGCCCAGTTTCGACGAGGGCGGGCGAATAAGCGTGCGTTCGACAACACCCGGCACGCCCTTGTCTTCCAGCATCGAGGTCACAGCCTCGCCCACGCCGACATCGCGAATCGCGTCCACGGTTTCAAAGCGCGGGTTGGGACGATAGGTCTCGGCCGCGCGTTTCAGCGCCCGGCGGTCGCGTGCCGTAAAGGCGCGCAGGGCGTGTTGCACGCGATTGCCCAACTGGCCAAGAATATCTTCGGGCACGTCATCGGGGTTTTGGGTGATGAAATACACCCCCACCCCCTTGGAGCGGATCAGCCGTGCCACCTGTTCAACCTTGTCAATCAGGGCGTCGGGCGCGTCGTCGAACAGCAAATGCGCCTCATCAAAGAAAAACACCAGCTTGGGTTTGTCCGGGTCGCCGACTTCGGGAAGCTCTTCGAACAGTTCGGACAATAGCCACAGCAAAAAGGTGGCGTAGAGGCGTGGGGAATTCATCAGCTTGTCGGCGGCCAGAATATTGATCCGCCCGCGCCCGTCAGGATCGGTGCGCATTATATCGGCCAGCTCAAGCGCGGGTTCGCCGAAAAAGTCCGACGCGCCCTGATTTTCCAGCACCAAAAGGCGGCGCTGGATCGCGCCCACCGATTGCGGCGAGACATTGCCATAGCGCAACGACAGATCGCCGCGATTTTCGCCCACCCAGACCAGAAGCGATTGCAAATCCTTGAGATCCAAAAGCGGCATGCCTTGTTCATCGGCCACGCGGAAGGCGATGTTCAAAATGCCTTCCTGCGCCTCGGATAGGTCCATCAGGCGGCTAAGCAGCAAAGGCCCCATGTCGGCCAGCGTGGTGCGCACAGGGTGGTCCTGTTCACCGAACAGATCCCAAAAGGTGACCGGAAAGGCGGAATAGCTATAGTCGTCAAAGCCGATGGTGGCGGCGCGTTCGGTGAAAGCCGTGTGAAGTTTGAAATCAGTGCGGCCCGCCTCGGCCAATCCCGACAGATCACCTTTGACGTCAGACAAGAACACCGGAACGCCCGCCGCCGAGAATCCTTCGGCCAGAATTTGCAGGGTGACGGTTTTCCCGGTCCCGGTGGCCCCCGCGATCAGGCCGTGCCGGTTGGCGTAGTTCAGGGCAAGCCCCTGCTTGGTGCCATAGTCTTTGCCGCCACCACCGATGAAAATCCTGTTGTCCATGTGATTTGTCCCAAGATACCCCTTATGCGAAATGACCATACAAACTTAACCATTTGACGCCATACTGAAATTGCCTTGCGACCCGCCATGTCCTCTTGGGTCGGGGGCATGTCCTCCCTGTCAGACTGGCCGCGCCTTCGGGCACGGCACTTTTTTGTGCAAGTTTGTCGCAGTTCGCCTGTTGACGGATAGCGATAACTGTCCTAGCGTTTGGGCAATTACTAAGTCGGCCAGTCCGGCAGGGAGATACGAAAGAAAAGAGGCCTCGCGGTCTCTTTTCTGTTTTGCAGGGCAAGACTGCGCGACCAATCCCAACAATTTATCCGACGCAATTACGACATGTGGCCCGGTCAGGCGCCATAGGAAAAGGCGGATTTCTGCCTTGCACCGCACCCCGTCGTTCTGTTTTATCCTGACACATGCCGCGCGCCATGTTACAGCGCGGGGCAACACACAGTCAGTCATCGCATGGGGATCATATGCCAAGACTTCTTTCGACTTTGCCTTTGGTGGCCCTTCTTGGCCTTGGAACAGCATTGCACGCACAGGACGACACGGGCGCCGACGCGCAAACCACAGCCGAAGAGCCAGCACCCGCCGAGACCGACGACAGTGGGCAAAATATTCAGACGGATGCCGAAGAGGCCGAAAACCTGCTGGATATGGGCCGACAGCCACAAGAAGACCCCACCTATATCAAAGAGGAATATGGGGACTGGCAGCTTAAATGTTTCCGGTCAGAGGCCGAAGAAGACCCCTGTCAGATGTATCAGCTTCTGACAGAAGAAGCTGGCAACCCTGTCGCCGAATTCAGCCTGTTTCGTCTGCCCGAAGGATCACAGGCCGTCGCCGGGGCGACAATCGTTGTGCCGCTTGGAACCCTGTTGACCGAAGAATTGCGTATCTCGGTCGATGGTGGCCCTGCCAAGACCTATACATATTCGTTCTGCTCGATGGTGGGCTGCTTTGCCCGGATCGGCCTGACCCAAGCCGACATAGACGCATTCAAGGCCGGGGTCGAAGCAAACCTGCAACTGGTCCCGGCGCAAGCGCCCGATCAGACCTTGAACATCAAGGCATCGCTCAGCGGGTTCACCGCAGCCTTAGACAACGTGTCAATCGTCGAGAACTGATCTTAGCGATCCGGTTAAACCACAAGCGGCGCGGCGTGGGCAACACGCGGCGCCGTTTGCATTTTGGCCGATCGGTCAGGCAAAGCGTTTCAGGGCCAGAACTGCGTTCAACCCGCCAAAGGCAAAAGCGTTGGACAGCGCCACATCGACTTTGGCCTCGCGCGCCACGTTAGGCACCACGTCAAGCGCGCATTCCGGGTCCGGCTCTTCATAGCCTATGGTTGGCGCGATGATCCCGTCGCGCACGGCCATGATACAGGCCAGCAATTCAACCGCCCCGGTGCCCCCGATCAGGTGCCCATGCATGGATTTTGTCGAAGAAATCATCAGCCGGTCGGCATGCGCGCCGAACACATCGGCCACCGCCGCGCTTTCGGTTTTGTCATTCGCCGCCGTGCCTGTGCCGTGGGCGTTGATATAGCCCACATCCGTGGTGTTCAGCCGCGCATCCGAAAGCGCGCCTTTGATGGCGCGTGACGCCCCCTGTTTCGACGGCATCACGATATCGGCCGCATCCGACGACATGGCATAGCCTGCGACCTCGGCCAGAATCTCGGCACCGCGGGCGCGGGCATGGTCATAGTCTTCGAATACGAAAACCCCGGCGCCTTCGCCCTGCACCATGCCGTTGCGATTGGCCGAGAATGGGCGGCAGGCGTCGCGTGACATCACGCGCAGCCCCTCCCACGCCTTGACGCCGCCAAAGCACAGCATCGATTCAGAGCCGCCGGTGATCATCACCGGTGTCATGCCGCCATGCACCATCTGAAACGCCTGCGCCATCGCATGATTGGACGAGGCGCAGGCGGTGGACACGGTAAAACTTGGCCCCTTAAGGTTGAACTCCATCGACACGTGGCTGGAGGCGGCGTTGTTCATCAGCTTGGGCACCACAAAGGGATGCACCCGGTTTTTACCGTCTTCGTACACGCTGCGGTAATTGTCATCGAGCGTGGTCATACCGCCGCCCGAATTGCCCAGAACGATCCCGGCACGCGCAGCCAGATCACCCGAAAACGTCAAACCGGATTGCTCAATCGCCTCGCGCGCGGCGATCAGGGTGAACTGCGTGAAACGGTCGTAAAGCGCCAGTTGCTGGCGGTTGAACCGGGTTTCTGGTTCGTAATTGTTGACCTGCCCGCCAATCCGGATCGACAGGCGGTCAACATCACGAAAATCCAGTGGCCCAATGCCGCAGCGACCTTCGCGCATCGCCTCAAGCGTGGCGGGCACCGTGTGGCCAAGCGCATTGATCGTGCCCGCCCCGGTGATGACAACGCGTTTCACGATTGCTCTTTCACCAGTTTTTCAATGCCTTCGATAATGGCTGCGACCGACGAAATGTCGAAATCGCTGGCTTGGGGTTCATTGGCATTGAACGGCACCGAGATGTCGAATTCTTCTTCGATTGCGAAAATACTTTCGACCAGCCCAAGGCTGTCAATGCCCAGATCCTCCATCGTGCTGTCCAGCGTAACATCAGAAGGGTCCAACACCGCCTGTTCGGCGATGATGGCAATTACACGATCTGTGGTGCTGCGGCTCATGGCTGTGCTCTTTGTTGCGATCCCGTCGTGTGGGATCTAGTCACTCTGCCCGATTTTTGAAACAGTTTTCTTAAGCGCGGCCACATCGGTAAACAGGCGCTTAAGCCGACGAAGATTCTTGTAGACCTCCATTTGGCTGTCCATTTTCATCGCCGGATAGCCCAGCATCACACGTCCCGCCGGGATATTGGCCAACGCCTTGGTGCTGCCGCCGGTGATCACATTATCCCCGACAAAGATGTTGTCGGCGATGCCTGTTTGACCCGCCAACACCACGTTGTTGCCAAGCACCGCCGAGCCACCAATGCCCACCTGCCCGCACAGCAAGGTATCATTTCCGATCACCACGTTGTGGCCTATCTGGACAAGGTTGTCGATCTTGCTGCCATTGCCGATCCGGGTATCGCGCACGGTGCCACGGTCGATGCAGGTGTTGGCACCCACTTCGACGTCATCGCCAATGCTGACACTGCCCAGTGAGTGGATACGCGCATAGGATTGCTTTTGCACCTCGCCCTGCTCGCCCAAGGTTTGCCGGGCGCGCTCAACCCCCGACACTTCGGGTGTGACGAACGAAAACCCGTCGCCCCCGATCACCGCGCCGGGCTGTGCAACAAAGCGCGCGCCAATGCAGACCCTTGCGCCGATCCGAACACCTTCGCGCAAAAATCCGCCCGGCCCGATCTGCGTGTCGGTTCCGATAAAACACTGCGGCCCGATCACCGTGCCCGCCCCGATCCGAACGCCTGCGCCGATCACCACCATTGGCCCGACGCTGACATCCGGGGCCAGTTCGGCGCTATCGTCGATCACTGCCGAAGGGTGGATGCCTTGCGGCCAGCCCTGCCCCTGATCCATCATCGCCGATAGCCCCGCCAAGGCAAAGCGCGGGCGCGGCGAAATAATCGCGGCCTCAAGCCCAAGCGCTTGCCAATCGGCCCCGTCCCACAGCATCGCGGCGCGCGCCTCCCCTTCGGAAAGGTTTTCGGCATATTCGGGCTTCATCGCCAAAGCCAGTTGGCGGTCGGTCGCGTCGGTCGGTTCGGCAACGCTGTCGATCTCAAGATCCGTGGCACCCAGGGCTGTCGCCCCAAGCGCCTGTGCGATCTGCTCTACCGTGTAGGCCATGGCACTCTCCTTTTGCGAAGGGTGGTTTAGCCTTGTTGTGCGCGTAGCGAAACCCCTGCTTTTTCAAGAGCGTCCCAGATCCGCCCGTCGCGGCCATAGACATCGCGACGGTATTGCACCGGGCCTTTGGCACGGGTGAATGCGGTGCGGTATTGGATGTGCACCGGCACGGGATCAACCATATTCACCCGCGTTTCGCGGCCTGTGTTCAACGTGGCATGGAAAAAGCCCTTGGGGTCGTTTTCTTGTTTGGCCAGCAATGTATAGGCAAATTCAAACGGTTTTTGAAGGCGGATACAGCCGTGGCTGTAGTCGCGCTTTTCGCGTTCGAACAGGTTTTTGGCAGGGGTATCGTGCAGGTAGATATTATACTTGTTCGGGAACATGAACTTGACCAGCCCAAGCGCATTGCGCTGTGACGGCGGCTGTTTGATCGCATACGGGAAATTGGACGCGTTATAGGCGTTGAAATTGATCGATGACCGGCTGACCTGACGCCCCCGCCGATCATACAGCTTCAGATGTCCGACGGCATTGCGGTTGCGCTTCATCTGCGGCAGGTATTCGTTGACCGCGATAGACCGGGGCACATGCCATGTGGGATTGATGACCATATGGTCCATCTCGTCCGAAAACTCGGGGCTGCGGCGGGTGCTGTCATTCTTGCCTATCACGGCGCGGGTTTCGAAGGTGACAACATCATTGTCGAAAATCCGGGCGTGAAAATCGGTTAGGTTGACCATGATATGACGCTGGCCTTTGGGTTTATTCATCCAGCGTTCCCGCTCCATGGCGACAATGATCGATTTCAGTCGGTCAGAGACAGAGCGGTTGATTTCCGCCATCGTCCCGGATCCGGCCACGCCATCCGGCGTCAGGCCGTGCGCCACCTGGAAGCCCTGCACCGCCTGCAGCATCTGCGTGTCATAGCTGTTGGTGGCGCTGCGCGGCAAAAAGCCCATGGCTATCAAACGGTTGCGCATGGCCACCACTGCGGCCCCCGATTGCCCGGGCTTCAGCCCATCGGCAGGCACCTTGGGGCCCCATCCGCCTTGGGCCAGCACACGTTCCAGACGTAGCTTTTCCTTCATCAGGCGGCTGTACTCGTTGGTTTTCGGGGGCAAAGCCCGGAAAAATCCGGCAGGATCGCTTTGCGCAAAGCCCGTCAGGTAGGATTTGCGGTCGCGATACGGCACCTGCCGTTTGATATCGCTGTCGATGCGAGCGGGAACCAAAACACCGGTCTGCATGTCCCGCGCCAGTGACAGAAAGGCCCGGCTAAGCGCAACCTCTGCCAGCCCGCGATCCCTTGGTGAGCGCACCGAGTCAAGCTGGCGCAGAAGGCTGTCGGCATCGTACCGCGCGGACGGTAGCCCGTGGTCATCTGCCGCGGCGATGGCGTCGAACAGGGCCGCGCGACGGCGACGATCTTTGCGAGAGGATCCAGTCCAGAGCGGCTGATACCCGTATTCGCGATAAAACGCAGCAAGATCACGGTCCTGCGCAGCGGCTTCTGCCACGGCTTGCTTGAAGGCCGTCACCTGCCCCACGGCCTGTGAGGGTGTGGCGCTGACAAATAGTTGAACACACGCCACCAATCCGGCCAGCAGAAAAACTCGCACCCCTGCCTTGGTCATCGCACCCATACTGAAAATCCTTAGGTTGTTCGCACATCGAAACTATACACGGTGTTGGCAGGCCGGTCGCGAATTTGTCCATTCAATTCTGAGTTATGTCGCGTCGTCGCAACGTGATTGCGGCGAAAACGCATCGGCACTCGCGCAATTTGGGCACAGTATTCACGATATGCGCAAAAATCTGCCGAAAATACTTGCCACAATCAATTTGGACTAAATCCCACTTGGTCAGTGATTCCTGATGTGCCATAACCTGAGCCAACTTGGGGATATAGAAACACAGCCCGCGAAACGTGGGCACCGAGCAAGCGACGGGACAGGCGCTATTAATATGACAAAAGACAGCTCTTTGGGCATGACGCGGCGTGCGGTTTTGGGGGCCTTTGCGGCGACCACCATGATCGCAGCCCCCACCTACAGCAATGCGGCAGGGTTTTTGCGCGGGGCCGGCGATGTGCGCCGACTGCGTATGACATCGCCCCGCACCGGCGAACGGATCGACACGATTTACTGGATCGAGGGTGACTACATCTCGGACGCGGTCAAAGAAATCAATTTGTTCATGCGCGATTGGCGCACAAACGATATCAAAAACATCGACACGCGCACGATCGACATTATGGCGGCGGCCCACAACCTTCTGGATGTGGACGAACCCTATATGCTGTTGTCGGGCTATCGCAGCCCAAAAACAAACGCGATGTTGCGTAGCCGGTCCAGCGGTGTGGCCAAGAATTCGCGCCATTTGCGTGGGCAAGCTGCGGATCTGCGGCTTGGATCGCGGTCGGTGTCACAAATGTTCCGCGCGGCCAAGGCCTGCCAAGGCGGTGGCGTCGGACGGTATTCGGGGTCGAACTTCGTGCACATGGATTGCGGCCCGGTCCGGACATGGGGCCGTTGAGGCGCTACATACTGACGTGAATTAAAAAAACCGGCTATCAGAAGCCGGTTTTTTTTGTCTGTGTGTCTAAGCGTCTTAGCCAAGTTTCGCCAAACGCGCCTCGCGCAGGCGGGCAAAATCGTCACCCGCATGATAGCTTGAGCGCGTCAGCGGCGTGGCAGACACCATCAGGAACCCCTTGCCGTAGGCAGCTTTCTCATAGGCGGCGAATTCATCGGGATGCACGAAACGATCGACTACATGATGTTTCGGCGTGGGTTGCAAATACTGGCCGATGGTCAAAAAATCGATATCGGCGGCTCGCATGTCATCCATCACCTGATGCACGGCCTGCCGGTCTTCGCCCAAACCAACCATGATACCGGATTTGGTGAACATCGACGGGTCGATCTCTTTCACGCGCTGCAACAGACGCAGCGAATGGAAATACCGCGCGCCGGGCCGCACCGACGGGTAAAGCGCCGGCACGGTTTCAAGGTTGTGGTTAAACACGTCCGGTTTCGCCGCCACCACGGTTTCCAGAACCGAGGGTGCGCAATGCAGAAAATCGGGCGTCAGAATTTCAATCGTGGTTCCGGGGCTACGATGGCGCACGGCGCGAATCGTCTGCGCGAAATGTTCGGCGCCGCCGTCGTCGATATCGTCGCGATCCACGCTGGTGATCACCACATGGTTCAACCCCAGTTTCTGCACGGCGTCGGCCACGCGGCCGGGTTCAAAGACATCCAGATCCTGTGGCTTGCCTGTGGCCACGTTGCAGAACGTGCACCCCCGCGTGCAGATATCGCCCATGATCATCATGGTGGCGTGACCCTGGCTCCAACATTCGCCGGCATTGGGGCAGCCCGCCTCTTCGCAGACGGTCACCAGGTTATGCTCACGCATGATCTTGTGCGTTTCGCGATATCCTTTGCCCGAAGGTGCCTTGACGCGGATCCAGTCAGGCTTTTTCGGCTGTGCATTATCCGGTCTATGCGCTTTTTCCGGGTGGCGCTGATCCGGGATCTTGAGGTCTCGCACGAATTATTCCCCGCACATCATTTGTTAACTTGATGCAAGTATAGTGCACAGCGGTGGAGAGTGCCAGTTCTACAAATGCCGCATCGCGAGTCATCCGCGGCGGTTGTGATCAGTTCCCATCGCCTTATCGAGTGCTTTGGTGTGTACCGGCCCGTGCTGTTTTGCGCGGGCCGGCTTTCATCCGTGTGACGCATATGGTTGCAGATTGCGTCAGGTCATTTATCGTCTGACGTCACGGATTTAAACAAGGCAACAGCCCGCCATGGACCCTGACAACAAATTACAGGCGCCTCCCCCGGCCCTTGGCAAAACCCAACAGTTTCTCAAGCAGATCGTTTACGGCGGCAATGACGGAATCGTGACGACGTTTGCCATCGTTGCCGGGTTTGCCGGGGCCTCTGCCGAGGGGGTGGGCCACATCGGCGCGGTGGCCGTTCTTGTGTTCGGCTTGGCCAATCTGTTTGCCGATGCGGTTAGCATGGGATTGGGCGAATTCTTGTCAGCCCGTGCGCAGAACGATTTGTATCGCAGCCGCCATCAGGCCGAGCTGCGCGACATCGGGCAGCACCCCTCGCACGGGGGAAAACGTATCACCGGGTTGTTGCAGCACCGAGGATTAAGCGACGAGGACGCAAAAACCATGACCACGATCTTGTCGCGCCATCCTCGCCTGATGGCGGATATGATCATGTCCTATCAACACGGCATGCACGACCCCGATGATGAAAACCCGGCAATCAACGGATTATTCACCTTTTTTGCCTTTGTTTGCTTCGGGGCCGTGCCGCTGGTGCCCTATTTCCTGTTCGATCCGACCCCGACGACTTTTGTAGTCTCCGTTCTGGCCACATTGCTTGCGCTTGTCGCATTGGGGTTGCTGCGCTTTGGAGCCTTGCGGGAAAATCTACTGCGCTCGGTCGGTGAAACGGTTTTGGTCGGGGGTGTTTGCGCCTTGGTGGCTTTTGGCGTGGGCTGGATTGTCGGCGGCTGAGCCGCTTAGCCGATCAAGCCGCCGGACTCGCCCAAATCGTCGTAATACCATTTCAGCCGCTGCAGCGCGATTCGTAACACGATTTTGCCCGACCGTGCCGACCAACCCATGCGCCGTTCGGCGGTTTCAAGCCCTTCAAGATAGCAACAACAGCGCAACGCCATATCACCAAGCCCCGGCCCAAGGTCACGCAAGGCTCCGACAACGCGCGCGCCAGCCTGCATCGCATACCGGTCTTGCGCGATGGCCTGCCGCGCGTCTTCGATTTCGGTCAACACCGTGTCCCAATTGCTTGTGTTTTGCGGGCTGCTGATTTGCCCCAATTCGAAATCTTCGCGCAGACGCTCACCCGCATGCACCAAACCGGCTGACAGAAATGGCCGCCCGTCTCGGTCTTTGCGACGCGCCAGCGCCACCAACGGCGTTTCGCCAAGCCCGTAGCGCAGGCGTTTTGCGTCGGATGACGTTTGCGCATGGCAAATCTGCTCCCGCCCGATGAACCCAGCCGGGGCTTCGGCAAAGCCAAGCGCCTGATTTTCCGTCTCGGCAATCATCCGGTTCAACGCACTGCGGCCCGCCGCCGTGATCGTGTAGCGCAGGACACGTCCGGTGTTGCCGCAGGATATCCATGATTTCAAAGCCATCGCTTCGGCGATGGCGCGATCCACCACGGCGGTGCGCGACGAGGCCCCATCCGGTGTTTCCCGAACGACAACGGCCTTGTCCATGTCTGCCGACACGGCAAGAATCGCCCCTGTCTCGCAAAGGCGCAGCAGGATTCGCCGGGTTTGGGACGACAATTGGTCATCCGACAAGGTTTGCATCCTGTGGCTGGTTTCCGTGATCATTTTATCTTTCGCCTCCTTGATCTGAGAACCGGCCCGGCTGTGATGAAGAACGTGGCGGCCCAATCGGCGTAACCCCTCATCAACCAAAAGATCATCTCGCTTGGATTCGTAGCTACGGATCTGGCGCAGAACCGTCGAGGCATGGCATCCGGCCCGTCGCGCCAGCGCCCGGATCGATGTGCCACTTTCGGTATGCGCCAGATAGTGTATTGCAGGTTGGGGCACCCATGATGGAACGTCGGCCATCCGGTCCGACCCAACAGAGCCATACGCCATATCAATTCCTTTCCACGTTCCCAACCGGGCCATTCCTGGCCTGGACTTTTGCAACTAATGGCAAAATAGCCACAACCTAAGCGGGTTTTTCTTACCAGTTCGTTAACTATAAACTGTTTGGTAACAATGACTTCCAAAAGGTAAACAACTGCTCAGGGCTGCGTCGGTGATATTGATAAAGACGCAACACCCGCTAAAGTTGCGTATGACAGGTGGTGAAATCAGACTGGAGAGATTGCCATGTTGGATATGCTGTCAGCCCTCAACACCCTTCGCCGCCCCTGTCTTTTGATCCGTGCCGCGCGGTTCGGCTTGGCCGAGTATCGGCGCAGCACGCATTTGCCGCGGGTGTTGGGGATTGACCCCTTGCCGCGTAGCGGAGAGGCGCTGATGCTTTTGATGGACTTGGAACTGGACATCGAAGCCCAACGAAAAAAGCGCACCGCAGAGTATTCTGCAGCGCGCCATGTTGATGTTCTGATCGCCATGATGGGCGAAGCCCGAATTGTACGAGCTATGATACCTCAGGACGGCGCGGATCAGGTAAAGGCGTCGGGCATTGACGCCTTTTTCTCGGCGACGTAGCCGGCCAACGCTTCGGCGATTGCCGGATCAAGCGCGGGCTGCTGATAATTGCCCAGCATCTGGTGCATCTTGGCATTGGCCAGAAGCATCGTATCGCGCTCGCCTTCCTCGTGCCATGTTTCGAATGGCTTGTAATCCAGCACATCCGACCGCCAGAACGCCTTTTTGAAGTTGGCCTGCGTGTGAGCACAGCCAAGGTAATGTCCGCCCGGCCCGACTTCGCGGATGGCGTCCATGGCTTGCCCGTTCTCATCCGCGGCAATGCCCTCGGCCATTTTGTGCAAGACGCCCAGCTGATCTGCATCCATGACGAATTTTTCAAAGCTGGCGACAAGCCCGCCTTCCAGCCAACCACAGCTATGGAGCATGAAGTTCACACCGCCCAGCAATACGGCGTTAAAGGTGTTTGCGGTTTCGTAGGCGGCCTGCGCATCGGGTAGTTTCGATCCGCACAAGCTGCCGCCCGACCGGAATGGCAGGCCCATGCGGCGCGCCAGTTGACCGGCACCATAGATGATCTGGCTGGCCTCGGGCGTCCCAAAGGTGGGCGCGCCGCTATTCATGTCGATCGAACTGACAAAGGCCCCAAAGATCACCGGGGCACCGGGACGCACCAATTGGCTATAAGCAATACCGGCCATGACTTCGGCCAGAACCTGCGTCAGAGTGCCGACCACCGACACCGGCGCCATGGCGCCGCCCACGATAAAGGGTGACACGATGCATGCCTGATTGTGTTCGGCATACACCTCCAACGCGCCCATCATCACCTCGTCGAAGGTCATGGGCGAGTTGACATTGATCAGCGAGGTCATAACCGTGTTGTCGCGCACGAAATCCTCGCCGAACAGGATTTCACACATCTCGACGCTGTCTTGCGCGCGCGCTGGATCGGTGACCGACCCCATGAACGGTTTATCGCTCAGCGTCATATGCGCATAGAGCATGTCCAGATGGCGCTTGTTCACCGGGATATCGGTCGGCTCGCACACGGTGCCGCCGGAATGGTGCAGCCATTTCGACATATAGCCCAGTTTCACGAAGCGCTCGAAATCGGCCATGGTGGCATAACGGCGGCCACCTTCCATGTCGCGCACAAAGGGCGGGCCATAGATCGGCGCACAGACCAGTGTGTCGCCCCCGATTTCGACATTGCGCTCGGGATTGCGCGCATGTTGTGTGAACCGTGATGGCGCGGTCGAGCATAGCTTGCGGGCCAGACCGCGCGGAATGTGCACGCGTTCACCACGAACATCGGCCCCAGCCTCGCGCCAGCGGTCCAACGCTTTGGGGTTTTCGACGAAATTCACGCCGACCTCTTCCAGAATGATCTCGGCGTTGGTTTCGATGATCTGCAACGCCTCTTCATCCAGAATTTCATAAAGCGGAATGTTGCGTTCGATAAATTTCGCGGTTTCGACGCTTACGGCTGTGCGTTCTGCGCGGCGCGCCGCGCCACCACCACCACGTCCACGTCTGCGGGTTGCTGCTTCGGCCATGTGTTGTCCTACCCCTGAACTGCAATTTGCGCCCATTACAACAGGCGCGGCTGGCCCTTCAATACCGCAGCAAACCGGCTCACCACCCGAGATTTGCGGCCTTATGCGGTCTAAAGCGACATGTGACGCCAAGGTGATGCCGTTTTGCGGCCCGCTGCACGCCGGGTCTTGCGCAAATCGCACCTGCGTCCTATTGGCAGGGCATGAGCCAGACATTGCATGACCGCCTTCTTATCATAGACTTCGGCAGCCAGGTGACGCAGCTGATCGCGCGCCGCTTGCGCGAATTGAACGTCTATTGTGAAATCCACCCCTTCCAAAGCGTCACCGACGCCTTTCTGGACGAGTTTGCGCCCAAGGCCGTGATCCTGTCCGGCGGGCCCGCCAGCGTGATCGACGAAGCATCGCCCCGCCCGCCAGAAAAGGTGTTCCAGCTTGGCGTGCCGATTTTGGGCATTTGCTATGGTCAGCAAGTGATGATGCACATGCTGGGCGGCCGGGTGGAACGCGGCCATGGCACTGCGGAATTCGGCCGCGCCTATGTCAGTCCCAGCACGCAGCGAATCGATCTGCTGACCGGGTGGTTTTTGGAAGAACGTGAACAAGTCTGGATGAGCCACGGCGACCACGTTAGCCAGATCGCGCCGGGCTTTGAGGTGTATGGCACCTCGCCCAATGCGCCCTTTGCGATTACTGCAGATCTGGAACGACAATTCTATGCGGTGCAGTTCCACCCCGAAGTGCACCACACGCCGAACGGCAAGACGCTGTATGAAAATTTTATCCGTTTGGCCGGGTTCAAGGGCGATTGGACAATGGCCGCCTACCGCGAAGAGGCAATCCGCCTGATCCGCGAACAGGTGGGCGACAAGCAGGTGATTTGCGGCTTGTCCGGCGGTGTCGACAGCTCGGTCGCGGCTGTGCTGATCCACGAGGCGATCGGCGATCAACTGACCTGTGTGTTTGTCGATCACGGCCTGTTGCGCCTGAACGAAGCCGATGAAGTGGTCACCATGTTCCGGGATCATTATAACATCCCCCTGATCCACGCCGACGAGGCAGATCTGTTTTTGGGTGAGCTTGAGGGCATAAGTGACCCGGAAGAAAAGAGAAAAACCATTGGGCGGCTCTTTATCGACGTGTTTCAGAAATACGCGGGCGACATCGATGGGGCCGAGTTTTTGGCACAAGGCACGCTTTACCCTGACGTGATCGAATCTGTCAGTTTTTCGGGTGGGCCTTCGGTCACTATCAAAAGCCACCACAATGTTGGCGGCCTGCCAGAAAAGATGGGCCTGAAGCTGGTCGAACCGCTGCGCGAGTTGTTCAAAGACGAGGTGCGCGCGCTTGGCCATGAACTGGGCTTGCCGGCATCTTTCATCGGGCGGCACCCGTTTCCGGGGCCGGGCCTTGCCATTCGCTGCCCCGGCGAGATCACCCGCGACAAGCTGGAGATCCTGCGCAAGGCAGATGCGGTCTATATCGACCAGATCCGCAAGCACAGCCTCTATGACGAAATCTGGCAGGCTTTCGTAGCGATCCTGCCGGTGCGCACGGTTGGCGTGATGGGCGACGGGCGCACCTATGATTATGCCTGCGCGCTACGGGCCGTGACATCGGTGGACGGGATGACCGCCGATTATTACCCCTTCACCCACGAATTTCTGGGCGAAACCGCAACTCGGATCATCAACGAGGTCAAGGGCATAAACCGCGTCACCTATGACGTGACATCAAAGCCCCCCGGCACCATCGAGTGGGAGTGAGCCGACCGGCGATGCGTGCTGTCCAAACCGATCCGGCTGATGTGCTGCGCGCTGCTGCATGGATGCTGGGCGCGGTCTTGTCCTTTTCGGCCATGGCCGTGGGCGGCCGATCGGTCAGTTTCGAACTCGATACGTTCGAGATCATGATGTATCGCAGCCTGATCGGGCTGGTCTTTGTGGTCTGTGTGGCGTGGCTGAGCGGGGCGCATCGCACCATCACCACCCGCCAGCCGGGGCTGCACCTGCTGCGCAACGTGTTTCACTTTACCGGGCAAAACCTTTGGTTTTTCGCGATCACGCTGATCCCGTTGGCGCAGGTCTTTGCGCTGGAATTCACCTCGCCGCTGTGGGTGCTGCTTCTGTCCCCCTTGATCTTGGGGGAACAGATGACGCGGGTGCGGGTTCTGGCGGCCTGCGTGGGGTTCATCGGCATACTGATCGTCGCGCGCCCAAGCCCTGACTCGGTCAATATCGGTATGCTTGCTGCCGCCTGTGCGGCCATCGGCTTTGCCGGGTCGATTATGTTTACCAAGCGCCTGACCCGCACCGAAACCCTGACCTGCATCCTGTTCTGGATGACCCTTAGCCAAAGTATATTCGGCCTGATCTGCGCGGGGCTGGATGGCGACATCGCCCTGCCCTCTGCCGCCTCGGTGCCGTGGCTTGTGGTGATTGCCTGCGGTGGCTTGATGGCGCATTTTTGCCTGACGACAGCGCTGTCCATGGCGCCAGCCACATTGGTCAGCCCGGTTGATTTCACCCGTTTGCCATTGATCGCCGTGATCGGCCTTGTGGTCTATGACGAGCCGGTGGATGTATTCGTGATCCTTGGCGCGGCGATCATCTTTGGGGGAAACTACCTGAATTTGTGGTCTGAAACCCGCAAAGGACGCCCTGCCGTGGCGCGCACGCGTTGAAGGTGTGGCCCCACGATCACCTTGGTTTTCCGTGGCGTAACTGACGCAGCGTCAAAGATTGACCGGTGTCCCGCGCCCGTTATCGTGACAAAATCTGAGGAGGAGACAGGTATGAAGAAAACAGCATTTGCCGCTGCCGCCGTGATGGCCGCTTCAAGCGCGGCGCAGGCGGGCGGCATCGACCGGTCAGGTCAATCTATCGACGTTTTGTTTCAAGATGGTAACTATGCCGAAATCAGTTTCGGCAGTGTCGCACCGGATGTATCGGGCACCGTGGCAACGCCAGTGGGTGTGCTCAGCTCGAACAACATGTCCAACACCTATTGGACATTCGGCGCGGCGATGAAGCACCAGATCAACGAAAATCTGAGCTACGCGATCATTCTGGATCAACCCTTTGGCGCGGACGTGACCTATGATCCGGCGAACTACCCGGTGAGCGGATCAAGCGCCGAACTGAAGACACTGGCCCTGACAGGTCTGCTGCGCTACCGCATGGATAACGGCTTTGGTGTGCATGGCGGCCTGCGGGTGCAACGCCTGAGCGCGACTGCGTCGATCCCCTCTGTGGCGGGGTATTCGGTCAATGGCCGCGATGATACCGGGGTTGGCTATGTGGCAGGTGTCTCGTATGAGCGGCCTGATATCGCGATGCGCATTGCGCTGACCTACAACTCGCGGATCAAGACCGAGCATCAGACAACCGAAAACATCTTTACACCCGCTGCGACACCTCTTTACACGACCACGGAAATTGAAACGCCCCAGTCGGTGAACCTCAGCTTCCAGACCGGCATCGCCAAGGATACGCTGTTGTTCGGTGGGGTCCGTTGGGTGGACTGGTCAGATTTCAGCCTTGACCCTGCGCTCTATCGTCAGACGACAACAAACGCGTTCCTGTCTTATCAGGACGACACCACCACCTATTCGCTCGGTGTGGGCCGTCGCCTCAGCGAAACGTGGTCGGCATCCCTGTCGATGAGCTATGAGGACGGCGATTCAAACACGCCGATTTCAAACCTTGGCCCAACCAGCGGCAAGTTCGGTGTCACCCTTGGCGCGCGGTACAAGACCGACGATATCTCGATCTCGACCGGGGTGAATTACACGTGGCTTGGTGATGCGACAACCAACCTTGGCCCGCTGCGGACAGATTTCTCGGATAACAGCGCCGTCGGGTTCGGCGTCAAGGTGGGCTGGCACTACTAGAGCGTGTCGCCCCTGATCAGATTCAGGATTCCCATGATGCTTGCTTTGTGATTCCATGCTTTTGAGGCATAT
>NZ_JAAORB010000023.1 GCF_011601345.1 Roseovarius gahaiensis
ATGCGCCCTTCACGCCCAACCCCAAAGTGGCCTAATTTTGCGCCGCCCTTTGGTCGGGTTTTACTCCGCCGTTGACAACTAAAGCATTCACACGCCAAACAACGTGATATGGATCAAAGAATTCTGTATCTGGAATGTGGAATATTGCCGCTGAATTGAAGGAAACCCGATGCGATTGACGACTCGAACGAACTTGGCCGCGCGTGTCTTGATGTTCTGCGCGACCAATGATGGCCAACTGGTGCGGACCTCGGACATCGCAAACCGCTGCAATGCCTCGATCAATCACGTTGCGCGGGTTGTCCAGCAATTGCAGGTCGAAGGCTATCTAGAAACTCTTCGCGGGCGGACGGGTGGCATACGCTTGGCCAAACCGGCCAGCCGGATTTCGATTGGCGAGGTGTTTCGGATTTTTGAAACCGAAATCCCCTTTGCAGAGTGCTTCGATACAGAGCGCAACACATGCCCGTTGGCAGATACTTGCCGCCTCAGATCCTATGTCAGTCGCGCGCTTGAAGCCTTTTATCACGAGCTGGACATGGTCACCCTTGACGATCTGGTGGTTGGCAATTGCGGGTTGATGGAACTGCTTTCAATGAAGCCCACGTTCCCCGGTGCGTTTGCTGAGTGCAGCACACAGTGAACCAATCAGGCCAAAGGCCGGTTGCAAGCCCGGCAATACCCCCCAAGCCGTAAAAACAGGCGGGTCAGGCCCCGTCGCGCTTCCAGCGGTGCATCACGTCACCGCCCACGGCGCGGCTTTCGACCAAGCGGAACCGATGCGCGGCCTGCAACCGGTCAAGCCCCATCGCGCCGACACCGGGCAGCCCTTCGGCCCCGATAGCCAGACCGGCGGTAAAGCCCACCAGCTCATCCACCAGCCCCGCCCGCAGCAACGACGCCGCCAAGGCGCCGCCGCCTTCGCAGAACACGCGCGTCAGCCCTTGGTGCCCAAGGTTTTCCAGCACCGAGGCGATATCCAACTGCTGGCCCACCAAATCACATGCGATGCGGGCAGCGCCCACACCGTCCCATGCTTCGGCCAGTGCCGCATCCGGGTTGGGCCCATGGCACAGCCACAACGGCACATCACGCGCGCTGCGCGCCAATTGCGACATCAGCGGCACATCCAACCGGCGTGAGACAACCACACGCACCGGCTGTCGCACCGGGCCGTGACCGCGCACCGTCAGCATCGGGTCATCCGCCCGCGCCGTGCCCGCCCCGACCATCACTGCATCATGACGGGCGCGCAGCCCGTGCACCATGTGCCGCGCCTCGGGGCCGGTGATCCACTGGCTGTGGCCCGTCGCCGTGGCAATCCGTCCATCAAAGGATGTGGCCAGCTTCAGTGTCAGATGCGGGCGACCTGTGACCTCGCGTTGCAAAAACCCGCCCAGATCGGTCATCGCCTGTTCGGCGCACACCCCGGTTGTCACCTCGATGGCAGCGGCGCGCAGGCGTTCGAACCCCTTGCCCGACACCCGCGGATCACTGTCCGAGATCGGCGCGACAACACGCGCCACCCCGGCCGCGATCAACGCATCGGCACAGGGTGGGGTTTTGCCGTGATGGGCGCAGGGCTCAAGGCTGACATAGGCCGTGGCGCCGCGCGCGGCATCGCCCGCCCGCGCCAGCGCTTGGGGTTCAGCATGGGGCCGCCCACCCGGCGCGGTCCAGCCGCGCCCAACGATTCGGCCTTGCTGGACAATCACGCAGCCCACCGCCGGGTTGGGCCAGCACTGGCCCTGCCCCCGCCGCCCCAGTGCAAGCGCAAGGGCCATGAAACGGGCGTCGGCGTCGCGGCTCACTCGTCTTTTGACTTGGCTTCGGCGATGGCCTCGTCGGGGCGCAGTTCGCTTACGAATTTGTCGAAATCATCGGCGGCTTGGAAATTCTTGTAGACGCTGGCAAAGCGCACATAGGCCACGGTATCAATCCGCGCGAGGCTTTCCATCACGATCTCGCCTACGGTTTTCGACGGGATATCCGTCTCGCCCATACTTTCCAGACGGCGCACGATGCCGGAAATCATCTGCTCGATCCGCTCGGGCTCAACCGGGCGCTTTTGCAGCGCGATACGAATGGAGCGTTCCAGCTTGTCACGGTCGAAATCCTCGCGGCGTCCATTGGTTTTCACCACCACCAGATCGCGCAGTTGCACACGCTCATACGTGGTGAATCGCCCGCCACAGGCAGGGCAAAACCGGCGACGCCGGATTGAAACATGTTCCTCGGCGGGCCGGGAATCTTTGACTTGGGTGTCGATATTTCCGCAAAACGGGCAGCGCATCGGCCGTTCCCCTTTTCTTCATCTGCCTCTTGGTTGTGGGTCTGAAGCCCACTTATCCACAGCCACTATAGGACAGCCGCAAGGTTTTGGGTAGAGGGGAATTTCGACCGCAAGATAGGCATGGTGACCCGTGGGGTTTAACTCTCTCGCATAGGGGTTAGGTAGTTCGCAGGTATAGACAAACGAAAGGCCCAACCATGACGGAAAAAACTCTTTTCATCACCGGCGCATCCACCGGCATCGGGGCCGAGACGGCCCGTGCTGCCGCCGCCCGCGGCTGGCGCGTGGCCTTGATGGCGCGCAGCGCCGACAAGCTTGACGCGCTGGTTGAAGAGCTCGGAGCAGACCGCGCCCTTGCCATCGCGGGCGATGTGACCAACTACGACGACCTGACCGCTGCCGTGGACAAAACCACCGAAAATTTCGGCAGCATCGACGCGGTGTTTGCCAATGCCGGGCGCGGCCTTGATGCGGCGGGCATCGCCGAGGGCGACCGCGACGAATGGCGCGCGATGATGGAGATCAACGTCATGGGCGTTCTATGGACAGTCAAAGCCACCTACGACGCGTTGAAAGCCAGCAAGGGCCACCTTGTGTTGACCGGATCGGTCGCTGGCAACATTCACCTGCCCGGCTCGGTCTATGGCGCGTCGAAATGGTTTGTGCACGGCCTTGGCGGCAACCTGAGCGAAGAAATGCGCGAATGGGGCGGGCGCTGCACCGTTATCGCGCCGGGGATGGTCGATACCCCGTTCTTTGAGACGCCCAAACCCGACAAGCTGCAGCCGCGCGATGTGGCTGAAACCGTGGTGTTCGCATTGGAACAGCCCAAACGCGCCGATGTGCGCAAGCTGACAATCATGCCCACCGGCTGACCCTTAGCCCAGATGCGCCGCCACCTGTCGGACGTGCGGCGCATCGCGATGCTCGAACAGATAGATCCCCTGCCAAGTGCCCAGCACAGGCCGACCATCGCTGACCGGAATGCTCAGGCTGACAGGCATCATCGCCGCCTTGATATGAGCGGACATATCATCGGGGCCTTCATAGGTATGGGTGAGATAACCCATCGACGGGTCGGTCGTGGGCGGCACCAGCCGGGCAAAATAATTGCGCAGATCGGTCCGCACCTCGGGATCGGCGTTTTCCTGTATCAGCAAACTGGCCGAGGTATGGCGGACAAACAACGTCAGCAGCCCTAGGTGCACGCCCGCCTGCGCCACCCACGCGGTGACGTCGCCGGTAAATTCATACAGGCCCTGCCCGCGCGTTGCGATGGTGAATGTGGTTTGCTCTGTGCCCAACGCGGCCCCCGGTGCAAAAGCTTACGACCCGACTTTGACACGCGCCACTACAGGCCCGCCAGCGGTGGCGACCCTAGCGAAAGAGGCGCTCGCCCTGTTCGTCGATGACCTGCTTGGCCTTGCGCAAGGAAAACGCCTGCGCCTCGTCCAACGACCGCACTACATCCGCGCGCAGCAGGTGGTGGCGCTTGACCTCGCCATCAATCTCTTTCTCGATCACCGCGCCAATGCGATAGCCATCGGCATCCGATTGCGGCGCCGGGGTAATGCGGAATCCATTGTAGGATTCCGCCTCGACCTCGGGGGCCTTGCCCGCCTTGGATTTTCCACCGAAAAGCTTTGAAAACAGGGACATATCAGGCTCTATTGATCCAGGAAACTACGCAGTTTCCGGCTACGGCTGGGGTGTTTCAGCTTGCGCAGCGCCTTGGCCTCGATCTGGCGGATACGTTCGCGCGTGACGCTGAACTGCTGGCCCACTTCCTCAAGCGTGTGATCGGTGTTCATCCCGATGCCAAAGCGCATCCGCAGCACGCGCTCTTCGCGCGGGGTCAGCGAGGACAGAACCCGCGTCGTGGTTTCCTTGAGGTTGTCCTGAATGGCGCTATCCAGCGGCAGGACAACGTTTTTATCCTCGATGAAATCACCAAGCTGGCTGTCTTCCTCGTCGCCAATCGGCGTTTCCAGCGAAATCGGCTCTTTGGCGATTTTCATCACCTTGCGAACCTTTTCCAGCGGCATTTGCAGCTTTTCGGCCAGTTCTTCGGGCGTGGGTTCGCGGCCGATCTCGTGCAGCATTTGGCGGCCCGTGCGCACCAGCTTGTTGATCGTTTCGATCATATGCACCGGAATACGGATGGTGCGCGCCTGATCGGCGATCGACCGGGTGATGGCCTGCCGGATCCACCATGTTGCATAGGTGCTGAACTTGTAGCCCCGGCGATATTCGAACTTGTCCACCGCCTTCATCAGGCCGATATTGCCTTCCTGAATAAGATCAAGGAATTGCAGGCCACGGTTCGTGTATTTCTTGGCGATCGAGATGACCAGCCGCAGGTTGGCTTCGACCATTTCCTTCTTGGCCAGACGGGCCTCTTTCTCGCCCTTCTGCACCTGGCTGACGATGCGGCGGAATTCGCTGATATCCAGCCCGACATACTGGCCCACCTGCGCCATGTCGGCGCGCAATTCGGCCACTTTGTCGGGGTTGCGTTCCATGAACATCTGCCAGCCCCGGCCCGATTTGGCGGCCATATCTTCCAGCCAGTTGGGGTCCAATTCACGCCCGCGGTATTCGTCGATAAATTCGCGACGGTTGATGCGGGCCTGATCAGCCAACTTCACCATGGCGCTGTCGATCTGCATGATCCGGCGGTTGATACCATAAAGCTGGTCAATCAGCGCCTCGATACGATTGTTGTGCAAATGCAGAGAGTTCACCAGCTCTACTATTTCCGAGCGTAGCTTTTGATAGGTCGCTTCCTGCGTGTCGCTGAATCGGCCATCCTCGTTCAAGGTGGCCGAAATCCGGCTGTCTTGCATCTCACTGAGCATTTCGTAATCGGTTGCGATCCGATCCAGCGTTTCCAGCACACGCGGTTTCAACGCCGCCTCCATGGCCGCAAGGCTCATGTTGGCTTGTTCGTCCTCGTCGTCGTCTTCGTCTTTCGCAATCGGATTGCCATCGGCATCCAGTTCCGGCTGCTCATCGCTTTTGCTGTCCGCCGGGGGGCTGGTGACGTTGGCCGCCTCGACAACCGGTGCGCCCTCTTCGCCTTCTTCGCCCATCTGGTCGCCAAAGGTGGTTTCAAGGTCGATCACATCGCGCAACAGGATGTCTTCGCCCAGCAATTCGTCGCGCCAGATCGTGATGGCCTGAAAGGTCAGCGGGCTTTCGCACAGGCCCGCGATCATCGTGTTGCGACCGGCCTCGATGCGTTTGGCGATGGCGATCTCGCCTTCGCGGCTCAGCAACTCGACGCTGCCCATCTCGCGCAAGTACATGCGCACCGGGTCGTCGGTACGATCCAGTTTTTCGCCGCTGCCTGCGCCGAGGGTCAGCTCCCCCTTGCGGCCCACTTCGGCCACGGCGGTCGATTTCTGATCGTCTTCCTCGGCCTCGTCATCTTCGATGATATTGATGCCCATTTCACTCAGCATCGACATCACGTCTTCGATCTGCTCGCTGCCCACCTGATCCGGCGGCAACACCTTGTTCAGCTGATCATAAGTGATGTAGCCCTTTTCGCGCGCTTCCGCGATCATCTTCTTGACCGCCGCTTGCGACATGTCCAAAGACAGCTCCGTTTCCTGTTCTTCCGGCTTTTGGTCGTCGGTGTCTTTGGCGGCCATGAACGTCTCCTGCGCAGTGGGCGGTCGGGCGATTCGGATTGTCCGAATCATTACCGTCTTAAAGTGATTCGAAAACCCGTTTACCCTGTTTTCTTTATCTATTCCTCACCAAACCGCAATCAACGGGTCGGTTTGGTGTATCTTATCGTTTCCAAGAGCGCATCGAATTGCTCGCGCTCGTCGCGGCTGATTCGTGCGCCATTCTCGGCCAAGTCGTATTCAGCCTGATCCTCGGTCTGGTTGCGTAGGGCGCGTTGACGCTCTTCCGCCGCTTGTCCCAAACGCCATGTCAAAGCCTCGTCAGCCCACCCGGCCAAATCCTCTGCGGCCTCGCTGACCTCGGCACTCCAGCCCCGCTCGGCAGACAGCTTGGCCAGTTCCGCCGCAATCGTCATGCGCGCCACCTCGACATCGCCGGGACGGCGCACCGGGGGCGCAAGCGCGACATGGGGCAAGCGCAGCAGGTTTTCAAGGGCATGCGTGCCAAGCGCCTCTTCGATGCGGGTGCGCAGTGTGTCGGCCCCGGCGGTGGCGTGGCGCAAAATCAAATCGCGCAGCCTTGCATGCTCGGGGTCGGCGCAGGTCATCATCTCGATAGGTGCTTCAAACTCTTCGAAAACTTCGGGCGTGCACACCAAAGAGGCCAAAATCGCCGCCTCCCGCAGGCGAATTTGCGCCGCATCATCGGCGGCCACCAAAAGCGATGACTTGGTCGATGGCATCGCCGTCGGGATCGGCTGCCACTTGCCGCCCTTGTTCCATTTCGCAGCACCGGGTTTGAACGTGTCGCGGCGCGGGCTGAACAACTGCCACCGCATTTCCTTGAGCGCTTGCCCATAGTGGCCGCGGATCGAGGGATCACGGATCAGTTTGATCTTTTCGCGCAGCGCCTTGTCCAAGGCGGCCTTACGCTCGGGGCTGTCGTACACATGCCCCTCGGTCTCGCGCTGCCACAGCAATTGCACCATCGGCAAGGCATCGTCCAACAGCGCTTGCACCGCACTTGCCCCTTTGGCGCGCAACAAATCATCCGGGTCTTGGCCTTCGGGCATGATGGCAAAGCGCAGTGATTTGCCCGCCTCCAACAACGGCAACGCGATATCAATCACCCGATACGCCGCCCGCAAACCGGCGGTATCGCCATCTAGCGCGATGATCGGTTCATCGGCGATGCGCCACAGCATCTGCAATTGATGTTCGGTCACCGCCGTGCCAAGCGGCGCAACCGACGCCCCGAACCCCGCAAGCGCCAAGGCGATCACGTCCATATACCCCTCGGCCACGATCAGTGGCTGGCCTTTTCCCGCCGCCTCGCGCGCGGGGCCGTGGTGATAGAGCGTGCGGGATTTGTCGAAAAGCTCGGTCTCGGGCGAGTTCAGGTATTTCGCATTATCGTTTGGATCCATCGCACGCCCACCAAAGGCGATGCAACGCCCGCGCGGATCGCGGATCGGAAACATGATCCGGTTGCGGAAGGTATCATAGGGCCGCCCGCCCTTAAGGCTGGGCTTGGCCAACCCGCAGGCCATGATCAAATCGTCTTCGACGCCCTTGGCCTTCAGATGGTCCCACAGGCCCTGCCACCCATCCGGCGCAAACCCGATCTCGAACCGCGCGCAGGCGGTTTCATCCAGCCCGCGGCCTGTCAGATAATCCCGTGCCACGGCCCCCGCGCCGGTTTGCAATTGCAAACGGAAATGACCCACGGCCATATCCATCACCTCGGCCAGTTGCGTGCGGCGGTCGGCCTTTTGCTGGGCTTGCGGGTCGCGTTCGGGCATGGGCATGCCCGCCTCTTGCGCCAGAATGCGCACCGCTTCCATGAAATCCACATTCTCGGTCTCGCGCACGAACCCGATCGCGTCGCCTTTGGCGTGACAGCCAAAGCAGTAATAAAACCCCTTGCGGTCATCGACGTGGAAGCTGGCGGTTTTTTCCTGATGGAACGGGCACGGCGCCCACAGGTCGCCCTTGCCCTGATTGGACTTGCGACTGTCCCACATGACCTTGCGGCCCACCACTTGGGCAAGCGAGGTGCGGGTGCGCAGTTCGTCCAGGAATCCAGGGGGCAGGCTCATACGTTAGTATATGAGCAAAGCACCGTCCCGAGACAAGAGCCAGCGCCACCGATCACTGCGCGAGGCACTGCTCTTTGTAGGCGACGGCAACCGCATCGGTCAGCTGGTCTTCGGGCAAAGTGTAAACCCAATCGACAATCGGCTGAACCGCGCCCGTGTAGGCGCTGTCGGTGTCCATTGTGTCACGCACCGTGCTTGCGGCATCCTGCGCTGAGGCCCCATCGGCGCGCGCGGTTACGGCGTCATCGACAATCATAGCGGTATTTTCGCATAAATCTTGCTTGTCCTGCGCAGTAATAGGGGTGGCAGCAATAAGAGCGACGGCAATGGCGGCAAGGCGTGTCATTTGGACCTCGATGAAATATTTGTTCACGCCAAACCTAAAGGCGCGGTCTGAAATTTAAAGCCCTTTCAAAGGGGAAAGGCCCGGGCACGCCGTCACGATGGCGCACGCAGGCCAAAACGCGACGCGGGCCTGTTCAAAGCCCAAGCGCCCGATAGCTGGACGCGACCTTTTCGATCGAGACCAGATACGCCGCCGTGCGCAGATCGCGACAATCCTCGCGCCCGTGCCAGACCTCGCGCATGGATTGGTAGGCGGTGCGCATCGTGTCATCCAAGCCTGAGCGCACCAACTCCAACTCATCCGCGCCGCGCAGGTATTTCTGCTTGAATCCTGGCGACATCGTCCAGGCGTCGCCTAGATGGTCATCCAGTTTTTCCAGCTCCCGCACAATCAATTCGTGACGCGCTTCTTCCTGACGACGCCCCATCCGGCCAAAGCGGATATGGCTCAGGTTTTTGACCCACTCGAAATACGACACCGTCACACCGCCTGCGTTGGCATACATATCGGGAATGATCACCGTGCCCTTGTTCCGCAGGATTTCATCCGCCCCGGCTGTGACCGGGCCATTCGCCGCCTCGATGATCAGGGGGGCTTGGATACGGTCGGCGTTGTCCATATTGATCACCCCCTCCAATGCGGCGGGGATCAGGATATCGCACTCTTGCTCAAGATATTTCGCGCCATCGGCAATATATTTGCCGGACGGATAGCCATCCACCCCGCCATGCTTGGCGATCCAGTTGCGCAAGTCTTCGACATCCAGACCATCCGGATCGTAAAGCCCGCCGTCGCGTTCGATTACCGCCGTGATCTTGCAACCATCTTCATCGCTCAGGAATTTTGCGGCGTGATATCCCACATTGCCCAGCCCCTGCACAATCACCCTCTTGCCGTCCAGTGACCCGCTCAATCCAGCGGCCGCGATATCGTCGGGATGGCGGAAAAATTCGCGCAACGCGTATTGCACACCACGGCCAGTGGCCTCAGTCCGGCCCTGAATGCCGCCTGCATTCACTGGCTTGCCGGTCACGCAGGCGCGCGCGTTGATATCGGTGGTATTCATACGCCGGTACTGGTCAGCGATCCATGCCATTTCCCGCTCACCGGTGCCCATGTCGGGGGCCGGCACATTCTGGCTGGGATGGATCAGGTCGCGCTTGGCCAACTCATAGGCAAAACGGCGCGTGATGCGCTCCAACTCGTGCTCGTCCCATTCGCGCGGATCGACACACAGCCCGCCTTTCGAGCCGCCAAACGGAGCCTCGACCAGCGCGCATTTATAGGTCATCAACGCCGCCAGCGCCTCGACCTCATCCTGATTGACCTCCAGCGCATAGCGGATACCGCCCTTGACCGGTTCCATATGCTCGGAATGAACGCTGCGATATCCTACGAAGGTCTGCATCTGGCCGCGCAGTCGCACACCAAACCGCACCGTGTATGTCGCGTTGCAGACGCGGATCTTTTCCTCCATCCCCGGCGGCAGATCCATCAGCGCGACCGCACGGTTGAACATCAGGTCCACGCTTTCGCGAAAGGTCGGTTCTTTGGTGGCTGTCATCATGCGTCTCCCATTTACACACCGGTCAGGGCCGGTATTTTTGGCCGTGTCCGCGTTGCATACACGTATCTTCGCATGGTTAATGCCTGCGACAATTTTGTCCACCCATAGCGCCCGAAACTTAAGCACAAGTTAAATATAACGCCCCGCCGCACGTTGGATGACTCTGTGTCGCCCCTCTTCATTCGGCGTGTTGTGCCGATTGTCCGCAAGTTGCGCACAATCCATCAAAACCACCAGGTATTTTAATAAAAAAGGCTATTAATCAGCAGGTTAGAAACACAATCATGCCTTATTTTCGCCACGTCATTCGTTAATAAAACCTGTATAAGAGTCCGATTACCGGGATCAGTGCGCCCGAAAGGTGTGACCATGAAACACGTCCTTATGCCTCATGACGCCATGCGCAAATCAATTGCGCTCACGTTTGAAAAACTTAACGCCCGCTGCGCACATCGCGCACGTCGGTTCCGCACCGACGAGTCCGGGGCGGTGGTGGCTTTAGCCTTGTTCATCTTCATTTTCATGTTGGCTGTCGCTGGTCTGGGGATCGACCTGATGCGCCACGAAATGAAACGGACCCACCTGCAAGCCACGCTGGACAGTGCCGTGCTGGCCGCCGCCGGCACCAAGATCAAGGATGGCTCGAACAGTCCTGAAAACGACCTCCAACAGGTGATCAAGGACTACTTCGAGGCCGCGCAAATCGGTGGCTACCTTCAGGATTTCAATGACGACGACATCAAGATTGGCGATGGCAAGACCGAGGCTTTGGCAAGCGCCAAGCTGGAAATGGATACCTACCTGATGCGCCTTTCCGGCGTCGACACGTTGACAGCGTGGGCCACCACGCAAGCCGCGATCTTGGCCGAAACGCTTGAGATCGTCATGGTGCTTGACGTGTCGGGCTCGATGGAGGGAGAGCGCCTGACCGAACTCAAGAAAGCCGCCAAGAAATTTGTCACGACCGTGCTGGACAACTCGAACGGGATCGTGTCGTTTTCCGTGGTTCCATTCAATTCCAATGTCGTGCCCCCGCGCGAGATTTACGACAACCTGAAAGTGGCAGAACGGCACACCTATTCAACCTGCCTTGTGTTCCAAAGCGACGGTTTCAAAAATACCGCCATCGACCCCAATCAAACTTATGCGCAAAAAATCTTCACCTCGATGGACCGCAGCGGCTGGCACGAGGTGGATTTTGGCGAAGTGGGCCGTGAAAAAGAACCCGGTGAATATGTCGACCATCGTGAGGACACGTCCTATAACCGGTCATGCCATAATGACGAACGGTTCGAGATTTTGCCCTATGCAACAACCGAAGGGGCGGTGCATGACAAGATCGAGATGCTGACAGCGGCTGGCGGCACCTCGGGTGACATGGGCATGAAATGGGCCAGCGCCCTGCTTGATCCGGCCTTCCGCCCGGTTGTCAATGAGATGGGCAAGCTGCGCGTTAAGACGGACAGCGACGGCAACATCATGCGCGATGAAGACGGTAACGAAATAACCTATTCGCAGATCAGCAATGATCTTTTGGGCCTGCCCAAGGATTACCCGTCGAAAAATGACAGTGGACAAACCAACAACAACAAGATCATCGTGATGATGGGGGATGGGGTGAATGGCTGGGAGGTATCGCTGAAAGACCCGGCCAACATCTTGTCAAATCCTGACTATGCGTCAGACGTGAATTGGGATTATCGCGGCCCCGGCTCGACCCTGCACCGCGTGCGCTACTACGAGACCGAATTCAAAATCGCCCGGTTGGTCCGCTCGAACGGCCAGATCGTCCAATCGTCGAACGATCCTTCGGTGTGCGGCAAGGCTGTCTATCAATACTGGTATGGCTACCGGTATTACTACGGTGAATGGGAATGCGAGTATGAGGTGACCGAAAACGAGAAAACCGGCTATTACTTCTACGCCTCTCAAAAATCCAACAAGTATTACGACCCCGATCGCGACACGTATTTTTCAAGCCGCGATGCTGCGTTCCCGTATCTCGTGAAAGATCAAAACGGTCAGGAAATCGACGTCCAACTGGACTGGGAAGAAACCTGGGGCCTTGTCACCCCATGGCGCTACGCGCAAATCACCGGCGACTGGGGTCCGTATAATGAATATAACCCCAACAGCAGCTCAACCATCTCTGGCTACACCAAAGAAAACCGCATGACCGACATTTGCAGCGAGGCCAAGGAAAAGGGCGTTATAGTCTATACAATCGCCTTCGAGATGGGCGAAACAGACGGCAGCAACGCCAGCGCCTTGTCGTCCTGCGCGTCGTCGTCGGAAAACAGTTTTGCAGCGTCGCTTGATGGCAGCGTAGCGGGCGCCGACGGCACCGCCCGCACCATCGAAGAAGTGTTCGAAGTGATCGCCGCTTCGGTCAAAAAGTTGAGCTTGCGCCAATGATACGGTTCATCAAATCCCGCATCGCGCGCATGCGCGGCGAAGAATCGGGAGCAGCTAGTGTCGAGTTCGTTCTAGTGTTTCCAGTGTTCTTCATGTTCATGGTCTTTTCGGTCGAGTTAGGAATGATCACGCTTCGGCATGCGCTTCTGGAACGCGGCCTTGACCTGACGGTGCGCGGCATACGTCTCACGACTGGGGAAGATTGGCAGCATGACGACATCAAGGCCGGATTGTGCCAGGTCTCACTTCTGGGACCAGCCTGCATGAATGATCTCAAAATTGAGATGAAAAAGACCGACATTCGCAACTTCAGCGGCCTGGATCCAGTGGCGGACTGCACCGACCGCTCGGAAACGGCGGCACCGGTCTATAAATTCACCAACGGAGACAGCAACGAATTGATGCTGATCCGGGCCTGCCTGAAATATGATCCACTGTTCCCTGATGCCGTTTTTGGAAAGGTGATCAACAAGGACACCAGAGGACAAGGCATGATCGTATCGGTCTCGGCCTTTGTACAGGAACCTGATGAAGAATGGGAAAGCGACGCGGAAATTGCAGCGGGAG
The DNA here is from genome assembly GCF_011601345.1 of Roseovarius gahaiensis. Taxonomy (GTDB): domain Bacteria; phylum Pseudomonadota; class Alphaproteobacteria; order Rhodobacterales; family Rhodobacteraceae; genus Roseovarius; species Roseovarius gahaiensis. Next base: position 12,923 of record NZ_JAAORB010000023.1, read on the forward strand.
GTTCAGGATGATTTGGCTGAAAAAGCGCCTGTCGCAATTCCGCGACGACACCAGCGGCAATGTCACCGTCGAAACCCTGATCATCATCCCGATCCTGTTCTGCGCAGTCACGCTGACATGGGAATTTTTCGAACTGCATCGTTTTAAAAGCGTGCGGGAAAAGGCCAGCTATGTTGTCGTCGACATGATCTCACGCGAGCAGAACGGCATCGACACCATCTATCTGGACAACACGCTGTCCCTGTATGACGAAGTCGTCCGGCAATCCGGCAACAATCAGCTTCGCGTCAGTTCGATCATGTTTCGCGACAATGATCCCGACATTGACACGGATTACGAGTATATCGTTTTGTGGTCTGAGGTGCGCGGCGAAGGACCGATACAGCCCATAAAAACCAGCGAGATCAAGGATGGGGCCGATTTCATCCCCAGCATGGCGGATCAAAGCACCCTGATCATGATCCAGACGCTCTCGCACTATCAGCCAGCTTTCAAAGTCGGTCTGGGGGCAAATGTGCCGATTGACACTCACGTGTTCACCAGCCCGCGCTTCGTGGCGCAGGTGAACTGTTCGGATTGCAGCTAACTGGCTAGGGCTCGACTACGTGAACAGCCCCGCGCCTTATTGCCGCTCTTGCATCACGGCGGACAGGATTTCGGCCATCGCCTTGGCTTGATGGCCGGGTGTCACACCACCGACCCCCAACCGGCGCCCCAACCGCCACCATAGGCCCGGCTCCCAGCGTTTCGGGCCGGTTTTCGCGTCACGTTTCAGCACCAGGGTAAATCCGTTCGACGGTTTAAAGGCGAACGCCCCGCGTTCGATTGCTTCGACATCGGCCACATTCACCAGCACTTCGCCGGTGGAACTGCGCAGCGCGTCTCGCGTCAACTCTAACCGGTTGCCGGTTGCCCTGCGCATCCGGTCGGTCAACCACAGCGCGCCAAGCCCCAAGGCCAACAAGAACACGACCCAGCCCGGGTTCGACGGGGGCCGCAGCAAGGCCACGCAAATTGCCGTGACGCCCAGCACAAGGACCGACCCGACGCCGATCACCCGCCGTGGCGGCGACGCCGCGACAATCGCCAAAACCTCGTCTTTCATCGCTCTCTCCCTTTTCGCAGCGGCTTAGCCCGAAACCGCCGCCGATGCGAGTGGCTTTGTGAATTGCAAGCATCGCCGATTTTCACACAAATTCGCACAGCCCCGGTTCGCCCTGCCACAGACACGGCCATTGCGCAAAACCGTCGCAACAATATCTACATGTGGCGAAAGGAGATCCCTAATGTCCCTCAGACCCACGCTGGAAACCCGGCTTGCCCAACCCACGATGGAGGGCGCAGGCGTTCATTTGCACCGCGCCTTCGGCTTTCACAATCCGTCCGAACTGGACCCGTTCCTGCTATTTGACGATTTCCGAAACGAAGACCCGGCCAAGTTCGAAGCCGGTTTTCCGTGGCATCCGCATCGCGGGATCGAAACCATTACCTACGTCCTGTCCGGCTCGGTCGATCACGGCGACAGCCTTGGCAACACCGGAACCTTGGGCGCGGGCGATGTGCAATGGATGACCGCCGGGTCGGGTATCTTGCATCAGGAAATGCCCCACGGCAACGCGCAGGGCCAAATGCACGGCTTTCAGCTGTGGGCCAACCTGCCCTCCTCTCTGAAAATGACCGCGCCGCGCTATCAGGATGTCAAATCACCCGACATTCCTGAAATCACCGATGACGATGGCACCACCGTGCGCGTGATCGTGGGCGAATTCTGGGGCAAGCGCGGCCCGGTGGATGGCATCGCCGCCGATCCGCAATACCTTGATATCTCGGTGCCGCCGGGGGTGAAAAAGACATTCCGCATCGACACCTACCGCCGCGCATTCGCCTACGTGTTCGAAGGGGCCGGTGCCTTTGCCGATGCCAGCCAACCCGCCGGTGTGCTGCTGGAAAAAGAGGTGGCCGGCGAAGAGGTCAACATTCGTGACCTGTCCGGCGACCGCACGCTGATCCGCTTTGGCACCGGCGACGAGGTGACCGTGCAAGCTGGCGAACAGGGCATCCGCTTTTTGTTGGTGTCGGGCGCGCCCATTCAGGAACCTGTCGCATGGCACGGCCCGATCGTGATGAACACGACCGCAGAACTGCAACAGGCCATGGCCGATCTGCGCAACGGCACCTTCATCAAGCCCGCGCATTAGAATTGTAGCATCGGGCCGGTATTAGTCCGGCCCGAAGGCGGCCCGCAACTCTTGCGTCACCTGCTCCATCCGGTCTGCAGGCAATTGTGGCGGGATCGAATAGCCCTCGGGCCCGTCCTGTAGATAGGCTTGCGATGTCACGTCATGGACATCGTGCATAGGCACCACATGGGCATGCGCATGCGGCACATGAATGCCAGTATAAAACAGCGATACCCGCTCGACGCCGTAAATCGTTTTCATCCGCCGCGCCAAGGCCTGTGCGCAGGTGGTAATCCGCGTCGCCAAATCCTCGGGCAGATCCTCGAACCAGACGTGATGCGCTTTCGGGATGATCAACGCATGGCCCGCCCGGATCGGATGCAAATCCAGAAACGCCAGAATCTCGTCGTCTTCATATAGCCGATGGGCGGGCAACTCCGCCTTGGCAATCCGGCAAAACAGGCAAGTCTCGGTCATGGGATGGTCTTTCGTGTGATGATTGGTAGCAAGGGCACCGCCGCCGTTCAGCCTTGGCGCATTTCGGAGCAATCGCAAGCGGATCATGCGGCCACGGCTTTGCGCACCATGCCCCAGTAAATCTCTTCAACCTCCGGCAAGCTCAGCCGCCCTTCGTCGCGAAACCATGTGTTCACCCCGGTCAGCATGGCAATCACAGCCATCGCAGCAATCTTTGGCTCGGCCACATCAAATCTGCCTTCGGTCACGCCGCGCCGCAGGATGTCTTCAAGCTGATCTTCGTAACACCGCCTAAGCCCCTCGATGATCTCGAAATTCTCAGGGGTCAGATTGCGCAACTCCATGTAGGACACGAACACCGCTTCGGGCCGGTCATGATGAAACCGGATGTGAAACCGGGTGAACTGTTCCAAAGCGGCCAGCGGATCATCTGGCTGGGCACAGGCCGCGCGGGCCTGCAACAGATCATCCATATGCCCCCGCAACAGATCAAACAGCAGGCTTTGCTTGTCGGGTGTGTAATTGTAAAGCGCGCCCGCCTGAACACCGACCTCGCCTGCAATTTGCCGCATGGAAACGGCCGCATAGCCGTTTTGGGCAAACAGCCGCAACGCCGCCTCGCGCACACGCGGCCCGGTGATGTCAGAGTGGGATCCTTGGGTTCTGGCCATGCTTCAGAATTAACTGAACATATGTTCAGATCAAAGCCCCTGCTTGCCCCCCGGTGCCAAAAAGTGGCAAGAGGGAAACAACACCGCCCACCAAGGTTTACCGATCATGCGCCCCGGCAGCTTTGCTTTCCTGATCCTACCGGCCCTTCTGGCCGCGTCCTGCACGCAGTTTCCCGTGATCGAAGATCGGGTCGGCGAAGATGTGCGCGACGCGCCTTACATGGATCTGGTGCCCGTCGAAACTCTGCGCGCGGGTGTGCCCGCCACGCAGGTCACAGACACGGATATAACCGCCGTCGAGGCCCGCATCGCCCGCCTGCGCGCCCGCGCAGCCCGCCTCAGCGGCGCGGTGGTCGACAGCCAGACACGCGCGCGAATGTCCCAAGGCGTCGACTAACCGCATTGCCCGCGCAAAACCCGCGTTGCAAGGCCTGCACGAACCCGTTACATCGCCCGTCAACACCTGCCGACATGCGACAATTGGAGACCGATATGACAAAACCGCTGCGCCTTGGGATCGCCGGACTGGGCACTGTCGGCACCGGTGTCGTCAAGATTGTCCGCCAAAAAGCCGATCTGCTGGCGGCCCGCGCGGGGCGCCCGGTGGCCATCAGCGCCGTGTCAGCGCGCACCCGCGACAAGGATCGCGGCGTTTCCCTGTCCGATTACACATGGGAAGACGACCCCGTGGCCTTGGCCACCCGCGATGATGTGGATGTTTTCGTGGAATTGATGGGCGGCAGCGACGGCCCCGCCAAGGCCGCAACCGAGGCGGCGATTACCGCAGGCAAGGACGTTGTGACCGCCAACAAGGCGATGTTGGCCCATCATGGTCAGGCTTTGGCCACTGCTGCGGAAACCGCTGGCCGTGTGCTGCGCTTCGAAGCTGCCGTTGCCGGTGGCATTCCGGTGGTGAAGGCGCTGACCGAAGGGTTGGCCGGCAACGATGTCACCCGCGTCATGGGCGTGATGAACGGCACCTGCAATTATATCCTGACCCGGATGCAGGCCACCGGCCAAGGCTATAACGCCTTGTTCGAAGAGGCCGACAAACTGGGCTATCTTGAAGCCGACCCCAACCTTGACGTTGGCGGCATCGACGCAGGGCACAAGCTGGCGCTGTTGTCGTCGATCGCGTTTGGCACGCAGGTGAATTTCAACGACGTCGAACTGGAAGGCATCCAGTCGATCACGCTGGAAGACATAAAGCACGCCGCCGATATGGGCTATCGCATCAAATTGCTGGGCGTGGCACAGCTGACCGGCCGCGGGCTTGAACAGCGCATGTCGCCCTGTCTGGTGCCGGAAAGCAGCCCCTTGGGTCAGCTTGAAGGTGGCACCAACATGGTCGTGCTGGAAGGGGACATGGTCGAACAGATCGTCCTGCGTGGCCCCGGCGCGGGCGAAGGCCCCACCGCCAGCGCAGTGATGAGCGATGTGATGGACATCGCGCGCGGCATCCGCGTGTCCACCTTCGGCCAGCCCGCCAGCGGCCTGCAACAGGCCACGGCGGCCCGCGCATCCACGCCCGCACCTTTCTATCTGCGCATGGATCTTGAAGATAAACCCGGCGCTTTGGCCAAGGTGGCCACAGTTCTGGGCGATGCAGGCATTTCGATTGACCGGATGCGCCAGTATCGCCACGACGACACCACGGCCCCGGTCCTGATCGTCACCCACAAAACCACCCGCACCGCGCTCGACAGCGCATTGGACGCCATGGGCAAACTTGACGTCATGGCATCAAGCCCCGTCGCCCTGCGGATCGAAACCGTATAAGATGTAACCCAGACTTGTGCCAAACCAATCCGGTCGCTATTGCTGGGCAGGTTTGAAAAGACCGAAAACACCAAGGATTTACCATGACATCCCCCACTGATTTCAATGACCGTTCGCTGTCTCTGGGCTTGGCCCGTGTGTCCGAAGCCGCCGCACTGGCCTGTGCCGACCTGATTGGTCGCGGGGATGAAAAAGCCGCCGATCAGGCCGCCGTGAACGCGATGCGCGAACAGCTGAACCTGCTGGCCATTCAAGGCGTGGTTGTGATCGGCGAAGGCGAACGCGACGAAGCGCCGATGCTGTATATCGGTGAAGAAGTGGGCAGCGGCGATGGCCCCGGCGTGGATATCGCGCTGGACCCGCTGGAAGGCACCACGCTGACCGCCAAGGCGATGCCGAACGCGCTGACCGTGATCTCGATGGCGCCGCGCGGCACCATGCTGCACGCGCCCGACGTGTATATGGACAAGCTGGCCATCGGCCCCGGCTATCCCCAAGACGTCGTCTCGCTTGACATGAGCCCGCGTGAACGGGTCGAGGCATTGGCCAAGGCGAAAGGCTGCAAGCCCTCCGAGATCACCGTGTGCATTCTGGAGCGTCCTCGCCATCAGGACATGATCACCGATGTGCGCAGCACCGGCGCTGCGGTCTACCTGATCAGCGATGGCGATGTGGCGGGTGTCATGCACTGCGCCGAACCCGAAATGACCGGCATCGACATGTATATGGGCGCAGGCGGCGCCCCCGAAGGCGTGCTGGCCGCCGGTGCGCTGAAATGTATGGGCGGGCAGATGTGGGGCCGCCTGTTGTTCCGCAACGACGACGAAAAGGGCCGCGCCGCCAAGGCGGGCATCACCGATCTGGATCGCATCTATGCCCGCGACGACATGGTGACCAGCGATGTGATCATCGCCGCCACCGGCGTCACCGACGGCTCGGTCGTGTCGGGGATCAAACGCCGCCCGGCCTATGTGGAAACCGAAACCATCCTGATGCGGTCGAAAACCGGGTCGTTGCGCCGGATGATCTATCGCAGCCCGCTTCGTTAAGCGCGCGGAGGGCGCGGTGACAGACGCCTACCTTGGGATTGAAACCTCGCTCAGTGCTCGGCGGTGGATCGGCCCCGGTGCCGACGTGGAACGTCTGGCCGAGGCGATGGCGCAATCCACCGCCCTGCCCCGCCCGCTGTGCCAGACCCTTGCCCGCCTTGGCGTGCCCGAAGCAGAGGCCGAGGCCTATTTGGCCCCGCAACTGCGCGACCTGCTGCCCGATCCGCGCAGCCTGAAGGATATGGAGCCCGCCGCCGCGCGGTTTTTGCGCGCGGTGGCTGAAAACCAGCGGATCGCGATCTTTGCCGATTACGATGTCGATGGCGGCACCTCGGCCGCTTTGCTGATCGACTGGCTGCGCCAGATGGGCCTGACGGCCACGCTGTATATCCCCGACCGGATCGACGAGGGCTATGGCCCCAATGAGCCTGCGATGGCCGATCTGGCCGCGCGCCATGATCTGATCATCTGTGTCGATTGCGGCACGCTCAGCCATGATGCGATTGCCGCCGCCAAAGGGGCGGATGTGATCATCCTTGATCACCACCTTGGCGGTGAAACCCTGCCCGATGCCTTGGCCGTGGTGAACCCCAACCGGCAGGACGAACCCGGCGATCTGGCCCACCTTTGCGCCGCGGCTGTGGTGTTCTTGATGCTGGTCGAAGCAGGCCGGCAATTGCGCGCGGCAGGCCAAAACGGCCCGAACCTGATGGGCCTACTGGATTTGGTGGCCTTGGCCACGGTGGCCGATGTCGCACCGCTAAAAGGAGTCAACCGCGCGTTCGTGCGCCAAGGTCTGCGGATCATGGCGCATCGTGACAGGCCGGGGCTTGTGGCGCTTGGCGATGTGGCACGGCTGGACAGCGCACCTGCGGCCTATCATCTTGGGTTTGTTCTAGGGCCGCGTATCAATGCGGGCGGTCGTATCGGCAAGGCCGATCTGGGCGCGCGCCTGCTGGCCACCCGCGACCCTTCGGAAGCGCGGGCGCTGGCCGAACGACTGGATCAGCTCAACACCGACCGCCGCGAGGTCGAGGCCGCCGTGCGCGCCGCCGCACTGGAACAGGCCGAGGCGCGCGGGCTGGACGCCCCGTTGGTCTGGGCGGCTGGCGAAGGCTGGCATCCGGGCGTCGTGGGTATCGTCGCCTCGCGCCTCAAGGAACTGACCAACCGGCCAGCAATTGTGATCGGTCTGGACGGGGACGAAGGCAAAGGCTCGGGGCGGTCCGTGTCCGGGGTCGATCTGGGTGCGTCGATTCAGCGGCTGGCCGCCGAGGGGCTGCTGATCAAGGGCGGCGGGCACCGCATGGCGGCGGGCCTGACCGTGGCGCGCGATCAACTGGACGCCGCCATGGCCCGTCTGGCCGACCTTCTGGCGCGTCAGGGCGCGGGCCTTGCTGGCCCCGCTGATTTGCGGCTGGATGGGGTGCTGATGCCCGGGGCCGCCAGTGTCGAACTGGTCGAACAGATCGAGGCCGCAGGCCCCTTTGGCGCGGGCGCACCGGGGCCGCGCTATGTGTTTCCCGACATGGCCATAGGGTTTGCAAAACGCGTCGGCGAGTCGCATCTGAAACTGCGCTTCGGCGACGGTCTGTCAGGGCAACTTGACGCGATCTCTTTCGGCGCGTTCGACGGCCCACTGGGCCCGGCGTTGGAAAATCACGGTGGCGCGCGATTCCATTTGGCCGGACGTCTGGACATCAACACATGGGGCGGACATAAAACCGTGCAATTGCGCCTAGAAGACGCCGCCAAAGCCAGCGCCTGACCAAAGCTGTGCAGATAATATTCAAGGTTTCTCGGACATTTATAGCCACGTCCCCACCCAAAGACGCCCCGCACGCACTTTTTTGCAAAATGCCTCTTGCGTCGGGGCCGGGTTTTTTCTAGTTAGCGTCTCACGCCACGGTATGGCCCGTTCGTCTATCGGTTAGGACGCCAGGTTTTCAACCTGGAAAGAGGGGTTCGATTCCCCTACGGGCTACCACTTATCCCTGCTAAGTATTTGACCATTTAAGGGACGCTTGTACCTATCCCCCAATAAATCTCCCAGTCCGACATGGCTTCTGCCGGAACAATATGAATGACAGCGTGACCGCGCCCCGGTATTGTTACCACGAAGTCATTGGGACAACGTTTAATTCAAGATGCCGATAATTGTAGTGACACGAAAAGCGGCCCTCCTGTGTATCACGATGCTTGGCTGCCTGCCGGGGTCGGTTGCAAATTCGGAAACACCTTGCTCCAACGCAAAAGAACCGCGTATCGCAGCAGCTTGTTCATGCGATGAATACCTAGCGGCTCTCGGTGTCGTTGTCGCGTCCGCTAAGGTGTATTGGATTCGAGAGGAGAGTGATCTCTTTCGCAGCGCGCTCGCAGGCTTTGAGAGCCAGAAGCGCCGCTTCTCCATCGTGGCCGGAAGCCGCGCATACGCTTTATTGATGCAGCCATCGCCTATTGCACCAGGTGAAGTTTCAAACAGCACCATGCTTCAGATAACGTTGCAAGGTCGGGAGGGTGATGAAGGCGTGATTGCCTTGGCCCAAGCACTAATGGAAAATACGGATGCAGAACCGATCCGGCAAGGTTTGATTCAGTACAAGCGCCGCGACTGGCCAAGCTCAGATTTGGTGACCAAATACTTCGAAGGATATGAGGAAATGATGGTCAAAGCATGTCGAGAAGACTTCAACGCCAATTGAGCAATGGAATTTCCTTTTTGACCGGAGACACGCTATGCAAGACCTTGAATTGGAACGCGCCATCGAAATTGCTGTCTCTGCTCATCGCGGGCAGACCGACAAGGCGGGCCAGCCCTACATTCTCCACCCGCTTCGCGTGATGTTGGCCTGCGAGAGCGATGTCGCCCGAATCGTCGCGGTCCTGCACGATGTAATCGAGGATACAGACTGGGCACCCGATGCCCTGCGCGCCGAAGGTGCCTCGGATGAAATCATCGCCGCACTGGATACGGTGACGCGTCGCCATGACGAAACCTATTCCGAATTCATCGAGCGCGCCTCACGAAACGAAATCGGGCGCGCAGTGAAGATTGCCGACATTCACGACAACCTGGACCTATCGCGGATCGCCCAGCCCACCCAGGCAGATTTTGCGCGAATGGATCGCTACCGCGCCGCCTTGCGACACTTGGGCGGTCAACTATCCAAACTTGCAGACGATTGACCGGATAGACTCTGCAGCCACTCGGCCCATAGCTTGCGCTGCGCAGCAGTGATCCGTTCGCGGTGCTTGGGCGTTTGGGGGCCAGTGCTCAGACCACCGTGAAATCTGCATCTTTTCTTGCACGGCAGAGCTTTCTCCTTGGACGAGGTGCCCTTGCGGGTACGAGCGCCGTAAATGACGGTGCGCGCGTGCACTTTATCTTCAAAGCCGAATAGCCCCCACCCCGCGCTATTTGGTTATCACGGTTTATGCAGGGTCAGAGTGTTTCTTTTCCCAAGGACACAGCGCCACCCAAACAGTGATTGTGTTAGGGCTTTCGCCAGTCCCCGCCAGATTTACGCCCGTGATCCGCCGATAAAGCCGAGTCTTGGCTTCCAACCCAGACGTCGGCACCGTGTCAGAGACCGCAACAGCCAAAACCCCATAGAAAAACGCTATGACCCAACCGGTGCGGCTGTTGTCGCCTTGTCGTCTGCTTCACTTGGCAGTAACAATTGCGCAATCCAAGGAGGGAGGAATTTCAATGTCTATTTTCCGTACATTAGCCACCGCAGGTGCATTCGCAACGCTTGCCATGCCAGCCATAGCACAAACCGAGATCAAACTAGGCTATGCATTGGCCCCCGACAGCCACTACGGCGTGGCCGCCAACAAATTCGAAGAGGTCGTTCTGGCCGAAACCGGGGATGACTTCACCTTTCGGCATTTCCCGTCGTCTGGTTTGGGCGGTGAGCGCGAGGTGATCGAAGGCTTGCAGATCGGCACAATCGAGGCGACGATCGTGTCTTCGGGCACTTTGGCGAATTTCGTGCCCGACACCGGGGTGTTCGACATCCCCTTTCTGTTTCGGGATCTGGGCCATGCCCGCCGGACATTGGACGGCCCCATCGGCCAAGACATCCTGGCCAAGTTTGACGCGGTGGGCCTGAAAGCTTTGGCATGGGGCGAACAGGGCTTTCGCCACATCACCAACAACCGCAACCAGATCGAAGGCCCCGAAGACGTCCAAGGCCTGAAACTGCGTACCATGGAAAACCCGGTGCACCTGTCGGCGTTCAACGCCATGGGTGCGGCCCCCACCCCGATGGCCTGGCCCGAGGTGATCTCGTCGCTGCAACAGGGCGTGATCGACGGGCAGGAAAACCCGCTGTCTGTGATCGTGTCCGTCAAGCTGGACGAGGTTCAGGAATACCTGACCCTGTCGGGCCATGTGTATTCCCCGGCGATGCTGCTGGTCTCGAAACCGTTCTGGGACGGGCTGAGCGACGATCAGAAGGCCGCCATGGAAAAAGCCGCGTCCGAGGCCGTGACCGCCATGCGCGGTTTTGTGGATGATGTTGAAACATCCGGTGTGGAAACCTTGAAAGAACGCGGCATGAAAGTGGGCGAGCTGTCTGCCGAACAAAAAGCCGAGTTCCAGGCCGCGATCCAATCGGCGTATGAGGGCTACTACGAGACCTACGACAAGGCCCTGATCGACGCCATCGTCGCAACCGAGTAAACCCGGACACAACCAAATGCGGCCGATGCCAAAAGGTGCCGGCCGCCTGCCATCAAGGGACACCGTGCAAAAACTTGAACGCATTTTCGTGGCGCTGAACGGGTGGGCGCTGATCGTCATGTTATCGGCGATGGCGCTGATCGTGGGCACGAATGTGGCGCTGCGCTATTTCACGGCCAATTCGCTGCCATGGGCCGATGAAGCGGCGCGTTATCTGATGATCTGGATGACCTTTGGCGGTGCCGGTTTGGCGCTGCGGGTGGGCGGCCATGTGGCGATCACTAATCTGCACGACACGCTTCCAACCTTCGCACAAAGGGCGCTGCGCGCCGCGATCGTTGTGGTGTTGCTGGGCTTTTTCGCCTTCATGGTGTGGGTCGGCTGGACCTATGCACAGCGGATGCAATACCAGATGAGCCCCGCCCTGCGCCTGCCGTTTCTTTACGTCTATCTGGCGATGCCGGTGGGCTTTAGCTTGCTGATCGCACATCTTTTGCTGATCACCAAACCCTTTGTCATGGCCGGGGCCTACAAGCCGCGACATGATGGCGACGCCGAAGACGATAGCCTGCCGGGGGCGGCCAATGGCTGAAATCCTTTTTCCCGCTCTGTTCATCTTGTTGGCACTTGGTCTGCCCGTGGCCTTTGCCATGGCAATATCGGTGTTTCTGGCGCTCAGTTTCGGCTCAAGCTATCCGCACCTTGTGGTCGTGAAGGAAATGTTTGCCGGGCTTGACAGTTTCCCGTTGCTGGCCGTGCCGTTTTTCATTCTAGCGTCCGAGATCATGACAGGCGGTGCTGTCACGCAGGCCCTTTTACGGTTGGCGCAATCGCTGGTCGGCCATCTGCGCGGCGGCTTGGGCCACGCCAATATCGTCAGTTCGGCAATGTTCGCGGGCATATCGGGCAGTGCGCTGGCCGATGCCGCCGGGCCGGGTGCGATGATGATCCGGATGATGGAAAAGGGCGGCTATGACAAAGGCTATGCCGGGGCGCTGACCATCTCAAGTGCGGTGGTCGGGCCGATCATCCCACCGTCGATCACCATGATCATCTATGCCATGCAGGACCAAAATGTATCGGTCGGGTCGTTGTTCATGGCCGGTATCTTGCCGGGGCTGTTGATCACCGCCCTGATGCTGGCCGCCAACGCAAGAATGAGCCACCGGCGCGGCTATGCCAGTGGCGCGGCGCGCCCGCCGCTGGCGCAGATCGCGCGCATCGCGCTTTATGCGCTTCCGGCGCTGTTTTTGATCGTTCTGATCGTGGGCGGCATCCGCTTTGGCATATTCACCCCGACCGAGGCCTCGGTGCTTGCGGTGTTTTATGCGCTGTTCGCGGGCTTATTCATCTATCGCTCACTCAAGCTCCGCGACCTGCCGGGCATCGTGCTGAAGGCAGCGCTGACCTCGGCTGCGGTGCTGCTGATCCTTGGGGCGGCGCGGGCCTTTGCTTGGGTGCTGATCATCGAAGGGGTGCCGCAATTTCTGGCGGAAACCATCATCGCATGGGATCTGTCGCCCATCGTGTTTTTGCTGGCGGTCAACCTTCTGTTGCTGGCCTTCGGGCTGTTCATGGACCCGCTGCCGGGGGTGATGATCCTTGTGCCGATCCTTGCCCCGATCAGCTATTCCTTGGGCATCGACCCCAACCATTTTGCCATCGTCGTGATCGTCAACTTGACCATGGGCCTTGCCACGCCGCCTGTCGGCAGCTTGATCTTTGTGGTGTCGTCTACCGTTCGGCTGCGGCCCTCAACCCTGATCCGGGAAATGCCCCCGTTCTTCATGGCGCTGATGTTGGCGCTTTTGGCGATCACCTTTGTGCCTGTCCTGTCGACATGGTTCCCCGCTGTCAGTGGATTTTAACCATGACGAAGCCCAATCACACACCGCGCACCGCGCTGTCCGTCATCCTCGAAGAGCTCGCCCCAATTAGCGGCCTGTCAGTGCTGGATGTCGGCTGCGGTGCCGGCGGCCTGTGCGCACCGCTTGAAAACGCCGGGGCCATTTGGCGCGGGGTTGATCCCTTCCCAACCGACCAAAATGACCAGATCGACACCGCCCCGGCACAGGCCATGCCCTATGACGATGCACAGTTCGACGCGGCCATTTGCGTCAACGCCCTGCACCACGTCCCGGTTTCGGCCATGCCGGGTGCGCTTGGCGAAATCGCCCGTGTGCTGCGCCCCGGCGGGCGGTTGGTGGTGATCGAACCCAAGGCCAGTGGCCCGCTAAGCCAGGTGATCGCGGTGATTGATGACGAAACCGACATTCGCACCGCCGCGCAAGATGCGATGGACAGCACAGCCGCCCTGACCCAGACAAAGGCCTATGACTATCCACGCGCAGAACGCTATGCCGATTTTCAAGCCTTCTGCGACAGCCTGACCGCCGTTGACCCTGCCCGTGCCGCGCAGATCGCCACACAGCATGAGGCCCTCAACCGGGCGTTTTTGCAGCACGCTACCCGCGAGGGCGCAGGTTTCACCCTGTCACAACCGATGTCCTTGCGCGTCTTCACACCCGCCATAGTGCGTCACGGCTGAACCCCAAGAAATTCATATGGCTTCAGCCATGGCAATATAGCCACCCTATACCCTACATCGAAAACCTATATTTCCCCTCTGGTGCCCCTGCACACTAAATTGGTCAGGACATGTATCCAAACGACCCCAAAGAGGTTTGAATGAATTTCCTGAACGACGAGTATCAAGATATCCGCGACGGCGTGAAATCCCTATGTGCGCAGTTCCCACCCGAGTATCACCGCAAGGTTGACGACGAACGCGCCTACCCCGAGGAATTTGTCGATGCCCTGACGCGCGAAGGCTGGATGGCGGCGCTGATCCCCGAAGAATATGGCGGGTCGGGCCTTGGGTTGGTCGAAGCCAGTATCATCATGGAAGAGATCAACCGCGCCGGCGGCAATTCTGGCGCGTGCCATGGCCAGATGTATAACATGACCACCTTGGTCCGCCACGGATCGGAGGAACAGCGCCAGCGTATCCTGCCGAAGCTGGCCAGCGGCGAATTGCGCCTGCAATCCATGGGCGTGACCGAACCCACCACCGGCACCGATACGACACAGCTCAAGACCACCGCCGTCAAGAAAGGCGACCGCTACGTCGTCAACGGCCAAAAGGTCTGGATCAGCCGGGTGCAGCATTCCGATCTGATGATCCTTCTGGCCCGCACCACGCCGCTGTCCGAGGTCAAAAAGAAATCCGAAGGGCTGTCGATCTTTCTGGTCGATATCAAAGAGGCGATGCAAAACGGGATGCAGGTGAAACCCATCCCCAACATGGTCAACCACGAAACCAACGAACTGTTTTTCGACAATCTGGAAATCCCCGAGGAAAACCTGATCGGCGAAGAGGGCAAGGGCTTCAAATACATCATGACGGGGCTGAACGCCGAGCGCGCCCTGATCGCCGCCGAATGTATTGGTGATGGCTATTGGTTCACCGACAAGGTGACTGCCTATGTCAGCGAACGGCAGGTCTTTGGGCGGCCCATCGGGCAAAATCAGGGCGTGCAATTCCCGATTGCCGAGGCCTACATCGAAGTGCAGGCCGCAGACCTGATACGCTATAAGGCCTGTGCGCTTTATGATGCGGGCCAGCCCTGCGGCACCGAAGCGAACATGGCGAAATACCTTGCCGCCAAGGCCAGTTGGGAAGCGGCAAACGCCTGCCTACAGTTCCATGGTGGCTTTGGCTTTGCCTCGGAATACGATGTCGAACGCAAGTTCCGCGAGACCCGCCTGTATCAAGTGGCACCGATTTCAACCAATCTGATCCTGTCTTACGTGGCCGAGCATGTTCTTGGCCTGCCGAGGTCGTTCTGATGCGCGCGCTTGAGGGTCTTTCAGTCGTCGCCATCGAACAGGCTGTCGCCGCGCCCTTTGCCTCGGCCCGGCTGGCGGATGCAGGGGCGCATGTCACAAAGGTGGAACGCCCCGAAGGCGATTTCGCCCGCGGCTATGATGACGTAGCCAAAGGCCAATCCAGTTATTTTGTCTGGCTGAACCGGGGCAAGGACAGCGTCACGCTGGACCTGTCGTCGGAGGATGGGAAATCCGCGCTGGCCGATCTTGTGGCCAACGCCGATGTGCTGATCCAGAACCTCAAACCCGGCGCGCTGACCCGCCTTGGGTTTGATCTTGAGCGGCTGCATTCCGAAAATCCCCGGCTGATTTCCTGTTCGATCTCGGGGTATGGGGAAGACGGCCCTCTGGCGGATCGCAAGGCGTATGACCTGTTGATTCAGGCCGAAAGCGGGCTGTGTTCGATCACCGGCGGCCCGTCCGAACCCGCCCGCGTTGGTGTGTCCTTGGTGGATATCGCCACCGGGGCCACCGCACACGCCGCCATTCTAGAAGCGTTGATCCGGCGCGGCACCACCGGCCAAGGCGCGCGCATCTCGGTGTCGATGTTCGACGTCATGGCCGATTGGCTGACGGTGCCGCTTTTGAACCACGAGGGCGGCAACAGCCCGCAGCGCATCGGCCTCGCGCATCCGTCCATCGCACCTTACGGCGTGTTCCAACCCAAGACCGGCGCACCGATCCTGATTTCTGTGCAAAGCGACCGGGAATGGCGTGTGCTGTGCCGCGACTTCGTCGGCGACGAGGCGCTTGGCACCGACCCGCGCTTTGCCACCAACGTCGCGCGCGTTCAAAACCGTGATCAGACCGACGCCATCGTCGCCAAGGCCTTTGCCCAATATGATGCCCCAGAGGCGGCCGAGCGGCTGGAAAACTGTAAAATCGCCTTGGCCACGGTCAACGATATGGCCGGGCTATCGGACCATCCACAACTGCGCCGGATCACCGTCGACAGCCCCAATGGCCCGGTGTCTTATCCGGCCCCCGGCGCGCTGTTCGTGGGCGAGCAGCGGGATTACGGCCCGATCCCTGCGCTGAACACCGCCAAAGATTAGACATTGCTGGACAGGTCCGGCCAATCCGTGCTGCACTGGTCACCATACGTCACCGTCGGCCTGCCCTGTCCAGCAAGCCTGCCCTGTCCAGCAAACCGGAGCCCCGCATGAGCCATCGCCCCACACCGGAACCGCGCACGGCGTTCGCGCATTTCTGCCCGATCAGCACCCGCTGGATGGACAACGACGCCTATCTGCACGTCAATAACGTGGCCTATTATTCGTTCTTCGACACGGCGGTGAACGAATATCTGATCCGGGGCGGTGTGCTTGACATACGGCGCAGTACGGTTACCGGATTGGTGGCCCATTCGGAATGCAATTACTTCAGCCCCGTCGCCTTTCCCGAAGCGATCGAGGTGGGCCTGCGCGTGGGCCGCTTGGGGCGCAGCAGCGTCACCTATGAATTGGGCGTGTTCCGCGACGGGACCGACAGCGCCGCCGCGCAGGGACGCTTTGTGCATGTCTATGTGGATCGCGAAACCAGCCGCCCTGTCACCATTCCCGACGATATGCGCAGCCTTCTGGAACGGCTGGTCATGCCCGGCGGCGAAACAGATTAACCAAAGGCCCCCGATGACCCGCACCATCACCGAAGCGCACTTGATCGACAGCATCACCGACGCGCTGCAATATGTCTCATATTACCACACGCCGGATTTCGTGCAGGCCATGGTCCGCGCTTACGAGGTGGAACAAAGTGCCTCGGCCCGCAACGCCATTCGCCAGATCCTGATCAATTCGCGCATGGCTGCCATCGGCCACCGCCCGATCTGTCAGGACACCGGCAGCGCCAATGTGTTTCTCAAGGTCGGGGTGCAGGCCCCGATCGACTGGCAGCGCGCCCCGCAGGAGTTGATCGACGAGGCCACGCGCCGCGCCTATGACTTTGCCGCCAACCCGTTGCGCGCGTCGATTGTCGCCGATCCGTTGGGCGCGCGCCGCAACACGCGCGACAACACCCCGGCGATGATCCAGACCGAACTGGTGGCCGGTGACAAGGTATCGGTGACCGTATCCGCCAAGGGCGGCGGGTCGGAAAACAAAACCAAATTCACCGTTTTGAACCCATCGGATTCCGTGGCCGATTGGGTTGTGGATACGGTTTCGAAACTGGGCGCGGGCTGGTGTCCTCCGGGCATCATCGGCTTGGGCGTCGGTGGCAGCGTCGACAAGGCGATGGCGATGGCCAAAGAGGCACTGAACGACCCGCTGGACATGACCGACCTGCAAGCGCGCGGCGCGCAATCGGCAGAAGAAGAATTGCGGCTGGAGCTTTATGAGCGGATCAACGCCCTTGGCATTGGGGCACAGGGGCTTGGCGGGTTGGTCACGGCGCTTGACGTGAAGGTCAACAGCTTTCCCACCCATGCGGCGTCTTTGCCCGTGGCCTTGATTCCCAATTGCGCGGCCACACGGCATGTGCATTTCACGCTTGATGGCAGTGGCCCGGCACAATTCACCCCGCCTGATCTGTCGCTCTGGCCCGATCTGGGTGATGCGGGCATGGTTGATGGGCGGCGCGTGGATCTGGACGCGTTGGATGACACGCTGCTGCACTCGCTGTCACCGGGCGACACGCTGTTGTTGTCGGGCACGCTGTATACCGGGCGCGATGCTGCGCATCGACGGATGCTTGACGATTTGGCCAAGGGCACTCCCCTACCCGTCGATCTGAAGGGCCGCGCGATTTATTACGTTGGCCCGGTTGATGCCGTGGGGGACGAGGTGATCGGCCCCGCCGGGCCCACCACGTCAACCCGGATGGACAAGTTCACCGAGCCTTTGCTGCAGGCGTCGGGCCTGAAAATGATGATCGGCAAGGCCGAACGCGGCGCGCAGGCGATTGCGGCCATCAAGGATCACGGCGCGGTCTACCTGATCGCCGTGGGCGGCGCGGCCTATCTGGTGTCCAAAGCCATCCAAAGCGCCCGCCCCGTCGCCTATCAAGACCTTGGGATGGAGGCGATTTATGAGATCGAGGTCAAGGACATGCCGGTAACCGTTGCGGTCGACACCCAAGGCGCGTCAATCCACACCAGCGGCCCCCGCCAATGGGCGCGCAGCCGGTGACATGCGAAGGCTTCCGCAATGCGGATAAGTCGCAGGGTGCAGTAAAAAACAGGCTTGATCAAAATCGCCGCAATAATTGGTAAAAGCTTGGGGCAGAACAGAGCGCCATGCAGTAAGCGGAATTTGCAAACAACGCAGGGCTCGGGCGCTGAAAATTCACTTACGGGCGTTGAACTGTCGCATGGGGTCGGAATAGCACCGAAGGTGCCCGGCCCCTCGCCAGACCGCCCCCCGGGCTGGCGATTTGGTGAGGCTGGGGGCTTCGATCATTTCTATTTCGGATTTGGCTGGCATAAAGTGCGTCTGAACAGCCGTGCGGTCGCCATCCCGCGGTCTGGCAAGGGGCCGACTTTAACGACAGTTCAAAGCTGGTTGCGGTCATGTTAACTCAGGTAAAAAGGGCCAACTCCGTCCCCCAAGGCGCGCCCGCAATACGGACGCGCCTTGGAGAAGAGCATTGGCTTTAGGCGATCAGATGGTGCGCCCGCCATCCACCTCAAGCACGACGCCGGTGATGAAATCAGCCTCGTCCGACGCAAGGTAAAGCGCCGCATTGGCGATGTCGCGCGGTTGCGACATGCGGCCCATCGGAATGGTCGAGATGAATTTCTCGCGGTTCTCGGGGGTATCGGGCACACCCATGAACTGTTCCAGCAGCGCGGTCGCGCCCATCACAGGCGCGATGCAGTTGACGCGGATGTTGTCGGGGGCCAGCTCAACCGCCAGTGACCGGCTCATCAGGTTCACCGCGCCTTTGGACGAGTTGTACCATGTCAGCCCCGGACGCGGGCGGATACCCGCAGTCGAGCCAACATTCAGCATCACGCCGCCGCCGGATTTGCGCCACAGCGGCACGCAGACCTTGGTCATGTGAAAGATCGACAACACGTTGATGTCATAAATCTTGCGAAAGGTCGCCTCGTCGGTGTCCATCAGCGGGCTGTTGGGATTGGTCCAGCCTGCATTGTTCACCACGATATCAAGGCCGCCGAAGGCTTCAACCGTGGCGTCAACGGCGGTTTGCACCTGATCGCCCTCGGACACATCGCAGGTGACGGCAATGGCGTTTTCGCCCAATTCCTCGGCCACGGCCTTGGCACCTTCGCCGTTCAGATCGACCACAGCCACCTTGGCGCCCTCGCGGATATAGGTTTCGGCAATCCCCTTGCCAAACCCCGAGGCCGCGCCGGTCACCAAAGTGCGTTTTCCTTCAAGTCTCATTGTTCAAGTTCCCTTTATGCGTCTGTCACTCCGGCCCAGTTCAGCCGTGGTTGTTGATGATCGTCTTGATGTGCGAAAATTCGTGCAGCGCGGCAAAACCCTTCTCGCGGCCATGGCCGGATTTGCGGATGCCGCCGAACGGCAATTCGACACCGCCCCCGGCCCCATAGCCATTGATGAACACCTGCCCGCAATGCATCGCCTTCGACACGCGCTGTTGTCGCCCGCCATCGCGGGTCCAGATGGCTGCGACCAGCCCGTATTCGGTATCGTTAGCAATCTTTACCGCCTCGGCCTCATCCTCGAACGGGATGATGCACAGCACCGGGCCAAACACTTCTTCCTGCGCAATACGCGCCTGCGGATCGCACGGACCAAAGACGGCGGGGGCCACATAATAGCCGCCCTCGGGCGCGTCCTGCCGCACGGTGCCACGCGCCATCAGCGGCGCGTCAGCCTCGGCGATATAGGTTTCAACGCGCTTTTTCTGCTTGGCCGAGATCAACGGCCCCAAAACCGCATCTTCCCCCGATCCCGAGGCGGCAATCCCCTTGAACCGCTCGGACAGCGCGGCCACGACATCATCATAAATGCCGCGCTGCACCAACACACGGGTGCCTGCCGAGCAGGTCTGCCCGCCATTCTGGATCACAGCATTCACCAGCACCGGCAAAGCGGCCTCAAGATCGGCATCGTCAAATACGATCTGCGGCGACTTGCCGCCCAGTTCCAGCGTGCAGCCGATAAAGTTCTTGGCCGCTGCCGTCTGGATGATCACCCCCACCTCGGGCGAGCCGGTGAAGGAAATGAAGTCGATCCCCTTGTGGTCGGCCAGCGCCTGCCCGGCCACGTTGCCGCGGCCCGTAACAATGTTGATCACGCCGGGCGGAAACCCGACCTCAAGCGCCAATTGCGCAATGCGCAGCGCCGTCAGGCAGGCATCTTCGGCGGGTTTCATAACGGTGGCGTTGCCCATGGCCAGTGCGGGGGCAACCGACCGGCCGAACATCTGCGCCGGGTAGTTCCAAGGGATGATATGACCTGTCACGCCAAGCGGTTCGCGATGCACCTCGACGTTGTAGCCGTTCAGAAACGGGATCACCTCGCCATGCACCTTGTCGGCAGCGCCGCCGTAATATTCGAAATAGCGCGCCGTCACTTTCATGTCGGCCCGCGCCTGATTGATCGGCTTGCCGTTGTCGCGGGTTTCAAGCTGCGCCAGATCTTCGACATGCTCAAGAATCAACTCGGACAGGCGGATCATCAGGCGGCCGCGCTCGGCGGCGGTCAGGGTGGACCATTCGCCGCCGTCATAGGCCGCGCGCGCCGCCGCCACAGCCGCGTCGATATCAGCGGCATCACTGTCGGCGATCTGCGCGAAGGGCTGGCCGTCGATCGGGGAGACGACATCCATCGTCTTGCCCGAGACCGCCGGCACCCATTCATTGCCGATCAGGTTCAAGGGATCGGGAATAACCAAAGCTGTCATCGTGTCAGCGTCCTTCATGCATGTGTTCCTTCAGGTTCAAGTGACCCTTCCTCGATCTCGCCGCGTTCGATCACAAGCGTGCGGTCGGCAAAGCCGCGCAACAAGGCAGGGTTGGATTCTGTAATCATCAGCGTGACCGACCGGTCCGTGTCGCGCAGAGTCCGCAGCGCCTCGGCATAGCGTTGCGCCAAGGCCGGGGCCAAACCCTGAAACGGCTCGTCCAGCATGATCAGCTTGGTGCCCAGCATCAGCGCACGCGCCAAGGCCACCATCTTGCCCTGCCCGCCCGACACGGTGCCACCGGGGCGGCCCGCCATTTCACGCAGTTCCGGCAGCACGGTATAGGCCCGGTCCAGCCGTTTTTCGGTTTCCGCCTTGTCCAATCGCGCCGCCTGCGCCGGTAGCAGGATGTTTTCCTCAACCGTGAAAGCCGAGAACAAGCGCCGATCCTCGGGCGCATAGCCGATCCCAAGGCCGGGGCGTTTTGGCGGGTGCAGCGCATTGATGGGCTGCCCTTCGAACACGATCTCGCCCGTGGTCTTGGTGAACCCCATGATGGTGCGCAGCAGCGTTGTCTTACCCGCGCCATTACGGCCAATCAGCGCCACGGTTTGCGCCTGTTCGATCTTGAAATTCAGGTTGCGCAGGATCGGAATAATCCCGATCGAGGCATTCACATTGCGCAGTTCAAGCATTACGCCACCTCTCCGATCACGTCCCGGATCACGTCCGGGTGCTCCAGAATTTCAGCAGGCGTGCCGCGCAACTGCACGTCGCCACTGTTCCACACCGCCACCTCGTCGGCGTAGTTTTCAACGATACCCATGTCATGCTCGACAAAAACCGAGGTGACTTGGGCTTCTTTCAGCGCCCCGATCAGGATTTCCATGATCTTGTGCTTTTCCGACGAGGCCACGCCCGAGGTCGGCTCGTCCATCAACAGCAGCTTGGGTTTCAACGCCAAGGCCACAGCGATGTCGATCAGCTTGCGCTGACCTTCCGAAAGCTCGACCACCAGCGTATCAGCGGCATCGGCACAGCCGACCATCTCCAGCAGGTGCAGCATTTCGGCACGTTCCGGAATCGAATGCATGTCCATCACCGTTTTGCGCAGCTTATCCCGCGCCGACACCGCGATCAGAAGGTTTTCCAGCGCCGTATGCTCGGTGAACAATTGCGGGATCTGAAAGGCGCGCGCCACGCCCTTGTCGACAATCTTGCGCGGCGGCAACGGGGTGATGTCACGGCCTTCGAAAAACACCTGCCCCTGACTGGGCTTCAGCCACCCGGTACAGATATTCAAAAAGGTCGTCTTGCCCGCGCCGTTTGGCCCGATGATGGCAAGGTTGCGGCCCGCGTGGATTTTCAGCGATACGTTGTCGGCGGCGGTGACACCGCCGAACTTGATCACAAGGTTGCGGGTTTCCAAAAGGGCGTCGCTCATTTCCCGCCTCCTGTCTTGTCATGGCTGCGTTTGAACAGCGATTGAAGAATGCCGATCAGGCCGCCGGGGGCGAACAGGATGATCACCAGCAAGAAGCCACCAAGGATCATTTGCCACACGTCACCGGCATAAACCGACGCATAGGTGCGCACGGCCTCGTAAATCAGTGCGCCAAGGAACGCGCCTTGCACCGATCCAGAACCGCCCAGAACGGCGATGAACACCATCTCGGCCGACCGCACCCACCAGACGTATTCGGGTGTGACAACGCCTTGCGCCATGCCCATCATCACGCCGCCCACGCCACACAGCGCCGCCGACAAAAGATAGCCCGACAAAAGCGCCCGCTTGGGCGAGATGCCAAGATATTCCAGCCGGGTTTCATTGGTCTTGATCGTCTGGAACAACTGGCCCACCGGCGAATTGAACCAGCGCATCGTGTACCAGCCCAACCCGATCATCAGCGCCACCAGCATGTAATACAACACCAAGCCAAAGTCGGTGTGGTTCATGGCCGAGCCAAACACGTTGGGCCGTTCCAGCCGGATGCCATCCGCGCCGCCGGTGTAGTGATAGAACTTTTCAAGAATCGACCAGAAGATCATCGAAAACGCTAAGTTCAGCATCCCGAAAAAGATCCCGCGATACCGCACCACGAACAGGCCGACGAACAACCCGGCGACAGTGGCCCCGATCCCACCGGCCAGCAGCACGATCAGAATATCCATGCCCGGCATTGCCGCCATCAGGAATGCGCCCGCATAGGCCGCGATCCCGAAATACAGCGCATGACCAAACGACACTTGGCCCGCGCGCAGCAAGACGGTCACCCCCAGAACGCCGAGGCCTTTGGCCATGGCAAAGGTGAACAACAGTTTCATCGACGGCGCTGCAATGGGCACGGCCATGACCACTAGGATCACAACGAGCCACAACAGCGACAGAGGGCTTTTCATCACAGAATGTCCCTTTCCGGGTTCGGATATGGTGGTGGCGGTTTTGCTTTTGTGCGTGCTCATACCGGGCCTCAAATCTTGCGCGCCGACGGGGTGCCGAACAGACCCTCGGGCCGAACCAGAAGCACCACGACCATGATCAGATAGGGCACCAGCACCGAGAATTCGGGATACAGGTAAACGGCAAAAGATCGCCCCAACCCGATCATCAGCGCGGTCAGGGCCGCGCCCTCGATCTGGCCCAGCCCGGCGGTGGCGACCACCGCAAAGGACAGCACGATCATATCCGCGCCCATGCCCGGCAGAATGGATGTTGTCGGCGAGGCCAAAGCACCGCCCAACCCGGCCAGAACCGCGCCGATGATAAAGGTGAACAAGAACACCTTGTCAGCATCCACGCCGATGGATTGCGCCGCTTCGCGATCTTCCGTGGTGGCGGTGATCAGCTTACCCGTAAGGGTGTGGCGCAGGAAAAACCGCATGCCCAACAACAGCGTCACCGCGATAAGGGGCAACAAGATTAGCTGATAGACCGTATAGGTAACACCAAAGACGCTGATATTGCCCAAGGCCTGCAGGGCGGACGAGTCGAAATACGGCCGTGTGCCCCAGACAAGGCGCTGCACATCCTCAAGGATCATGAACACCGCGAAGGTCACCAGCAATTGCAGCACCTCGGATTTGTCGTAGATCCGTCGCAGCAGGAAATATTCCAGCGGGCCACCGATCAAGACACCGACCAGAACCGCCGAAACAAGCATCAAAGGAAAGGCCAAGATCGGGGCGAAACCAAGCGCCAGAACCCACCCTGTGAGGGTCACCGTGGTGTAAGCGCCGATTGCATAAAGCGAGCCGTGCGCGACGTTCAAGATGCGCATCACCCCAAAGATCAGGGTCAGGCCCAGCGCCACGATGAAAACAAGCGCGGCATAGGCCACACCATCGAACAAGGCCAAAAGGAAAATCGCGAGATTCATGTTGTTATCCGGGTGCTAAAGGCACGAAGAGGGCACATTGTGCGCCCTCTTCGGCAGTTTCGGGACAGGCGATCAGTTGTCGTACTGATCCACCGTGACACTTTCCACCATGCTCGCATCCAGTGTCTGAACCCATTCAAGCGAGTTTTCACCCACCGGGGTGGTCAGCTCGTCACCGTCAAAGATCATGATGTTTTCCATCGTGGCGAACGGGTAATCCCCGGTCTGCACGCTGGTGCCCAGCAACTGATCTTCGATCCCCTGATTGTCTTCACGGATCGTAACTTCGCGGCCCAAACCTTGGAATGTCAGGCCCTCCAGTGCAGCCAAAAGCTGATCTTCGCTGGGCCAGTCGACGCCATTGTCTTCGATGGCCTTGTCATAAGCCGCCGTCAGCGCGGCAATCGCTTGGCTTGCGTGGAACACCGGGTAAACCGAAACTTCACCGGTTTTTTCCTCGTACTGGCTCATGAACGCCTGAAAGTCTTCGTCATCGCGGCGATCAGGATGCAGGAAATAGTGATCCCCGCGTCCACCAACGATATGCCCATCGGTCAGCGCCGAGCCCAACCTCTCAAGCGAGGATTCCGCCAGCGGCAGCACGAAGGTCGAGCTGTTGAGCAACCCGCGCTGCGAGGCTTGCTGCACGAAGGTGTCCAAATCCCCGCCCCATGACGTCGACAGAATTACGTCGGGTTGCAACGCCTGCAAGCGCGAGATTTCGGTGGAAAAGTCGGGCGACCCGAACTTGGGAAAGAATTCCGCCAAAACCTCGACATCAGGCTTCATCGCCTTCAGTGCGGTGCTGAAAATATCCCAGCTGTCGCGACCCCACGCATAGTCTTGGTTCACCACGGCAATGGTTTTGAAATCCGGGTTGGTTTTCAGCAAATACAGCACCGTCGCCAGCATTTCCGGTGTGGCGTTGGCCTGTGTGCGGAACACGTATTGATAATCGTTTTCCTCGAAAATGCGCTGCGTGCCGCAATCCCACATCAGGTTGGGCACCTGAAGGTCTTCGGCCAGCGGCGCGATGGTCTGGCAGTTGCCCGACGAGATTGAGGCCAACATGACCTCGGCAGAGCCCGATTCCACCATCCGGCGATATTCAGATGTCAGCGCTTCTGCGCCTGCACCCTCGTCGATAAAGGTGATGTCGATCGGAACACCGTTGATGCCACCCTCAGCATTGATGTTTTCAACCAGAATTTCAGCCGCGTTGCGGGCTGGCACACCAAACACCGATGCCGGGCCTGTCAGGAATGTTGTCATCCCGACATTCAGGCTTTCGGGTTTGTCCGCCGCGATTGCCATCACCGGCAATGCGCCGGCCACCATCGCCGCCACGGTGCGTTTTACGAATCTGTTTGTCATTGGTCTTACCTCCCTTTGATGCGATCCATCAGCGGATCGCGATTGGATTTATGATCATCTGCACGGACCCTTCGATGCGGGCCTGCCCCAGGACGAACAGAAACTCGTTCACCCCGTCCGCGGCCAATTCTCGCGTGTCCATGTTTTCAAGAATGTAGATGCCGTTTTCCGGTTGCAGAATCTGGTGCGCCCGAAAGGCTTGGCCCTCTTCCTCGGCCGGGACAACCTCCATGCCCCAAGTGTCGGCACCAACGGCCATTACACCGATGTCGGCCAGATACTCGGCGCCGCTGACGCCAACCCCCGGCTCTGCTGCAGCGAACCGCGCAGGGTCGGCGTTGTCGCCATCCAACAAGTCCATCCAGTTGGAATGAAACAGCACAACATCCCCCTCGCGCAAATCAACGCTTTGGGCGTCAGCCGCCGCTTTGATGTCTTCCTCGGTGTAGGCCACGCCCTCTTCAACCATCTCGGTGCCAAAGTGACGGGTCATGTCCAACATCACACCGCGCCCGACAAGACCGGGCAGGTTGTTCAGCCCCAACTCTGTCAGGCCCGAAGCAGGCGCGAAATCGTCATAGGTGCGGCCACCGTAATAGACATGGTCGATCCCGGAATGGCCCAACCCGTCGATTTGCGAGCCGATGCCAAGCCACCCCATGAAAATGTCGTCGTTATAAGTGAAATTGTTTTCACCAAGACCGCTGTTGCCGTTTTGACCGGGCTGCAAAATGGTTACCGACAAACTGCGCGGCGGAAACGCGGGCGTATCCGGCCCCACCTCCATGCCAAGGCTGTACACCTTGCCTTCAGTCACCAAACCGGTCGCAGCCTTGATCCGCTCGGTCGTCATCAGATTTGCCGCGCCAAGCTGATCGTCCTCCCCCCATTTGCCATCGGCTGATACAAATACAGGGGTTGCAGCCAGACAGGCCGCTAACGCAAGTGCGTTTCTTTTGCTGTGATTTTTCATGATCAGGCCCCTCCCAAAGCCAGACATCTAAACCGTAGACCTTTAGGCAAAGCCTCGGCCAATAACTTAGCGCTATTCCAGCGATAAGTTTTTCCTATTGCTGAACATGCCTGAGCCCTTGTATCCTATGGCCGTTCTCGTGTTTGGTCAGGAGCCAAGCCTTGTAGCCCCCGGACCACCCGTCACACTGGACCACAGGGGCAACGCACAAGAGAAACGCGTCAGCTAAGGAAAGCATATCATGAAAATTCAAGCCGCCGTACTGGAACGCGAAAATATCAAAAGCGATTTCGAAAAGAACAAGGCCCTGACAGTGCGAGAGGTGCAGCTTGATGCACCCGGCCGCGGCGAAGTGATGATCCGCATTGCAGCGGCGGGGGTATGCCATTCCGACCTGTCAGTCATCAACGGCACGCGTCCGCGCCCGGTGCCGATGGTTCTGGGCCACGAAGCGTCGGGCATTGTCGAAGAGGTTGGCCCCGGCATCGACGATCTTGCGCCCGGCGATCATGTGGTGTGCATCTTTGCGCCGGGCTGCGGCACCTGCCTGCCCTGTTCCGAGGGCCGCCCTGCCCTGTGCACCCGCGCCGCCAAGCATCATGGCGTGGGTGAATTGATGACGGGACACCGCCGCCTGTCGATGGACGGTGCCCCCGTGCATCACCATGTCGGGGTCTCGGCCTTTGCCACGCATGCGGTTTTGGCCCGCCAGTCGCTGGTCAAGGTCGAAGCCGATATTCCCACGCATATCTCGGCGCTGTTTTCCTGTGCCATGCTGACTGGTGCGGGGGCGGTGTTCAACACCGCCAAGGTGACACCGGGCAGCAAGGTGGCCGTGGTGGGCCTAGGTGGCGTCGGCCTGTCGGCCGTTCTTGGCGCGGTGGCGGCCGGGGCCGGTCAGGTCGTGGTGGTCGATCCGTTTGCCTCAAAACTCGACACCGCGATGGACATGGGCGCCACCCACGCCGTGACCGCCGATGAGCATACCACCGAAGCGGTTCGTGATATCACCGGCGGTGGCGTGGATTATGCGATTGAACTGGCCGGATCGGTCAAGGCGCTGGAAACCGCCTATGATTGCACCTGCCGAGGCGGCACCACCATCACGGCGGGCCTGCCCCATCCCGACGCGCGCATGTCGCTGAACGCGCTGAAACTGGTGGCCGAGGAACGCGCGCTGAAAGGCAGCTATATCGGCTCTTGCGTGCCACAGCGCGACCTGCCACGGATGTTCTCGCTGCACCAGCAGGGCAAGCTACCCGTCGAAAAGATGTTGACGCACCGATTGGCGCTTGACCAGATCAACCTTGCGATGGACCAGCTGGATGACGGCACTGCCATCCGGCAGGTCATCGAATTCAATTGACAGGCCAGACAATGGACATCAAACACCTGCGCTATTTCCTTGCCGTGGCCGAAGCGCCGTCTATCTCGGCGGCGGCGCAGGCCATTGGCGTGGCGCAACCGTCGTTGTCGCAACACCTGCACCGCATGGAGCAAGAACTATCGGTCAAACTGGTGGAACGGTCGGCGCGTGGCACGGTGCTGACCGACGAGGGGCGCATCCTGCTGGATCACGCGCGCGGCATCTGCGACAGCCTTGACCGCTGCATTGAAGACATGCGTGAACGCGGTGGCACTGTCAGTGGCCGCGTGGTGTTTGGCATGCCACCATCGTGTTCGATGATCATGTCGGTGCCGCTGGCCGAAACCGTGCGGCTGGAATTGCCCGACGTGCGGCTGCGCGCCGTCGAAGCCATGAGCGGCTATCTGGAAAACTGGCTGCTCGATGGCACGCTCGACATCGGGTTTCTCTATGATCTCAAAAACAACGGGCAATTGCGCGGCACCCATGTGATGGACGAGGAACTGTATTTCTACTCGGCCCCCGACGCGTGGCCGCTGGAAACACCCCCCGGCACGCCGGTGCCCCTGCGCGCCTTGGAGAAACTGGATCTGGTGCTGCCTTCGAACGGCTTGCGCAACCAGATCGAAGCCTATTGCAAACGCCACGATGTGCGCCTGAACGTGGTGGTTGAAATGGACGCGATGACCCAGATCAAGGAACTGGTCGCGCGCGGTTCGGGCTATACCATCTTTGCGCCGGTGGCCGCTCAGGATTTCGTGCAGCGCAACGATCTGATCCGCGCGCCCATCGTCGAGCCGACCATGACACGCCCGGTCTACCTTGTGAAAAGCCCCGCACGCGTGATGACCCGTGCCTGTCTTGCGGTCGAAGACATGACCCTTGATGTCGCCCGCGAACTGGTCAGCCGCGGCCTTTGGGAAGGCAAACTTCACATTTAACCGCCGTCGTGGGCGACCATGGCACCCATCACTGGCGCGCGTCCGAATTCTGCGGCATGCTGGCCCCACCCGGACAGGAGCTTGCCATGCTGCGCGCCTTCATTCTTGCCCTTGTGACAATCGCCATCCTGCCCTTGTCTGCCGCCGCGCAGGATCGCGCCCACATCGAACAGCAGTTTCGCGCATGGCTGGATCAAACGGTCTGGCCCCGCGCCCGCGCCAAGGGCGTCGACCGCGCCACTTTTGACACCGCCTTTTCAGGTGTCACGCTGAATTGGGATCTGCCCGATCTGGTGCCGCCGGGCCAACCCCGCCAAACCCCCAAGGCGCAACGGCAATCCGAATTCGGCGCCCCCGCGAACTACTTCGCCGCAGGCAACCTGCGCGCCGCCACCGCCACCGGACGCACCATGGCCAAGCGCCACGCCGCCACATTGGCCCGCGTGGAACGCGCCACCGGGGTGCCGGGGCGCATTGTGTTGGGCATCTGGGGCCGCGAAAGCGCCTATGGCCGCGCCGCAATCCCGCACAACGCCTTTCAAGTGTTGGGCACCAAGGGATTCATGAGCACCCGCGCGCCCTATTTCACCGATGAACTGATCGCCGCGCTGCAAATCGCCCAAGCGGGCCATGCGCCCGGCAGTGCCATGAAAAGCAGTTGGGCAGGCGCGCTTGGCCAGCCGCAATTCATGCCGTCGAACTTTCTGAAATACGCCGCCGATGGCGATGGCGACGGGCGCGAAGATATCTGGCGCTCTGAGGCCGACACGATGGCCTCGATCGCGACCTATCTGGCGCGCCACGGCTGGGTGACGGGCCGCGATTGGGGGTTCGAGGTGACAGTGCCACCGCAAGTCTCCTGCACGCTGGAAGGCCCCGATCAGGGCCGCGCGATCGCCAAGTGGGCGGCCATGGGCATCAAGCGGGTCTCGGGGCGGCCCTTTCCCGCGCATGAGCGGCGCGGCGAAGGCTATCTGCTGATGCCGGCGGGCCGGCATGGCCCGGCCTTTATCGTAACGCCCAATTTCTACGTGCTGAAAGACTATAACATGAGCGATCTTTACGCACTGTTCGTGGGGCATGTGGGTGACCGCATCCAATTCGGCAGCGGTGATTTTGCAGGCCGTTGGGGCAGTGTCGGGCGCATGTACCGCTCGGATATCGCGGCGATGCAGCGCGCTTTGATCGGCATGGGGCATGACGTGGGCGGCGCGGACGGGTTGCCGGGCTTCAAGACACGCCGTTCGATTGGCCGCTGGCAAGAGGCCTCGGGTCAGGCCGCCACCTGCTTTCCGACCAAGGCGATGACACAGGCCCTCAGCCGCTAGGCCGGGCGCAGCCGCCCCGCCGCAAGGGCCGACAGCGCCACCATCACCGCCGCCGTGCCCAAGGTCAGCGCCAGACCGCCCATTTGATAGGTCAGGCCAGACAGCACCGTGCCCATCAACCGCCCGCCCGCGTTGGCCATGTAGTAAAACCCCACATCCATTGTCACCCGCTCGTCGCGGGTAAACGCGAGGATCAGGTAGGAATGCAGCGAGGAATTGACCGCGAAAATCGCACCAAAGACCAACAAGCCCACGACCAAAAGCGCCGTCAGCCACGTCGCGGGCTGTGGCGCAAACCCGACCGCCAAGGCCAAGATCCCCGGCACCACGCAGAGCGCCAAGGCCCAGCCCCGCGCCGTCGCGATCAATTGGCCCTCGTCGCGGTTGGCTGCGCGCAGCACACGCGGTGCGGCGGCCTGCACCGCTCCGTAAAGGATGATCCATACAGCCATGAAACTGCCGATCATGAAAAATGCCGCGCGGTTCCCGGCCTCGGACCCATCCGACAGCACAGCATAGAAATAGATTGGAATGCCCACCACGAACCACACATCACGCGCCCCGAACAAGAACACCCGCGCCGCCGATAGCCAGTTGACATTGGCCGAGTCCGAGAACACCTCGGAAAACTTTGCACCCTTGCGCCCGCGCGGCAGGCCCGGCGGCATGGCAAATACCACCGCCAGCAAGATCACCGCCAACACGGCGGCCATGGCCCAGACCGCGCCGACAAACCCAAGGCTGGCCAGCAACGCAGCACCCAGCAGGAACCCAACGCCCTTAACGGCGTTCTTCGATCCGGTCAGCACCGCAACCCAACGAAACAGCCCCGCCCCGTCGCGCGGGGCCAGCAGCTTGACCGCCGATTTCGATGACATCTTGGCCAAGTCCTTGGCCACGCCCGATGCGCCCTGCACACACATCACAAACGCCACCGACGCGCCCACGGCCCAACTGGGGTCAAGCTGCGCCAACGCCAGCAGCGCCGCCACCTGTATCGCCAACCCGGCATAAAGCGTCGCCGTCAGGCCAAAGCGCGCGGCAATCCAGCCCGCCGACAGGTTGGTGACCATCCCGGCGATTTCATACAGAACAAACAGATAGGCCAGTTGGATTGGGGTAAAGCCCAGCGTGTGAAAATGCAGCAGCACCAGCATACGCAGCGAACCATCGGTCAGCATGAAGGCCCAATAGGTCGCCGTGACCGCAATGTAGGCCGAAAGCCCCTCGGGACGCGCCTGTGCCGTCACAAGCTGCCCCCGACCATCAGCGCAACATCAACCAGCCGATGCGCATAGCCCATCTCATTGTCATACCACGCATAAATCTTGAGCTGCGTGCCGTTGATCACCATGGTCGAAGGCGCATCGACGATGCTGGACCGCGTGTCGTTGGTGTAATCGGCACTGACCAGCGGGCGCTCTTCATAGCCCAGAATACCCTTGAGCGGCCCCTCGGCGGCGGCTTTGAACAGGGCGTTCACCTCTTCTGCGGTGGTCGCGCGGTCCAGCTCGAACACGCAATCGGTGATCGAGGCATTCAGCAACGGCACCCGCACCGCATGGCCATTCAGACGGCCTGTCAGTTCAGGATAGATCAAGGTGATCGCCGTGGCGCTACCGGTGGTCGTGGGGATTAGCGAATTCAGCGCCGAGCGCGCCCGACGCATATCCTTGGCAGGGCGATCCACGATTGTCTGGGTGTTGGTCACGTCATGAATTGTCGTGATTGATCCGTGCTTTATGCCCAGCTCTTCATGGATCACCTTTACAACCGGCGCCAGACAATTCGTGGTGCAACTGGCCGCGGTCACGATCCGATGCTGATCTGAGTCATAGGTTTGATCATTCACACCGTAAACGATATTGGCCGTCGGCCTGTCCTTGACCGGGGCCGAGACAACCACTTTCTTGACGCCAGCGTCGAAATACGGGGCCAGCTTGGCCTCGGTCTTGTAAACGCCCGTGCAATCAATCACCACATCCACACCGTCCAGCGGCAACTCTGACAGATCGCGCGTGCCGATGAACGGCAGGCGCACCCCGTCGATGATCACCGCGTCCGCGTCATGCGAAAACGCGGCATCCCAACGGCCATGCACCGTGTCGAATTCCAGCAGATGGGCATGCATTTCCGCGTCGCCCACCGCATCGTTGATCCACGCCAACTGCGCGCCGCGCTCCAGCAAGGGCTTCAGCGCCAGCTTGCCCACCCGGCCAAGGCCGTTCACTGCGTAAACGGTCATTGCGACACCTGTTGTTCATCGCGGGCGATATCATCCACCGCGCGTTGCAACGACAACCGGTCCAACGCGTCCAAAGGCAGATTTACAAAGGCGCTGATCCGGTTGAGCAACGTCCCGTAGGCCTGTTGAAAAGCCAGCCCTTTCTGGGCGTCGGTGCCGTCGGCCGCAACCGGATCAGGCATGCCCCAATGGGCGCTGACAGGTTGCCCGTCCCATGCCGGACATTCCTCGTTCGCGGCCTGATCACAAACGGTAAACACGAAATCCAGTTGCGGCGCGTCAGGGCCTTGAAATTCGCTTTGGTTCTTGGCCCGCAAGACACCGATATCATGCCCCTTATCCTGCAAAACCTGCAGGGCAAACGGGTTCAACTTGGAATAGGGATGCGTGCCCGCCGAGAAGGCGTTGAAGCGATCGTCACCCAGTTTGCGCAGGATGGATTCGGCAAAAATTGACCGGGCGGAATTGCCAGTGCAAATAAACAAAACGTTGTATTTCCGGTTGTCCATGGTCTGAGATCCTTGTTCGGAAAACAATGATAGGGGCGCGCAGATATCCGGGCGCCCGCGGCAACACTCGTTCAACAGGAAATCGAAAGTCTGTCGCACCCCGGTCATATCCGGTGCGTATCGCAATGAGGTGCCCACGCGATCCTGCGTGATCAACCCCGCCTGCAACAGCGCCGAAAGATAGGCTGACAAGGTGCTGGGTTTCAGATCAAGGGCTTGCGCCACCTCCCCGGCGGCAACGCGGTCCGGATAGCGGCGCATCAAAAGCCGAAAAATGGCCAACCGTTGCGGATGACCCAATGTGGCGAGACGAGAGGCGACTTCTATTTCCATATTTCGTGAATATTGGAAATATAGGCGAGTCGCAATCTCTCAATTGCAATTAAGACCGCAAATAATTGGCCGGAGTTATTGTCAAATCTGGTGTTTGAGGGTTCTCGGTCATGCGGCGATCTGGTCTGTGGTTGTGGCTTCAATTCCG
>NZ_JAAORB010000024.1 GCF_011601345.1 Roseovarius gahaiensis
CCTCTTCACCGACGAGGAATGCTACAACTTCTTCAAG
The DNA here is from genome assembly GCF_011601345.1 of Roseovarius gahaiensis. Taxonomy (GTDB): domain Bacteria; phylum Pseudomonadota; class Alphaproteobacteria; order Rhodobacterales; family Rhodobacteraceae; genus Roseovarius; species Roseovarius gahaiensis. Next base: position 38 of record NZ_JAAORB010000024.1, read on the forward strand.
GCAGCAGGATACAAAACCGATTAAACGCGACACGCTCTAATAATCCAATTCTGGAATTCAGGCGTCTTCCAGATAATCAAGGAATAATTCTTCAATAATTGAATATTTTGCATGCTTTTCGAGCCATTTGATAGTCGCGTTGACAGACATTGGCGTGAGTTTGCATGACCCTTCCTTGTTTCCATCTCCTAAATCTACCGCGTAATGGGATATTGGGCCACCTTCGCCTTTTAAGAACCAAGCGCCATTCTTTGATTGATAAAGAATTTCTTCGTACCAAGAAATATTGTTTCGATTACTATGACGAACATTGGTGATTTCTTGAGATTTTTCCGTATCGTAGATTTTTCTATTTGAAATGATTTTCATTTTTACCTCTTTTTCAAAATGTCCAATTACAAACTTAAAGCTTTAATATTTAAGGAAAATTAAAAAAAACACCAACTCTACAAAATACCTCAAAAAAATTTAAGGCAGAAAACCTATGAAAAAATCTCAATTCAGGCTTCTTCAAAACTTTCAGAGTTTTCACTGTTTCGGTTGGCTTTGGTGGTTTGTAACCGGCCCATTGTTACCGCGGCCATCAGGCAGCTGTAATCGCCGGACGTAATCCCCCCAAAACTGCCGTTTAAATTTTCCCCAGTCGTGAGCGTCAGGGGCAATTCTGAACTCCAATTATTTGGAATTGTCGCTGGCGCGGGACATGAGGCCTGATGCCCTGGAACGAGGAACTGACAGGGGCAGATAGGTGAAAGGACTGAGGGAGATCGTTTTGATCTATGTTTTGAAGAAGCAGTGCCTGAGTTTGTCTGCGATTGCGCGTAAGGTTGACTGTGACCGGAAGACGGTGCGCAAGAAGAGGGTAGGTAAGCCGCCCTCAGTCTCTTGGGGACTGATGAAACAGATCGGCATCCGTGGTGCCGTGCGCGGCAAGGTGGTCAAAACAACCGTCCCTGACACATCAGCACCTTGTCCGCGCGACAAGGTGAACCGCGTTTTCCGGGCACCGGCCCCAAACCTTCTCTGGGTCAGTGATTTTACTTACGTGTCGACATGGCAGGGTTTTGTCTATGTGGCTTTTGTCATCGACACATTCGCTGATCGCATCGTCGGATGGCGGGTCTCTCGGTCTGCCAAAACTGACTTTGTTCTCGATGCCCTTGAACAGGCCCTGCATGATCGACGGCCGGTCCAAAAGAGCGGATTGGTTCATCATTCGGATCGCGGCGGGCAATATTTGTCCATTCGTTACACCGAGCGTTTGGCCGAAGCCGGGATCGAGCCGTCAGTCGGCAGCGTTGGGGACTCGTACAAGCCAATGCCGCCATCTACCGTGTGGCCATTGTGCGCTTACGCGACGATGAGAGAACCAAAGCCTATGCTGCTCGACGAACTTCGGAAGGCAAAACACGGCGGGAAATCGTGCGCTGCATCAAGCGGTACATCGTGCGCGAAATCTACCGCGCTCTGTGCCTGCCGCCAACCAAGGCCGGCCACGCTTGACAAACATAGGAGCTTCAACGCCCTCGCTGAGACGATTAACGGTCTCTACAAAACCGAGCTGGTCCACCGCCAGGGTCCATGGCGCAACATGCAAGATCTGGAAATGGCCACCCTTGGATGGGTCGATTGGTTCAACCACAGACGCCTGCTTGGCCCCATCGGAAACATCCCGCCGGCTTGCTCCTAAATCTGGCGCAAGTTCTCGATCCGGGTCACGCCGGAGCCGTTGAAGTTATGGGGGTAGCAAAGGATGTCGGCTTCAACACCCACACCGAAGCCGAAACTTTGGCCCTCAGCGGCGCATCGACAAATCACTTGCAGGGGAAGGCAGTTCATACATGCCCCCGGGATCGAGGCCGCAAAGATCAACGGTGTCGAGCCATTCGCCTATTTCACCTGTATACGGCCTATTTTTTCCATTGCAGGCTTGGACGCGGCCGGGCTGTACCAACTTTGGAAATTATGTAGCTACTGCAAATGCAGCATCCAGGGTATTTCGGGGTCCATCTGACCTCCCTTTCAGAAGTGCCGAGTGGCGCTTCCAATAAGGATTGGTCGGCCTTGGGGCCGAGGCGCTCTCCCTCGCGCCTGGCGGCACCTTCTTCGACGCGCGTCTCGACTTCGAGACCGCTCCAAAGGCACCTCTGCGCTCATCGAAACGCCGGACGATGTCGCGGAGCATGAAGCTCCGTGTCCGGGGTGACGACGAGGCCTTACGGGGACGTCTCCGTCCGGCGGGCGAGGTCGCACCAGCGGGAGCGGAACGTCCGTCCCCCTTGGCCGTCTCGGGGTCCACCGGCTGCCCGGGGTCCGCGCCAGATATACTGACCGCTATATTCCGGGCACCGTTCACATCCGCATGCAACTTTCTGCCGCAATGGCGACAGTGGAATTTCTCCGAGCCGGGTTTACGGTTTTTCGCATCGACATAACCGCATTCGGAACAGGTCTTTGTCGTATAGGTGGGCTCCACTTTCCACTTCATGGATCTCGATGCCATAACGCGCGTTGAGGTCGGCCAGCTTCTTCGCGACCGTCCCGCGACCGCAATTGGTCATCAGCCGGTTCATCCGGCGCGAGAAGCCGGAGCCGCGGAAGTCGAGCTTCTCGACGGCCAGCACACGGGGCCAGTGCAGCCACTGCGTGGTTCAGAACCCGGTTGACCTCTGTGTCGATGATCGACCGCAGGCGCACCACCAGCGCGGCGCAGAGCGCGCTGTCGCGGGGCTTTCTGCCGGCCCTCTGCATCCGTGCCGCCTCGGCCGCCGCGCATTTGGCGACCGGCTCGATCTTGTCGCGAAAGTTCCGGCCCAGCAGATCGCCGTGATTGCTGGCAAAGAGCGTAAGCACACCGAAGTCCAGTGAGAGGATTTCGGTCAGGGGATGATACGCCGCCCCGGAGACGTCAGTGCAGCGCCAAGGCGCGCCAGCAGATCGCTCTCACGCAGGGAGCGCCGGAATGCGAGATCGCCAAGATACCGGTCCAGGTGCTTGCGGCTAATCCAGTGATGCACGCCAAGGACCATTCTGCGCAGATCCGCGTGACAACTCTCGGCGGTATTCACGTGGACCGAAGTGCCGTCGGCATCGGTGCGCGCAAACTCTTTGGTGGAGTGCGTCACTGATCTCCTATGCGTACCCAGTACCGAATAAGCGGGAAGCGCTTCCGTCATGAAGGTGCCCACTGTCTTGACCAAGGCCCTGGCGGCCAGGCCGATATCCGTCTGCCCATGGCTGGCGATGACCCGGATCCCTTCGCGCCAGCGGAGCCGTTCGGCAAATGCGATCGCGTCAGCCTCTGTGGCTGTCCGTCGAGATATATCGGAAAATGTGAAACGGGGTTTTGATACGGGCATACTTGCCAGATTGGCTTATAACCCTGAAAGGGAAGTAGATTTGCAGTAGATACATAATGCCGCCAACCTTTATTTTGCCGCTGTCATTGAAGCGATATTCCAAGCGAGACTGGGTATCTCAAATCCCCTGTACGCGCCAATTATGCGTATCGTCTCGCATCAGATTGGATTGGAAACGCCGACCGGATTGCTTGCTGCGGCTATATCCTTCCCGGCGGCTAGAAGGATGTCCTCGCGGAAGCGGGGGCCGATCAGTTGCACGCCCACGGGGCGGCCTTTGGCTTCTCCTGTTGGGACCGCCAGCCCCGGCATGCCGATTGCTGCAAGGGCTCGTTGCGTCAACTGCGCCTCAAATACGCGTTTAAAGCTCTCTTCGGATTGAACATCGAGTTGCTGGTCGAACGGCAATTCTCCCGAGATGGGGCATAGCAGGACAGGATAATCGGATAAAAAGACCTGCCACTCCCGAACAAGGCTCGCACGCGCCTGCAAGGCCTGCATCAGAGACTCGAACCCAACCTCGCCGGCATCCTCGGACATTTGTGCGAATACGAATTTCGCGTCCGCTTCATCCTCTTGGGCCACCATGTCGGCAGCGCCGAACTGCATTTCAGCCATCCAGAGACATGCGTTGATGTCTGCAGCGCGGCGCATTGGCGGGCAGCTTACCTCCTCAACGTCCCAGCCCGCCTGCCGAAGCCGGTCGGCCGCATCATGCAGAGCCATGGCCACGTCGTCACTGACCATCATGCCATCCGGAGCAAGCGTCAGCGCGGCTTTCTTTGGAAAGCTTGCCGTGTCTTCAGGCTCTGGGACATACCACGGGTCTCGCGGATCAGGCATCGACATGGCTTTAAAGGCAATTTCAAGATCATCGATGCTTCGCGTGATCGGACCCGAGACAGCCATGAATTGCGCGCCAATAAAGCGTTCAGGCGCACTGGAATTATACGCCGGCACCCGGCCGGTGGTAGGTCGAAGCCCATGCAAGCCACAGGCATAGGCGGGATAGCGGATGGACCCAGCGATATCAGTGCCGTGTCCGATGGCGCAAATTCCGGACGCAACTGCCGCAGCAGCTCCGCCCGATGAACCGCCGGGCGTGATCAGCCGGTTTCGCGGGTTGAGCGTCTGACCGTGCAGTGCATTTTTGGTGAACCAGCGCAGGGAAAAGGCAGGCGTGTTTGTACGCCCAATAATGATGCCGCCTGCCTTGCGGATATTTGATACGACTGGACTGTCCAGGGTTGCGATATGATTGGCCAGAAGCCTAAGACCGTTTGTCGTGGCCTGACCTTTCTGGTCGACATTGACCTTGATCGTGACTGGCACGCCGCAAAGCGGCCCCAGATGCTCGCCGCGATCAAGCGCGGCATCGACTTGCCTAGCAGCCTCAAGCGCCTCCTCCGGGAATTCCTGCACCACGGCATTAATCGCCGGGTTGACAGCATCAAGCCGGTCGAGATGGGCCTGTGCCACCTCAACTGCCGAAATACGCCGTGCCCTGACCTCTGCCGCAATTTGCGTTGCCGTCCATTCCCAGATGTTCGCCATGTTTCAACCCTTCTTGCGCCATTCATATTTTTTAGGGTGACGGGCTTTGTTTGTCGACACAATCAGCCAGCAGCGGATCTGCTTGAGCAATTCCAGCTCAAGGCCACGTTTGGGGCTATCGTTGAAGGGCACCAAAAGCCAGACCGATGGCCTCCTCCCATGCGCTTGAACCCGTCAAACTGAAATGCTGTGCCCTGCCGCCAGCGCTTGCGCATCAAACCTACCCAAAATCAGCGCCCCGCGTGGATCGTCAAGCACGCGATTCCAGTAGCGCGGTTCATCTAAAACATGTCAGCTGTGCCGGACGGATACGGCGACACCCGAGGACCTGGGATCGTATCAGTTGAAAATGACCGGGGACTGGGTTTCGGCCAGCACCTTCAACGTGCGTGAAGAGATGAAACGCTTCATGCAATTCCACCGCAAGCTGCCTATTGTGCTCAGCATCGCAGAGGTGGCCGGCTTGTTGGCCGCCGTTCCCGGCCCCGGGCTCAAGTATCGCGCCGCCCTCGGCACAAGCTACGGTGCTGGGCTGCGCGCCTCCGAGGTGCGCAATCTCAAGGTCAATGACATCGTGCCAAAGGCGCGTCTCCGACACGACAGCGACCGGATGCTGATCCATGTCGATGATGGTAGGCTTCCAGTATTCCGCCGGATAGGCGAGCGCACGCAGGGCTTGGCCGACGACAAAGAGCAGGATTTTTCGTAGAGCCAACCCATAGACATGTTCATTTAAGTGAACATTTAATGGCCTAACGTCCATTAAAATGAACATCACTTTGACAAGATGATGTCTGTTCGTGTATGATGTCTAATCATCTGAACACGAAGATGCTTCGCGTTCATTTAACCAGACAAAAGGCAGGTGCGCCATGAAGCGCAAGAGAAGTTACTCCCGCGTGACCCGCCAGGCGCTTTCGCTCCTTGGCAAGCTGATCCGTGTCGGGCGCACAGAACGGGAGATGACGGCACAGGAACTGGCCGATCGTGCAGGCATCAGCCGCACGACACTCTACAACATCGAAAAAGGCGAGTCCGGCCCGGAGATTGGCACGGTTTTTGAGGTTGCCGCGATCGTCGGTGTGCGCCTGTTCGAGTATGACGAGCGCACGCTGCAGATGCACAATGCCCGCCTTGACGAGAAGCTCACGCTGCTCCCGAAATCCGTCCGTCCGTCCGTGAAGGAGGTCGATGATGACTTCTAAGACGGATGCGAGCGAAGCCTATGTCTGGATTTGGTTGCCGGAAGAGACCGAACCGGTTGTGGCCGGACGGCTCACGCAGGATGGTGACCGCCTACTCTTCACCTATGGCGCCAGCTATCGGGAGCGCAACGACGCGATCCCTATTTATGAACCAGAGCTCCCGCTTCAGCGCGGCACAATTGCCCCGAAGCCAGGGCTTTCGATGCCAAGCTGCATTCGGGACGGCTCGCCGGATGCCTGGGGGCGGCGCGTTATCATCAACCGCCTGACCGGCGCCAAACCCGATGCGGCGGGCGTACCGGACATCAGCGAACTCACCTATCTGCTGCAATCCGGCTCCGACCGGATCGGTGCCCTCGATTTTCAGGCCTCGTCGAAAGACTACGAACCGCGCCTTGCGGCAGAAGCCTCATTCGAGGAGTTGCTAGCGGCAGCCGAGCGCATCGAAAAAGGCTTGCCGCTCACCCCTGCACTCGATCAGGCGCTTAACCATGGCACGTCGATTGGTGGGGCGCGCCCCAAGGCGCTGATCGATGGCGATGATAAGAAATTCATTGCCAAGTTCTCATCGAGCGCTGACACGCATAGCGTTGTGAAGGCTGAATTCATTGCCATGAAGCTGGCGGCAGCCTGCGGCCTGAACACTGCGCCGGTATCGCTCACCCATGCCGCTGGCAAAGATGTCCTGCTTATCGAGCGCTTTGACCGCGAAAAGATCGCGGCAGGCTGGACGCGCCGCGCGATGGTCTCGGCGCTGACCATGCTCGGCCTTGATGAAATGATGGCGCGCTACGCGTCATACGAAGACCTCGCAGAACTGATCCGACATCGTTTTACAGACCCGAAAGATACGCTGAGAGAGCTTTACGCGCGGATTTGTTTTAACATCTTGTGCGGCAACACGGATGATCACGCGCGCAATCATGCCGCCTTCTGGGACGGCAAGGCGCTGACGCTGACGCCCGCCTATGACATCTGCCCGCAAGGCCGTGCGGGCGGTGAGGCCTCACAAGCAATGCTGATCAAGGGCGAAGCCCGCGCCAGCACAATTGCCGTGTGCCTGGCAGTGGCAGCGGATTTCCATCTAGCGGAAGAAGACGCCGCATCACTGATCGAAACCCAGATCGCCACGATCGCCGAAAGCTGGCAGGCTGTCTGCGACGAATCCGCGCTGACCCCTGTCGATCAAAAACTCTTTGCAGGCCGTCAGTTCCTGAACCCGTACTGCATTGAAGGCCTCAGCGAAGAACACGCCACGCTGACTGCGCGGTTCCAGGATGCGCGTGCACAGATCGTCGGCTGATCGAACGCATGCGAGCAGCGGCTTGAATGAGAAGACATGACAGATTTCTACGCGGACCCCGATTATGAGGAGTGCCTTGTTATGGTCTTCGACGTGCTGGGGTTCAGAAACCTGCTGCACACACGCAGAGGCGCCGAAATCAGGGAACTGCTATCGACCTTCCGCCAAGTTTCCGAAGCAGAACCGCAGCGCCACGATCCGCACGTTGAAAGTCGATGGTGTGATCCCGTTTTCCGTCATGTGCAGCTTATACGCGCGCAGATCTTCCGGTGTGGCCGTGTCGGGTGACCGCCCAAGGAAGGCCGCGAAATCCTTGATCGCCCGGATGTGGGCCTTCTGGGCTTTGTCGCCCATGCCACTGATGCGCATGTCTTCGATCATCCGCTGGCGCAGCGGGCTTACTCTCTCCTCTGTCATAGGAACCTCCCGGTGTTTGTCAAACAAGTTGTCCGCCGGTTTCATGCAGCGTCTCTGATTTCAGGGGCGCTGTTTTCGGTTTTGGGGTTGAGCCAGACGGGGCCGGCGGGTTGCCAGTTTCGGGTTTTGCCTGACCAGCGTTGTGGGTTTTGGGTCCGTGCATTTGCATAGAGACTGGCGCGATTGGCCAAGGTTGCCCGATCATGGCCAGTGTGGCGCGCGTCCGGTGTGACGAAGCGGATCGCGCTATGCAGGTGGTCGCAGTTATACCAACCGACGAAGGATTTCACCCAAGATTGAGCATCGGCCTTGGTGGCAAAACCCTTGCGCGGCCAGTCCTGGCGGTATTTGCAGGTGCGGAACAGAGCCTCCGAGAACGGATTGTCATTGATGACCCGTGGGCGGCTGTAGGACGCGGTGATGCCCAATTTCTCCATTGTGGTTTTCATCGTAGCGCCTTTCATGGGGCTGCCGTTGTCGGCATGCAGGACCAGCGGACGCAGGGTGCAGCCCTCGGCCAGCACCGCCTGCCGGATCAGGACGGCGGCCAGTTCCACACCTTCGCGTTCATGAACTTCCCATCCAACGATCTTGCGGCTTCTTTGGTTGCCGCCCGTCATGCAAGAAGATTCTGACTCTTGTCGGCGTGTGATCGAGTGCGGTCTTCTTTCAGGCCTCGATGTGCGGCACGTCCAGAAGCCGCGGGCCGGTATGGAGATCAGCGGGTCGGGTCCAAATCTGAAGAGCGTGCTGTTCGCACGTAGCCGCAAGCTGGTTTTCCCGATCCGGATCTGGTCGATCATTTGCCCATTCAAGTCGTCGTCTTCTCACACGCCCCTTGGCGCCGTCGCCAGGCGACTACTCCATGAAGTTCATGCCGCAGCCGCCAGCGCCGGATCCCTGTAGTCCTCGTTCTTCGTCAACATCGCCCAGATCTGTCGGGCCATCTTGTTCGCCAGCGCGATTGCGACCAGCATCCTCGGCTTGCGGGCCAGCATCCTTGCAAGCCATGAGCCCGGCACGATCGTGCGGCGCCCCAGCCAGTTCAGTCGGGACATTGCACCGACGATCAGAAGCCGCCGGATGTCGCTCTGACCGGCCTTGGATATCCATCCAAGGCGCGCCTTTCCACCGGTTGAGTGCTGGCGCGGCACCAGCCCCAGCCAGGCCGCGAAGTCGCGGCCGGACTTGAACTGCGCCATGTCGGGCGCAAACGCCTCGACCGTCAAAGCCGTCAGCGGGCCGACGCCCGGCATCGTCTGTAGGCGCCGCGCTGTGTCGGTCTCGGCCGCCAGCGCCTTCAGGGCCTTGGTCTTGGCCTCGATCCTATCTGTTTTCTCAGCAATCTGCGCCAGCAGATCCTGGCACTCCACGATGACAAGGGCGGGAAGGTCGCAGTGTGGATCCTCCAGCACCGCCTCCATGCGCTTCAGGTGGCAGAGCCCGGTGGGAAAGACATGGCCGTATTCGTAGAGCACCGCCCGTAGCGCGTTGGCGAGTTCCGTTCGCTGGTGGACGAGCCGCTCGCGGCCGCGGAACAGCACCGCCTTCGCCTGCTGGTCCACCGTCTTCGGCGCCACGAACCGCATCTCGGGCTGGCGCGCGGCGATCACGATAGCCTCGGCGTCCGCCGCATCGTTTTTCTGGCGCTTGACGAAGGGGCGCACGTATTGCGGTGCGATCAGCTTCACCTCGTGACCAAGCGCTTCCATCTCCCGGGCCCAGTAGCTCGCGCTTCCGCAGGCCTCAAACACAACCAAAGCAGCTGGCTGCGTGGCCATGAAGGCCCGGAATTGCTCCCGTGACAGCTTCTTGCGGAACTTCACCTCCCCCGTCATCGCCGCCCCATGGAGCTGGAAAACACGCTTTGCTAGGTCCACCCCGATCATCGTATCCTTCATCTCGTCGTCCTCCTCGCTTCGTGGCTTTCAACACCACCATCTTGGCACATTGCGATGCCGTCCGGGGAGGGCGGCAACCATCCCATCTGAAGATATCGACAATCAGATAGAGGTAGAAGAACATGCCTGCGACCGGTCCAGGCATCCAGGTTATATCCCAGGTCCAAACCTCACAGGGCGCGCTGGCCTTGTAGCTAGCGGGCGGTTTGCGCTGGACCGGCGGCTTGGCCCGGCCTCGGTGATGCTGCTGCCCATCCGCGCGCAGGATGCGATAGAAGCTGGATTCCGAGGCCAGATACCGCCCCTGATCGGCTAGTTTAGGGACGATCTGGCTTGGCGGAAGGCTGGCAAACTCCGCTGAATTGCAGACTTCAAGCACGGCCGCGCGTTCTTCGGCGCTCAGCTTGTTGCGCGGCTCCGGGCGCGGCACGAGGGGGCGCTGATCGGGCTGAACCTCGCCGCCTTTCGTCCAACGACGCAGGGTGCGGTCGCTGATGTCCAGCACGGCACAGGCTTTGGCCCGGCGCGCGCCAGCGGTGACGGCCTCATTGATCAGCGCAACGGCAGTTTGGCGATGTGGGGTGCTGATCATGCGTCCTCTCCGTCCCCCCAGATCGCTGCCGCCTTTTTTCTGAGAACCAGAAGTGCTGCGGTCTCGGCCAATGCGCGGTCTTTGCGGGCAAGCTCGCGTTCCAGATCCTTGACCCGCTTTTTTTCGTCCTTGGTCGCCCGCCCAAGACGCGCGTTACTGGCACGATCCCAGTCATTAGCCTATTCACACGCAGCCCGCCATGCCGCGATCGGCGCTGGATAAAGCCCGCGCTTGCGGCAGTATTCGGCCAGATCAGCTTCATTGAGAGCGGCTGTTTCCAACACCGCCGCGAACTTATCGCACGAGGACCAGCCCTCAGGGCCAGCGTCCGCGTCAGGCATAAGCTGCCCCTTGCCGCGCGCCTCGGCCCGCCAGGAGAAAAGCGTGGACTCGCCTATGCCCTCTTCCTGGGACAACTGCCGTATGGGCACATTGTTTGGCGGAAGCATCCGCATCAGCACCGCTGATTTTCGTTCCAGTGAATAGCCCAAATCATCATCCTATCCCGCCCACCTGTGAAATAGAGGAAAAATAGAGCAGCGGACAACTTCCCTGACACAGGGGGCTCCTGTCTGATGATTGAGAAGACCCCAATCTTCAGTCAGGTCACCGAGATGACAAAATGCGCGCCTCTTTGGTCGTGCCACAACACCCGCCACAGGCGCCAATGCCGCGGAGCGGTTTAGTCCTTGGGCCGCTTTCATCGTTACTGTGTCACGATGCGCTTTGATGATACGAAGCGGGGTACCGAGCGGTTCAGGGGATTGGCCGCATTAAAACTGCTTAGAAAGCGCAGAAAACCGCCGCTACATTCTTTTATGTTGTAACGTCTATAAAATGCGAAAGGATTATTCCGCCATATGACGCGGGCCAGATATGCGCATGTTGCGACTTGATGTTGGCAAGCTTCCGGTTAATTTTTGGCATTAATAATCCGAAATTCAAGGAGTTCATCATGCCGGACGGAATAAATGCAGGAACCGCTGCAAGACGCAGTGTGGTCGTTCAAGAGTTCACCAATAGCGTTCTCGACCCCAACGAAGCGATGCTAGGGCCGGTTGAAGATGGTGGCACCATTATCGCAAATACAGCGCCGGGATGCTGGGGCCCCATGATCACTCCGCGTCTGCGGGGCGGCCATGAGGTCACGAAGCCGATCTTCGTGGAGGGTGCAGAGATTGGGGATGGCGTCGCGATCCGCATCCGCGATATCACCGTGACCTCCATCGCCACAGCGTCCGGGCACGACAGCTCTCCCGAGGGTTTTTGCCTTGGTGATCCTTACGTCGCAGCACGCTGTCCTGTCTGTGACACAGTCTGGCCTGAAACACATATCGAGGGCATCGGACAGGACTCGGTAAAGTGCGACACCTGCGGAAACGCCGTTAAGCCCTTCGAAGTGGTGCATGGCTACACAGTGACCTTTGACGATACCCGCACGGTTGGGCTGACCTTGCCTAAAGAAGCGGCAGAAACCATCGCTGGAGACGCAGACCATTATTCGGCTTTGCCGGATGAAAGCCGCCAGCATTCTATCTTGCACTATGCTCCATCGGACATGCCCGGAACCTTGATCCGAATGCGCCCCTTTATGGGACAGTTGGGCACTTGCCCTTCGATGCCCATGCCGGACAGTCACAATGCTGGCGACTTTGGTGCTTTCTTGGTGGGCGCGCCGCATGACTATGGCATCACGCCGGAGCAGTTGATCGAGCACAAGACCGATGGCCACATGGACATCGACGCCGTGCGTGCCGGATCAATCCTCGTGGCACCGGTAAAGGTTCCAGGTGCGGGCGTTTACATGGGTGATATGCATGCCGGGCAAGGTGACGGCGAAATCGCTGGGCATACAATGGATGTTTCGGGCAGTGTGACCTTGCAGGTCGAGGTCGTGAAGAACTATCCGTTGGACGGGCCAGTCCTGTTTCCGCTGGAAGAGGATCTCCCGCCGCTTGCAAAACCATTCACCGAGGTCGAAACCGCCAAGGGAGAGCGCCTTGCAAAACGGTGGGGCGTGTCGCAGATCGAACCGCTCGCACCGATTTCGGTTATCGGTACCGCAGCTAACCTGAACGACGCGATCGAAAATGGCTTGGCCCGCGCGGCCAAATTGCTAGACGTAACTGTTGCAGAAATTCGCAATCGGGCCACTGTCAATGGCGCGATCGAAATTGGCCGCGCGCCAGGGGTGATACAAGTTACATTCCTCGCGCCGCTCGTCAAACTCGATGCGGTTGGACTGGGCGATTACGCACGCGAGCAATACGGTCTTTAATATTGAAACTGCCCGTCACCGCTTGTCAGGAACGAAGACTTCGTGGTGACGGGCAACGCTGCGATGTCCAGCATCGGCATGCGCGTGTTGCGTGAATGCGGGCTGAAGTTTCACATGTGGGGATTTCAATTTCACGGGAAGCTGGGCGCTGGTTTTATACAATCGCTTGCTATGAAATCAACGCAACAGTCCTGTCTGTAAATCTTGCTTCGCGCAGGCTGCCCATGAGCTGGGCTTCGGTGAATTGTGTCTTCTTCATCGGAATCGCGTCGTTCATTCTGCTGAGAAAATTCTACGACCGCATCCGCTTAGGATCGGGGGGATTACCCAGCCTCCAACAAAAACAATGGAGACCATATCCAGACAATCAAAGAATCGCGGAAGACCTCAAATCAATGGGATGTGGCCAGCGCATACAATTAAGCTTCGGCCCTGAGGCGTCCGCCGACACGCAACGCGTTGCCTTCCACGAGTTTCGCCACATGCTCGACCATCTCGGGCATCGCTCCGGGCAGAGAAGAGATGCGTTTGGTTGCTTCGACGCGATTTGCCACCATAGCATCGATGAGCTCGCTTACCCTACGGCGAAAGGCGGAGGCGTTCAGTCCGGCGCTTCGGGCAATCTGTTCCCAGTGGTGCGGAGCGACATCGGCTGGCTTGCGCCGTTTACCAGCAATCTTCTGGGCGTGATACTGATGAACGTGATCCCAGTGGAGTACTGAGGAGACGTCATAAAGTGGAGCCATGGAAGTCTCATTGCCAAGGAGAATGGAGTAGTTCTTGGCGTGCGCATCGGTATTGGCGACAAGTATGTTGAAAATCACTTGATCATGGAGAGCGAGAGCATCGGTCGGCGGCAGGTGGTCACCTGTCAGCAGGAGACCTGCCATGTCGAGGCCCGGAACGGTGCCCCGCTCATATTTTTGCCCCGGATAGATGCCGTTAGCCTGGGCGAAATCTTCTTGGTGCAGGCGGCGAAGGGTATCATCAGAGCGCAGGGTGCGATCATAGCGGACCACGGCCAGCGCGGTCCGGCCATCAGCTTCAAGTATGGTGCACTCAGCAGCGGGCAGTCCGATCAGGCCAGCCAGAGCCAAGCAATACGCCTCGTTTTCCACGATGCCGGGCAGGCGGGGATTGTCGGGCTTTATGATGATAGTTGAGGGCGCTCCATTTTTTGGTATCGCGAGACGATCTGTCGGTCGTGGCAGGCCGAGCCTTGGCTTGCCTACCTCGTCAAGTGCGGCCAGTGCGGTTTTCTTCTGACCCCCAGCGAGTGACAGGCGTACCCCGTCTTCACCAGCCAGAAATGGTCGCTTTCCGAGATCCTCGAAATGGCGTGCCAGAGCTTCGCTTTCCGTGGTCTTGCCGTAGTGATCCTGCAAGCTCGCGTAGCTCCAGTCCTTCCGGATACTCGGCTCTCCAATCGAGATTGCGCCTGCGGTATCTCCGCCGATCTCGCGCAGAATGGCGAGCGCATCGGAGGTCGCAAGACCCAAGGCATGCGACAATGCGATCAGCTGCTCCTCTTCGGGCAGCAAGTTCGCCAACCAGGGCGCGATGACCTCGTTGGCAAACAGGCCGGTTTGAAGTGGAAGCGTTATCGAGAGCGGAAAGTTTCCGCGAGTCCCGAGCCATCGAGAATCATATTCGAAGGAGAGCTCTCCGCTTGAAGAGAGATTAATGCTCCCGATGGTAAATTTCTCGTAGAAGACGATGATGGTTTCGCTCCCCGCCATCAGTCATCCTCCAAGTCATAGCCGTTCTGGCCCAGATCAGGCGAGGTTGTCTTGGCAGACGAAAGCGTGTCAGCCTGGAAGAGAGTTGGAAGCTCGGTCCTGAGCGCAAGCGAAAGAGACACCAGAGTAGATAATTTGAGGTCTCGTGTGCCGCGCTCGATATGCGAGAGCGTCGGCACGGTGGAGCCTGAGAGGCGCGACAAATCTTCCAAGCTCAGGCCGAGGCTTCTTCGCCGCGACCTGATACGTGACCCGATTTTTTCTGCCCATGCCAGGGTTTCAGCCGACTGCTTCATGTCGCCCTCCTTATCATGCAGGATAAATAATAAATCATTTGGGCGATATCAAGAATATTTTATCGCGCAGGATAAAAACGCTGTTCCTACGTCTATATGTGTGAAATTTACCCTTCAGGATAAAAAAACCTTTTCATACACCTGACCCGTATCCGAAGTATTAGGGTCAAAGCCTGCTGAGTTCGACCAGAGCAGTATGTGCACTGCACCCCTGGCCGAGCCGGGAAGTCCCCAGATCAAGTGTCAAGACGTTCGGATTACCATTTGGATCCGCGAAATTCATCGATCCGGCGAACCATGCACCGGTTGGCAACGCGACGACGCCGGGAGCGATATCCTCGGAAACTTTTGAACGCGCGTGACATGCACCTCGATCATTATGCACTTTCACCAGATCGCCGTCTGCAATACCGCGCGGCTTTGCATCGACGGGATTGATGATAATGGTCTCGGGACGCGCGCCCTGCACGTCGGCGAGGGCCGATTCGAGTTGGCTGTGAAGCTTGTCACCGGGTTGCGGCGACACCATGTGCAATGGCGCCTTGAGTGTTGCGGTGCCAAGCCACTCGCGCGGCGGTAGCCAAACCGGATGTCCTGGGCAGTCCTCGTAGCCGAACCCTTCAACTGTTGCCGAGAAGATCTCGATCCTCCCGGAAGGAGTATCGAGGGCATGACGTTGCGGATCCTCGCGAAACCGGCTCAAGAACGACGGCGTAGGCGTCTCAGTCTTGAGCGGCAGCTTGACCCAATTTTTTTCGCGCAACTCGTCGAAAGCGGGCACCTGGATGTCTGACTGGGCGGCTGTTTCGGCGTAAGAGGCATAGAGATGTCTAAGCCACGCCTCGACATTGCGCCCTTCAGTGAACGCCTGTCTGGCGCCCATCCGCTCTGCAATTCCCGAGAAGATATCGAAATCATTGCGGGCCTCCCCGACAGGAGGGATGATCTGAGGCATGTGAAACAGGAAATCATCCAAATTGGTCCGGCCGACATCCTCCCGTTCATAAGAGGTCGTGGCCGGAAAAACGATATCGGCACGCTTGGCGGTCGGGGTCCACCACGGTTCATTCACGATGATCGTTTCAGGTGTTTTCCAGGCCTCGTGGAGTCGGTTGAGATCCTGATGGTGATGGAAAGGATTGCCCCCCGCCCAATAGATCAGACGGATATCTGGATAGGGACCACGGTGTCCGTTAAAGTCGAAATCGGCACCGGGATTAAGCAGCATATCCGCGATACGGGCCACCGGAATGACCTTGTCGACCGGGTTACTGCCCTGATCAAGGGTCATGCCCTCCAAACGCTTCATCGATTTGCCGATGCCGCCAATGGCCCCGTATCCGTAGCCAACCCCGCCACCGGGCAGCCCGATCTGACCCAACATCGCGGCTAGCACTGCCGACATCCAATAGGGCTGTTCGCCATGCTCGCCGCGCTGAAGCGACCACGCCACGGTGATCAGCGTTCTGGTACCGGCCATGCGCCGCGCAAGAGCGCGGATATCGTCCGGCTTGACCCCGCACAGCGCTGTGGCCCATTCCGGCGTCTTGGGCCTGCCGTCCGTGTCACCTATCAGGTAGGGCCGAAACCGTTCAAAGCCGACGGTGTATCTTGCGAGAAAAGCTTTGTCCGTCAGCGCCTCGTTCTCAAGCACGTAGGCGAGCGCCAGCATCAGCGCCGTGTCAGACGCTGGATGCACGGGCAGCCAGTCGCATCCCTGCGGTGCATCAGTACGTTGCGGCCCGATATTGATGCAGCGAATTTTCTTTTCATTAAAACGTCTGAACCATGTCGCTGTTTCGTGTTGGGTGACTCCACCCATGCTAACCTGGGAATTTTTGGGGTTCACACCGCCGAACATGACCAGCGTCTCGGTATGCGCGGCGATGGTCTCCCAGCTGTCTTGCGACGCGTAAGTATATTTCAGAAACGGCACACCGAAAACATGCGGCATGATCGCTTGTGCGCAGCCGGTTGAATAGCTGCCGAACGCCGCCACGTAGCCACCGACGGTATTCAAGAAACGGTGCAACTGACCGGGCGCATGATGAAAACGACCGGCCGAGGCCCAGCCATAGGATCCCCCGAATATGGCCTCGTTGCCGTGGCTCTTGCGAATACGGTCGATTTCCGATGCAGCGAGATCAAGCGCTTCGTCCCATGGCACCTCGACATGCGTATCATCACCACGCGCCTGCCTATCGCGCGTGGCGAGCCAACCCTTTCGTATAGATGGACGCGCAATACGGCTGCGATGGTGAACCGCCTGCGGAATTATGTCCGGAATTCGGTTCGGCTCTGGATCATGTTCAAAGGGTGACGTGCCGATGATGCGGTCACAACAGGCATGTACTTTGAAAGCACCCCAATGACTGGTTGTGACTTTGGTTCGAATAGGCGGTATTTCATCATTCATGATCTTGCTTCCATAAGTGAAACTACAGTTCAGCTATAAATTGATGTGAACTGCCAAACAGGTCTTTGGCCTGTGCTTCCGCATTTATGAAATGTGTGCCATTCGCGATCTCCACATACCGGCGCTTTTCGGCCTGCAGTCGGTCAAACAACGCTAACGCGTCCGTTCGGGTCGATGTCGAGTCTTGCGTACCGCGTACAAGCATCACCGGACAGGTCAGCAATGCTGGATCATAGGGTTCACGGGCATTGAACGACTCCCACAGATCGATGAATGTGCCATTGGGCACGCGAAAGGACGGTGGCTCGGTCTGATCCGAGTCTTTGTCATCCGCCAGTGAGGCGGCGACAAGGGCCTGAAGCACCGTCTCATGCCGCCAACTCTCACACCCTGTGGGAATCTGTGCGTCCCAACGATGCCGCGTCGAGGCTAGGTCCAAACGCCGCCACGCCTTGAATGCGGCAAGACGTGATGAATCGGCTGGATCCGCCAGCATCTCAAGCCAACTCGGATTGCGTTCGGCAAAAATCGGCGCGTAAAGCACCAGCCGCGCTACTTTGCCCGCGCACGCCCCGATCGCATAGCGTGCGGTGGTAATGCTGCCCCAAGACCAGCCAACGATGGCTACCGGCGCGCCCGCATGGCGCGCCGTGATCCAGTCGACCGCGTCGCCGATATCGGCGATAGCCTCGTCACCCTGCGCGTAGGGCTCGGCTTCCAGTGGGAAACTTTCCGGCTTCGAGCGCCCATAGCCCCTTATATCCAATGCATATGGCGACAAACCTGCCTCTACGGCGGCTTGTAGCCAATTTACACCCGAATGCGGGATATCATAAAGGCGGCTGGAAAAAGTTGCGCCATGCACGAAAAGCACCGGCATAGCCTTCGCAGCGCCATCGCGGGCCCGCAGGTGCAGCTTCAGCCCCGGCGTGAGGGTCGAGGCGATGAAGTGACTCTCGGAGATGTCGAAGGCGCGCCAGTCGGCCATGATCAGGTAACTTTCAACATGATCTTGCCGATATGGGTCGATCCTTCCATCCGGGTATGTGCCTTTGCGGCATCGGCCAGTTCGAACGCGCTGTCCATCACCGGGCCAATCGCGCCGCTGGCCAGATGCGGCCAGACCTCTGATTCCAGCGCGCGGGCGATGGCGGCCTTGGCGGCCTGCGATTGCGGGCGCAGGGTCGATCCGGTGATTGTAAGGCGGCGGGTCATGATCTGCGTCATGTTCAGCTCGACCACCGGCCCTTCCAGAAAGGCGATCTGTACCAGACGTCCGTCATTGGCCAGCGCATCCAGATTGCGTGGAATATACGACCCGCCGACCATGTCGAGGATCAAGTCGGCGCCACCTTCGGCTTTCATCGCCTCGACGAAATCGGTCTCGTGGTAGTTGAAGGTCGCTTCGGCCCCCAGCCTGTCGCAGGCCGCACATTTTTCGGCAGAGCCAGCAGTTGCGAAGACACGCGCTTCGTGCAGTTTGGCCAACTGGATCGCGGTAGTTCCGATCCCGGAAGAGCCGCCATGCACGAGGAACTTTTCCCCGGCCTGCAATCCGCCGCGCATGAAGACATTCGTCCACACAGTGAAGAAGGTCTCGCACAGGGCCGCCGCACGGTCCATCGACATGCCGTCGGGCACGGGCAGGGCGTGCGTAGCATCAGTTACGGCATATTCGGCATAGCCGCCACCAGGCAGCAGGGCGGTCACGGCATCGCCGACCGACCATCGGGTGACCCCGTCTCCGACAGCAGCGACATGACCCGACGCCTCGAGCCCCGGAAGGGGCGAGGCATCGGCGGGTGGCGCGTAATTGCCCGCACGTTGCAGCGCATCCGGGCGGTTCACCCCGGCATATGCGATCCGGATCAATATCTGCCCCGGTCCCGGATCGGGCACAGGTGCGGTCGTGGGCTTGAGCACCTCTGGCCCGCCATAGGTTGATATTTCGACAACGGTCATGCTGGAGGGGATCTGCATCAGGAAACTTCCGGATTTTTGTTTTACAGAAGACAGCGCCACCCGGGGGGCGGCGCTGTCATGGATGCTGGCACCGGCGTCAGGCGCGTCCGGTAATCCTGAGGAACTCGTGCAGCATCTCGCCCACGCGGCCACAATATTTTGGGTCCTGCGCGGAGAAGTCATCTACCACTTCAAGCGAGTAGCGGCGCAGATTATCCTGGGCCTCCTGATCCAGCTGGACCAGCTCGCCGCCCATTTTCACGAAGTCCTGCTTGCGCAAAAGGTCTTGATGCAGGAAATGCGCCGAAGCATCGGCTGACGTGGCCCGCACGATTTCGTTGAAGGTGGCCTTCAGCTCGTCGCCGAGACTGTTCCACTGCTCGAGCCCGACCATGACTTCGCCGTTCAGATGCCCGAGAAGGTCGGGCTCGATGATATAGTCGTTCACCTCCTGGAAATTCATCCCCCAGCCAGTCGAGGTTGAGCCCCAATGCGCCCCTTCGACGACGCCGTTTTGCAAGGCCTGATACAGTTCGCCGCCGGGGATCGATACGGGTGATGCTCCCATCTTTTCAAAGACGAGCGCGGCGGCCCCGGTGGAACGGACTCGCCAACCATCAAAGTCGGCGGTGGTGCGCAGCGGAGTGTTGGAATACAGCGTCAGGCCAGAATATGAAACCGGACCGGCCTGATAGACACCCTGCTCGGCGTAGGCTTCTCGGATCACGTCCAGCGCGCCCATTTCGTAGAAAAAGGCGTGCATTTCCTCGTGACGGTCCCACGCACCGATATGGCCGTTCAGGTGCCCCGCGACCGGCATTCGCCCGATCCAGTAGGCCGGATAGATGAACGCGCTTTCAAGCAAACCACGACGTACCGCCGTCAGCACTTCGCCGGTGGGGACAATCCCGTCGTTCTGCACCGGGGTGATAGTAAGTTCGCCACCCGTGGCGTCTGTGACACGGTTGCAGAATTTGACGAAGACATCTTCGTAATACCAGTTGCCCGTGGGCCAATGGGTCTGCATGCGCCAGTTCAGGTTGCCTTGCGCAATTGCAGGCGGCGCCGCCAGCACCGTTGCGGCGGCGGCTCCGGTGGATGCAGCAAAAAAGCCACGTCTTGACAGGCTTTTGTTGGTCTTGGTCGTCATGGTCGTCTCCTCCTCTGGGTTTGGTTTTTTTGGTGGCTCACCGCGCCGTGAGGCCGGTAAAGCTGGTAATGACTTGCGGGAATAGGAAAATCACCGCCCCGGTCAGCAGCATCAGCACCAGAAACGGCGCCACCGCCCGGTATATCGCAGTGATCGGCGTCGATGGGCTGAGGTTCTTCAGGTAGAACAAATTGTATCCGAAGGGCGGCGATATGTAGCCGATGCACAGGTTCAATTGAAACAGGATACAGAACCAGATCGGATCAAAGCCGAGCTGCACGACGATCGGATAAAAGATGGGCAGTACCAGAAGGATGATCCCGACCGGATCCAGAAACATGCCCAGCACGACCGTGATCGCCTGCAGGATCAGGATCATCACCAGTGGATGCACATTCAGACCGCCGAGATACCCTGTCATGAAGGACGTGCCGCCCGCACCGCCATAAACGGCGATGAATGCCGATGCGCCAAAGACAATCCAGATTACCATACCTGTCATGCTGGCGGTGGCATGGCTGACCTCGGCGATATAGCGCAGGGTGAGCTCGCCGCGAATGGCCACCGATATCACCACGGCAGCGGCCCCCACAGCAGCGGCCTCGGTGGGCGTCGCGATGCCCGCGAAGATAGAGATTAGCACCGACAGGATTATGAGCAGCGGCAGGATGACTGATCGTAGTGCATTGACACGTTCGGCCAGTGGCGCGCGAATTTCGGCCCCGGGGGCGAGCTGTGGCCGTATCCGGGCAAGGATCGCGATATAGATGAGGAAGATGGTTAAAAGCAGCAGACCGGCCACCAACCCGCCCATAAAAAGGCGCCCCACGGATTGCCCGGTCTGCAGCCCGATCAGGATAAGCGTGATTGATGGCGGGATCATGATCCCTAGCGTGCCAGCGGCCCCGATGGTTCCCAGCACAAAGCTGCGGTCATATTTGCGCTTGTCCATGGCGGGTATGCCGACCAGGCCCGTGGTCACTGTCGAGGCAGCACAGCTGCCTGTCATAGCCGAAAGGGTCGCCGCGAACCCAGCCGTGCCCAGAAGCAGCCCCCCCGGCGTGCGCCCCGACCAAAGGTAAAACGCGTGATAAAGGTCGTTGGCGATCTTCGACTTGGCAAGGGCAACACCGATGAACACGAAGAGCGGGATCGCTGATAGCAGGATCGACCACATGCTGCCAAACATGGTAGTGATTATGGAGTACATCCCGTTTGATCCGAACATGATCGTGCCGAATATGACGGCGGTCCCGCCCATGGCGAAGGTCAACGACACGCCCGATATGATGGCAAACAGCAAAAGGCCGAACATGCCGATGGTCAGTAATTCAGGACTCATGCCGGTTTACTCCGCTTGACGTCAGCGTGGGGATTAAAAATGAGAACAACGGACCGGATCGCCTCTGCGATCCCCTGCGCGGTAATCAGAGCCGCACCTAGAAACAGAGACAGCTTGATGGGCCACATTGGATGTCCCAAAGCGCTGTCATCGCTCTCGTTGAAGGCCCAGGAATCCAGGAAGAACAGCCAGCCCTCTCGGGTCAGAATGACTCCCCACAGGATCAGGAAAGCGTAGTTGAACAAATCCAGTCCAGCATTGGCCCGCGGCGAGCGAGTGTTGAGAAATATGTCAACCCGCACGTGGTCGCGGTTGATCAGAGTGTAGGCCCCGACCAGAACGAAATACGACCCAAAGATACGCTGCGTATACCCGTGCGCCCAGATTGTGGGTTCACCAAAACCGTAACGCGCAACCACCTCGTAGCACAGGACAACGATACCAGCCCAGATCAGGAAGCTAACTGTTTTGCCGATAAAGATGTTGATCTGATCGATCAGTCTGAGAAGAATCATGTCATGTTTCCGGTTTTGGAGGAGGCCTGCCTGATCACGTCGCGTGCGCGAGCGGCGAACCGCGGCGCGAGTGATCCAAGGCTGGCGGCCTCTGTTGATGCGGCGCTGCCCGCGCGGGCGCGATCCGCGATGCCGACAAAGATCACGGCAAAGCGGAACATGGCAAATGCGATGTGGAACGGTCGCAAGGGGGGCGTCGGCATGGCATGGGCCTGATATTCGGCCACGAACGCGTCCTGCGTGGGAATGCCCGCCCGCGCCCAGTCGGTGCCAAGGATGCCGCCATATTCCTCGGGTGACGAGTTCCACGGCATCACGCAAAAGCCCAGATCCGCCAGTGGATGACCCAACGTAGACAACTCCCAGTCCAGTACAGCGATTACGCGTGGCTCGGTCGGGTGATACATCAGGTTGCCCAGTCGGAAATCGCCATGCGCGATGGACACCGCGCCGTCATCCTCGGGCATGTTGGTGGTAAGCCACTCCATCAGCCAATCCAGATCCGGAATGCGCGGGCCGTTGGACTCGGAATATTGTCGGCTCCAGCGCGCGATCTGCCGGGCAAAGTAGTTGCCGGGCTTGCCAAAATCAGCCAGCCCAACCTCATCGGGGCGCACCGCATGCAAGCGCGCCAAAGTGCGCGCCATGTCGAGATAAATCTCGTGCCGCTCTTCTTGGGACAGTCCGGGCAGTGTACAGTCGGTGAAGACCCGCCCGTCT
Organism: Roseovarius gahaiensis; assembly: GCF_011601345.1. Lineage (GTDB taxonomy): Bacteria > Pseudomonadota > Alphaproteobacteria > Rhodobacterales > Rhodobacteraceae > Roseovarius > Roseovarius gahaiensis. The sequence goes on from NZ_JAAORB010000024.1 coordinate 22,787, forward strand.
AACCTCTCCATTACGTAGAAGGGCGCGCCGAGTATAGCGTGATCCTCTTCCATTTGATGCACGGAGGGCACCGGCACATCGGTTCCCGCCAGCGCGCGCATCACCCGGAATTCGCGTTCGACTGCATGCGCGCCGGGCAGAATGGGCCCTGACGGTTTCTTGCGCAGGACCAGTCGCCTATCGCCCCAGTTAACGAACCATGTGGGGTTCGATTGTCCGCCACTGATGCGCTCGATCTCCAGATCGCGGCCATCTGGCCATTTGCCCGAGAGCCATGCCTTCAGAGCTGTCGAATCGAGATCGCTCATGTGTCGCCAACCAAATCTCTCGCGCGGTCACGCAGGATAAACTTCTGGATCTTGCCCGTCGCGGTGCGAGGCAATTCTCCGAATACAAAGCGTTTGGGCCGTTTGAAGCCGGCAAGGTGCTGTCGACAAAATTGCTCCAGCGCAGTGGGTTCCAGGGATCGGCCATCCTTCAGTTCTATGAATGCGCAAGGCACCTCGCCCCATTTCGGGTCAGGCGCCGCGACGACCGAGGCCAGCAAGATATCCGGGTGACGGTGCAGCACCGTTTCGACCTCTAGGCTGGAGAGGTTTTCTCCCCCCGAGATAATGATGTCCTTGGCGCGGTCACGGATTTCGATCTGCCCGTCGGAATGCATCACCGCAAGATCGCCGGTACGAAAAACGCCGCCGCGGAACGCCTCTTCGGTGGCCTCCGGTTTGCGGAAATACCCCGCCATGACGGTGTTGCCCGCCAGCACGATCTCACCCACGGTCTGGCCATCGGCAGGCACATCCCTGTCCGCCTCGTCGACCACGCGCGCACGTCCGGCCGTCAGATGGCGTCGCCCCTGACGCGCCATAAGCGCCGCGCGGGTCTCCAAATCGGCCTCCAGGTCGCCGGGGTCGTTGATGGTAGCGGGGCCGTAGCTTTCAGTCAGCCCATACATATGATTCAGATCGAACCCTAGCTTCGAGAGCCCCGCTAAAAGCGCGGTCGTAGGGGCCGCGCCGCCGGTGGTGACACGCACGCGCGTGGCCGGGGCCTCGGTGGCGTGCTCCAGCAGCATATAAAGAACGACCGGCGCGCAACTCATATGGGTGACGGCGCGCGCCGTGATCGTTTCAAGGATCAACTTTGGATCGACGCGGTCCAGACAGACATGCAGCCCCCCGGCCGCCGTCACCGCCCAAGTATGGCACCAGCCGTTGCAATGGAACATCGGCAGCGTCCAGAGATAGCGGCTTTCTGATGTCACTCCGAGCGCCAGAACATTACCAAGCGCGTTAAGACATACCCCCCGATGGGTATAGACGACCCCCTTGGGCCGACCGGTGGTGCCGGATGTATAATTGAGCGTGATGGGCTGATGCTCGTCGGTGATTTCGCCGGTAAGGTCCAGAACCGGTGCAGGGCCTTGAAAAAAATTCAGCGCCGATGTGTCGGACGGGGTGTCGCAAAGCGTGTAAATCGGCACCGGGCAATCCGGAAGATTGGGGCGGCACGCGGGGTCTGTCAACATCAGCTTGGCGCCTGAATCCTCTAGAATATAGCGGATTTCATCTGTATTCAGGCGCGTGTTGATCGCATTCAGCACCGCACCAAGCGCCGGCACGGCGAAATGCGCAGCCAACATTTCGGGCCGGTTGATCAGCATGACCGACACAACATCGCCCTTGCCCACGCCCCGAGCGCGCAGCCAGCCCGCCATGCGCGCGACGACATCGCCGAATTCGGCATACGTCCAGACAGTGTCGCCCCACGCCACGCCGGCCCGGGCGCCATGCACTTCAAGGGTGCGTGCCAGATGGTCCAGCGGTGTCAGCGGCCTTGTGTTGGCGGCCCGCGGGGCCAGATGTGGATCAGTGAACATTGCGCCTCCTCCCAAAGTCGCAGCTCAGATCGTGTCGGGCTGCCATGTCCAGAAGGCGCGCCCTTCGTCGGACAGGTGGCGGTTGAGCACCATCTGATGAACCTCGTCAGCCCCATCGACCAGACGCGCCTGACGGGCATACCGGTAGATCCATTCAAGAACGGTATCCTTGGAATAACCGCGTGCGCCATTGATCTGGATCGCCACATCGGCGGCCTTATGCAAAAGGTTCGCGCAATGGATCTTCGCCATCGAGACTTCCTTTTTGGCGAAACTGCCCTGATCCAGCGCCCAGGCCGCCTTCATGACCAGCAAACGCCCAATCTCGATTCCCATCGCCAGATCACCCATCTTGATCTGGATACTTTCCCGATCCGACAAGCGCACACCGAACCCGTGACGGTTATCGGCATACTCGCGTGCAATCTCGGTGCAGCGTTTGGCCAGACCCAGCCAACGCATGCAATGGGTCAGACGTGCTGGCCCCAGCCGCATCTGGGTGATCTTCAAACCCATCCCCTCTCCCATTATGATGCGATCGGCAGGCAGTTCCATATCCTCGTAAACCAATTCGCAATGCCCACCGTGCTCTTCGGGGCCCATGATCGGGATGCGACGGTCGATGCGCCAGCCGGGTTCATCCTTGTGATGCAAGAACGCGGTCAGTCCCCGGCGTGGATCGTCCGATGTCCGCGCAAGAAGGATGAAATGGCTGGCATCCGCCGCGCCGGTGATGAACCACTTGCGCCCGCGAATGACATACATTTCGCCCTTTTTCTTGGCCGTGGTGAGCATCATGCCCGGATCAGACCCGCCACCCGGATGCGGCTCGGTCATAACGAACGAGGACCGCACGTCGCCCTGCACGATGGGCGCCAGCCAGCGTTCCTTCTGTTCGCGCGTACCCGCCTGTTCCAACACCATCATGTTGCCGTCGTCGGGTGCGGCCGAGTTGAAAATGACCGGGCCGAAAATCGAGCGGTTCATTTCTTCGTAACATACCGCCATCCCGATCTTGCCCAGACCCTGACCGCCAGTCTCGGGCTGGAGTTGCAAGCACCACAGCCCTTCGTCCCGCGCCTTGTCGCGCAGGGGTTCCATCCAGTCATGAGCGATATTGCCGTGATCATCCCAAGCCTCGGGCCGATCCTCGATCGGGATAATCTCATCTTCCACGAGACGCGCGATCCGAGCGCGGAAATCCTCGATCCGGGGAGAAATCGTGAAGTCCATGTGTCCGTCCTTCAAAGCGATGAAACAAGATGGCCGCCATCGGCGACGATTTCGGTGCCAGTCATGAAACGGCCCAGATCGGAAACCAGAAGCAACAGGGGCCCGTCCAGATCAGACGGTTGCCCCAAACGGCGTTGCGGCACGCGGCGGATTAACGCCCGGCCCGGGTCCGAGGCGAAGAAATCCCGGTTTAACTCGGTCTCGATATAGCCCGGGCACAAAGCATTGACGCGGATGTTATGCCTTGCCCATTCCAGCGCCAGCGCCCGCGAAAGCTGCATCAGCCCGGCCTTTGACGCCGCATAGGCCGCCACGTGGCCCGCGACCCGAAGGCCAAGGATTGAGCCAACATTGACGATAACGCCACCGGCGCCACGTGCAACCATTGCGGCACCCGCTTCACGCGCGACATGAAACGCGCCCTTGAGGTTAGTGTCGATAATGCGATCAAAATCTTCGGGCTGATGATCGAACGCCGATGCAGAGGCAGTAGTGCCGGCGTTGTTAATAACGATGTCAAATGCTTGGCCACTCATCGCGGCGGTTACAGAGGCTGGATCGGCAACGTCCATCTCCAGAGGGTCCGCTCGACCGCCGCCCGCGCAGATATCGTCGCATAGAGCGGTCGTCTTGCTGATACGGCGTGCGGCCGCTGTCACCTGCACGCCTTCGCGCGCTAAAACACGCGCAAAATGTGCGCCAAGGCCGGATGAGGCTCCGGTCACAAGGGCGCGCTTGCCGCTCAGCCCCGGCCAGATCGTCGGATTCGCGTTGTCTGTCGCCATGGTCGTCAAAGGCCTCCCCTCCCTTGAAGACCTGCCAGAATATATTTTCGAGCAAGTGTTCGATTTTGTAACTTAAAGCGAAACTTCCATTCGCGCAAGCCCCCTCTTGGTGACGGGTTGGCCTTCTGATAGCCTACGGACAAGATTTAGGGACATGCATGCTGGATATTGAAGATCTGACGACCGAGGAACTGTGCCGCTACATGCTGAATCGGCATAGCGGCACGATTAGCGTACAAAAACCCGATTTTGCCCTGCGAAAACTGACAGTCATTATCTCCGCTGCCCTTGAGTTATCCAATCGCAAAGGCTTTCAGGCAATGTCTCTACGGGATTTGTCGCACGCTTCGGGCGTGTCGATGGGCGGCCTTTATGCCTATTTCGACAGCAAGACCACGCTTGTGAACATGATTCTGTCCGAGGTGACGGCGGCCACACAGAGAGTGTTATCTAACCCTCCCGATACGGTGCGGGGAAATCCAGTGGCACATCTCAGATGGCTGATATCGACCCATGTGCGGATGACAGAAGAGATGCACCCCTGGTTCACCTTCGCATTCATGGAAGCCAAGAACTTCCCACCGGAAGAGCGTCGCAAAGCTATCGACAGTGAGGAACTGACCGAAGGCTTTTTCAAGCAAGTGCTGGAAGATGGCATCGGCATGGGTGCGTTCCGGACCGATACCTCGCCTTTGCTGCCCGCGCTGATTAAGCCTCTTTTGCAGGACTGGTATGTCAAACGTGCCAAGTATAAACGCCGGAGTGTGACAATCGATACGTATATTTCTACTGTGCAGGATCTTGTCGAGTCGGCCTGTCTGGCCGAACGATCCGCAACTGCTTTGACCGGCACCAAATCCTGACGGTTGCGCCTGTTACGCGACTTCTGCCATTGATGAGTGATTAATGGGCGAAAATCTCTTCAAGCCAGGCTTCGCGGTGCCTACCAGCCGCGAAGCGCGTCTGATCATGTCACCGCCCAGTCTCAATATTCAACGCTTGGTCGGCCAGATTTGACACAATCGCCAAGCGGGCCTCATGCGACCCTAACGACCATCTTGCCGAAGTTTCGCCCCGCTAGAAGATCGTTGAACGCCGCGGGTGCTGCCTCAAGCCCCTCGACTATGTGTTCCTTGTAGTGAACGCGACCGTCGGCAATCCACTCGGTCATGTCCTTGTGAAATTCTTCATAGACGCTCCGAGGAAAGCTGTCGAATATGATGAAGCCCTCGACCTTCACCTTCATTCGAAGGATCGTACTCATGATGGCGGGGCCGTGATCAGGTCCGTCCGGCAGGCCTGCGAGGTTATACCATGACACCATTCCGCAGACCGGCATCCGTGAAAACGGGTTCAACAACGGCAGCACGGCATAAAGAACCTTACCGCCCACATTCTCGAAATAGACATCGATCCCGTCCGGGCAGGCCTCGGCCAGTTGGGCTGCGAAATCATCAGCCTGATGGTCAATGCATGCATGAAAGCCCAGCGTCTCGGTCACATGGGCGCATTTTTCGGGCCCGCCCGCGATACCAACAACCCGGCACCCCTTGAGACGCGCAATCTGCCCCACCGTCGCGCCAACCGGTCCGGAGGCCGCCGCGACCACCACTGTCTCGCCGGGTTTCGGCGCGCCAATTTTCAAAAGCCCAGCATAGGCCGTATAGCCGGGCATGCCCAGAATACCAAGCGCCCACGAGGGGTTTTCCGGGGCCGTTCCGAGGCTCGTCACGTCCGTGCCATCGGACAACGCGTAGTCCTGCCAGCCGCTCCCCGCCAGCACATGATCGCCCGGCGCGAACCCGTCCAGGTTGGACTCCACAACCTCGGCAACCACTTGTCCCGTCATCACCTCGCCGATCCCGACAGGTGTCGCGTAGGACTTTGCGTCGTTCATCCGGCCCCGCATATAGGGATCAAGCGAGAGATACTCGGTGCGCAACAACATCTGTGCCTCGTCCGGCTGCGGCACCTTCGTTTTCTCAAGGCGCAGCGTGTTCTCGTCGGGGGCGCCGTTGGGCCGTTCAGCAAGAACAAAGCGGCGGTTGAATTCGGGTGTTTGCGGCATCGTGTGGCTTTCCTTTTTCGAGGTCTTGTCGGCGTTGTGATCCGCTGCAAATCGCAGAAGAGCCCTCAAACGCTGTCGCTGTTGCATATCCTTCGTTGAAGCCTGATTTGACCGTCAGTGTCAACAAGGTCGCTTCGAAGTCTAACGTTGCACATTTACAGCGTCCTACTGTGCATGCCGGCAGCCAGAACGACCTACAACGTCATCGAGTTCAAAGGCGCGTGCCGTCTGGCCTCTTTGCGTGAAACGGACGCAAAGGGCTGACAGCCGTCATCTAGCAGATGCGGTGAAATCGAAGCTCCGTCCGCTCTGCCGTCATTAGCTGATTGCAAATGCTGCGCGGGGTTTGAATGGCCGCTTCGAAGGGCAGAACGGCAGCACTGGGCTGGGTCATTCAAATTTAAGGAACCGGGCCGTCTTCACTGACGGCCCTGAGCCGAACTTGGGTACCGTGATCCAGTACTGGAGTGCAGCCTGTGATTTCGGACCTTCGCTTCAGACGCACATCTGGAGGCGGTGCCTTTGGTTAAATTCCGCGCTGGGGAACGCCACCCCACCTTCCGCAATGGGTTCCGCGCAATCATACGATTGCGCAGCATCCTTCATGGCAGCGCCAGTGTCGCAGTTAGGCCGGAGGTGGCGTCGGATAGGGTCAGCCGCCCGCCTGCGGCTTCGGCGATCTCGGCGGCGATGGCGAGGCCGAGACCCGTGCCGGTTTCATCGGCGCGACCATGGCGGGCGATCAGGGCATCGCGGCGGTCGGGCGGGATGCCGGGGCCGTCGTCTGTGATGGTCAGCAAGACCCACCCTTCTTGTGTCCGCGCCGACAGTGTCACGCTGAACCGGGCGTGGCGCGCGGCGTTTTCAGCCAGCGCTCCGAGCGCTTCGGACAGGTCGGCCGGGTCCAGTGCGACGCGCGTGCCAGTGGGGATGTCGATCCGCCAGTCCAACCGCCCCCCATCAGGCGTGCGCTGCAGCACCGCAACCAGCCTCTCGGCGACCTCGCGCGCGTCGGCGCTGGCGTCGCTGGCGCGGGCAGCGGTTCGGGTGCGGGCCAGCTCGCGGTCCACCGTGCGGCGCATGGCGCGGGCCGTGTCCTCGATCCCTTCGGCCCGACCGTGGGCACCAGCCTCGCGCAGGCGGGCGGCTTCGCCCATCAGGGCCTGCAGCGGGGTCTTGAGGCCATGGGCCAGATCAGCGGCCCGGGCCCGCGCGCGGGCGCTTTCGGCCTCCCGCGCGGCCAGCAGTTCGTCGATCTCAGCGGCCACGGGGCGCAACTCCTGCGGCCAGTCTTCGCCCATGCGTTCGGCCCGACCGGCGCGCAATGCGGCGATCCGCGCGCCCAGCCCGCTGAGCGGCCGCAGCCCAACCCAAAGCTGGGCCCACCCCGCCCCCGTCAGCACCAGTGCCAGCAGCCCCAGATAGGGTGCAAGATCGGCCATGAAATCACGTCTGGCGGCGTCAAGGTCGGTCACTGTCATGGCCACAGCGGCGCGGGCGGACCCACCGCCCAACCCTGCGGGCAGCGTGACCGAGCGCTCCAGCACCAGAAGCGCGTCCCCTTCTGGACCGGGCAGGCGGTGCACGTGAAGCCCGCCATCGCCCAGAGTGTCGGCGGGCAGGTCCAGCGCGCTATCCCAAAGCGAACGGGACCGCTGCAGGCCATCAGGCCCCTCGATCTGCCAGTAAAGCCCACCGTAGGGGCGCTGGAACCGTGGGTCTGCGGGGGTGCGGGCCAGCGTCAGGCCCTCTGGCCCGCGCTCAAGCCCCGCCAAGACCTGGTCAAGCTGCACACTCATCTCGGCCACTGCACGGCGTTCAACATGTGCCCCGAAGAGGTGCGACAGGCCGAAGGCCGCCAGCCCAAGCGCGGCGAGGATCGCAATGGCGCCAGCAAGCGCGAGGCGCAGCCGCAGGCTCATGCGGTCTCCACGAAATATCCAAAGCCACGCCGAGTGCCGATCACCCCTTGGCCGAGCTTGCGCCGGAGCCGCGCGATCACGGCCTCAAGCGCGTTGGCTTCGCGTGCATCGTCATCCCCGTAGAGGTGTTCCAGAAGTTCGGTGGGCGGCACGGGCCGGTCGAGGTTCTGCATCAGGTAGGCCAGTAAGCGGTATTCCAGCGCTGTGACCTGTACCGGCACACCGCGCACTGCGACACTCATTCGGTTGGTGTCAAGGCTGAGCGCGCCAGCCTCTTGCAGCGCGCCCGCATGCCCGCCAGACCGGCGCACCAAGGCGCGGGCGCGGGCCACCAGTTCTTCCATCCGGAATGGCTTGGGCAGGTAGTCGTCCGCGCCCGCCTCGATCCCCTCGACCCGCTCTTGCCAGGTGCCGCGCGCCGTCAACACGAGAACCGGCATGGCCCGCCCGTTCGCGCGCCAACGTTTAAGAACCGCCAGCCCATCCATCCCCGGCAGGCCGAGATCCAGCACCACGAGATCATAATCCTCAGTATCGCCAAGGAACCAAGCATCCTCGCCGTCGCCTGTCCCCTCGACCCGGAAACCGGCTGCCGTCAGTGCGTCGGACAGGTCAGCCGCGATCCGGGGGTCATCCTCAACAGCGAGCGCGCGCATTTCAGTCGTCCTCCTCGCGCTCCAACTTCAGCACGGTTGCGGTCGCGGCATTGATCTCCATTTCGTAAAGCCGACCCTCCGGCGTCACCAGTTCCAACTCGTAGATCCAGCGGCCGTCGTCATGCTCCAATTCCAGCTCGATGACGCGGCCGGGGCGCACGGCCTCGGCTGCGGCAAGGATCTGTGAAAGCGGCAAAATCTCGCCCGCCTGCAAGGCGCGGCGGGCGCGGTCCTGATCGTCATCATCGGCCAGGGCGGGGGCAGCCAGAAGGGTAAGGAAAAGGGTAAGGCATCTCATAGCGGCAGTATCTACCACCCCCGACCTGACGACAAGCTGACAGTGAGGATCAGGCCAGCGTCAGGCGGCAAAGTGCAAAAAGGGTCATTGGCGGCCACGGGGGCTGCCGGCAAAAACGGAGATATGACATGAAACGCACCATTTTCTTGACCGCATCGCTGGCGACGGCCGTCGGCCTGTTCGCAATTAGCGCAACCGCGCAGCAACAAAACGGCACCGCACCGGCAAACCAGCTGGCCCAGATGCGCATGGGCATCGCTGAAATCGCCACGATGCTCGAAGGCCAAGGCTATACCGTCCGCGAGATCGAGCTGGAACGCGGCCGCTACGAGGTTGAGATGATCGATGCCAAGGGCCTGCGCGTCGAGGCCTATCTCGATGCGGTTACGGGCGAGTTTCTGCCATATCGCGATGATGACCGCTATGATGACGATGACCGCTATGACGACGATGACGACGACGAGCGGTATGACGACTGATGGCGGCGACTGCTGAAACCGGAACGGTGCGGGTCTGGGACCCATTGGTCCGCATCGGCCACTGGGTGCTGGTGGCGGGGTTCGCCACCGCCTACCTCACCGAGGGTGAGCCGCAATGGCTCCACAGTTATGCGGGCTATGGTGTCATGGCGGTGGTGGTCCTGCGCCTTGTCTGGGGCGTCATTGGCACCCGGCATGCCCGGTTTGCCGATTTTGTCACCGGGCCGCGGCGGGTGCTGGATTATCTGCGCGGGCTCGTCACGGGCAGGGCCGAGCGTCACCTCGGCCATAGCCCAGCGGGCGGCGCTATGACCGTGGCGCTGCTAGTCGCGCTGGCGCTGACGGCACTGTCGGGAATGGCCACCCTGGCCGTAGAAGAGGGAGAGGGTCTGCTGGCGGGTGTCGTCACCGCACAAAGCCTGCCCGCATGGGCGATGGAAGAGAAAGAGGACGATGATGACTACGGCGAGCATGGTGCAGGTGAGGCCTTCGAAGAGATTCACGAGTTCGCCACGAACGCCACGTTTGTGCTAATCGTTCTGCACATCGCCGGCGTCGTGGTGGCCAGCCTCGCCCACCGCGAAAACCTCCTGCGTTCCATGATTGACGGCCGCAAGCGCGCGCCGTGACACCGGCCGGGCCTCCGATGCGGGGCCCGGCGCCATGCGCGGACCGCTCCGCTGCATATTGAACTGGCCCCCATTTCGACCGGACACCTTGGCCTGACCAAGGAGGCTTAAGGATAAGCTGAAGCACGGGCTTATGTCTGAGATAGAAACCATCACCAATGGAGGTCGTCGTCGGCGCTGATCTGCGGCGAATAAACTGCGGATCTTGGAAGAGACGCTTTATGACGGCGAGAGCATTTCTGCCGTTGCCCGTCGTAATGGCGTGGCCCCCAATCTGCTGTATCGTTGGCGCAAACTGATGCTTGCAGGGGGCAGTATCGCCGTGACAGGGGATGACAGTGGTGATGTGCCGTCACGCTTCGAGCCGTCCGAAGAGACCGAGGAAGACATTTATGATCGTATCATGAGCCGTATCTCCAGCTCGTTCTGGCTAGGCTAAAGGCGCACTAATTTACGATCTATTGAAGTTGATCATTTCACATGAATGATATGTTAATATAGATCATAAATTGAAAATAGAAGTTCTATATGATATACTGAAGTACATCAGGCGCTTGGCTCGATATACAGGATTATATCAAATTGAACTATGAGAGCGAGAAACTGGCAGCGACACTGAAAGCTGCGCGTGAGAAGAAGGGGCTTAGCCAGCGAACGCTAAGCGCCCGTGCAGGTGTGCCGCAGTCGCATATCTCCAAGATCGAGAGCGGCGTGGTTAATCTCACTGTTTCAAGTCTGACCGCCATTGCCAACGCCCTTGATCTGGAGTTGGCGCTTGTGCCGCGCAAGGCGGCGCCAGCGGTCAGAACGCTAGCCCGTAGCGTAAACGACGTGCCGAAGGCCACGCCGGAAACGCGCAAAGAGATTGCGTGGCTCGCCAAACAGCTTGAGCGCATCCAGTCGCTCAAGATCGATAGTTCTGCCTTCGAAAACCTGCAGCGGCAGTTTCGGGAGATCCGTCAGTTCGAGAACCTGATCCGGAACACCGACACGTTGCGCAGTATCCGTGAAGCGCTCAAAACAGTAGAGGATGCAGGTGGTATCCCAACGCTCCAAGACGCGTCAAAGCAGATGAACAGTCTACGTAATGCCCTCGCCCACGGTATGGCCGATGAGGATCGGGCGCGCCCGCCGCGTCCGGCTTACCGCTTGGATGGAGATAACGATGAATAGTGTCTCCGTCCTCAACGTGAATCTGTATGGAGAGCCCATTGGCACGCTGACCAATCTTGGCGGTGATCGCACCATCTTTGCCTTCACTGATGAGTATATTGCTGATCCTGACAGGCCGACGCTTGGTCTTGCCTTCAAGGATGAATTCGGGGAGCTCAATACGGATTTTCGCCCCTACCAGAAGCGCGTCATGCCCTTTTTTTCGAACCTTCTACCCGAAGGTCGTCTGCGTAAATATCTGGCCGAACAGGCGGGCGTGAATTCCGAACGTGAGTTCCATCTGCTCTGGGCACTCGGCCATGACCTACCCGGCGCGATCACGATCACCCCTGCCGATGGCGAAGCCTGGCCGCCGTATGTCGCCGATGGACGCGATGATCATGATGACGATCATCGTGAGAACGCGTTGCGCTTTTCGCTGGCAGGCGTTCAGCTTAAGTTTTCTGCCGTGACGGAGGCAAGTGGCGGGCTGACCATTCCTGCCTCAGGTGTCGGCGGCTCTTGGATCGTCAAGCTGCCCTCACGAGAATTCGCGGGCGTCCCTGAAAATGAATTCTCGATGATGAAGCTGGCGGGTCTGGTCGGGATGAACGTGCCTGCCATTGATCTCGTGGGGATTGATGCGATCAAGAACCTGCCCGAAGGACTCGATAAGATCGGCAAACATGCCTTTGTGATCGAACGCTTTGATCGTCTGTCCGATGGATCGCGCGTGCATATTGAAGATTTTGCGCAGGTCTACGGGCTCTATCCTGAGGAAAAGTACGGCAATGGCACATTCCGGAATATCGCCCAGGTAATCGCCGCCGAAGGTAATGATGCCGACATCATCGAATATGTCCGGCGCCTGACCTTCAACATGCTGATCGGTAATGCCGACATGCATATGAAGAACTGGTCGTTGATCTATCCGGACAGGCGGAATGTCTCGCTGGCGCCCACCTATGATTTTGTGGCGACCGTACCCTATCTTCCGGGCGATGCGACGAACATGAAGATCAGCCGCGCCAAGGCCTTCTCGGCGTTCTCAATGGATGAGCTGACCCACCTTGCCGTGAAAGCTGCGATTCCGAAGAAAATGACGATTGACGCAGCCAAAGAGACGGTTCAGCGCTTTCGGGAGCAGTGGGAGGCGGAAGCGACAAATCTACCGATGAGCGATGAAGTCAGATCAGCCGTTGAGGCTCACATGAAGACAGTGCCCATCCTGGAGGAACTGTCATAGGGCAAGGGGTTCCTGACACACCAGCAAAGCAGGGCGACAAATGCGCCTAGCTTTCAGCGCTTGGTATGTCCCAGATTTTTTGTGGCACTCTCAAAAAGGTCGCCGGATCGTTCTTTGATCTTTGCTTGTTCAAGCTGTTGTGTTCGCAAAGGCGCTTGTTCAGAAAGAGAAAGGCCGAGTTTGAAAAGATCGCTATCTGCGCTTCGCCGTCTCTGATGCTTACCGCAGCATCAGCCAGGGCCGCCACCGCCTGCGGATTGGCGGCTTTCGGGAAAAATGGTCCAAATGCTTCGCATTTGCAGCGGAGCAGTCAATGCGCCTGATACATATGTCGTGGTTTGGCTGTCTCTGGTCATAGGGGCAACTTCAAAGGGGCGCTGACAACCCATCACTGAGGGCTACACCGCCGCGAGTCGGCTTAGTCCTTAGTCCTCTTTCATCGTTACTGTGTCACGATGCGCTTTGATGATACGAAGCGGGGTACCGAGCGGTTCAGGGGATTGGCCGCATCAAAACTGCTTAGAAAGCGCAGAAAACCGCCGCTACATTCTTTTATGTTGTAACGTCTATAAAATGCGAAAGGATTATTCCGCCATATGACGCGGGCCAGATATGCGCATGTGGCGACTTGATGTTGGCAAGCTTCCGGTTAATTTTTGGCATTAATAATCTGAAATTCAAGGAGTTCATCATGCCGGACGGAATAAATGCAGGAACCGCTGCAAGACGCAGTGTGGTCGTTCAAGAGTTCACCAATAGCGTTCTCGACCCCAACGAAGCGATGCTAGGGCCGGTTGAAGATGGTGGCACCATTATCGCAAATACAGCGCCGGGATGCTGGGGCCCCATGATCACTCCGCGTCTGCGGGGCGGCCATGAGGTCACGAAGCCGATCTTCGTGGAGGGTGCAGAGATTGGGGATGGCGTCGCGATCCGCATCCGCGATATCACCGTGACCTCCATCGCCACAGCGTCCGGGCACGACAGCTCTCCCGAGGGTTTTTGCCTTGGTGATCCTTACGTCGCAGCACGCTGTCCTGTCTGTGACACAGTCTGGCCTGAAACACATATCGAGGGCATCGGACAGGACTCGGTAAAGTGCGACACCTGCGGAAACGCCGTTAAGCCCTTCGAAGTGGTGCATGGCTACACAGTGACCTTTGACGATACCCGCACGGTTGGGCTGACCTTGCCTAAAGAAGCGGCAGAAACCATCGCTGGAGACGCAGACCATTATTCGGCTTTGCCGGATGAAAGCCGCCAGCATTCTATCTTGCACTATGCTCCATCGGACATGCCCGGAACCTTGATCCGAATGCGCCCCTTTATGGGACAGTTGGGCACTTGCCCTTCGATGCCCATGCCGGACAGTCACAATGCTGGCGACTTTGGTGCTTTCTTGGTGGGCGCGCCGCATGACTATGGCATCACGCCGGAGCAGTTGATCGAGCACAAGACCGATGGCCACATGGACATCGACGCCGTGCGTGCCGGATCAATCCTCGTGGCACCGGTAAAGGTTCCAGGTGCGGGCGTTTACATGGGTGATATGCATGCCGGGCAAGGTGACGGCGAAATCGCTGGGCATACAATGGATGTTTCGGGCAGTGTGACCTTGCAGGTCGAGGTCGTGAAGAACTATCCGTTGGACGGGCCAGTCCTGTTTCCGCTGGAAGAGGATCTCCCGCCGCTTGCAAAACCATTCACCGAGGTCGAAACCGCCAAGGGAGAGCGCCTTGCAAAACGGTGGGGCGTGTCGCAGATCGAACCGCTCGCACCGATTTCGGTTATCGGTACCGCAGCTAACCTGAACGACGCGATCGAAAATGGCTTGGCCCGCGCGGCCAAATTGCTAGACGTAACTGTTGCAGAAATTCGCAATCGGGCCACTGTCAATGGCGCGATCGAAATTGGCCGCGCGCCAGGGGTGATACAAGTTACATTCCTCGCGCCGCTCGTCAAACTCGATGCGGTTGGACTGGGCGATTACGCACGCGAGCAATACGGTCTTTAATATTGAAACTGCCCGTCACCGCTTGTCAGGAACGAAGACTTCGTGGTGACGGGCAACGCTGCGATGTCCAGCATCGGCATGCGCGTGTTGCGTGAATGCGGGCTGAAGTTTCACATGTGGGGATTTCAAAATTACCGGACAGCGCTTTCGCTAAATCTTGGACCGCCGTTTCAGTAATGCCCGTACAGTTCGGGCGCGGCTGATTATCTGACTGCGATTATGTTTCGTGTTGGAGTGTTTCGGTATTTTTGCCGGGGGTCGAGTTTGCGTTTTGGTCCGGCCGTGGCTTGCTGTTTCTCTTGAGGTTGATGCGGTGGGCGTTGTGGACGATCCGGTCGAGTATGGCATCGGCGATTGTGGGTTCGCCGATCATGTCGTGCCAACCTGAGACGGGTAACTGCTCAGTGATGATGGTAGAGCGGCGCTGATAACGCTCTTCGAACCGTCTTGCGGTCGCAGCCAACCTTCTGCGCAAATGCAAAGACGCTCAGGCCCTGCTTCTTCAAATCATGGATCAAAGCAATCTCGCTCAGTCCCTTCAACTGCTTACCCCTGTCCGCTCTTCATTTTAGGGCATCGGGCCTTGTGTTCCGCGCCAGCGACAAATCCGAATAATTGAAGTTCGGAATGACCCCTGACGCTCACGACTGGGAAAATTCAAACGGCAGTTTTGAGGAGATTACGTCCGGCGATTACAAAGACGGCGCGGCTCTGGACCTATGTGCGCGATGATCGCCCTTTTAACGGTACCGCGCCGCCCGCTGTCGTGTTCCGCTTCTCCCCTGATCGCGCTGGCGCGCATCAAACGAAACATCAGGCAGGCTGGCAGGGCATCCTGCAGGCGGATGCCTATGCCGGGTAGAACCAGCTCTACGATGCCGCCCGACAGCCCGGGCCGGTGGCATCAGCGCTGTCCTGGTCGCACGCACGGCACAAGTTCTTCGAACTCGCCGACGTGCAGACCAACACCCGCACAGCCACCCGGTTCTAGCGGAACTGGCAGCGCATCAATCGGGAGGGAATATCACAACGCAGAATGAAGATCGGTTTTGGAGAAATCGTCACCGACGTAGAGCAACGGCGAACCGCTGCCCTTAGCTGTGACATAGGAGAAGCAATCCCCAAAGTTCAATCCAGCCGGATGAACGCCTTTGCCCCATTCCGAGTAAACCTCTGCGACTGCGATTGCGCCAGCTGCACTCAGGGTGTCGATTTCGACTACAATCCCTTCAAGCAGTTGCGACATCTCTTCCGATAGTCCCCGGCGCCCAGCCACGATCAGCGCTTCAGCCAGTGTCCCTGCAGAGATCTTGAAATCCTCTTCACTTTTCAACAATTCCGCTATCTGCTCTGCCTCGGGCTCTCCCAAAAGAAGAGCCATCAGTGCCGACGTATCGAGAACAATCACTTCGGCAGACCTTGATGATCATAAAGGAAATCTTGGCTCTGTGCCGCAGCCGGTCCAGCAGTAGCTTTAGCTGCAGCTTTGGCTCGAACAGCGTCAATCAGTTTGGCACGGTTTTCTGCAGAAGCCTTGGCATGTATTGCCACCAAGCGCACGACCGCGTGTCCATGCCTGGTCAATACCACTTCTTCACCTGCCTCCGCCCTACGGACAAGATCGGTCAAGCGCGCTTTTGCGTCGGTTATAGCAAGCTGCATGGGTGTCTCCTTATTCCCACATAAATTATGGACCAATCAGTGGTCCAATTCAAGTGCCCGGCGACACATCCCTCGTCTCCGCCTGCAGCAGCAGCGCAACGTTCTCGGCAATGAACTTGTAGCCCTTGCCGTCGGGCACGCGCGTGGCAGGGATCGGGTCGGCATGCGTCGACTTTAATCTCAACTCTGCTCCAAGCTTGCACGTGCATTGATCTTTTGAGCAGCAGACGCCGACGCGAACCAGCCACGTGCCGCGTCCAGCGCATCACGCACTTTGCCGGGCTGATCCTCCAGAGCAGGCAGCATTTCCGAAGCGCGGTACAGACCACCCAGTGATGGAGGCGGCATATCGCGCTTTTGCAAGGCCTGACGAGTCACTTGAAGGCGTGCGGCGACGTCCGCCAAACTCACGAGGTCCGGCTTTACTTCTCGGAGTTGCGATCCCGTCGGCAGCGCCGCCAAAACTTGTTTCACAGCCTCTGAAATGACAAGCTCTGCATCTACCCCCACACGCGTGAAGCCAAGGCCCACGAGACCAGATGCCCCGAGACCAACCACCGCATCATCACATCCGACGTCAAAAAGAGCGTCCAGGATGACATCCTCGTCATCAGATCCCTTCGGTAGCGAGACTACGATGTCGAATTCGAATTCCACTTTGTCAGCCATCGTCATTCTCCTTGAATACACATCCAGCAGCTTTTCTCAGGAGTTCGCGCGCATGGTTTCGTGGACTTCTGGGCGTGCTCCAGACTGACATCCGACAAAACGTGCCAGATCGGCAAGCGTTTCCCTCATTTGCAGGGCAAAGCACATATCCCCATGAATGCGCACTGCGCCCCTTGGCTTCATCTACACTCCAACCCAAGGCCTCCAGCTCCTGCAAAGCGCTTTCGATGTCCTTGGACGGGTGTTTCTTGCGATCCATCATTTATTCTCTCATAAGGCAGTTGTCAAGCGACAACCATTGAGTTTCGGATAGGTCAGTACACGCCCAGCTCCAGAGCCAGCGCCAATTCTACCGTTATATCAATATTTTCCAAGGAATGCGGAGGCGCCGATTTCAGACTCCGCCCCTCGGCGACACATCCCTCATCGCCGCCTGCAGCAGCAGCGCCACGTTCTCGGCGGTGAACTTGTAGCCCTTGCCGTCGGGCACACGCGTGGCCGAGATCGGATACTTGGGCCGCCGGGGATGAATGCCCGTGACGCGGAACCGCTCCCGCCCTGTCGAAAACTCGCGCCCGAAATCGTCTGGCGACAGCCCGTATTCCTCGGCGAGCGCCTCGAACAGAATCCGTTCCGGATCCAGCGCTGACCCGTCGGGCAGCGGGATGGACACGCGGACGCCGAACTCGAAGTTCCAGCGCAGGTCCATGGCTTGCGTGCCCAAACCTTCTGAGACCAGCCCATGCCTAGCGGCCACCTCTGCACAGGCCTCCAACATCTCGGCCTCGATTTTCTTGCACAGACCCGGTGTCAGGTTTCTTGGGGATGTGATGTCGGACATGGCGAATTTCCTTCGAGTTCAAAATAGACCGCAATTGATTTTGCACGAGTGAGGTGGATATCTGGATGCACATTATGATGAAAGTGAACGCTGCCTGGAACATCTGTAATTTCCGGCGACCCGTCGTTGAAGCGCTCCTGGCGGACGGGCATCGCGTCACGGTGCTGGCACTACCCGACGACTCGGTGCCCGACCTCGAACGGATCGGCTGTCGTGTTCTCCAACTCGAAATGAGCGTAAAGGGCCTGAACCCCGTCCAAGAGCTGAAGCTGCAGCGCCTTTTCCCCAAGTTGGAAGGCCGCGGATTGTTCTCTTAGAGCCATTAAAGTTTGCGCAAGGCGAAAGACTCATATCTCTCCCAAACGGAGGATACTGATATGAACACATCTCATGTGGCGGCAGCCATGAAACGGCGGACAGCCACAGAACAAGCCAGAAAGAACCTCACCGATTATGCCCTCGCTGGTTTGCGGCGGTCTCACTATGCGGGTGTGTTCAGAAAGACGGAAGGGGCGGTATCCGCGACCTTTATGGCCGAGATCGAGCTTGATGGTTTCGAGCGCAGTCTGCAAATCAGAGCCACCGTCCAACGCGATAAAGACGGGCAGCGGTATCTCGAAGGATTGCTATCGGGATTATCGCTTTCCTCTGAGACAAAACGTTTCAAACTGACCCGTGACATCGGCATAGCGGATAAGTACAGCGGGACCATAGATTTTCATGGTGCATGCCTGATTATCAATGTCCTGCCAACCACCGCCGTAAACGGCTGCCGCATCAATCTCTGTCACATGGAAGTCCTGCGCGAGACGGCAGAATCCGCGTGCCACGAATGATGCTGCGCTTTCAACAAATCCGTTACCTTACCAAGGATGTTGGTAACCGGTCTCAAATAAAACGCTACTGTTTCTGGCTGCGTTGCGTCGCGGTTACGGTCTGTCTTCACGCTCTTTCTCGAAAGCCCGATAACCGTCCTCCCCCTTATACAGAGGGGGATCACTACGGCCTGCGGCTGAACCTGAATATTCTAGGTCCGAATCCCATTGGCTTTTCGAACACTACTTTTCCACGCCAAGAAGATGTCTCAAATGACGCAATATGATCGCAACCTTTTCAAGCCTGCTGGCAACGACCCAAGCGCACATGTAAATGCCTGTAGCGGCATTGATGGACCCATGCCCGATCTTTTTCATGAGAGCCTAAAGGCGCATGATTTCGCGGTCCTTTCCAACAAAAACTTCTCGTTTGCTGATCTTTACAAGAGCGGAACCTGGCAAAAATACGGATATCGGGCGGCAGCCCTAGCGCGCAACCATCCCTCACGCGATCCGTTTATTGCATATCTCGCAAACGATCAGCATCAAAGCTGGACAGGAGCAAATAGCCGACAGAGCTACAGGTCTGCGCTTGTTCGATTGGCGGCTCGAGATGTCCTTGAACTGGCTCCGGGATATTGGAGATTGGTGATTGCCGAGGCCGATGATGATGCGGCCCGCCGTCAATTCATCCGTCAACTCGAACCTCATGTCGATGATGAAACACGCGCCCGGATTAGGAAGGTTGTCCAAGCGCCATCTCCGTCCGACATCAAAAAACTGAAGCGCGCTGTCGAGTTCCTGATTCAGGTGCCGCCGGACCCTGATCATACCGCGGTTCGAAGTGGTGCGACCGGACCCGACCGACAGGCCTCAAAGCCCCGTTCCGCCACCTCGAAAAAAGAGGCGCTCTACGCGCTCAATCAACATCAGCGGCGCAAGTCGAAATCACATTCTGGCTATAACTGGCGCGACCAGTTCTGGAGGGTTGCGGTCATGCCCGATTCACATCTCGACAACGATAGACGGGCTTGCATCGCAGCATTGATGCTGACCGGCTGCAGGCCCTCTGAGCTTTCGGCCGATCTCGGCGTTGGCGTCTCGGCGCTTGAGTGGGCAGGTCTGGCTCATCTGGCGTTCAAGATTGCCGGTGCAAAGCTTGCCGAGGAGACTGGCGAGGTTCATGGAAAAGGGCAAGAGCGACGGGATATTGAGGTGCGCTGTCAAACGCCAGAGTCTGAGTGGCTATTTGCATATGTCATGGAACAAGACGGCGGCCAGTGCTTTTTGGGCATGCCGGCTCCAACCCACAGTCAAAACGGTATGCCTCTTATGCCAACCGAACGCCGGCGGCGCGTGACCGGAAGTCTTGGCAAGCTGATCGGACGGCTCGGGAAGGTGGCGTTTCCGAGGCTGCAACAGCGTTTGACACCGTATGTGTTTCGCCATGCGTTGTCGTCTGATTTGAGAGCTATGGGCGGAATATGGGGCAAGGATGATGTGGCTGCGGCATTGGGTCATCAAAGCACGCGAACACAAACGCATTATGGAAGCACCAATACGTCCCGAGGCTTGACCGGAAGCCGTGCAGAACAGGTTGCCCGGATTTCCGGTATTGCTCCGGTCCGCAGCCCTGATCGCGGGCCACATCCGGCGGCGCTCAAGCCTCAAACCCCGAAGGCGTAGAACAACCAAAGAGATCATGCCTGTGGAAAAGCGCTATCATGCATAATGAATGGGCGTGGGCCAATGACCGTCTGTGCAGGCGTTACGAAATAGTCGGACAGTTTCGTCTTGGCGTGCATTCCCAGCTGAGCATAAGCATCTGGGACTGCCAAAATTCCAAATATGATATGTTGGAGATTATGTAGCTACTGCAAATGCAGCACCCAGGGTATTTCGCCCAGCCGTTAACTTTAGAGTGGGCGTTATGAGAACATAACGCCCACATCTCGAAAAGAGATTGATGCCGTCCTCAAGGGTTTGTGCGTGGCACTCATTTAATCTGCGGCGATTTCGGGGAAGTTGGCGATTTCCGGATTCTTTTTCTGGGATTTTCTCCTGCCACTGGGTCCGATTACATCCTGCGGAGAACACAAAGATCTCGACGGCCATCCTCAGCATTATGACGGCGACAAGGTTCGTCCATTTCGGCGAGCAGATCTTCGCCGTGCCGACCTTGAGCCTCTGGGTCGAGCGGTCACCAGCCCGCCGCGCGCTCCATCTGTTCACTAATTTCCCGACGAAGCTGCGGGGGCACGCCGGTGGCGTCGGCATACTCCAACCAGTTCGCAGCGGCGCCATCCACCTCGTCGACGACCTCGGCCGCTCGCCGCGCGGAGATCCCGCTCTCCCGCGCCACTGCGGCGAAGGACTCGCGGCCCGGCTTCCGACCCTCGTCGGCGATGGTGAGCGTGTGTTCGCCGCCGGGTCCGGAGCTGTAGGTCACGTCATAGGCCGGAGCCAGCCGCCAACTGCCGGCAGCGTCCATCAGGAAGGCGTGGTTCTTTAGGTGATCGTCGCGGTTGTAGGTTCGCGCGTTGAAGACCATCCGGCGATAGACCTGCTCGGTGGCGCGCGCGTCGCGGGTCATGAAGCGGGTGAGGCGCAGCAGCTCTTTGTAGTCCAGATAGGCTTCGCGGAAGTCGACCGCGAACAGTGCGGCGACTGTCTGCATGTGGAGCCGCCCGCCGTCGGGTCGGTCGAACCTCTCCGTGGTAAAGAAGGGCTCGCCGGAGGTCGCGTGCAGCACGCCCGTCCAGCTCATCTCGATCCCGGCCGCCCGCGCCATCATCGCATAGGCCGCCTCGACCTCGACAGTGCCCACCGGGTCTTGCAGCGCGCGCCGCTTCACCAGGACATGGCGCCAGCCCTTCTCCAGCGCCGCGCGGTGATCGCGCAGCCGCGCACCGTCCGCCGCCAGCTGGGCCACGAACTTCGGCCGCGCGCCCTGGGAGCCGCCCGCCACCGCGCGCAGCCGCTCCAGTTCCCCGGCCGTGGCGCCGCCATCAACCTCGGGCACTAGCCGTTCGAACCAGTCAAGATCGAAATCACCCTCCGGGTCGGGATCCTGAGCCGGTTGGTAGGCCAGCGCGCCCATGCCGGCGGTGCCAACCATGGCGAGCCGGTCCATGTCGGTGATTTCGTCCAGCCGCACGCCGCGCGCCTGCAGTTCGCGGTCGACCAACAGCTTACCCCAGCCGTCGGGCAAGCTGTCGCCAAACACCGCAGGCAAATCGCCGAAGGCGCGGCTCTTGGGGCGCAGGAGTCCGGCCTGGGAGTTGATGTGGATCGGGGAAATTGGCAGTGGCGCGGCCGCAAAGGTGCGATCCCATTCCAGCACGGCGTGGCGCGCGCGGCCGTCCCAGCCCATCTGTCCGACCGGGCGCTCGTTGGTGCCGGCGCCGAAATCAATGGTGACATGGAGGCGGTCGATCATGAGATCTTCCTTTTGCGCACGCGTTGTGGGGTTTTCTCGGACTTCTGCCGCTCGAGCTCATCGAGCGTGCGCGCCTCGACCGGTGGGAAGAGGTTCCTGAAGCCATCCAGCGCGTCAAGCGTCTCGGCCAGCGCCAACACGGTCGAAAGGGTGCCGTCACCTCTCTTTTCGAATCGTCTCATGGTGGCGAGCGAGATCCCGGCGCGCGCGGCCAGCTCCTCTTGCGTGAAGCCCATGCCGATGCGCCGCTTGCGCACCGCATCGCGCATCTTCTCCTTGATGTCTTCGGGGGTCAGAAACCCCGGCAATGTCTCCATTAGCATCCTCAGCGCACTGCAAATCTTGTCCAAGAAGATATTGCAAATCTGCAAAGAACTCAACACTAAGTATCAAAATAGATACTTTGTTAATAAAACAGCGACTTTAAGTGTCAAAATTGACGCTACCGGGAATACCAAGACAGCTCTGGTTCGGCGTGGTGGCTTGCTTGCGGATTTCCGGCAGGCCTTGCAGAAGACCTTTTGGTCGGCCGTGTTTCCATCATCCCCATTCGCTCGGCAACCATCCCAGCGTGAGGTGTCGTCTTTTTTCGGTCGACCTTGGTTGACCTGCGATGGCGCTGCGACGCCGAAGTTTGGACATCCGGGCGTCCAGCAAGCATTCACTTTCCACCTAATGGATCGAAGCCACCGGCTTCCAGCCGGTCCGCTTCAGCGAATCTGTTGTGATCTTCCTCCCCGGAATCTGAA
>NZ_JAAORB010000025.1 GCF_011601345.1 Roseovarius gahaiensis
CTTCACCGACGAGGAATGCTACAACTTCTTCAAGGCAGCAGGATACAAAACCGATTAAACGCGACACGCTCTAAGCCAAATGTCCACTGTTTCCAAGTCATCGTATTGCCACTATCAGTTGACTATTGCTTCAATCGCGAGATCGATAAGTCCAATCGCTGCACCTGCCAGTATTGGCCAATCGTCATAAGAAATTACGCCGAATTCATTGAGTAATGAAATTAGTGTTGTCCCGGAAATTAAAAAGAAGAACAGGCCAGCGATTGGTGAGGTCTCCATAGACTTGACCCCTGTTATCCCGCATACTGAAATTACTAAAAACCGAATTATATTACCCACAAAACACTTCCTAGTTGTTTAAAGGCTCACGCGCTCTTGTTAGTTAATCAAATAGCTCCATCGAATCCAAGTGTTTTCGTTCGGCGCAACCCATACTCCCCCTTGCCCTACAGGCGCACCTCCCTTATAAAGCGGCAATCCACGGTCCCCTGCCTTGCGGGGGATTCGTGTATTTGCAATCCATCCACCAGGTCTCGGGTTACCCTGAACCAACTGTCAGGGGCTTGCTGGTGTTATGAGAAAGGAACAGGCGATGGACGCCACCGAATTGAGAAACAAGACCCCCGATCAGCTCCGCGAAGAGCTGGTCGCGCTGAAGAAAGAGCAGTTCAACCTGCGCTTTCAGTCGGCGACAGGTCAACTTGAGAATTCCGCACGCATGAAGCAGGCGCGTCGCGCCGCAGCCCGCGTGAAGACCATTCTCAACGAAAAGGCCGCTGATGCGGCCCAAGCAGAATAAGGGAGGCCTTGAGTTATGCCCAAACGTATCCTTCAAGGCACCGTGACCAGCGACGCCAACGAACAGACCGTCACCGTATCGGTCGAACGCCGCTTCACGCACCCGGTTCTGAAGAAAACCATCCGTAAGTCCAAGAAATACCGGGCTCACGATGAAAAGAACGCTTTCAAGATCGGCGATTCCGTTCGCATCATCGAATGCGCGCCGAAATCGAAAACGAAACGCTGGGAGGTTCTGGAGGCGTAAGCCCCCAGCCCCTTACAGAATGAGCGAAACCCTGGGGAAATGGCAATAACGCCCCCCAAAGGTCGGGAGAAACCAAATGATCCAGATGCAGACCAATCTGGATGTTGCTGACAACTCCGGCGCACGCCGGGTGCAGTGCATCAAGGTCCTGGGTGGCTCCAAACGGAAATATGCGTCGGTGGGTGATATCATCGTCGTATCCGTGAAAGAGGCCATTCCGCGCGGCCGCGTAAAGAAAGGTGACGTCCGTAAGGCCGTTGTCGTGCGCACCGCGAAAGAAGTCCGCCGCGAAGATGGCACCGCCATCCGCTTTGACCGCAACGCGGCTGTTATTTTGAACAACAACAATGAACCTGTCGGCACCCGTATCTTTGGGCCGGTGGTGCGCGAACTGCGCGCCAAGAAGTTCATGAAAATCATCTCGCTCGCGCCGGAGGTGCTGTAAGATGGCTGCTAAATTGAAAAAAGGCGACAAGGTCGTCGTTCTGTCCGGTAAGGATAAGGGCAAGCAGGGCACGATTGCCTCTGTCAGCCCCAAGGCCGGTAAAGCTGTGGTCGAAGGCGTCAACATGGCCATCCGCCACACCAAACAAAGCCAGCAGAGCCAAGGCGGCCGCATTCCGCAGCCCATGCCGATTGATCTCAGCAACTTGGCGATCCTCGACAAGAACGGCAAACCCACGCGGGTCGGCTTCAAAATGGACGGCGACAAGAAAGTGCGTTTTGCCAAGACCACGGGGGACGTGATCGATGCTTGATAGTGCAAACTACACCCCGCGCCTGCGCACGCAGTTCCGCGACACGATCAAGGCCGCGCTGAAAGAAGAGTTCGGCTATACCAACGACATGCAGATCCCGCGTCTGGACAAGATCGTCCTGAACATCGGCTGCGGTGCCGAGGCGGTCAAGGACTCCAAAAAAGCCAAATCGGCTCAGGAAGACCTGAGCAAGATCGCGGGCCAAAAGGCGCTGATCACTACGGCCAAGAACTCGATCGCCGGGTTCCGGGTGCGTGAAGGTATGCCGATGGGCGCGAAGGTCACCCTGCGTGGCGACCGCATGTACGATTTCCTAGATCGTCTGATCACGATTGCAATGCCCCGTATCCGCGACTTCCGCGGTGTTTCGGGCAAATCCTTTGATGGCCGCGGCAACTATGCCATGGGCGTCAAAGAACACATCGTGTTCCCCGAGATTGAGTATGACAAAGTCGACGAAGTCTGGGGTATGGACATCATCATCGCCACCACGGCGGAGACCGACGCTGAAGCCAAGGCGCTGTTGAAGCATTTCAACATGCCCTTCACCAGCTGATCGCGGAAGGAAAGAGATATGGCTAAAAAAGCAATGATCGAACGCGAGAAGAAGCGTCAGCGCCTGGTCGAGAAATACGCCGCCAAGCGGGCCGCTCTCAAAGAGATCATCAATGACGAAAGCAAGCCGATGGAAGAGCGTTTTCGCGCCTCCCTGAAGCTGGCGGAACTGCCGCGCAACAGCTCGGCCACCCGGTTGCACAACCGCTGCCAGCTGACGGGTCGTCCGCATGCTTATTATCGCAAACTCAAAGTGTCGCGGATCGCCCTGCGAGAGCTTGGTTCAAATGGCCAAGCTCCCGGCATGGTGAAATCGAGCTGGTAAGGAGGACGCAAAATGAACGATCCTATCGGCGATATGCTGACCCGTATCCGCAACGCGGCTATGCGTGGTAAGTCCACCGTCCCTTGCCCCGGCTCCAAGCTGCGGTGTTGGGTTCTGGATGTGCTGGCTGACGAAGGTTACATTCGTGGCTATGAAAAGACGACCGGCGCAGACGGTCATCCGGCCTTGGAAATCAGCCTGAAGTATTATGAAGGCGCCCCCGCCATTCGCGAAATGAAGCGGGTCTCCAAACCCGGTCGTCGCGTCTACATGGGCGTCAAGGACATCCCTTCGGTCCGTCAGGGCCTGGGCGTGTCGATTGTCTCCACACCCAAAGGTGTGATGTCGGATGCAGCTGCACGTGCCGCCAACGTTGGTGGTGAAGTGCTCTGCACCGTATTCTAAGGAGCGCGGACATGTCTCGTATCGGAAAACAACCCGTCACTCTGCCCGATGGCGTCACTGCCAGCCTCTCGGGTCAGACAATCGAAATCAAAGGCCCAAAGGCCACCAAGGTGTTCACGGCCACCGATGATGTCACCATCACGATCGAAGATGGTGCCGTATCGGTTAGCCCGCGCGGTAAATCCAAGCGCGCGCGCCAGCAGTGGGGGATGACCCGCACCGTGATCGCCAACTTGGTCCATGGGTCCAAAGAGCTTTTCCGCAAGGACTTGGAAATTCAGGGCGTTGGTTACCGGGCTCAGATGCAGGGCAACACCCTGAAGCTGAACCTCGGGCTTAGCCACGATGTAGATTTCGAAGTACCGGAAGGTGTGACTGTCACCGCGCCCAAGCCCACCGAACTGGTGGTTGAAGGCCATGACAAGCAACTCGTTGGACAAGTCGCGGCAAACATCCGCGAATGGCGCCGCCCCGAGCCGTATAAAGGCAAGGGCATCCGCTATAAAGGCGAGTATATCTTCCAGAAGGAAGGCAAGAAGAAGTAAGGACGCGACAGATGGCAAACAGCAAAAGACAACTGTTCCTCAAACGCCGCCTGCGCGTTCGGAACAAACTTCGGAAGGTGAACGTTGGGCTTGCACGCCTTTCGGTTCACCGGTCCTCGAAAAATATCAGCGTACAGCTGATCGACGACGTCAACGGCGTGACGCTCGCTTCGGCCTCGACCTTGGAAAAGGATTTGGGCCTGGTCGGCAAGAACAACGTCGAAGCCGCAACCAAGATCGGGGTCACTATTGCCGAGCGTGCCAAAAAGGCAGGTATCAGCGAAGCCCAGTTCGATCGGGGCGGTTTCCTCTTTCACGGACGCATCAAGGCCTTGGCCGATGCTGCGCGTGAAGGTGGTCTGAAAATCTAAGCGCAGGCGCCCCGGGCTTTGCTTTGGGGCGCCTCGATGATCCGGGGGCTGCGTTTATGGATGCCGCTCACCAGGATTGACCAAGATTTGGTGCCACAAGGTGCCGCAATGAAAGGATGCCAAATGGCAAGAGATGACAACCGCCGTGGAGGTCGCGATCGCGACGAAGCGCCGGAATTCGCAGATCGCCTGGTCGCGATCAACCGTGTGTCAAAGACCGTCAAGGGCGGTAAGCGTTTTGGCTTCGCGGCGCTTGTGGTCGTTGGTGACCAGAAAGGCCGTGTTGGCTTTGGCAAAGGCAAGGCCAAAGAGGTGCCCGAAGCGATTCGTAAGGCAACCGAACAAGCCAAGCGTCAGATGATCCGCGTGCCGCTGCGCGAAGGCCGCACCCTGCATCACGATGGCTACGGTCGTCATGGTGCCGGCAAGGTGGTTATGCGCACCGCACCGCAGGGTACTGGTATCATTGCCGGTGGTCCGATGCGTGCCGTGTTCGAAATGCTGGGCATTCAGGATGTTGTGGCCAAATCGGTTGGCTCGCAGAACCCGTATAACATGATCCGCGCAACGCTGAATGCGTTGCAGTTTCAGGCCAGCCCCCGCATGGTGGCACAGCGCCGTGGCAAAAAGGTTGCCGACATCCTGAAAAAGGATGACGCGCCGGCCAAAGAAGCCGCAGAAGCGTAAGGAGAGCGACCCATGGCAAAGACCATCGTAGTCAAGCAAATCGGTTCGCCGATCCGCCGCCCCGAGAAACAACGCCAGACGTTGATTGGGCTTGGCCTGAACAAGATGCACAAAACCCGCGAGCTGGAAGACACCCCAGCCGTGCGCGGCATGATCGCCAAGATCCCGCATATGGTCGAGATCGTCGAAGAAAAGGGCTGAGGCCGTTTTCTTGAAAAGAAAACGGATCGGAAACTTTTGAAGTTTCCGATGCCAAAGATAAAACGCCCCGGTCAGAAATGGCCGGGGCGTTTTCCATTCGGGATCACGTCCTATAGCTGCCCCCCTTGCATCGCCATCCGACACCCCGTATACGCCCGCGGGTGGCACCTTGTGTCACGACTCATTGTTCAAGGCATGCCGTGGTTGGCCCCATGACGCTTCGGGGGTCACATCCGGCTTTAGGAGAAGCGAAATGAAACTGAATGAACTGCACGACAATCCCGGTGCAACCAAACGTCGCAAACGTGTTGGCCGTGGCCCGGGTTCGGGCATGGGTAAAACCGGTGGCCGTGGTATCAAAGGTCAGAAATCCCGTTCGGGTGTTGCGATCAAGGGCTTTGAAGGCGGCCAGATGCCGATCTATCAGCGCCTGCCCAAGCGTGGCTTTACCAAACCCAACCGCAAGAAATTCGCCGTTGTGAACCTTGGTCTAATCCAGAAGTTCGTCGACGAAGGCAAGCTGGACGGCAAAGCGGCCATCACCGAGGATGCCCTGCTGGCATCCGGTCTGGTACGCCGCAAGCTGGATGGCGTGCGCGTTTTGGCCAAGGGTGATATCACCGCCAAACTGACGCTTGAAGTCACCGGCGCGTCGAAATCCACAATCGAAGCTGTCGAAAAGGCGGGTGGCTCATTGACAGTCACAACCGCGCAGGCGGCTGAATAAGAGGTTGTGAGCGGCCAGCGTGCCGCTTACATACCCTTAAGTTTTCCCGAAAACGCCGCCTGGGCCGGAAAACGGCTTTTGGCGGCGTTGTCACTTGAAAGAGACCGCGCATGGTATCTGCAGCAGAACAAATGGCCGCCAACACCAGCTGGTCGGCGCTTGGCAAGGCCACCGATCTACGCAAACGCATCCTGTTTACGCTGGGGCTGTTGATTGTCTACCGGCTTGGCACCTACATCCCGGTGCCCGGTATCGACGGTGCGGAACTGCGCGAGTTCATGGAGGGCGCGGCCTCGTCAATCGGTGGCATGCTGTCGATGTTCACGGGCGGTGCGCTTGGGCGGATGGGGATTTTTGCCCTTGGGATTATGCCTTATATCTCGGCCTCGATCATTGTGCAGCTTTTGGCGGCCATGGTGCCCGCGCTTGAGCAGATCAAGAAAGAGGGCGAACAGGGCCGCAAGAAGATCAATCAATACACGCGCTATGGCACCGTATTATTGGCGACGCTGCAATCCTACGGTCTGGCGGTCAGCCTGCAATCGGGCGATCTGGTCACGACGCCGGGCTTTTTCTTTATCGCCAGCTGTATGATCACCCTTGTGGGCGGCACGATGTTCTTGATGTGGCTGGGTGAGCAGATCACCGCGCGTGGTGTCGGCAACGGGATTTCGTTGATCATCTTTGTCGGCATCATCGCCGAAGTGCCCGCCGCGCTGGCGCAGTTTTTTGCCTCGGGCCGCTCGGGCGCGATCAGCCCGGCGGTGATCATCGGCGTGATCGTTATGGTGATCGGTGTGATCGCTTTCGTGGTGTTCATGGAACGCTCGTTGCGCAAAATCCATATCCAGTATCCGCGCAGACAGGTGGGGATGAAGGTCTATGATGGCGGGTCGTCGCATTTGCCGGTCAAGGTGAACCCGGCTGGCGTGATCCCGGCGATCTTTGCCAGTTCGCTTTTGCTTTTGCCGACCACGATCAGCACGTTTTCCGGCAACGAGACCAGCCCGATGATGTCGACCATCATGGCTTATTTTGGCCCTGGTCAGCCGCTCTACCTGTTGTTTTTCACGGCCATGATCGTCTTTTTCACGTATTTCTACACCTACAACGTTGCCTTCAAGACAGATGATGTGGCGGATAACCTGAAAAACCAGAACGGTTTCGTGCCCGGCGTCCGCCCGGGCAAGAAGACGGCGGAGTATCTCGATTACGTTGTGACGCGTCTTCTTGTTCTTGGCTCGGCCTATCTGGCTGCCGTTTGCATGCTGCCCGAGGTTTTGCGCGGGCAGTTCGCGATCCCATTCTATTTTGGCGGGACATCTGTTTTGATCGTGGTGTCGGTGACGATGGACACGATCCAGCAGGTTCAAAGCCACCTGCTGGCCCATCAATACGAAGGGCTGATCGAGAAATCGCAACTGGGCGGCAAGGGCAAATCCAAAAAACGCGCCCGCAGGAAAGGGACTGGTCGTAAATGAACATCATTCTTCTTGGACCGCCGGGCGCCGGCAAAGGCACACAGGCGAGTATTCTTGTCGAGAGCCGCGACATGATCCAACTTTCCACCGGCGATATGCTGCGTGAGGCCAAGGACAGCGGCACCGACATGGGCAACAAGGTGGCCGAAGTCATGGCGCGCGGTGAGTTGGTGACAGACGATATCGTCATCGGCCTGATCCGCGAAAAGCTGCAAGGCGACAAGAAGGGCGGCTTCATCTTTGACGGCTTCCCACGTACATTGGCGCAGGCCGATGCCTTGGCCGATCTTCTGGACGAGCAGGGCGAATCTCTTGATGCCGTGATCGAGATGCGCGTCGATGACGACACGCTGATCAAACGCATCGTGGGGCGTGCCGAAGACGCGCGGGCCGCTGGTCAGCCCGTCCGTGCCGATGATAACGAGGAAAGCGTCAAATATCGCTTGATGGAATATTACAAGAAAACCTCGCCGTTGATCGGGTATTACTACGCCAAGGGGCAGCTTAAATCCGTCGACGGTTTGGGCACGATCGATCAGGTCAAGGCCGCGATTGACGAAGCGCTCTCGAAATAAAGAGTCTGGGGTTGACGCCCTGTAAAAATCCCCCTAACCAGCACCATCCCATGCAGATTTGATTCTGGCGTGGGGCTGGCCCGTTCTGGGCCGATCACCTGAATTCAGCTGCGGCCCGATGCACAACAGCGCGGGCCTACGTTGTGAAAAAAGGTTCTGGCGCTACGGAACCGCAACGAAAGGATATGACACGTGGCACGCATTGCCGGCGTAAACCTCCCGACTTCCAAACGGGTGCCGATCGCTCTCACTTACATCACCGGTATTGGCCATTCTGCGGCCAAAGCCATTTGCGAAGCAACTGGTATCGACCAAGCGCGCCGTATCAACGAGCTTTCGGACACCGAAGCTGTTGCGCTGCGCGAACACATCGACGCCAACTACACCGTTGAAGGTGATCTGCGCCGCGAAGTGCAGATGAACGTCAAGCGTCTGATGGACCTTGGTTGCTATCGTGGTCTGCGTCACCGCCGCAACCTGCCGGTTCGCGGTCAGCGGACGCACACCAATGCCCGTACCCGCAAGGGCCCGGCGAAAGCCATCGCCGGCAAGAAGAAGTAAGGGAGGGCTGAGAACATGGCACGTGATACTCGTCGCACCAAGAAAAAGGTTTCCAAGAACATCGCCACTGGCGTTGCTCATGTGAATTCTTCGTTTAACAACACCAAGATCCTGATCTCGGACGTTCAGGGCAATGCAATTGCATGGTCCTCGGCCGGCACCATGGGGTTCAAGGGCTCGCGTAAGTCGACCCCGTACGCCGCTCAGATGGCTGCCGAAGATGCAGGCCGCAAGGCACAGGACCACGGCATGAAAACCCTTGAGGTCGAAGTTCAGGGCCCCGGTTCGGGCCGTGAATCGGCGCTGCGTGCGCTGGCTGCCGTTGGCTTCAACATCACGTCGATCCGTGACGTGACGCCGATTGCACACAATGGGTGCCGCCCGCCGAAACGCCGCCGGGTCTAAGTTATTTCAGTGGGTGGGGCTGCGCAACTGTCGCGGCCCCACTCCGTTATTTTATCCTCGGGCGTCCCGTGCTTTTGGGCATGGAGCCGGGACAGGAATGGAGGGACCGCATGATCCATAAAAATTGGGCAGAACTGATCAAGCCGACACAGCTTGACGTGAAACCGGGCAATGATCCGATGCGTCAGGCAACCGTAATCGCCGAACCGCTTGAACGCGGCTTTGGTCTGACACTGGGCAATGCGCTGCGTCGCGTGTTGCTGTCCTCGCTTCAGGGGGCCGCGATCACCAGCGTGCAGATCGACAACGTGCTGCATGAATTCAGCTCGGTTGCCGGTGTGCGTGAAGACGTGACTGACATCGTTCTGAACCTCAAGGGCGTTGCCCTGCGCATGGAAGTCGAAGGGCCCAAGCGCCTGTCGATTTCGGCCAAAGGCCCGGCGGTTGTGACCGCAGGCGATATCTCGGACAGTGCCGGTATCGAGGTGCTGAACAAGCATCACGTCATCTGCCACCTTGATGATGGTGCCGATCTGTTCATGGAACTGACTGTCAACACCGGCAAAGGCTATGTTGCGGCTGACAAGAACAAACCCGAAGACGCGCCCATTGGCATGATCCCGATCGACGCGATCTATTCGCCGGTTAAAAAAGTCAGCTACGACGTGCAACCCACCCGCGAGGGCCAGGTGCTGGATTATGACAAGCTGACCATGAAAGTCGAAACCGACGGATCGCTGACGCCGGATGACGCCGTGGCCTACGCCGCCCGTATTCTGCAAGACCAGCTGTCGATCTTCGTCAACTTCGACGAGCCTGAGTCGGCTGGCCGCGAGTCCGAAGACGAAGGCTTGGAGTTCAACCCGCTGCTGCTCAAGAAAGTGGACGAGTTGGAACTGTCGGTGCGTTCGGCCAACTGCCTGAAGAACGACAACATCGTTTACATTGGCGATCTGATCCAGAAGACAGAAGCCGAGATGCTGCGCACGCCGAACTTTGGCCGCAAGTCGCTGAACGAGATCAAAGAAGTTCTGTCGGGCATGGGCCTGCACCTTGGCATGGATGTCGAGGATTGGCCGCCGGACAACATCGAAGATCTGGCCAAGAAGTTCGAAGACCAGTTCTAATAGTTGCGCCTATAGGGCACATCGCAAAGAGGGTGCGCAGCAAATGCGCACCCAATCCGGGCATCCGCCCCAAGGAGAGTCGGTGACACGCATCGCCGGCCAGACAAAGCAAAACACGTTTAGGAGACAATCAAATGCGTCACGCAAAAGGCTATCGCCGCCTCAACCGCACCCACGAACACCGCAAGGCCCTGTGGGCCAACATGGCCGGATCGCTGATCGAGCATGAGCAGATCAAGACGACCCTGCCCAAGGCCAAGGAACTGCGCCGGATCATCGAAAAGCTGGTCACACTTGGCAAGCGCGGTGATTTGCATGCGCGCCGTCAGGCGGCGTCGCAGCTCAAGCAGGATCAGTACGTCGCGAAACTGTTCGACATTCTGGGTCCGCGCTACAAGGACCGTCAGGGTGGCTATGTGCGCGTTCTGAAGGCCGGCTTCCGCTACGGCGACATGGCACCGATGGCGATCATCGAATTCGTCGACCGTGATGTCGATGCAAAGGGCGCGGCTGACCGCGCCCGCGTTGCCGCCGAAGACGTAGCAACCGCTGAAGAATAAAAGCTCAAAACCTGTTGGTTTTGTTTCGGGCCCCTGCCAGATTGGCAGGGGCCTTTGCGTTTGGGGCCGTTGGTGGCCCTTGCACTGATTCTCACGACGCTTGCAATGTCCCAGGGGACTTCGCATATGCTGCCGGCAAGCTATGAAGGAGATGCGACAGTGATCAGGGCGCTTTGCATTGTATTAACCAGCCTTGCCATCCCGGCATGGGCCGACACCCGCGTGCCCACCAGTCAGGCGGAAATCTCGCTTGGGTTCGCGCCGGTGGTTCAACGAACCGCCCCTGCGGTTGTGAACATCTATGCTCGCAAGATCGTCAACGTGCGCTCCAGCCCGTTCAGCCGTGACCCTTTTTTCCAAAATCTTTTCAGGGATTTCGATGTTCCGCAACAGCGCGTGCAGAACTCGTTGGGGTCGGGTGTGATCCTGTCGCCGGATGGGATTGTCGTCTCGAATTATCATGTTGTCGGCGAGGCGACGGATATCCGCGTGGCGCTGAATGACCGTCGGGAATTTTCGGCGCGCGTCGTGTTGTCGGATCAAGACAGTGATCTTGCCATTCTCCAGCTTGAGGATGCCCCGAAGATGCCGGCGCTGCCCCTGCGTGACAGCGACACCGTCGAGGTGGGTGAACTGGTGCTGGCCATCGGCAATCCTTTCGGGGTGGGCCAAACCGTCAGCAGTGGGATCGTGTCCGGGCTGGCGCGGTCGGGCACCGCCACGGGCAGCGGGCGGGGCTATTTCATCCAGACCGACGCGCCGATCAATCCCGGCAATTCCGGCGGCGCGTTGGTGGACGTGAATGGTGAATTGGTGGGGGTCAACACGCAAATCCTCAGCCGTTCGGGCGGGTCGAACGGTATTGGCTTTGCCATTCCTTCGGCGTTGGTGGCGCAATTCGTAGCGCAGGCGCAGGCCGGCGAAACCGAGTTTCAACAGCCTTGGGCCGGATTGGGTGGCCAACCTGTGACGGCTGACATGGCCGAAGGTCTGGGGCTGGATCGTCCCGGTGGTCTGGTCATATCCGAGGTTCATCCGCAAAGCGCCTTTGCCGCTGCCGGGATTGCGCCGGGGGATGTGATCAGCGCGGTGGATAATCAGCCTGTGAACACCCCGGCGGAAATGATTTTTCGGATGTCCGTCGCGGGAATTGGCGCCGAGGCCACGATCACCCGGCTGCGGGACGGGACGGCAGACGACATAACCCTGACGCTGACGGCACCGCCTGATGATCCGCCGCGCAGTCAGTCGCAAAGCGGGGGCAGGGCCGCCATTCCGGGCATGACGGTGTCAACCATCAACCCCGTTGTGCTGGCGCAGTATGATCTGCCATTGGCAGCCAGCGGCGTTGTTGTGGATGATCCGGGGCCAGTGGGCGCGCGGATCGGCCTGCGCCCGGGTGATATGCTACGAAAGATCAACGGGGTCGAGGTGCCCGATACAGACAGCGCTCTGGCCCTGCTCAATGACGCGCGCGGACGGCTGACGCTTGAAGTGCAGCGCGGCGGCCAGCGTATGGTCATGCGGTTTCGGCTGTAATCCATGACCGACCTGTTTGATACCCCCGGCGAAACGCCCCCAGACACTGGCGCACCGCGCCCCTTGGCCGACAGGTTGCGCCCACAAGTCCTGTCTGACGTAATCGGCCAAGATCAGGTGCTTGGATCTGAGGCGCCGCTTGGGGTGATGCTGGCCTCGGGCAGTTTGTCTTCCTTGGTGTTCTGGGGGCCGCCCGGCGTTGGTAAAACCACGATTGCACGGCTGCTGGCCCATGAAACCGATCTGCATTTCGAGCAGATCAGCGCGATTTTCAGCGGTGTGGCCGAGCTAAAGAAAGTATTTGAACAGGCCCGGCACCGGCGCGCGAATGGGCAGGGCACATTACTGTTCGTGGATGAGATTCACCGCTTCAACAAGGCCCAGCAAGACAGTTTTCTGCCGCATATGGAGGATGGAACAATACTGCTGGTGGGGGCAACGACGGAAAACCCCAGTTTCGAGTTGAACGCCGCTTTGCTGAGCCGGGCGCAGGTTCTGGTTCTGGAACGGTTGGGGCTGGCCGATCTTGAGCGGCTGGCGCAGCGCGCCGAGGCGGAACTGGGGCAGCCTTTGCCTTTGGATGGCCATGCGCGTGAAGCGTTGTTGGAAATGGCCGATGGCGACGGGCGCGCGTTGTTGAACCTGATTGAACAGGTGTCGGCATGGACCGTTGATGGAAAACTGGATGCGCGCGCGCTTGGCCAGCGTTTGATGCGGCGCGCCGCCAAGTATGACAAGGGCGGGGATGAACACTACAACCTGATCTCGGCCCTGCATAAATCGGTGCGTGGCTCCGATCCGGACGCCGCGCTGTATTGGTTTGCCCGGATGCTGACCGGCGGCGAAGATCCACGCTATCTGGCGCGCCGCATCACACGGATGGCGGTGGAAGATATCGGATTGGCCGACAGCCATGCCCAAACTGTGTGCGTGCACGCTTGGGAAACCTATGAACGCCTCGGCAGCCCAGAAGGCGAACTGGCGCTGGCGCAGGCGGTGGTTTACCTGTCACTGGCGCCTAAGTCGAACGCGGCCTACGCGGGGTATAAGGCGGCGATGCGCGCGGCTAAGCAAACCGGAAGTGAGCCGCCGCCGCGTCATATTCTGAATGCGCCGACCAAGCTGATGAAGGAACACGGCTATGGCGAGGGCTATGCCTATGATCACGACGCAGAAGACGGGTTTTCGGGGCAGGATTATTTTCCCGAAGGCATGAAACGCCCGGTTTTTTATCAGCCCGTCGAACGCGGATTCGAGCGGGAGCTGAAAAAGCGAGTCGACTATTTCGCGCGACTGCGTGCGCGTCGCGAACAGGGTTGAAGCCGCGCAAAAAACCGCGCCAAGCGCATGATTTTGGCGTTCCAGTATGTCGGTTTTAGAACAGTGACCTGAGCGTTTTAGTGCAGCGATTGTGCACAATTACGCGAACGAATGCTGTATCTATCAGAAAATCTTAAAAATAATTGAAACTGGTCAGTTGAGGGTGGAAGATCTGCCTATTTCGTGTTTTGTTGGAGATATGTCGCAATTGGGCTACCTGCTATATCGTTCCGGAGTGAAGCTATTGCTTATAGCAAAACAGACCGGCACCCAAATCGGCCAATCCAGGGAGAAATCATGAACTATTCGAAAGACCAACTGTTGATGGACCGTCTTGCCAATGCCGCCCGTGAAGGGCGCATTTCGCGCCGATCCTTCATGCACCATTCAATGGCGGCGGGCGTGACGGCCTCGGCCGCGACCGGGCTTTGGACGTCGGCCGCCAACGCTGCGCCGCAACGTGGTGGCACGTTCCGTGTGGGTATGCACGATGGGAATTCATCAGACACCCATGACCCCGGTCAATATGTGTCGCGTCAGCAAATCTATCTGGCGCACCAGTATCGCAGCTACCTGACGCAGATCGAACCCGACGGTTCGCTTGGGCCGGATCTGGCGACCAGCTGGTCGGCAAATGACGACGCCTCGGTCTGGACGTTCGAGATCAATCAGAACGCCTCGTTCCACAGCGGCAAGCCCGTGACAGCCGTTGATGTCATCGCGTCGCTGAATCATCACCGTGGCGAGAAATCGACATCGGCGGCCAAGTCCTTGCTGACATCGGTTACCGATATCTCGGCGGATGGCGACTATACAGTGGTTGTCACCGTGGAAAGCGGTATTGCCGATCTGCCTTGGCTGATGACTGACTATCACCTAGCCGTTTGTCCGGCCAATGATGATGGCACTGCGAACTGGCAATCCGGCGATGGCTCGGGCCCCTACAAGATTGATGAGGGCGAGTTTGGTGTTGGCTGGTCGCTGAGCCGGCATGATGGCTGGCACCTCGAAGGCGCCTATTTCGACGCGCTGGAGTTGCTGGTGCTGAACGATCCGAACGCCCGTCAGACCGCTTTGGTCACAGGCGATGTGGATGCGGTTTCGTTGATTGACCTGAAAACATCG
This sequence comes from Roseovarius gahaiensis, assembly GCF_011601345.1. Taxonomy (GTDB): domain Bacteria; phylum Pseudomonadota; class Alphaproteobacteria; order Rhodobacterales; family Rhodobacteraceae; genus Roseovarius; species Roseovarius gahaiensis. The sequence goes on from NZ_JAAORB010000025.1 coordinate 14,313, forward strand.
GCCCTGCTTCAGCGTGATCCGAACATCGAGATTGAAAACGTCCCCTCGGCTGCGGCAATCACGATGCCGATGTTCTGTGACACGGCGCCGTTTGACGATGTGAACGTGCGTAATGCGCTGAAACTGGCGATGGATCGCGATGAAATCATCGAGAAAATCGCCTTTGGCGCCGCGACCAAGGGCAATGATTTCCATCATTCCCCCGCGCAACCCTATTGGCCCGATGACATTCCGCAACGCGACTATGATCCGGATCAGGCAAAGTCGCTGCTGAAAAAGGCCGGGGCCGAGGGCCTGTCGGTAAGCATTTCAACTGCGGACAGCGTGTTCTCGGGTGCAGTTGACATGTGCGTTCTTTACGCCGAACAGGCCAAGGCCGCAGGAATCGAGATAGACGTGGTCCGCGAGCCGAACGACGGATACTATTCGGATGTTTGGCTGAAAAAGCCGTTCTGCGCCGTGTCGTGGGGCGCGCGCCCCACGCCAGACAACATCTACACGCTGGCGTATAAATCTGATGCCGCTTGGAACGAAAGCCGTTGGCAGAACGAGAGGTTTAACGAGCTTTTGCTGCAAGCCAAGTCCGAGCTGGACAATGAGCTGCGCGCAGAGATGTATCGCGAGATGGCTATGCTGGCCCGCGATGATGGCGGCACGATCATTCCGATGTTCAATAACTTCGTCTATGCGCGCCGCAGCAATGTGATGCGCGGCGATAACCTTGCAGCCAGCTGGGAATTGGATGGCGCCCGCGCCCCAAGCCGCTGGTGGTTCGCAAGCTGATCGGTTGCAAGAACTGTCCGGCGCGCCCTGCGTGCGCCGGACACAGGCTGGATGATCAGCAAAGACACCAAAGGGGGCCAAGCGATACAGTTACACACACTGCATAGCGCAGGTGCGTCGCAGGGATTGTGAATAAATTGCCCATCTTCGTTGGCGCGGCACCCCATCAAATTTGCATAACAAACAAAAATCGACCAAAGGGAGACGACATGAAAAATTCCAAAGATCAGATTCTGATTGACCGGTTGGCCGACGCGGCCCGTGACGCCAAAGTGTCACGCCGGTCTTTCATGAACTATTCGATGGCGGCGGGCCTTTCAGCCTCGGCCGCGACTGGATTGTGGACCACGCAGGCAAACGCGGCACCAACGCGCGGTGGCCACTTCCGGCTTGGGGCGCATGACGGCAACACATCCGACAGCCATGATCCCGGCACCTATGTGACCTATTCGACGATCATGCTGATCCACACTTTCCGCAGCTACCTGACCCTGATCGAGCCCGATGGGTCGCTTGGCCCGGATGTTGCCTCGGAATGGACGGCCTCGCCGGACGCCAAGGAGTGGACCTTCAAGCTGAACGACAAGGCCACGTTCCACAGCGGTAAGAAGGTCACGGCGAACGACGTTATCGCATCGCTGAACCACCACCGCGGTGAGGCGTCGACATCGGCGGCCAAGTCCTTGTTGTCGGATGTCGAGGATATCGTTGACAACGGGGATCACTCGATCACGCTCAAGATGGCGTCAAGCAACGCTGACTTGCCATGGCTGATGACCGACTATCACTTTGTTATTTGTCCTGCCAATGACGATGGCAGCCTGAATTGGCAGTCCGGCGATGGATGCGGCCCGTATCGTCTGGTCGACACCGAATTCGGCGTTGGATATCACCTTGTGCGGCACGATGACTGGCATCTCGAAGGGGCCTATTTCGATGAGGTGACCATCACGGTCCTGAATGACCCGAACGCCCGCCAGACCGCGCTGGTCACCGGGGACGTGGACGGGATCACGCAGATTGAGCTGAAGACATTGTCGCTGTTGGAGCGCGATCCGAATATTGAAGTAGACAACGTGCCGTCGGCATCGACAGTCACAATGCCGATGTTTTGCGATGTGGCCCCGTTTGACAATGTCGACGTGCGTAACGCGATCAAGCTTTCGATGAACCGCGAAGAGGTCATCGAAAAGATCCTGTTTGGCGCTGGCACGATTGGCAATGATTTCCACCATTCGCCAGCCATGCCCTATTGGCCCGATGACATCCCGCAGCGCGAATATGATCCGGATCAGGCCAAGTCCCTGTTGAAAAAGGCCGGTGCCGAAGGGCTTTCGGTTGAACTCAAGGTGGCAGACTCGGTGTTTTCCGGCGCGGTCGACATGTGCGTTCTGTTTGCGGAACAGGCCAAAGCCTCGGGTATCGACATCAAGGTCAACCGTTCGCCAAGCGACGGCTATTATTCCGATGTCTGGCTGAAAGATCCTTGGTGCGTGGTTCAGTGGGGTGCGCGTCCAACGCCGGACGTGATGTATTCACTGGCCTACAAGGACGACGCGGCGTGGAACGAAAGCCATTGGCAAAACGAGCGCTTCAACGAGCTGCTGCTGAAAGCCAAGGCCGAGTTGGACGATGATCTGCGCGCCGAGATGTATCGCGAGATGGCCATGCTGGCCCGCGACGACGGCGGCACGCTGATCCCGTTCTTCTCGAACTTTGTCTATGCGCGGCGTAAGAATGTCATGCACGGCCCCGATTTGGCGGCAAGCTGGCAGATGGATGGCGCGCGTGCCGCCAGCCGTTGGTGGTTCGCAAGCTAAGCAAAGACCAGCCCGGCGCGATGAGCGCCGGGTTTTCGCTGCCTGCTCCGATCTTGGCCCATCAAACGGCATGGATCAGGCCAATAGCCGCCCCTTTGGTGCCAAGTCGGATCACACTGGGGCATGGCAACAAAAATAGTTCTGTTCGGCGGCGCCGCCAAAATGGCCACTCGAAACGCGCGCGAGCATAACAGCAGGAGGGACAGATGGGAGACATTCTAGGACTGATTGCAAGACGGCTCGGTCTCGGATTGGTCATTCTTTTCGTGATCTCGATCATTATCTTTTTCATGGTCGAATTGCTGCCGGGCGACATTGCTCAGGCGGTTTTGGGTCAAGGGGCCACCGAGGATAACCTTGCCGCGCTGCGCGAGCAGATGGGGCTGAACAAACCCGCCATCGTGCGCTATCTTGAATGGCTTGGCGGGGCCGTGACATTTGATTTCGGGTCGTCGATCGTGACCGGGGAACGGGTCACCGGCCTGATTGGTGAACGGTTTATGAACACGTTGTTCCTTGCGGCCTACGCCGCGGTGATCGCAGTTCCGTTTGCGATCATCTTGGGTGTAATAGTGGCACTTTTGCGCAACTCGATCTTTGACCGGGTGGCCAATGTGTTGACGCTGACGTCCATCTCGTCGCCCGAATTCTTTTTGGGCTATATCCTGATCCTGTTTTTCGCCGTGAAATGGGGCATGTTCCCGGCGATCTCCAGCCTTAGCCAAGGTATGTCTTTGGGGGATCTGCTGTATCGCACCTTCTTGCCGGCGCTGACGCTGGTGCTGGTTGTGACCGCGCACATGATGCGGATGACCCGTGCGGCGATCATCAACTTGCTGGCCTCGCCTTATATCGAAATGGCGCGGCTCAAAGGGGCGCCGCCATGGAAAGTGATCGTCAAGCACGCGCTGCCCAATGCGTGGGCACCGATCATCAACGTGGTTGCACTGAACCTTGCCTATCTGATCACCGGCGTTGTGCTGGTCGAGGTGGTGTTCGTGTATCCCGGTATCGGTCAGGCCTTGGTCGATGCGGTGTCAAAGCGTGACTTCCCGGTCGTTCAGGCCTGTTGTCTGATCTTCGCGGCAACCTTCATCCTGCTCAATCTGGCAGCCGATGTTGGTGCCATCCTGACAAATCCGCGCCTGCGGCATCCGAAGTGAGGGGGACACAGACATGAGCCTTTTCGTAATTGCTTACTACACCCTTCTTTTGATTGCGTCTTGTTTGGCGGCGTATTTCAATCAGCGGTCCGCGTTTTTGCTGGTGTTCGGCCTGACGTTGATTTCCTTCATCGTGGGGATTGTCGGTGGTCCCGGCGCGTTGGCGGTCATTGCCATCGTGGCTGGCATTCTGGCCTTGGCGGCTATGGTGTCCTACGCGTTTCGTGAGTTTATGATCGCCATCGCCTCGCATGACATGGCCAAGGAACTGCGCACCGCACCTTTGACGGCGGCGTTTGGGATGTTCATCATCTTCACCTATGCCGTTGCGGGTATTTTTGCGCCGTGGATTGCACCGCATGGCGAGGCCGAAGTGATCGCCTCGGCCTTTGCGCCAGCGGACGACAACATGTTGCTGGGGGCCGATCAGTTGGGCCGCGATATCTTTAGTCGGCTGATGTATGGCACGCGCAACTCGGTCGGGCTGGCATTGGCCGCGACGCTGTTGGCCTTTATCATCGGGGCGCTTGCTGGCCTTCTGGCAGCCACCAAGGGCGGCTGGTTCGATCAGTTCATGGGCCGCTTTGCGGATGTGATCATGTCGATCCCGTCGCTGATCTTTGCGCTTTTGATGCTGTCGATCTTTGGGCCTCATATCCACGTCATCATTATCGCGGTGGCAGTGATCTACGCGCCGCGCGTGTTCCGCCTGACCCGCGCGGTCGCTGGCAATGTCGTGGTCATGGACTATATCGAAGCGGCCAAACTGCGCGGGGAAGGTAACTGGTATCTGATCCGCCGCGAAATTCTGCCCAATTCGACCGCACCTCTGGTAGCCGAGTTCGGGCTGGAATTCTGCTTTGTGTTCTTGCTGGTGGCGGGCCTGTCCTTCCTTGGCCTTGGCATTCAGCCGCCAACGGCGGACTGGGGCTCGATGGTGCGGGAAAACGCAACTTTGATCTCGTTCGGGGATATCACACCGTTGATCCCGGCGGCGGCCATCGCGCTGCTGACCGTGTCGGTCAACTTTGTGGTGGACTGGATGTTGCATCGGTCCTCGGGCTTGAAGGAGAAATAAAATGGTAAAATCGAAAGATGTCCTGCTCGAAATCGAGGATCTGCAAATTCAGGGCTACTCTGACGAGCAATGGATCGACATCATCAAAGGTGTCGATCTGACCCTCCATCGCGGAGAGGTTCTGGGCCTGATCGGTGAATCGGGGGCCGGCAAGTCGACGATCGGCGCGGCCGCCATGGGCTATGCCCGCGACGGCACGCGAATTTCAGGCGGGTCGATCGAGTTTGACGGTATGGAGCTGACCACGGCAACCGAAGAAGAAAAGCGCAGTCTGCGCGGCAATCGGATTGCCTATGTGGCGCAATCCGCTGCCGCGTCGTTCAATCCGGCCCATAAGATCATTGACCAGCACACCGAAGCGCCGCTGCACTACCGTTTGAAAAAGCGGCTGGAGGCGCAGGAAGACGCGATGGAGCTTTACGAAAAGCTACGCCTTCCGAACCCCGAAGAAATCGGCTTTCGCTATCCGCATCAGGTATCGGGCGGACAGTTGCAGCGCGCGATGACCGCGATGGCGATGTCCTGTCGTCCCGATTTGATCATCTTCGACGAGCCGACAACAGCGCTGGACGTGACCACCCAGATCGAAGTTCTGGCCGCGATCCGGGATATCGTCGATGAATACAACACGGCGGCAATCTACATCACCCACGATCTGGCGGTCGTGGCGCAGATGGCCGACACGATCAAGGTCTTGTTGAAAGGCGAAGAGGTTGAAGAAGCCTCGACCAAGGAGATGCTGGACAACCCGCAAGAGGATTACACCAAATCCCTTTGGGCGGTCCGCAGCTTCAAAAGGCCGCAAAAAGAGCGCCCCAAGAATGATGTGCCGCTGATTTCCGTGCGCAACGTGGATGCGTCATATACCGGGGGCGAGAAGGTTCTCGATGATGTCAGTTTTGATGTCTACGAAGGCATGACCGTGGCTGTCGTGGGAGAATCCGGGTCGGGTAAATCCACCACGGCGCGGGTCATCACCGGACTGTTGCCGCCGTCCAAGGGCGAAGTTCTGTTCAAAGGCGAGCCATTTCCGCCGGATTACAGGAACCGTTCCAAGGACCAGTTGCGCCAGTGCCAGATGATTTATCAGATGGCCGATACCGCGCTGAACCCCAAGGTTCAGATCTCCGAGATCATCGGGCGGCCTGCTGCGTTCTATCAGGGCCTGCGCGGCAGCGAATTGAAAAGCCGTGTCGATGAATTGCTGGATCTGATCGAGCTTGAGCCGTCGAAATACTACAACCGCTATCCGCCGGAACTGTCCGGGGGCCAAAAGCAGCGGATCGGGATTGCGCGGGCTTTGGCGGCTGACCCCACCTTCATCATCTGTGATGAGGTGACATCGGCGCTTGACCAACTGGTCGCCGAGGGGATTTTGCGCTTGCTTGACCGGCTGCAAAAAGAACTGAACCTTGCCTATATGTTCATCACACACGATCTGGCCACGGTGCGTTCGATTGCTGACGAGGTTGTCGTGATGCAGCATGGACAAGTGGTTGAACAGGGCCCCAAAGAGGAAATGTTCAAACCGCCGCACCATCCTTACACCGATCTGTTGCTCAGCTCGGTCCCTGAAATGGACCCGGATTGGCTGACGACACTCTTGGAAGAACGCGGTGTCGACAATGTTGGCGAGGCGGCATCGTCAGATATCGACCCTGACGCCGGAAAAGTGCAAGGCACCAAAATTTAAGGCCGCCTTTGCCAAAAACAAAGCGGCGGGTGGAACATGTCCATCCGCCGCAAATACTCAGGTTTGGTGAAATTTTACACGGCCCTCTGGCCTATCTCAAAACACCATGATTTTTATGAAGCGTCCTGGATCAGGTGATGGACATCGCGCTGAGCACCATCGTCGCTACGATGATGCCGTACACGATGAGGACCGCCGGCCAGGAAGCACTGTGCATACGCAATTCGCGGTTCAGTTGGTCGCGTGTCATGTTTGCCTCCTGAGGAGTGAGGTTGCGGGTGAGTCGGTCGCCAATGCCACCGATACATCGCAAATAATCAAAAAAAATCATCGCGCAATGATTAAGTCACAAAAAAGCTATGCAACTGGCACATGGCGGCTTGACCGCCACAGCATGGATGCAGCTCAAATTGCCTGAAATTTTGAAAACCCTCGGATAATCAGGGGGTTGGCAGATTCCCGTGGGAAAGCTTTATGCTGGTCCTTGCAGTGGCATAAAGGTCAATTCGCCTTCTTCGCGCGCCGTCATGGCTTGTGCCGCCGCATGTGCACCCGCAGCCGTGGTAAAGTACGGAATACGGTCATACAGCGCGACCGAGCGGATTTCGCGGCTGTCTTCGACCGCCTGCGCGCCTTCGGTGGTGTTCATGACCAACGCGATCTGCCCGTCCTTCAGCATATCCACCACATTTGGGCGGCCCTCGTAGACTTTGTTGACCACGTCACAGACGATGTTGTGATCTTCAAGGAACCGTGCTGTGCCGCGTGTCGCGACAAGGTCAAACCCGATATCCACCAACAGTCGCGCGGCTTCGATCAAGTGTAGGGTCTTGTCCATGTCCTTGATCGAAAAGAAAACTTTTCCGTCGCGCGGCAATTCTGTGCCGGCGCCCATTTGCGCCTTGAGGAAGGCGCGCGGGAACGACACGTCCCACCCCATCACCTCACCGGTCGAGCGCATTTCAGGGCCAAGGATCGTATCAACGCCGGGGAAGCGGGCAAAAGGCAACACCGCTTCTTTGACCGAGAACCACGGCATCGCCGGATCGGCCAGCGTCATCTGATCCGCCATCGGCAGGCTGCCCGGTTTGGTATCCTTGGGATAGGCCCCGCGCAGCGGGAAGTTCGCCATCGGCTCACCCGCCATCAGGCGTGCCGCGATGGACGCAATGGCCGAATCGGTGGCCTTGGCGACAAACGGCACCGTGCGGCTGGCGCGCGGGTTCACCTCGATCAGATAAATGTCGTCGCCCTTGACGGCAAATTGCACGTTCATCAGGCCGCGCACATTCAGGCCCTTGGCCAATGCCTTGGTCTGGCGATGAATTTCGGCGATGGTTGCGTCGCTTAGCGAATAGGGGGGCAACGAACAAGCGCTGTCGCCCGAATGCACGCCAGCCTCTTCGATGTGCTGCATGATCCCGGCCACATGCACGGTTTCACCATCGCTCAGGGCGTCCACGTCACATTCGATTGCGCCCGACAGATAGCTGTCGAGCAACACCGGGCTGTCACCCGAGACCACGACCGCCTCGGCGATGTAGCGTTCCAGATGGGCCATATCGCGGACGATTTCCATCGCCCGACCGCCCAAAACATAAGACGGGCGGACCACCATTGGGAACCCGATTTCTTCGGCAATTTCAAGGGCCTGCGCATCCGTGCTGGCAATGCCGTTTTTGGGTTGCTTCAGGTCTAGCTGGTTGACCAGCGCCTGAAACCGCTCGCGATCTTCGGCCAGATCAATCGCATCGGGCGAGGTGCCCAGAATCGGGATACCCTCGGACTCAAGCGCATTGGCCAGTTTCAGCGGCGTCTGCCCGCCAAACTGAACGATCACACCGTGCAGCGTGCCGTTATCCTGCTCTACCCGCAGAATTTCCATCACGTGCTCGAATGTCAGCGGCTCGAAATACAACCGGTCTGAGGTGTCATAATCGGTCGAGACCGTCTCGGGGTTGCAGTTGATCATGATCGTCTCATAGCCCGCGTCGCTGAGGGCGAAACAAGCATGACAGCAGCAATAATCAAATTCGATCCCCTGACCGATCCGGTTCGGGCCACCGCCCAGAATGACCACTTTCTTGCGGTCGCTGGGGCGCGCTTCGCATTCCACATCGCCCATCATCGGGGCCTCGTATGTGGAATACATGTAAGGCGTCTGCGCCTCGAATTCGGCCGCGCAGGTGTCAATCCGCTTGAACACGGCTGTCACACCCTCGGCCGTCCGCAAACGGCGCACATCGGCTTCGGTAAAGCCGGTCAGCATCGCCAGCCGCGCATCACTGAAGCCCATCATTTTCAGGCGGCGCAGACCGTCGGCGTCTTGCGGCAGGCCGTGTTCGCGCACGTCTGCCTCGGCCTCGATGATCTCGCGGATGCGGGCCAGAAACCACGGATCAAAGGCGGTGGCGGCTTGGATTTCGTCGTCGGTCAGCCCCTCGCGCATGGCCTGCGCGATGGTGCGCAAACGGTCGGGGGTTTGCTGGCTGATCGCCTTGATTACAGCGGCCTTGTCGGGCGCGCCGTCGATGGTGATCTCGTCAAACCCGGACAGGCCCGATTCCATCGAGGACAGCGCCTTTTGCAGCGATTCGTGGATCGTGCGGCCAATCGCCATCGCCTCACCCACCGATTTCATCGCCGTGGTCAGGTTGGGCTGCGAGCCGGGGAATTTCTCAAACGCGAATTTCGGAATCTTGGTGACGACATAATCGATCGTCGGCTCAAAGCTGGCCGGCGTCACCTTGGTGATGTCGTTGTCCAACTCGTCAAGAGTATAGCCAACGGCCAGTTTTGCAGCGATTTTCGCAATCGGAAAGCCTGTAGCCTTTGACGCCAATGCCGAAGACCGCGACACGCGCGGGTTCATTTCGATCACGACCATGCGGCCGTTTTCGGGGTTCACCGCCCATTGCACGTTTGATCCGCCGGTTTCCACGCCGATCTCGCGCAGGACGGCAATGCTGCCGTTGCGCATGATCTGGTATTCCTTGTCGGTCAGCGTCAGGGCCGGGGCCACGGTGATCGAATCGCCAGTGTGCACGCCCATCGGGTCGACGTTTTCAATCGCGCAAACGATGATCGCGTTATCCGCTTTGTCGCGGACAACCTCCATCTCGAATTCTTTCCAGCCCAACAACGATTCGTCGATCAGGATCTGGCTAACGGGCGAGGCATCCAGCCCGGTCTTGCAGTAATGTTCGTAATCGTCGCGGTTATAGGCCACGCCGCCGCCGGTGCCGCCAAGGGTAAAGGCCGGGCGGATGATCGCGGGCAGGCCCACGTAATCAATCGCCGCCATGCATTCTTCCATGTTGTTGGCGATGGTGGCCTTGGGGTTTTCAATGCCCAGACGGTCCATCGCTTCGCGGAACAGCTTGCGGTCTTCGGCCATCTCGATGGCCTCGCGGTTGGCGCCAATCAGCTCGACCCCGAATTTGTCCAGCACGCCCATATCCGCCACGGCCAGCGCGGTGTTCAGGCCGGTTTGCCCGCCCATAGTGGGCAACAGGGCGTCGGGGCGTTCTTTCTCGATGATCTTGGCCACCACTTCGGGGGTGATCGGCTCGATATAGGTGGCGTCGGCCAGCCCCGGATCGGTCATGATCGTCGCCGGGTTCGAATTGACCAGAATAACCCGGTATCCTTCCTCGCGCAGGGCCTTGCAGGCCTGTGCGCCCGAATAGTCAAACTCGCAGGCTTGGCCGATGATGATCGGGCCCGCCCCGATGATCATGATGGACGAGATGTCTGTTCTTTTCGGCATGGTGATCCCCGGGCAGCTGTTCGGGCGCTGGCCCGGTGCGGGCCCCGCGCAAAGTGTTGGCGTTATATCCATCACGCGACCACGTGCAAGGGGGATCGCAAAACAAGGCCTAATGGACGCTTTTGAGGGTGTGTTTCGCGGCGCAAGGCCCTACATACCGGCCACCACCGCCATAGGATCGACATGTTGCAGATTCGCTTTGATCATGGACCAGACGGGAGCGCCGCCATCTTTGCGCAACCACGCGCGTTGATTGAGGCCCGCAAGATCGCCGATGTCCCCGAGGCCTTGCAGGCGCTTGATCGTGCCCGTGCCAAGGGCGCTTGGCTGGCCGGTTTCGCCAGTTACGAGCTGGGCTATGCGCTGGAGCCGCGCTTGCAAGACCGCATGCCCCAAGACCGTCGCTTGCCGCTGCTGCGCTTTGGTGTTTACGACGGCCCGCCGCAGGCCGCCCCGGCCATACCGCCCGGTGATGCCGCCCTCAGCGATATTCGCCCCGGTTGGGACGAGGCGCAGTATGCCACAGCCTTTCAGATCGTGCATGACTACATCGGCGCCGGCGATATTTATCAGGCAAACCTGACGTTTCCGTTGCGGATGCAGGTCACGGGCGGCGCACAGGCGCTGTATGCCGCGCTTGCCCGGCTTCAGCCTGTGCGCTTTGGCGCGATGATTGAAGCGCCGGATTTGCCAGTGATTCTGTCGCGCTCGCCCGAATTGTTCTTTCGCACCGATGCCGAGGGCCGGATCGAAACGCGGCCCATGAAAGGCACGCAGCCGCGCAGCGACGATCCCGTCGAAGATGCCCGCCGCCGCACGTTTTTGGCCGCAGATGAAAAAAACCGCGCCGAAAACCTGATGATCGTCGATTTGCTGCGCAACGATATCAGCCGGATTTGTACCCCCGGTAGCGTCCGTGTGCCTGAATTGTTCAAGGTCGAAAGCTACCAAACCGTGCATCAGATGACATCGCTTGTGGCGGGGCAGATGCAGCCCGATACGGGCTTGGGCACCATATTCGAGGCGCTGTTCCCCTGCGGGTCAATCACCGGCGCGCCAAAACTGCGCGCGATGGAGATTTTGGCCGATCTGGAACCTGCCGCGCGCGACATCTATTGTGGATCAATCGGCTGGGCTGCGCCGGACGGGCGGTCGGAATTCAATGTGGCGATCCGAACCTTGATGCTGGACGGCCCCGATGCCAGGCTGAATGTGGGCGGCGGCGTGGTCTATGACAGCACCGCGCCCTCAGAATACGAAGAGGCCCTGTGGAAAGCGCGGTTCGCCAGCCGTCTTGGCGGCACCTGAGGCGGCGCGCTTATTCCGCCGCGTGCTGCAGGTCTTGCCCGTCGGTGTCACGATACAGGTAATCGCGTGTCAGCGGCACCGCGTCCTGCTGCGGCGAAAGCTGGAACTGGAACACCACCTGTCGGTTCAGGCGAAACGACAATTCGCTGGCCACAAGGTAATACCGCCACATCCGGCAAAACCGATCGTCATAAAGCGCGCGCGCCTTGTCGATGTTGTCCATGAACCGGTCATACCAATGGCGCAGCGTTTCGGCGTAATGCAGCCGCCAAATTTCCACATCCGTGGTGAACAGCGGCTGCCTTTCGATGGCTTTCAGCGCCTCGGACATCGACGGCACATAGCCGCCGGGAAAGATATACTTGGTGATCCATGGGCTGGTGGCCCCCGGCGGCTCGGCCCGGCCGATGGTGTGGATCAGGGCGATCCCCTCGGGCGTTAGCCGGTTGAACACAGTGCGGAAATACGCGCCATAATGCGGCACGCCGACATGTTCGAACATGCCGACCGACACAATGCGGTCAAACTGTCCCTCAAGCTTGCGGTAGTCCAGCAATTCGAACCTTGCCCGGTCGGCCAGCCCCGCCTGTTCGGCGCGGGCCTTGGCCATCGCGTGCTGTTCGCGCGACAGGGTCACGCCTAGAACGTCGGCACCGTAATCGCGCGCCAGCGTTAGCCCCATGCCACCCCAGCCACAGCCGATATCCAGCACCCGCATTCCCGGTTCGATCCGCAGTTTGCCCGCGATGTGGTGTTTCTTGGCCTCTTGGGCCTGCTCCAGCGTCATGTCGGGATCGCGAAAATAGGCGCAGGAATATTGCCGGTCACTGTCCAGAAACAGATCATACAAAGCGCCCGACAGGTCATAATGATGCGCCACGTTGGCCTGTGCGCGGCTCAACGGGTTGAACTGCGCCAGATGCCGACCAAGGTGGCGCGCCATCACCAGCGGTTTGCGAAACCACGGCTGGCCGTTGGCCGCGACGTTGCGAATGGCCAGCCCCAGAAACCCGTGCAGGTCGTCATCTTCGATGGTCAGGCGGCCATCCATATACGCCTCGCCCACGGCCATTTCGGGCGACATGACGATGCGTCGGGGTAGGGTGGTGTCATGCAATGTGACAGTTGCCGCTTGCCCTTGGCCGTCGCCATAGCGCCGGGTTACCCCGTCGGGATAGACGATTTTCAAATCGCCAGTTTGGAACAAATGACACAAAAAACGGTCAAGCGTGGTCGTCCACATGTGCGTTCCTCCCATATTGGCGCTTAAAAGCGCGGTCATACGGAGATACGAAACCTGCCGGTTGTTATCCGGGTTGCCCCGGTTGTTGCCCGATCCCGGCATAATTGCGCAGTGTGACGCATCTGTAAATGATTTTGCGCGGTGCAACCGGCTTGCGCGGGCCTCGGCCCCTTGACTTTGGCCCGCTGCCAAGGTGTATCGGCCCGAACCACGACACACGGCCCATCCGGGGCCCAGAGAGGACGCCATGCACGCATATCGCAGCCACACCTGCGCCGAACTCGACAAATCCAACGTGGGCGACACCGTGCGCCTGTCGGGCTGGGTGCACCGCATCCGCGATCATGGCGGGGTTCTGTTCATTGATTTGCGCGATCATTACGGCATCACGCAGGTTCTGTGCGATCCCGACAGCCCGGTGTTTGCCGAGGTTGAAAAGGTCCGCTCGGAATGGTGCATTCGCATCGACGGCAGCGTCAAGGCGCGCGATGACAGCCTGATCAACCCCAAGATCCCCACCGGCGAGATCGAGGTTTTCATCCGCGATATCGAGGTTCTGGGCGCGTCTGAGGAACTGCCGCTGATGGTGTTCGGCGATCAGGAATACCCCGAAGAAACCCGCCTGCGCTATCGCTACCTTGACCTGCGCCGCGAAGAGATGCAGCGCAACATGGCGCTACGCTCGGATGTGATTTCTTCGATCCGGCGGCGCATGTGGGATAACGGGTTCCGCGAATACCAGACGCCGATCATCACCGCCTCAAGCCCCGAAGGCGCGCGCGACTTCCTCGTGCCCTCGCGCCTGCATCCCGGCAAGTTCTACGCGCTGCCGCAGGCACCGCAGCTGTTCAAGCAGCTGATCATGGTGTCGGGCTTTGACAAGTATTTTCAGATCGCGCCCTGCTTCCGCGATGAAGACCCCCGCGCCGACCGTTCGCCCACCGATTTCTATCAGCTTGATCTGGAAATGAGCTTTGTCGAACAACAAGACGTGTTCGACACCATCCAGCCCGTTCTGGAAGGCGTGTTTGAACAGTTCGGCGGCGGTCACAAGGTCGATAAGCACTGGCCGCATATTTCCTACCGCGATGCCGCGCTGTGGTATGGCACCGACAAGCCCGACCTGCGCAACCCGATCAAGATGCAGGACGTGTCCGAGCATTTCCGCGGCTCGGGCTTTGCCATCTTCGCCAAACTTCTAGAGCAGGACGGCACCGAAATCCGTGCCATTCCCGCCCCCACCGGCGGCAGCCGCAAGTTTTGTGACCGGATGAACGCCTTTGCCCAGAAAGAAGGCTTGCCCGGCATGGGCTATATCTTCTGGCGTGACGGGGAAAACGGGATCGAGGCCGCAGGCCCGCTGGCCAAAAACATCGGCCCTGAGCGGACCGAAGAGATCCGCTTGCAGCTTGGGCTTGGCAAAGGCGACGCCGCGTTTTTCCTTGGTGGCAAGCCAAGCGCGTTCGAAGCGGTGGCCGGCAAGGCCCGCAACGTGATCGGCGAGGAACTGAACCTGACCGAGAAAGACCGCTTTGCCTTTTGCTGGGTGGTCGATTTTCCGATGTATGAAAAAGACGATGAAACCGGCGCGGTCGATTTCTCGCACAATCCGTTTTCGATGCCGCAAGGCGGGCGCGAGGCGCTTGACGGCGACCCGCTGGATGTGCTGGGCTATCAGTATGATTTGGCCTGTAACGGCTACGAGTTGGTGTCAGGCGCGGTGCGGAACCACAAGCTGGACATTATGATCAAGGCCTTTGAACTGGCGGGCTATGACGAGGCCGAGGTGCACAAGCGCTTTGGCGGGCTGGTCAACGCGTTCCAGTATGGCGCGCCGCCCCACGGTGGCTGCGCGGCGGGCATTGACCGCATCGTGATGCTGCTGGCCGACAAGTCGAACATCCGCGAGGTGATCATGTTCCCGATGAACCAGCGCGCCGAAGACCTGATGATGAACGCCCCCTCTGAGGCGGCCAGCGATCAGTTGATGGAACTTGGCCTGCGGGTCATCGAACAGGACTGATCAGGCCATCAAGCCGGGCACAAGCCGCCACTGCACGCACCGCCGCCGTCAGATCACGGCGCGGTCGTGCAGGCGGTCCTTGATCAGCGCCTCCACCTTTGCGGCAGCGGCATGCGTGTCGCCGGGAGCGCCCCTGCGGCGGCTACGGGCCAGCGAATGTGCAGCGTCGACCAAAGGCCGGTCGTCCGCTGCGCGGGCAACCCCATCCAGAAACTGCGCGACATAATCCAGAACGTCCTCGCTTTCGGCCTCTTCCAGCAGGCTGGCGGCATGGCTGATGTCATCGCGATAGGCCAGACTGTCGGGCGCGATGATATCATCACTCAGGGCGCGCGGGCCGTTTGGCTGACGCTCAGACGGCAGATTGTTCAGGATGGCCTGCTGGAACTGCGCCAAACTGTTCAACGGTTTGATCAGGCATCCGTCGGCCCCGGCGGCGGCGGCTTTGTCGGCAGCTTGCGGATCACCGCTTAGCCCCAGCAGAACGCCGACACGCGGGCGGGCGGTGTTCAGGTCTTTGATCAGATCAAGGCCCGAGCCATCCGGCAGGCCGAAATCAACCACAACCGCCGAAGGGCGATACACCTTCAGGTGCCGCCGCGCTGAATGCAGACAATCGGCCCGTCGCAGGCGCGCACCACTGCGCAAGGACATCAGGCGCATCGCCTCAGAGGCAAAGCGGCTGTCCTCGACCACAAGGATCGTCAGCCCCAACAGGGGGCGTGTCCGGGTCGGGGCGGGGTAGGGCGAGAGTGTCTCAAGCTCATCCATGATCTGATCCTCGGGTTGCAATGCTCGGGCTCAGGCTAGTCCGGTTTTGGCTAACGATGGGTTAACGTGCGGTTGCGTCCCCCTGTCGCTTGCCTCTGGGCCGCTGCGCCCCCATAACAGGGAGAGACGTCACCTAACGGAGTGAACAATGATCGGACGCCTGAACCATGTCGCTATCGCCGTGCCGGATTTGCAGGCCGCGGCGGACCAATATCGCACCGCGCTTGGCGCCAATGTGGGCGAGCCGCAGGACGAACCCGATCACGGCGTGACGGTCATTTTTATCGAACTGCCCAACACCAAGATCGAACTGCTGTATCCCTTGGGCGACGATAGCCCGATCAACGGGTTCCTTGAAAAGAACCCGGCGGGCGGCATTCATCATATGTGTTTCGAAGTCGACGATATATTGGCGGCCCGCGATCATCTGATTGAGACCGGCGCGCGGGTGCTTGGCTCGGGCGAGCCCAAGATTGGCGCTCACGGCAAGCCGGTTCTGTTTCTGCACCCCAAAGATTTCCAAGGCACGCTGGTGGAATTGGAGCAAGTCTGATGAGTATCGCCTCGGCCATCGTCCTGTTCATGGTGATCTGGTTCATGACGTTCCTGATCGTGATCCCGTTCCGAATCGATACGCAGGGTGATCTGGGCGAGATCGTGCCCGGCACCCACGCCGGATCGCCGCAGAACCATCACCTCAAGAAAAAGGCATGGATCACCACTGGCATCACGCTCGTGCTTTGGGTGATCATCGGGGGCACGATCGTGTCTGGGGTGATCTCGGTGCGCGACATTGACCTGTTCGGCCGCATGGGCCCCGAGGGCAGCATGTGGCATAGCGAAAGCGGCAGCGCGGCGGAATAAATCTGGCCGGTGAACGGTTGCGCACCGTTTTAGCGCTCGGCTTTCGCTTGCAGCCTGTGGAACAGATGCGTGAACGTGGCCGCGCCGATGATTGGGACGATCAGGTTCAGGATCGGCACCGTCAAAGGCACTGCCATCAAAACCCCAGCCATCCATATCGTCGCGCCGTGGCGTTTGCGCATTTGCACAGCCCCCGCGCGGCCCAAACGCCGCATTGCCGCCACGGTAAAATATTCACGTCCCAGCAAGAAACCGTTGACCGCGTAGAACACAGGCAACCCGGCAATCGGCAAAACCAGCGTCAGCAAAAGGGCCGCGATATTTGCCGCGATCAACACGCCCATGGCCGAAATCCCGTCAATGATTTCGTCGCGCAGCGGCACCCCATCGACCTTGGGTAGGCTGGGGTAATGGCGGTCTTCGACCGCCTCGGCCACGTCATCCAAAAACATTGACACAAAGGCCGACGCGACCGGAACCATCAGGAAAACCGACATGACAAACATCAGCGCGACAAAGGCCCAGCTGATCACATTGTCGACCCATTGCACCTGTCCCAACAAGGGCAAGGTCACGCTGTCGCCGACAAGCCACCCGATCCCCCAGACCAGAACCGCAGTGATTGCTGCCAGCAAGAGCACTGTCAGCCCGATACCGCGCCACAGAACCTTGCGAAAGCGGCGGTCGCCGATCTGCCCGATGGCCTTTAGAAAATCGCCCAAGATCATTCCGACACCCATTGCGTGATTTGCGCCAGATCGGGGCGTGGTCGTTCGGGCGGGCTGGCGGTTTCGGTGCCGATATGGATAAAGCCCGCCACGCGTTCATGGGTGGCAAGGCCAAGCGCCGTTTCGGCAAACCCACGATCGTGTGCAGGCCAACCGCTCAGCCAATTGGCCCCCCAGCCAGAAGCCAGCGCCGCGTTGAGCAAAGCAAGACAGACAGCCCCGGCGGAATATGTCTGTTCAATCGGGGGGATTTTCTCGGACGGTGTTTGCACCTCGATCACCGCAACAGCCAATTGACCGTCATCAAACTGCTGCCGCCCCTTGGCGATGTCGGCCTCGTTGCGGCCAAGGGATTGGCCCCGTGCGCCAGCAACCTCGCCCAAGCGGCGCAAAGCGGCGCGTTCCAGAACGATAAACCGCCAAGGCTCCAGCTTGCCGTGATCGGGGCTGCGCGCCGCGGCGGTCAGGATCGGCATCAGCTCGTCACGGGTGGGCGTTGGCACGCTAAGCGTTTTGGCCGGGCGCGAGCGGCGGCTCAGCAAAAATTGCAGGGCGTCGGGGTTTGGCGTGGGCATGTCTGTCCTGTCGGTATTGCGGTATCTTGACTACATGTCGGGGCATGGACCGGCAGGGTCAAGCCCGCGCTCAGCATCTGGTGAAGATTGCGCCGTGGCGTTATGCTGGTGCCATGGCGGATTTATCACTTAGTCACCTGGCCGTGCCCGGTGCGCGTATTGCTGTGCGTGTCACACCCAAAGCCTCGCGCACCCGGATCACGCAGGGCGACGATGGCAGCGTGCGGGCCTATGTCACTGTGCCACCTGCTGATGGCAAGGCGAATATCGCGGTTCAGGGGCTTCTGGCCAAGGCACTGGGTGTGCCAAAATCCCGGCTGACCCTAACGAAAGGCCATAAGGCGCGTGATAAACTATTCACGATTTCAGAGGCTTAAGGAAAATTTTATCATTTTCCTTCGGGCCGGATGGAATAGACACCTTCGGGCAGGTTCAGGGCCGCACCCAAATCGCGCAGTTGCGCCATGGATAAGGTGATTTTTTGCGTCGTATCGG
The DNA here is from genome assembly GCF_011601345.1 of Roseovarius gahaiensis. GTDB lineage: Bacteria > Pseudomonadota > Alphaproteobacteria > Rhodobacterales > Rhodobacteraceae > Roseovarius > Roseovarius gahaiensis. The sequence goes on from NZ_JAAORB010000025.1 coordinate 32,626, forward strand.
TGCGTGGGTCATATTGCTCGATCGTCACGCATTCTTCGAATGCGTTGATCACCACGTCCTCTTGCAAAGGCACGTCACCATCGTCGACAAGTGTCACGATGGTCGAGTCGAATTCATGTTCGATTGAAAACATGGGGATAGACTACCGTGTTGGCGGCGCTTTGCAAGCACCGGGCGGACCGGGGCAAAAGGCTGTCAGACGGTCGAAAACCTGTTAGGGTTCACACCATCACCCATCGCGGAGCCTCCTCATGCGCCTTATCGCCTTTCTGTGTCTGATTGGTTTGGCCGGTTGCGTCTCAACCGTGCCGCCGCAATCTCCGACACGTCCCAAGCCTCAGCCGACGGCCAGTGCCTCGGCCACGACGGCGCGCGCCAAAGTCGATCAGTTCGTGTCGGTTGTGCAATCCGTCGAACCTGTGGCCGAGGCCGTGTGCCGCCAACGCACCAAACCAGGTACAAACTGTGATTTTCGCATCGTCGTGGATGACCGCCCGGGCCAGCCGGTGAATGCCTATCAAACATTGGATCGCGCGGGGCGCCCGATCTTGGCCTTTACGCTGCCAATGATCGTCGAGGTGCGCAACCGCGATGAATTGGCGTTTGTTATGGGGCACGAGGCCGCCCACCACATCGCGGGCCACATCCCGCGCCAGCAACAAAACGCCATGGCGGGGGCCGTTTTGTTGGGGGGGCTGGCCACGCTGAGCGGGGCCAACGCGGATGCCGTGCGCTCGGCCGCCGATCTTGGGGCATCGGTGGGCGCGCGCAGCTATTCCAAGGAGTTTGAACTGGAAGCCGATGCGCTGGGTACGATCATAACGCGCAGTGCAGGCTATAATCCGGTCCGTGGCGCGGCATTCTTTACGCGCATTCCTGATCCCGGTGATCGTTTTCTTGGAACGCATCCACCGAATGCGCAGCGCATCGAAACCGTTCGCCGGGTCGATGCGCAGTTGCGATAAGACATGAACCAATTAAGCGCAGTCATTTCTGATCGTGGGTCGAAATACGCGGTCTCGGGGGCACCGGTGACCGACCGCGCAGCGGTGGACGCGTTTTTGAAAGATCTCAAACGCGACAAGAAATTCGCCAAGGCCACGCATAATACATGGGCGGTCAGCCTGTCGGATGGGACGCCCCTGAAAGGCGATGATGGGGAATCTGGCGCTGGAATGGTGATTTTGCGGATGCTGGACCGGGCGGAATTGCGCGATCATGTCATTGTTGTAACCCGTTGGTATGGCGGTAAACATTTGGGCGGTGATCGCTTTCGCCACGTGCAGGATTGCGTGCGCGCATATTTGGACAGGTTCATCGGTTGACTCATATCAAGGTCGTGATCCGGTAACCGTTTTACGCTCTGTCCATGCGCCAATCTCGTTTTGGCACCGCAAAAGGGAGCATTCCAATGTCCTCACGCACCACGTTAAGACGCCACGCAGAACTGGTTGACCGCATGGTCAATACAGTTGGTATTGATCTGGAAGAGAAAGCCATGGCAGGCCAGATTGATTTTGACGGTATCAGCGATGCTGTTCTGAATTGTGTTGGCTGCACAGCGCCAGAAGATTGCGAACACTGGTTGGCCCTGAATGCCGGCGGATCAGACAGCGCGCCGGGCATATGCCGCAACAGTGAATTGTTCGCCACATTGAAGGCCGGAAAGCGGGCCTGAAATGCAACGGCTTGGCGATCAATGCCACCACTACTGGCTGCTAAAGGATATGGCCCGCGTCACGGATGTTGATTTGGTCCGTGCGTTTCGCGACGGCCGTATAACATCGTGCGAGTGGGCCGAGATGATTGATCTCTGCCGCGCCTGCGAGTGGGTTGATGGGTGTCAGTCGTGGTTGCAGACTGCAAAGGCCCCACGCCCTATTCCGCCTCACTGTCGCAATAGCGCCCGGTTGGCGCATTTGAAAGGTGAACAGGAGTTGGCCCAAAGATGACCGCACAAATCAGACATTTGGGCGACCCAAACCTGCATTTCTGGCTGACCCGATCCATCGCGCGCGCGGTTGATGTGAACCTGTCCGAGGCCTTGGCCACTGGCCATTTGAGCGTGCAATCATATACAGATTTGGTGACGCGATGCCGCAAATGTCAGCATGTTGAGAAATGTCAGTCGTGGTTGGCAAAACATGGTGGATCTGCACAGGCGGTTCCGTCGCATTGTCCGAATGCAGATATCATCAACCGGCTTGCAGCCAATTTGAACGCTTACACCCGTTGATCGTCACGGGCTTTGCGGTGCAGCCGGCGGCGGTGCCGGTTGTAAAGCGCTGGTGCCAAAATGTAGTCGTAGATCACCGTTGCCGTTTGCCTCAGACCCGGCAGGGCAACCAGCCGTGCCACTAGCTGAAACCGTGGCAATTGCCGCCACAGGACAATGAAAGCGTCCACACCGACAAATAGCTGGCCGTTGTGCAAAACATGCAGCCGACGCGCGGCCGCGTCGGCGTCGACGCCATAGCGGTCAAGCTCGCCTTGGTGAAGGTCGTCGAACATGATTGGCAAGTCATTGGCTTGCGCCGTTTTGCTGTAATGCGCGATTTCAGTGCTGCACACAGGGCATTGGCCGTTATACAGCACGCGGGTTTGGTCGGTCATGGTGGCCTCCTGCGATTGAGGTAGCGCAGCGCCCCCGTCAGACCAGCCGTTGCGCTGCGATCAATCGCCGCCGGTTTCTTCCGATAGCCATGCTTTTGCGTCAGATGTGCAACTGGTCTCGTCCCAACTGATAACCGGCAGATCGTAAGGGTGATCGCGTTCAATAAGGCGCACGAGATCCATCCGCAAATCGGCCCTTGTTTTGAGAGTGAGTGAAACCTCGCGCTCTTCCTCGATATGGCCCTGCCAGTGAAACAGGCTGAGCACATTGGGTGTGATATTGGCGCAAGCCGCCAGTCTGGCCTTTAGCGCGTTGTTGGCCAAGGCGCGCGCATTATCAAGGTCGGGGCAGGTGGTGGTGACATGGATCATGGTGAGCCTCCTTCCGGTATGGGCAAGTCGGCGCTTGCCCACTCACCATAACGGCGCCGAAGGGTTCTGTTAAGAATATCCATGGCGGAGCATCCTGCCAGCCGGTTACTGTCAGCGCATTTAGCTGCCTTGGGCGATCGCCGTTCCGATCCCAATGAAGAAACACGCCGAGGCAACAACGATGAACACGTGCCAAATGGCATTGGAAAACCGCAAGCTTTCCCAACAGTAAAACACCACGCCGCCAGTATAAAGTAGCCCGCCAACGGCGATCAGTCCAAGGCTTAGCCCCGGAAGGATCGGCACAAGCGGAACAAACAGCGCCAGCCCGGCCCATCCAAGCGCGACATAGGGCAGCCAGCCGGTTGTCATTTCACCGCGCGCGGCCATCAGCTTGGCTGCCGCCCCGATCAGGGCAAAAATCCACACGATCATCAGCACCGCATAGCCAAACGCAGTGCCCAGTAGAACGCCAAGTGGCGTAAAAGTGCCCGCGATTTTGACATAAATCGCTGCATGATCCAGCCGGCGGAGAATGGGCCGTGCGGCAGTGTGCGCCGCGATGTGATAGGCGGCCGAAGCGGTCAGCATGACAATCAAGGCGGCAGAGTAAAGGATGGTCGCAGCCAAGGTCGGCCCGTCCATCTGAAACGCCCACAAGGCGAAAAGAACAGCGATACCAGCGATCGCAGCGCCGATGCCCGCGACATGCACGATTCCATCTGCGATGCGTTCCGCGCGAGAGTAGTCAGGGTAGGACAAATCAATCATGCCTCTTGGTGTGACAGAAAAACCTAAACACAAAGATAATACCAAAAGTCGAGTAGCCAAAACGCTTTTGGCAACCGGACGCCTCTCAAGGCACGATTCGGCCCCACAAGTCGTATTCTCCGGCTTCGTCCACCTCGACATTTACCAAATCCCCAAAGCTCAAACCGTTTGTGCCTTCGTCGATGAACAGGCAGCCGTCGATTTCGGGGGCGTCCCCCTTGGTGCGGCAGGTGGCGATCCCATCGGCATCTATATCGTCCACGATCACCTGTTGATGGCTGCCCACCTTGGCGGCCAGTTTCGCTGCGGAAATGGCTTGGGCTTTTTCCATGAACTGATCCCAACGGTCTTGCTTGACCGCTTCGGGCACATGATCGGGCAGGTCGTTTGACCGGGCACCATCGACGTTTTCATATTTGAAACAACCGACACGGTCCAATTGCGCCTCGTCCAGCCATTCTAGCAGCGTCTGGAACTCATCCTCGGTTTCGCCGGGATAGCCGACGATAAATGTCGAACGCAGGGTGATATCTGGGCAATCGCGCCGCCATGCGGCGATTTCGTCCAGCGTTTTTGCCGCCGCGGCGGGGCGCGCCATGCGTTTCAATGTGTCAGGGTGGGCATGTTGAAAGGGAATGTCCAGATAAGGCAGCACCAGCCCCTCGGCCATCAGCGGTATCAACTGCCGGACATGCGGGTAGGGATATACATAGTGCAGCCGCACCCATGCCCCAAGCGCCCCAAGATCGCGGGCCAAATCGGTGATATGCGCCCGATGCCCGCCGGTTTCGGCATGTTTGGTGTCAACGCCATAGGCCGATGTATCTTGCGAAATCACCAGCAATTCGCGCACGCCGTTCTCAACCAGTTTTTCGGCTTCGCGGATCACAGCATGGGCCGGGCGGCTGGCCAGTTTTCCGCGCATATCGGGGATGATGCAGAATTTGCATTTGTGATTGCAGCCCTCGGAAATTTTCAAATAGCTGTAGTGCCGCGGCGTCAGCTTGACGCCGCTGGACGGCAGCAGATCAACAAACGGATCGGGCGCAGGCGGCACGGCGGAATGCACCGCATCCAGCACCTGTTCGTATTGGTGTGGGCCGGTGACCGCCAAAACCTTGGGATGGGCCCCAGTGATATAGTCCGGCTCGGCGCCCAAGCATCCGGTCACGATCACGCGACCGTTCTCGGCAAGGGCCTCGCCGATGGCGTCAAGCGATTCCGCCTTGGCCGAATCAAGAAAGCCGCAGGTATTCACGATCACTGCATCGGCGCCGGAATAGTCCGGCGAGATGCCATAGCCCTCGGCGCGCAGCCGGGTCAGGATGCGTTCGCTGTCGACAAGTGCCTTGGGACAGCCAAGGCTGACCATGCCGATGGTCGGCTGGTCCTTGCGGGTGGATTGCGTCACGCGGGCGCGGGCCAGATCAGGCCGCAGATCGGGGGGATTGGTGCTCATCCTTGGGCATATAATCCAGCACAGCCCCTGCGGGAAGGGAAAAGCGGTTGTTGGGGAAACCGCGCCCGCCTACATTTGCGCCAACCGGTAAAGGAGAATGAGTATGCGTTGGATCGTGCGGTTGGTGGCTCTGGTGGTGGTGTTGGCGGTCGTCGCCATCGCATCCTTGTTTCTTTTGCCCGGCGACAGGATCGCGCGCATCGCGGCTGACCAGATCACGAACGCGACAGGCCGCCAAGTGACGATGACAGGCGACACGACAGTCAGTTTTTACCCCGTGCTTGGGGTCAGCACAGGGGCGGTCACGGTGGCCAATGCCGATTGGTCCGAGAGCGGGCCGATGCTGACCGCCGAAAGCCTGAAGATCGGGGTCGAGCCTATGGCCCTGTTCGGCCGCGATATTCGAATCACTGGCCTAGAGGCTGTCAAACCGGAAATCCTGCTGGAACGCGCCGCAGACGGGCGTGTGAACTGGGAAATCGGCGTCGAAGGTGTGGCGGCATCCGGTCAGGCCCCTGAGGGGCAAGTCGCCCGCTCGGAACGTCTGTCGCTAACCTTGGATCGGGCTCTGATCAGTGATGCCGCCATCCGCTACGTTGACCATGAAACCGACGAGCGTTTCGATTTGCGCGATATGAGTCTTGATTTGCGGTGGCCGGATTATGACGGCGCTGCCACGTTCGAGGCGTCAGGCACCCTTGCCGGTCAGCCCGTGAACGTTGCAGGGCAATTGGAAAAGGTCGGCCATTTTATCGACGGCGGGGTATCGGATATTCAGGCGACGGTGTCGGCCTCTGGTGGCACGATCGCTTTCGATGGCCAAGCCGGTGCGCAGCCGCAACTGGGCGGGCGCCTGACCGCTGATCTGAACAATACCGCAGCGTTTTTGGCCGCGTTCGGCGTGTCGGGCGTTGATATTCCTGATGGCCTTGGCCGGGCCCTGTCCCTGTCGGGTGACCTGACGTTGACCCCAGATTTGCGCCTGTCGTTGCGCAATACCACGCTTGGGCTGGACCAAAACCGTCTGACCGGGGCGGCAGATATCCATCTGGGCGGGGACAAACCGCAGGTGAACGCGCAACTCAACGCTGACGCCTTGGACTTTTCGGCGCTGGCCGCATCCTCGGGCGGCGATACTGGCGGTGGCGGCACAGGGGGGGGCTCTGTGCCGGTTGAGGGGTGGTCGAAAGCACCGATTGACGCCAGTGCCTTGGCCTTGGCCGATGCCGAGGTCGCGCTGGTGGCCGACAGCGTGGATCTTGGCGATTTCAAACTGGGAAAAACCCGCAGCCTGATCACGTTGGATCGGTCGCGCGCGGTGTTCGAACTGCGCGAGTTGCGGGCCTATAGCGGGCTGATCACCGGGCAGTTTGTGATGAACAATCGCTCTGGTCTGTCGGTGGGCGGCCAGATGACGGCCGCCGACATTGATTTGGAAAGCTTTCTGGCGGACGCGGTAGATATTTCACGCTTTGCGACCACCGGCGATGCCGAGATCAGCTTTCTGGGTGTCGGGCAATCCTTGCACGCGATCATGAACAGCTTGAAAGGCGATGGGGCGCTCAAGACCGGGCGTGGCGTGATTTCCGGCATTGATCTGGATCGGTTGATGCGGTCAGGCGATTTTGGCGATGGCACCACCGTGTTCGACAGCCTGAGCGCCAGTTTCACGATGGAGCAGGGCAATCTGTTCAACTCGGATCTGTTGCTGAGCTTGCCCTTGGCGCGTGCGCGCGGTGAAGGGCGCATTGGTTTGGGCGCGCGCGACATAGATTACCTGTTCACACCCTCCTTGCTGGAAGGTGAAAACCGCAAGGGGCTGGCCATTCCTGTGCGGGTCCGTGGACCGTGGTCAAACCCAAAAATCACGCCCGATCTGGAAAAGGCGATCGACCTGAACCTGAAAGCGGAAAAAGAAAAGCTGGAACAGAAAGTGCGTGAAGAGCGCAAAAAACTTGAAGCGCAGGCCGAGGAAGAAGTGAACAAGACCATCGAGAAAGAGCTTGGCGTTACGGTCGACGAAGGTCAGTCCTTGGAAGATGCGCTCAGGAAAAAACTCGAAGACGAGGCCGCAAAAGGCCTGTTGAAGCTGTTTGAATAAAAAACCGGGCGTATCTGCATAGGATACGCCCGGTCGGACAATCATGATCGTTGATCTGATGATTTATCTTTTACGGTCGCGGCGTGAACTCATGGGTTGGAAGGCGACACCGACATGGGCCTCGCAATAGGGCTTGCCGGATTGCACGGACAGGCCACAAAACCAGAAATCATCGGTGGCGGGGTCGCCCACGGGCCATTTGCAGGTCCGTTCGGTCAACTCCATCAAGGATAGCCTTTTCGCCTTTTTCTCGACTTCGCTGACTTTGGCCAAAGCGGCCGGGTCAATTTCATTGGTCGAGGGTTGCGGCGGCAAAGGCTGGCCGGCGGGAATGATCTGTCTGACCCGTGAAACCGGTGCCGCAGGCGCGGCTTCTGGGGCCTCCTCAACCGTGGGTTTGGGCTCGGGCTTTGGCGCAGGTTTCGGCGCAGGTTTGGCTTTGGCCTCGGGCTTGGGGGCTGACGGCTTTGGCTTGGGCGCGCTCTCGGCCGGGGCCGTCGCTGCCGCTGCGCCGCCCGATCCGTTGCGGTTGGACAGGCCAAGGCGATGCACCTTGCCGATCACCGCGTTGCGGGTGACCCCCCCCAATTCCTTGGCGATCTGGCTGGCGGACTGACCCTCGCCCCAAAGTTTTTTCAGCAATTCGACGCGTTCGTCGCTCCAGGACATGGTGCTTTTCCTATCTCAAAAGGCGGCCGGTTGCCCGCGCCGCCCTGCAAAATCCATTATCAGCCCTATTCTAATCACTCACCGGTAAGTTACAAGGCATCGAATCAACCACGTTCCACGATTGGGGTAAGCATGTCGGACAGCTGGGAAATGGGCACACGTCGTTTTGGTCGGGTGAACTGGCTTGGCCTTTATACCTTGGCGTCGCGCGAGGTGCAGCGGTTTCTGGCGGTTTGGACACAAACCTTGCTGGCGCCGTTGGTGACCGGGGGGTTGTTCATGGTGATCTTTTCAATCGCCATCGGCCCGCGCCGCGGTGATGTGATGGGGGTGGATTTCACCACCTTCATCGCGCCGGGGATCATGATGATGACGGTGATTCAAAACGCGTTCGCCAACACGTCGTCGTCTATCGTGATCTCCAAGGTGCAGGGCAATATCGTTGATACGCTGATGCCGCCGATCAGCCCCGGCGAAATGGTGATTGGCTATATGGCGGGCGGTGTCGCGCGCGGCCTGTTCGTTGCGGTGGCAATTGCCGTCGGGTTTTTCGTTGTTCTGGGTCTGGTGCCGGCGCATCCGGTCTGGGCGCTGGTTTTCGTCCTGCTGGGCGCGTCTTTTTTATCCGGGCTTGGTATGGTCGCTGGCATATTCGCCAATAAATTCGATCAGATGGCGGCGATCACCAATTTCGTGGTGACGCCTTTGGCGTTTTTGTCGGGCACTTTCTATTCCGTTCAGGCGCTGCCGCCTGTTTTGAACGAGATCACCCATTTCAACCCGATTTTCTATATGATCGACGGCGTGCGTTTCGGGATGATCGGAGTGTCGGACAGCTCACCTTGGTTGGGGCTGGCTGTGGCAATTAGCGCAACAGTTGCGATTCTTCTGGTCGCTTGGGCTATGTTTCGGCGCGGCTATCGACTCAAGGCGTAAGGCCGGTGCGCTCAGGTCGCCAAAAGCAGCAGCGGCAATATCCCCAACGCCAGCAGCAGGCCCATTTCGCCACCGCCACCGCCGCCATCGTCCCCAAGGGCACCCAACAGGCTTGCGGTGTCGCTGTCTTCGTCGCTATCGTCACTATCGTCGGGGGGAATGCTGGGTAGCTCTTCTTCAGCAGCTTCGACCGCGCTTAAGACCGACTCGGTATAGGTCGGGCTGGACATCTCCATCACCAAAATCTCGTGCGGGGCCAGATCAGCAATCAGCACACCGTCTTCAATCAGATCGGCAGAGTTTTCCTGTGTGACAACCGGGGCCGACGCGGAGGCGGTTGGGTTGCTGCCCTCTTCGACCCCAAGTCGTGTGATGGACACATCGCCGGTGTCAGAGACAAGGTTGTTGAAATCAACGATTTGTTCCGAAGGTTCGTCGGATTTGGAGGCAAGGAATGTGACAAAACGGTCTTCGGCGTAGAAGGCATGAACATCTGCTGTTTCGCCTTCGATTTCGGTCTCACGGCCTTCGCTACCTTCCAGGGACAACGGTTGTGTGCCGGGCAGCGTGTCTTTCATCAAACGGAACATTTCACCGGCCAGATCAACGTTTTCATTGCCGTCGACCCCGGTTAGGCCGGTGCGGCTTTCCATTTGCACAGGCCAGACATGGGCTGCGTCAACACTACCCCAATCGAAGGCTTCCATGATGTTGAGCATCTCATGCGCCTGCTTGAGACCGTATTCTTCCTCTCGTGTCTCGTCGACCGTGCGTTTAAGGTTCCATTCGGTTGCGTAAACCTGCAGGTCGGGGACTTGCTGCAGCCATGTGTCCTTGATCTGAGAAAGCTCGAAATAGCGGCTGTTAGGGGCATCTTCGCCTTTGGAGTAGACATGCACAGCGACCCCATCGACGGCCTCTTGTTCGGTCTCGTCGAACTCGTTCAGCAAAATCTCGTTGTTCACTTTCCACCTAGAGCGTGTCGCCCCTGATCAGATTCAGGATTCCCATGATGCTTGCTTTGTGATTCCATGCTTTTGAGGCATATA
>NZ_JAAORB010000026.1 GCF_011601345.1 Roseovarius gahaiensis
AAATGGTTGCCCACGATGCCGTGAAACACGTGCCCGAGATCACGTGAAATCGCTGCCCAACTTCCGCGAAATACGCAATGAATACCCTTGCGGCAGATTTGAAGTCTTTGCAACGGGAGCTTTCCAGCTAATCACGACAAAGACGTCGTGAGCGGGCTGGATCGAGGGGTGCCGGCACCGGTCTCTATCCCTTGGCCCCTTGGTCGCGGGCATAGACATCCTCGTAACGAACAATGTCATCCTCGCCGAGATACGTTCCGGTCTGCACTTCGATCAGCACCATGTTCACCTTGCCGGGGTTTTCCATCCGGTGCACGGCACCCAACGGGATGAACACCGACTGGTTCTCGCTTACCAGCTGTACTTCATCGTCGACGGTCACCCGCGCTGTGCCCTCGACCACGATCCAGTGTTCGGCACGGTGGTGGTGACTTTGCAGGCTTAGCGCCGCACCGGGATGTACGACGATGCGTTTCACCTGGAAACGCCCGTCCACCACCAGGCTCTCGAACCAGCCCCAGGGGCGGTAGTCGCGAGGCAGGGTTTCGGCCTGTGCGGCCCCCTCTTCCTTCAGCGCGGCGACGGCCTTCTTTACATCCTGCGCGCGGTTCTTGTGGGCCACCAGCACTGCGTCGGGCATCGCCACCGCGATGATGTCGGTCAGCCCGATACCTATCAGATGCTGATGGCTCTCCTCGGCCCGTAGGAGCGTGTCGTGACAATCGATCGCTGTGGCCGGGCCACCAATCGCGACGCCGCTGTCATCGGGCCCGCTTTCGCGCCACACCGCATCCCAGCCTCCCAGATCGGACCAGGCGCCGTCGTAGGGCATCACCGAAAGGTTGTCGGCATTTTCCATAACCGCGAAATCGATCGAGATATCTTCGAGCGCATCCCAGGGTTCGCGGGCCAGCCGGGTGAACCCCAAATCAATTTCGGCCATGTCGAGCGCGGCGCGCACCCCGGCCAGGGTTTTGGGTGCATGACGTTCGAATGCTGCGATCATAGCATCGGTGGACAAAAGGAAGATGCCTGCGTTCCACAGGCACTGCCCACCCTCCAGCATGGTCTGCGCGGTAACAGCATCAGGTTTTTCAATAAAGGCCTTCAGCGGCTGCGCTTTGGGCGTGAAATCTGGTGCCTCGCTCAGTTCCAGCCAGCCATAGTCAGTTTCGGCACGGTCGGGACGGATGCCGAATGTCACGAGTTGCCCGGCCTCTGCAGTGGGGGCGGCGGCAATCACGGCCGTGCGAAACGCCGCCGCATCGGGGATCACGTGATCAGACGGCGCCACCAACATCAGCGCTCCGGGTGACGTAGCTTCCAGTTTCAGTGCGCCTGCCAGAACGGCCGGGGCGGTATTGCGTCTCTGGGGTTCGATCAGGATCGCCGCAGGGGCAATTTTGACGTCGGCCAGCTGTTCTGTGACGATGAACCGGAAATCCGACCCGGTGATCACCATGGGCGGGCTGAACCCGTCCCCCGACAGGCGCTGGGCGGATGCCTGGAACAGGCTTTCGTCGCCGGTCAGCTTGGAAAACTGTTTGGGATAGCTTTTGCGCGACAGGGGCCAGAGGCGGGTGCCGGATCCACCGCACAGAAGAAGGGGGGTAATCATTTCATTAAATCCTTGTGTCTTTGGCGAACCCTTGGGCGTCTGTAACCATGCTGTGGTATATCCTCTTGTGACGGGTCAAAGCCCCGAAGACTTTTGTTTTCAATTGCTGAGCCCGTTGAATCATTTTGCGCGTAAGGCACCGGATCCATGTCTTGGAAACCAGTCATAGGTGGAGAGGATATGCTTTTCCAGCCCGATCCTCGCAGGCCAACTCATGCGGCCTGTCGCGACATATCCACTAGCTTGCGCATGGTTCCATCGGGTTTGGAGGACGTCAGTGGTGATGCGGCTCTGAGACCAGGTCATGGCGGCCACCATCTGTACCAGTTCCAGGATGCTGACATCGGTGCCAGAGCTTACGTTGATATGGGTCAAGATCGGTGCGATTCATCTTGAGTGCGGTTTTTGCGTCAATATCCATGGCGTGGCCAGAAACGTTGCGGCGACTGATGCATATTCCACCGTTTTAAGCAACCTCAAGATGGAAACTATGGACGAGAAAGCGCATTAAATAGCATCAAGATTATCGGCCGAGGCGTCGAGCTCTCTTGCCCGCGCGCGTGCGCTGCGGCTCATGTCCAGTAAACTCAGACGGGTGGTCGACAATGCAAGTACCGCGCGCGCCACCGCTGCGGGGGTGTCGGGTGGGGCGACGAAGCCCGTTCGACCATGCAGGACTAGGCGTGGTGGGGTTCCTCTGTCATAGCAGATCACGGGTCGGCCTGCAGCCATGGCTTCTAGCACGGTCCGTCCGAAGGATTCCGCAAAATGCGACAGACTGGTGACGAGATCGACTTGTCCGATCGCGGCAAGCGGCCCTTCAGCGTAGGATGCGTGAACCACGTTGCGGGGCAAGCGGCCGAGCGCGTCGAGATCCGCCGATCCAGGGCCAATCAGCCTAAACCGGCAGCGTGCGCGGTCGGGTAGTCCCGCAGCGTCCTCGGCCTGCGCGACTAGCCGCGCGACCTCGACGAAATCGGCGATTCCCTTCTTTGTGATATTGCTACTGATCAAGCCGACCCGCACTGCTGGGCCCGGGGCAAATGGAAGATTGAAGAGCTGGGGATCGATTCGATTGGGACGGATCGTTGTGCGGTCCGGGCATGCAAGCCAATCGGCCACCGCCTGTGAATTGGCGATGAACCGGTCGGCCTCTGACAGCAACCGGCGACGCAGTCCACCGGCGTTGTCACCTAGAATACGACACAGGTCTGGATCCTGCTGCGGCAATTCCCTGACATGAACAATGGTTGGGCAACTTTCCGCGCGTGCCGCGAGAAGGGGGGCGTTCAGGACCAGCGTGTTCACATGTAACTCGGCCGGGTCATATCGCCGAATCAGGGCGCGGATGGCGGACAGGGTCTCCGGCGCGACAGGACGGAAGCGGTGCCTCCAGGCCTGTGGCAAGATCTCGACGACGGCGGAACGCGCTCGCACATCGTCGAGATAAGTCCCATTCACTGCCGATGGCAGGATGACCACGGGGGTCATTGGCATTTCGACGCGGCGATCGGCCAGTGCTTCCAGCGCACGCAACAGACTGCGCTCAGCGCCGAAGACCTGCCGATTGGCTGCATGGGCGAAAACAAGGGCCACGGGGCCTTGCCCTAGTTCAAGTTGCCCTGTGAAGCGTGGCGCGGGCACCGATCTCTCCGCCGGGAATGCCTCCCTGTCGAGCAGTGGCACCGTTTTTTGTGTCAGCTCGCGCAGACGCCGCCAAGTAGAGCCAGAGAAGCACGGCCCCGGGTCCCGGTCTTCCACGCCGCCATGGTCGAGATAATGGCGAACCGGGTCCGCATCGGCCCGCAACACATCACCGTTGCGCTGAAGATACCAATGCGGGTCGAACCGCGGCGAAGTTGCGATTTTGGCATAGCCATCGTCGACCACGACAGCGGAGCCCTCAGCCGGGCCAAGCGCTTCAGGTGCGTGGAATAGGCGCTGCGACGGGGTTTGCGGCAGGTACATCGTAGCGGCACGCACGGCGGCGTCCCCATCACGCCCCGCCATAGCAAGGCGCCGTCTGTGCCAATCTAGCGCCGCGTCGAGATAGGCCCGACGCGGGCCGTGAAACTGGGTCGCCAGATGCGTCGGGATCGAGAGGGTGAGCGAGTCAGCTCCTGTGCGCCCGAAAGCGAGCGGGGTCCCGGGTCGCACTTCGCGCAGCGCTGTTTCGCCATAGGCTGCCAGCACTCGGTGGTAGTATTCCGTGTCTGCATTGGCGCGTACACGGTCCCAGTAACCTAGGCTTTCGCGCAGTTCCATGCGCATCATAAGCGAGGATACGTTGCGGTACACCCAACGGTCCTCGATCCGCCATAGCGCCATCGACAAATCGTCCCCAGCACGAACCCAATTGGAGACGTTGGCGACCGCCGCGGGCGTCTCCAGCAGCGCGCGGACCTGCAACTCAATCTTGCGTGGATGTGACCAGTCATCGGCGTCATGCACAGTGAAAAACGCACCGCGCGCGGCTGCCAGCCCGCTGTTTCGCGCGATATAGGCGCCGCCGTTCTGCTTCTGGCTCAGCACGCGAATCCTTGGGTCTTCCGCCGCCATCCGTTGCGCGATTTCCAGTGTGTCGTCCGGGCTGGCATCGTCAACGAGGAGAATTTCGAGATTACGCCAGCTTTGCGCGGTAAGGCCGCGTAGGCAGGTGGCGAGGGTTGCGCCGGAACCGTAGGCCGGCACTATGACGCTGACCATCGGACCGTCCATGATGGGCGTAACCGGTTCCGTCGTGAACATCCGATCAAATCGCGGCTCCGGGCCAGAGCGCAGAATTACAGGGTCGAGCCCCTCGGCCTCATAAAGCGCGCCAAGCTTTGTAGAAAGCGCGGTGTCCCCTTCGCCGCCTGCAATCGCGACCTCCATCTCGGCAAGGGTTATATCGGCTCGTGGACCGAACCGCTTCCGCGCGGTGTCCAGAAGGCGCCACGCCCCTTCCATATCCCCACAGCGCGCAAAGGCCTGTACCCCCAAAATCCACGGTCCAGCGTGGGAAACGATCGCAGCGCCTTTTGCCCCAGCATGGAATAGCTCGATAGCCGCCTTGGCGCTGTGCCAATGCCCGCGCGAGGCTGCGTGCCGCGCAAAAACCCACCCTGCGACCGCCCGTTCCACGGCTGATCCGCGCCGCATCAGCAATCGCAGTTCCACCAACGCCTCGCGCGGGAAGCCACGCCAAAGGATGTGGTCCAGTTCTAGCGCGCGGATCGGTGCGCCAAGCCGCCCCTCGTCACGGCCATGGGCGAGATAGTGTTCCCAAGGATCTAAACCCGCAGCGCGCACATCCGTGTACGTCTCAAGATACCAAGACGCATCGAATTCGTCCCGTGAGAGGTGGGGAAGTGTGTTGGTTGTGGCGGTCATCGCAGCAACCGCTTCAACCTTGCCGTGGAAAAGGGTCGGCGCATGAGGCGTGTCGCGCCCGCTTTTGACAACGCTGTACGCAGTCCGCACGACACGCTCCACCATTTGGGGTCTCGCCCGCCGGACAGGGCTTGAGCGGCTGCCTCGCACTGTGCCGGGTTGTAGCGACTTAAGCGTCGTCCACTGGGCGTCAGCGTCACCATGGGCGGTGAAGAGACGAGGATACGGACTTTTCTGACGTTCAGCCCAGGATAGGAATGGGGAAGATCTTCCAGCGCCTCGGGATCCGGCAGTAGGAGCAAGGGCGCATGCGCCTGTTCTCCGGCGCTAAGCTGTATTACCTGTTTTCCGTCCAGCCGTGCCCTGAGTGACCGACAAAACATGATTTTTGGGGCTATGCGGCGGGGTGGGTCGAGCCTTGCAAGGGGTACGAGGCCCACCGGACCGCAAGCCGCCGACAACAGGGCATGACACAGTTCTGTTAACCGAGTTTCGCGTCGGAAATCCGCCGCAATAACAAGCGAGAGCGACAGTGAGTCCACATCGCGGGACAGCATGATCCTGGGAGCTGGAAAGGGGCGCGACTGACCCGGCCGGTACCGCAGCGCGGCATCGGCGGCCGTTGCATGGTGATGCTGCTGCGCTTCAAGATAGGCCAGCCGCGCACCGGTGACGTAGCCATCTATCCCGAGGGCACGGCTACGCACGGCCGACCCGGGCCTGTCGCGGGTCAGGGAAAGCAGGCTGGTAACGTCATTCTCGACCGCCGTCGCACCGAACACCCGGCGCATTCGCCGGATCAACTCGTTATCCGCGCCGACCCGAACCTCGTCCCAACATCCAAGCCGCTCTACCACGGGGGCGCGGCGGAACAGGATGGAGGCTGTGTTGTCGGTGATGAAATGTGCCTCGGGGCTTAGACGTGTCAGGCAGAGGTCAGGCTCAATCCGCACATGTTGGGCCGTGCAGGCAATTGCGCCGGGGGACTGCCTCATCACCGCAACCTGTCGTGCGATCCGTTCCGGGTGGCACCAATCATCGGAATCCTGCAACGTCACGAAGGCGCCGCGCGCCTCACCAAGCGCTCTGTTCCGGGCGACATAGGCACCTTGGTTGCGGTCCTGCGCGATGACGCGAATTCTTGAGTCCGTCCGCGCTGCGTCTTGCGCGATGGCAAGGGTTGCGTCGGTGCTGGCATCGTCGACGACAAGGATTTCTAGGTTTCGCCAGCTTTGTTCACTGATAGCACGTAGCGCTGTCCCAAGTGTGGCCTCCGCCTGCCATGCTGCGATGATGACACTGACTAGGGGCCCGCTACTGATTGGATCCGGATGCGTAGCGCCACAAAGCCGATCATAGGGTGGTTTGCCCGACGCATCATCGAGCAGCGCAACGTCTGGCAGACCGTTCGCGGCCAATGCCCGGTTGATCCAGGTCAGTCGATCCTGGGATGCTGCGCCAAATCCCGCTAGGGCAAGGCAGACGTCGGCGGTCAGCAGTCCTTCGGCGTCCCATTCTGCGATTTGGGCGGGCTGAGGCTCGGCCTGTCCCGCCGCCCGGCTCGCGACAAGAAAAAAAGTCAGTATTCTACGGTACAACTGCCTGTCTCGAGCTTCGCGCATCCCAAACCGTGCCCAGTCGAGGGCAGACTGGGCTTCCGTTTCAGCACCCGTTTTACGCCATTGTCGAAGATGCCATAGGCCAAGTTCGCGCGCTGCTAGGGCAGCCTCATCCCCCTCAGCCTCGCGGGCCAAGTTCGCCAATCCGTCCAACGCGGACAGCTGCCCTATGGCGTTCAAACGCGCCCTCAGGATGTCAGTCTCGGCTCGCGCGCGCGCCAGTGGTTCCTCGCTCCAAGGGTCGGGTGAACGCCCTTCACCGCGGCCGAAAGTCAAGAAGTGCTCAAGTGCCGGCTTGCCGGACGCTGTGACATCGCCGTAGGCCGCCAAGTAGGCGAGACTGTCGAAGCCGGGCCCTGGATCGCGCCCCAGACGCCAGCCTACAGTCAGGAAAGAGTCCAGCGGATCGCCATCCATCCGATCACCGGCACCTACCCGCAATCGGTACCAGTCCGGGTCGAAGAGGCCCGACTCCCGCAGAATGTTGTCTGCACCGGGACTTGGGCGGGCGAGGGCCTGTCTGCGGCTCATCCCGTACTTTCCCCGTCGCTGGGGTCTAGCCTGCGCTCCTCGCGCTGTCCGTGAAGCAGGTAATGCGCGAGGGCAGGCCATCCGGCCTGGCGCACATCGGGATTGGCGGCGTAGTAGCTTTCCGTCTTGAAGTCGGGGCCGGGGTCGTGGCCTTCAAAGGCGCCGTACCTGAGATAGTGGGCGCAAGCGTACTTGGGGCCTCCGCACTCCGGGTAGGCGTGCGCGTACCACTGAGCATCGAAAAGCGGGCTGCGCTCAACGGCGGTGTATTTCGATTGGTGCGTGATCCGGTGGTACCGAGAGAGTAACCGCTCTCGGAGTTGATGCATCACATCCGTGTCCTTCCATCTGGACGCACTGCGACGCCCTCTCAGTCCACGCTCATCGGTTGAGTCGAGCAGTTCAAGCAGAGCTTCGATCTCTGCCTCGCGTTCCGCCAGCAAATCCTTGAGCAATCGGATTTCATTGCGCAGATGGACTTGCAACGCGTCGTCGAATGCAGCTTGCTCGATGTCTCGCATGCCTAGTCTGGTTCCATCAGTTCCGCGAATCAATTTATTTGTAACGCGCCATGAAACGAGACACGAGTCTCATCACACTGTGCGAAGTCGGATTCTAATTCAAAATGGCTTAGAACTGAAGCCGTTGGGGTGGCATCCACAGCACCAGTTCGGGTTAAAAGTCGGGTGCTTTAAGTGTCCAGTGAAATTGGTGCCGGATCAAGACCTCCGTCCCAAACTGCATGCGAAGCTTGGTTGTTTGTTTTGGTTTAATTTGGGGAACCATGTGAGGCTGAGTGAGGCTGACAAGCCTCACATGGTTCCGACAAGGTATGTCTTACCTTTAACCCAGAGTAAAACGCACCATCTCATGGGTGACAGACATCAGGAGGGAGGCAATGACGCTATACACCAAAAGCCCCGATGCGATTGCCGCGCTGGACCCCGAGCAATATTGGGTCACGCAGGAAAATGGGACCGAGCGGCCCGGCACGGGCAAGTATCTGGATAACAAAGACCCCGGTATTTACGTCGATATCGTGTCTGGTGAGCCGTTGTTTGCCTCGTCAGACAAATATGAATCAGGCTGTGGCTGGCCGAGCTTTACCAAGCCGATTGAGCCCGCCCATATAACCGAGCTGCGCGACAGCAGTCATGGTATGGTGCGCACCGAGGTACGCAGCACCCATGGGGACAGCCATTTGGGCCATGTCTTTCCCGATGGGCCGCAAGATCGGGGCGGTTTGCGCTATTGTATCAACTCGGCCAGTTTGCGATTTGTGCATCGCGATGACATGGAGGCCGAGGGCTATGCCGCCTATCTGGACCAAGTGGAGGACGTAACATGACCGAACGCGCAGTATTGGCCGGGGGCTGTTTCTGGGGGATGCAAGATCTGATCCGGCGGCTGGATGGGGTGATTTCCACCCGTGTTGGCTATACCGGGGGTGACGTGCCCAACGCCACCTACCGCAATCACGGCACCCACGCCGAAGGGATCGAGATTGTCTTTGATCCCGACAAGATCAGCTATCGCAAGCTGCTGGAGGTGTTTTTCCAGATCCATGATCCAACCACCCTGAACCGTCAGGGAAACGATGTTGGCATGTCCTATCGCTCGGCGATTTACTATGTGGACGAGGCGCAAAAAGATATGGCGGTGAAAACCATCGCCGATGTCGAAGCCTCGGGCCATTGGCCCGGCAAGGTTGTGACAGAAGTTGAACCCGTCGGTGATTTCTGGGAGGCCGAGCCCGAACATCAGGATTATCTGGAACGCTTTCCCAATGGTTACACCTGTCATTTTCCACGCGCCGATTGGGTTTTGCCAGACAGCGCATAAGCGATTTGGGCTAAAATAGAGCCTATGTGGATATGCGGCAGGAGCGACATTACATGAGCCCCTTCAAGGGAATTGCCCTGAAGCTGTGTGCGGTTGTGCTGTTCGTGGTCATGTCGTCGCTGATCAAAGCGGCCTCGGATACCGTGCCGCCGGGGCAGGCGGTGTTTTTTCGCTCATTGTTTGCGATCCCGGTGATCTTGGGCTGGCTGGCGCTGCGCGGTGATTTGGCAACCGGCCTACGGGTAACCTCGCCGATGGGGCATTTCTGGCGTGGGTTTGTGGGTACGGCGGCGATGGGGCTGATGTTTGCCGGGCTTGGCCTGCTTCCATTGCCCGAGGTCACAGCCCTTGGCTATACCGCGCCGTTGCTAACCGTCGTGTTCGCGGCAATGTTTTTGGATGAACGGGTTGGATTGTTTCGTATCGCGGCTGTTGCATTGGGATTGGTTGGCGTCCTGATCGTGCTGGCCCCGCGGTTAAGCACATTGACCGGTGAAACCGTGCAGACCACACAGGCGGTGGGCGCTGTGATGGTCTTGCTGGGCGCCACCTGCGCGGCACTGGCACAGATCTACATTCGCAAACTGGTGGCGACCGAACAAACCAGCGCGATCGTCTTTTATTTCTCGGCTACGTCAACGCTTCTGTCGCTGCTGACTGTGCCGTTCGGCTGGGTGATTCCGGATGGGCCAGAGACGGTTTATTTGATCCTCGCCGGTCTATTGGGTGGGTTGGCGCAGATTTTCCTGACGTCGGCCTACCGCTTTGCCGATGCAAGTGTCGTGGCACCGTTCGACTATGCCTCGATGCTGTTTGCGTTGATGATCGGCTATTTCATTTTTGATGAGGTGCCCACTGGCGCAATGCTATTGGGTGCGGTGCTGGTGATTGCAGCCGGGATCATAATCATCTTGCGAGAGCGGCATCTGGGCATCAAGCGCGGCAAAGCGCGCGCGCTGCGCACGCCGCAAGGTTAGAGCCGGTTTTCAGCCACCGGTCAGGGTGGCCAATGCATAGGGCGGCCACAACCATGCGCGCCGCAAGCGTCCCAAGGGAAAGCGCTGGGGCGGTTTGCGCAGGATCGCCGGGTAGGCCCGGCTTGGTGTCTTGTCTTGCGCCAGATCAGCCAGAATTGCGCCTGCGTGGGTGGCCATTGCAACGCCGTTACCCTGATAGCTGAGCGCGGTAAACGCACCGGGCATTTCAGGGATCGGCCCGGCATAGGGGGTCATGTCACGCGACACCGACAGCAAGCCATTCCAGCTATAGGGTGTATCAACCTGTGCCCATGCCGGGAACATTCGTTCGAAATGCTGGCGAATGGTGCGGTGCATCCGGGCATCCTGTGCGGGTGAGCTGAACAGCCCGCCGCGCATGCCGAACAGGAACCGTTTGTTTGGCATCAGGCGGAAATAGTGCAGGAAAAACCGCTCGTCATAGGCCATTTGATGACTGCTCCAGCCTTGTGCGGCGATTTCGTCATCGGTCAGGGTGCGGGTGACCAACACGTTGGATTGCGCGGGCAGGTATCGCGCGCGCATCCAGCGTGGCAGATCGTCCGAGGAATAGCCATTGGTTGCCACGATCAGGCGTTTGGCGGTGATCTGCGCATGATCGGTGTGCAAGGTAAAACCGTTGCCTTGATCAATCCGGCGCACCGGAGACCGGGCAAAGACGCGCGCCCCTTGCGCCACGGCAGCTTGTGCCAAACCAAGGGCATATTTGGCGGGGTTCAGGGCAAACCCCACCGGAACCGTCATGCCGCAGTGAAACGGGCCGGTCATGCCGTTTTGTGCAAGCTCCGCCTGTGGGATGATCTGCGGTGTGACACTCAGATCAGCCTCAAGCCGTTTGGCCTTGGTTTCAAAGTCGATCAGTGACTTTTCGGTAAAACCCATGATGGTTTCACCGTCCGAGTGCCGATCAACCTGCAAATGGTGGCGGTCGATCAGATCAGCCGCGGTATCGACTGCCGCCATTTCAGTGCGGCGCGCCTCGGCGCGGGCCTCTTCGCCGTGCAGGCGGGCGATCACGCCATCCGGGGCACCAAACCCGCCAAGGCAGCAAAACCCACCATTGCGCCCCGAGGCGCCCCAGCCGGGGGTTTGTGCCTCGAACACGGCGACATCCGCGCCCGATTGCGCCAGATGCAACGCCGCTGACAACCCGGTGAACCCTCCACCGATCACGGCTACGTCACAGGTGATTGGCCCTGATGCGGCCGAATAGCCCGGATCAGAGACTGTATCGACCCAATAACATCCCGCACGGGGTGCATCGGTGTAGGTGTGTGCCGGAAAGACGCGGGTCATGCGCGCTCGGCGGCGCGTTGATCAGCCTCTTGCCGCAGGGCGGAGCGTTTCGTCACGAGCGAGGCGGTGATCACCCCAACCGCGACCACGGCGATCATCAACGTCGACAGCGCGTTGATCTCTGGTGACACGCCCAGCCGGATCGACGACCAGATCTTGATCGGCAAGGTGGTGGAGGATGGCCCGGCGGTGAAGGAGGCGATCACCAGATCGTCAAGCGACAGCGTAAAGGCCAGCAGCCAGCCCGCAAACACCGCAGGCGCAATGATCGGCAGTGTAACAAGGCGAAACGCCTGCATGGGCGAGCAGCCCAGATCAAGCGCCGCCTCTTCCAGCGAGCGATCAAAGCTGACCAGCCGCGATGACACCACGACCGACACGTAGCACATCGAAAAGGTGGTATGCGCAAGGATGATGGTGAAAACGCCCCGATCCAGACCGATGCCTATGAACAAAAGCAGCAATGACAGGCCGGTAATCACCTCGGGCATGACCAGAGGCGCGTAGATCATGCCGGAAAACAGGGTGCGCCCGGCAAAGCGGCCCGCCCGCACCATGACATAGGCCGCCATAGTGCCCAGAACTGTGGCGACGGTCGAGCTGACGAACGCCACCTGTACTGTCACCCACGCAGCATCCAAAAAGGCATCGTTGCGAAGCAATTCGCCATACCACTTGGTGGAAAAACCGGCCCAGACCGTGACCAGCTTGGAGTCGTTGAAGCTATAGATGATCAGCAGGACCATCGGCAGATACAGGAAGGCAAAGCCAAGGGTCAGGGATGTGGCATTAAACCATGTAAAGCGTCTCATCCTTCGGCCTCCCGCTGTTTCTGCTCGTTGCGCTGGAACAGGATGATCGGGATGATCAGGATCAGCAGCAGGATCACCGCCACGGCACTGGCCACCGGCCAGTCGCGGTTGTTGAAGAATTCTTCCCAAAGGACTTTGCCGATCATCAGGGTTTGCGACCCACCCAGAAGCGACGGGATGACGAATTCACCGATGGTGGGGATGAACACAAGGAAACACCCCGCGATAATGCCGTTTTTCGACAGCGGAATGGTGATCAACCAAAAGGCTTGCAGCCGCGAACATCCCAGATCTTCCGCCGCTTCCAGAAGCGAGGCATCCATACGCTCAAGCGCGGCATAGATCGGCAGGATCATGAAAGGAAGGTAGGTATAAACGATACCGATATAGACGGCGACAGGTGTGTTCAGGATCGTGAGCGGCTCGGAAATCAGACCGGTCCACATCAGGAACTGGTTCAAATACCCCTCACCCGACAAAATCCCCATCCAAGAATAAACCCGGATCAAAAAGCTGGTCCAGAATGGCAAGATCACAAGCAGCATCAGTGTCGGACGCCAGTGATCGGGGGCATTGGCCATGCCGTAGGCGATCGGATAGCCGACCAGCAGGGTCAGCAAGGTCGCGATCACCGCGATCTGAAGCGAAGATAGGTAAGCCTTCCAATATAGATCGTCGGTCGTCAGGAATTGGAAGTTTTCCAGATCAAGCTGTGACAGAAAGTCCTTAACGCCCTGCCAGCCAGCGCCAAGGTCAAGCGTGGGGGTATAGGGCGGAATGGCAAGGGCGGTGTCGCTGAGGCTGATTTTCAAAACGATCAGAAACGGCACCAGAAACAGCGCCAGCAGCCACAGATACGGGACGAATATGAGGATCAGGCGCCTCATTCTACAAGCACCACGCCTGCAGTGTCACGGAAGCTGATCCAGACGTCGTCTTCCCAAGTGATGTCGCGTTGGGAAACGCGGCGGGTGTTCGTGGCTTGCGCCTTGATTTTCAGGCCGTCCGGCAATTCGACATGATAGGTCGAGATATTGCCCAGATAGGCAATATCGACCACCTTGCCATGCAGCACGTTCGGGGCGTCGGGCCGGGTCTTGGAAATGCTCATCTTTTCCGGGCGAAGCGACAGAGTGACCGTTTGACCATCCAGCGCGGGGTCTCCGTTGCTGGCGATCAGTGGCGGTGCGCCTTCGTGCCAGTGAATTTCGAGGCCGCCGGGTGCGGCCTCGACGGGCTGTGGGGTCGCCTGCGCCGAGGCCAGCGGCGCATCGCGCGTCGGGTCGGGCGGCGGAAGTCGTTTCGGTGCATCCGAGCGCGGTCCGAGCACGAATTTCAGAACCTTGTCATGTAGCCAACGACCAGCGTCATTGGGTTGCGGGTCAAGCCGCTGGGGCGTTCCGGAGGCCGCATCGTCACGCTTTTCAGGAGGCTGCATGGAAGGCGGTGTTGGGTCGCCTTGTGGCTCTGATCCCGGGTTGCGGGCCTTGGCGGTGCCGGTGATCATGTTCACGTCGCCGATGAAATCGGCCACGTAGCGCGATACGGGCGCCTCGTAGATCGTCTGCGGCGTATCGGCCTGAATGATCTTGCCATGATCCATCACCGCCACGCGGCTGGCCACTGTCATCGCCTCTTCCTGATCGTGGGTGACGATCACAAAGGTCGTGCCGGTGGTTTCCTGAATGTCCATAAGTTCGAATTGGGTGTCTTGGCGCAGCTTGGCGTCAAGCGCTCCAAGCGGTTCATCCAGCAGTAAGAGTTTCGGTGCCTTGGCAAGGCTGCGCGCCAAGGCCACACGCTGACGCTGGCCACCGGAAATCTGATGCGGCTTGCGCTGGGCGAATTTTTCAAGCCGTGTCAGTTTGAGCATCTCGGCGACACGATCACCTATGGCGTCACGGGTCATGCCGTCGCGCTTCAGTCCAAAGGCGATATTGTCCCACACGGATAGATGCGGAAACAGCGCGTAGGATTGAAACATCATGTTTACAGCGCGCTTGTTGGGGGGGATCGGGGCGATATCCTGACCGGCGAGTATAATCTGGCCTTGGGTCGGCGTTTCAAAGCCTGCCAGCATACGCATCATCGTGGTTTTGCCACAGCCCGAGGGACCAAGAAGGGCAAAAAACTCACGTTCAAAAATATCAAACGTCTGGTCGTCGATGGCGGTGAAATCACCGAACCGCTTTGTCACGTTCTTGAACTGGATCAGCGGTTTTTCGTTGGGGTCGTTCCACGGCTCGAATATTGTTTGGTTCATACCTGTCCCACCTGTCGCGTGTGGGCCCGCGCAGCATAACCGCGCGGGCCGGAAATGCGGGCCTTAGGTGCCCGATTTGATCTTGGTCCACAGGCGCGTCACGACGCGCTGCACCTTGATCGGATAGGGGGTGGTGGTGAACAGGTTGTCCATCGCCTCTTGCGACGGATAAATCGCCGGATCGCCGATCACGTCGTCGATCAGGTAGTCCTGCGATGCCTTGTTGCCGTTGGCGTAATAAACATAGTTCGACGCCGCGGCCATGTTTTGCGCATCCATGATGAAGTTCAGGAAGGTGTGCGCGCCGTCGGGGTTGGGCGCATCAACCGGAATGGCCATTTGGTCAAACCACATCTGCGCGCCTTCCTTGGGGGCGTTATAGGCGATTTCCACGCCGTTATCGGCCTCGTCCGCGCGGTCACGGGCCTGAAGGATGTCGCCCGACCAGCCGACGGCGACGCAGATATCACCATTCGCCAGCGCGTTGATGTATTCGCTGCTGTGGAATTTCTGGATATGCGGACGGATCGGCGCGTAAATCTCTTCGGCCTTGGCAATCACCTCGGGGTCGTGGCTGTCGGGATCTTCGCCGATATATTTCAAGGCTGCCGGGATCATCTCGGCGGGGGCATCAAGGAAATGCACGCCGCAGTCGCCCAGCTTTTCCATGTTTTCGGGGTCGAACACCAACTCCCAGCTGTCGATGGGGGCGTCTTCGCCCAGTAGCTCGGTGACCTTGCCGACATTCACGCCAAGGCCTGTTGTGCCCCACATGTAGTTGATCGAATAGGCGTTGTCGGGATCGTATTGCGCGGTGCGCTGTTCGACGACATCCCACATGTTGTCCAAATTGGGCAGCTTGGATTTGTCCAGTTTCTGGAACGCGCCGGCGCTGATCTGACGTTGCAGGAAGGTGCCCGAAGGAACAACAACGTCATACCCCGACCCGCCGGCCAACATCTTGGTTTCCAAAACCTCGTTGCTGTCGAATACGTCATAAACCAGATCCAGCCCGGTCTCTTCTTCGAACTTGTCCAGAAGGTCTTCGTCGATGTAGTCGGACCAGTTGTAGACCCGTACCTCTTGCGCGTTGGCGGATAGGGCGCCAAGGGCAATTGTTGCGGTGGTTGTCAAAATCATCTTGCGCATTAGTGGTCTCCCGTTGGTTCGGCAAGTTGTGATGCCATTTGGATGATTTGATCAAAAAAATCACCTTCTGGCAATATAGCAATGTTTTCACGCAGTCGCTAAACTCGCAAGAACAGTTAGAGCAACAGGGCATCTGGAGGCCCGAAATATGAACAAGGCTGCCGGAAAATTAGCCGACTCAGACGGCGCAAAAGGGCGCTTGCCCGCGCATGAGGTGATCTATCGCCAATTGCGCGATCTGGTGCTGTATGGCGATCTTGCACCGGGGCAGGCGGTGACCATTCAGGGATTGACCGAACGCCTTGCTGCCGGGATGACGCCGGTCCGCGAAGCGATCCGCCGCCTGATTGCCGAGGGTGCGTTGGAATTCCAAGGCAATCGCCGGGTCTGTGTGCCGCTGCTGAACGCTGAGAATATAAGCGAAATAATTCTTGCAAGGCAGTGGCTTGACCCGCATCTAAGCCTGCGCGCGACACAGCGCGCAACGCCGGATGATCTGGATGAACTGACAGCGATGGACACCACCCTCGATCAGTCGATTTTGCGGGGTGATCTGCGCGGATATCTTGAGCTGAACTACAAGTTCCACAAGCGTTTGTATGAACTGGCCGAGGCCCCGATATTGGCGGATATGGCCGATGGTTTGTGGTTGCGGTTTGGGCCGTCGCTGCGCGTGGTCTGTGGTCGGTTGGGCACCCAGAATTTGCCCGACAAACACAAAGACCTGTTACAGGCCATGCGCGCCCGCGACGCCGAAGAGGCCGCACGCGCCATCCGCGAGGATGTGATCCAGGGAATGGAGCAAGTTCGGCAATCTTTCGGTGGGCAAGACCCGCTGAACTGATTCGATTGACAGGAAATAATTTGATCATATTCTAGGCAAAACGGCTGGCCGCGTGCGCCTGTGCCGCCCATGAACTGATTTGAAAGGTTATGCCATGTCGCTGATCACCAATCACATGCCCACGGCAGAATTGCAGGCGCTGGATGCGGCGCATCATATGCACCCCTTTACCCACGGCAATGATCTGAGCCAACGCGGGGCACGCGTCATCACGCGCGCCAAAGGCGTCACGCTGACCGACAGCGAGGGCAACGAGATTTTGGATGCCATGGCAGGGCTGTGGTGCGTGAATGTCGGCTATGGCCGGGATGAACTGGCCGAGGCCGCCGCGCGTCAAATGAAAGAACTGCCCTATTACAACACCTTCTTCATGACGACCCATGTGCCCGCCATTGCCTTGGCCGACAAGCTTGCACAATTGGCGCCGTATGATCTGAACCATGTGTTCTATGCCGGATCAGGGTCGGAAGCGAATGACACCAACCTGCGGATGGTGCGCACGTATTGGGCGCAAAAGGGCAAGCCAGACAAGAAGATCGTGGTCAGCCGTAAGAACGCCTATCACGGGTCCAGCGTGGGCAGCGCCAGCCTTGGCGGCATGTCGGGCATGCATGCGCAGGGCGGATTGCCGATTCCGGATATTCACCACATCAACCAGCCGAACTGGTGGGCCGAAGGTGGCGACATGACGCCCGAAGAGTTCGGACTTGCCCGTGCGCAAGAACTGGAACAGGCCATTCACGATCTGGGCGAAGACAAGGTTGCCGCCTTTATCGCCGAGCCGATCCAAGGGGCAGGCGGTGTGATTGTGCCGCCCGAAACGTATTGGCCCGAGATCCAGCGCATATGCGACAAATATGAAATTCTGCTGATCGCAGACGAGGTGATCTGCGGCTTTGGCCGGACCGGCAACTGGTTTGGGTCGCAAACCTACAACATCCGCCCGCACATCATGACCATCGCCAAGGGGCTCAGCTCGGGCTATGCGCCGATTGGTGGCTCGTTGGTGTGTGACGAGGTGGCTGAGGTGATGAATAATTGCGAGTTTGCACACGGCTACACCTATTCGGGCCACCCGGTCTCCTGTGCGGTGGCATTGGAAAACCTGCGCATTCTGGAAGAAGAAGGTATCGTTGACCGTGTCGGCGCAGAAACCGCGCCTTATTTGAAAGACAAGTGGCAGTCATTGACCAATCACCCGTTGGTCGGCGAGGCCCAGATCGTGGGCATGATGGGCTCGATCGCGCTGACACCGCACAAAGAAAGCCGCGCCGCCTTTGCCTCCGATGCAGGGACAGCCGGTTTGATCTGCCGTGAGGCCTGTTTTGGCAACAATCTGGTGATGCGCCATGTCGGCGACCGGATGGTGATCTCACCGCCGCTGGTGATCTCGAAATCCGAGATCGACACGTTGATGGACCGTGCTTGGACGTCCTTGGATCAGGCCCACCAGCGTTTGACCGACGAGGGATTGATGAAGGCGACCAGCTAAACGCCCGTCATTGCCCAGCTTCGAAAGCCGCCTCTTATTTGAGGCGGCTTTTCAAATACCGGCCATAATCGTTCTTTTTGAACATATCGGCGCGCTCGCTTAGGGCATCGCCGGTCATCCAGCCCTTGTCATAGGCGATTTCGTCCAGACAGCCGGTTTGCAAGCCCTGCCTTTTTTCCAGCGTGCGCACGAAATTTCCTGCATCCAGAAGGCTGCCATGCGTGCCGGTATCCAGCCACGCATAGCCACGCCCCATGCGTTTGACCGTCAGTTTGCCTGCGTGCAGGTACATTTCAAGCAGCGTGGTTATCTCAAGCTCGCCGCGGTCAGACGGTTTGACATCGCGGGCCAGTTTCGGCGCGTCGCCATCCAAGAAATACAATCCAGTCACAGCATAGTTTGAGGGCGGCACATCGGGCTTTTCGATAATCTGTTGCGCGCGCCCTTCGGCATCAAAGCTGACGACGCCATAGCGTTCGGGATCGGACACGTGATAGCCAAACACCGTGCCGCCGGTTGTTTGCGTGTCTGCATCGGCCAGCAGTTCCGGCAGGCCATGCCCGAAAAAGATGTTGTCGCCCAAAACCATGGCAGATGGCGCGCCATCAAGGAAATCCTCGGCCAGAATATAGGCCTGCGCCAGCCCATCGGGCGAGTCTTGCACGATGTAGGTCAGCGAAATACCCCATTGGCTGCCATCGCCCAAGGTCCGTTGAAACTGTGCTTGATCTTCCGGGGTGGTGATCATCGCGATGTCGCGGATGCCGCCCAGCATCAACACGGAAATCGGGTAGTAGATCATCGGCTTGTCGTAGATCGGCAATAGCTGCTTCGACACACCCATGGTGATCGGATAAAGCCGCGTGCCGGACCCGCCGGCCAGAATGATACCTTTGCGTTGGGTCATGCTTTGGATACTCCCAAGTCTGTCAAAACCGCTTCAAGACCAGCGCGCCAATCGGGCCGTGTAATACCAAAAACAGTCTCTGTTTCGCTGCAGTCCAGACGCGAATTCAAGGGTCTGGCTGCGGGTGTTGGATAATCGGCTGTTGCAATGCCGCTGACCGCGACCTCGCGACCGGCCAAATCAAAGATCGCTTCAGCGAACTCTTTCCAACTGGCATCCGGTGCGCCGGAGAAGTGATAGATACCCGCTGTGGCCCTTTTGGCCTGAAGTTGGTCTGCAATGGTCAGGCAGGCCGCGGCGATATCGGCAGCCGCTGTTGGCCCGCCAATTTGATCGTCCACGATATTCAGCGCGTCGCGGCTTTCTGACAGGCGCAGCATGGTTTTGACAAAATTAGCGCCATGCGCCGAAAACACCCAGCTTGTGCGCAGGATGGCAAACGTGCCGCCAGCTTGCGCAATCGCTAGTTCGCCCGCCAATTTGCTGCGGCCATATGCGTTTTGCGGTGCAACCGGGTCTGATACGGAATGCGGATCGGTGCCGCCGCCATCAAATACATAATCGGTTGAGATATGAACGAACGGGATATCAAGATCGGCACAGGCATGCGCCATGGCCGCCGGTGCGATGGCGTTGATCTGATGCGCCAGCTCTTCTTCCTCTTCCGCGCGATCAACGGCCGTATAGGCGGCTGCGTTGATCACAACCTTGGGCGCGTGTTTTCGGATCGCATCCACGCAGGCCGCCGGATCGGTCAGATCAGCCTGATCGCGACCCAAAAAGCTGGCATCCGGTGCCAACCGAGACAGTTCCGTGGCCACTTGGCCAGTTTTGCCGAAGATTAGAATTGTCATCAGTTAAGACCTTTTCTTTGGCTCTTTGAATGCCGCTTACGGAGTTACCAGAAAGTCTGCATACGCGTCGGAATTTTCTCGAATGAAGCGGGGAAAGCTTGCATCAAGGGGGACTGCTTTAAGGTCTCCCTGCTGCTTGCGGTCAAAAAGATCAGCGCGCCTTTGGATGCGCGCCGAGATTTTCTTAGGATCGTTGAAATTGGATTTATTTAATTCTTGATGAGAGAATGCCGAGATCTTCTCGGATATAGCCTCTGGTGGCATCACGTAACTAAAGTGCCAACCGGCCTCTTTGATAATCGGCCTCAGGGGCATGCCTCTCGCCATCTGAGGTGAAACGGGAAGATTGCGAAACAGGCAGGCAGACGGCTTGGTCCAACGCCCTTTGTAGAGGTTGAAATAATAGTAGTAGAAGCTTTGGTCTAAAGCGTTGATATCGTCGTTTGAGACTCCCTCTTCAATTCTGTCGACGTTGGGAATCTCGTCGATATCTAAAAACATTACGATATCAGATTCATGAGACTGGTCGAGCCCGCGCGATACTGCGTTGCGTTGATAAGCCTCTTTTATCCATGGATTGGGGTTGCTGGGCATATCGTCGACTTCAATCACGTCAACACGATTGGCGATGTCAGAGTGGTGCTCTTCAATCCATGCCTTGAGTTTGAATTCTTTGGAATGGCCTGAGAACGTCGAATTGGCTTCTGTGATTACAAATTTATCCACTTTGTTTTTGAGAATGCCAAATCTTAAATCCAGCATCATGAATTCATTGTGAAAAAGCGTGCAGTCAATGATTTTGGCCATTTATTCTCACCCACTTCCCACCCGTGTGCCGACACCTTCCAAATTCAGCAAAGGCTGCCACCAGTCAGCGTTGTCGAGATACCATTGCACGGTCTTTTCCAGACCCTGTTCCACGGTAACTGAAGGTGTCCAGCCCAATTCCGACATGATGCGGTCGGGGTCGATGGCATAGCGGGCATCGTGGCCCGGACGGTCGGTGACAAAGGTGATCTGGTTGCGGTAGCTGCCGTTGTCGCGCGGGCGCTTGTCGTCAAGAATATCGCAGATCGCATGTACAAGGTCGATGTTGCGCCGTTCGTTATGGCCGCCCACGTTATAGCTGCGCCCCGGTTCGCCCTTTTGCACCGCCAGCAGCAGCGCATCGGCGTGATCTTCGACATAAAGCCAATCGCGCACATTCAGGCCTTGGCCGTAAATTGGCAGATCCTTGCCATGCAGCGCGTTCAGGATGACCTTGGGGATCAGTTTTTCAGGGAAATGGTAGGGGCCGTAATTGTTGGAACAATTGGTCAGCACCACGGGTAGGCCATAGGTATGAAACCACGCTCGCACCAGATGATCGGATGAAGCCTTGGAGGCGGAATAGGGGCTGCGCGGGTCATAGGGTGTGTCTTCGGTAAACAGCCCCTCATCGCCCAAGGATCCATACACTTCGTCGGTCGAGATATGATGAAAGCGAAACGTCTCAGGCCGGCCATTGGCGGCCCATTGGGCGCGGGCGGCCTCAAGCATGTTGTAAGTGCCGGTGATGTTGGTTTCGATAAAGTCACCCGGCCCGTCGATGGAGCGGTCGACATGCGATTCCGCCGCCAGATGCATGACCGCATCGGGGTTGTGTGCCTCGAAAACCCGCGTCAGGGCCGCACGGTCGCGAATATCGGCCTGTTCAAACGCGTAGTTCGGATGATCCGCAACGCTGGCCACGTTTTCCAACCGCCCGGCATAGGTGAGAGAATCAAGATTGATCACCTGATGTCCGCGCTCAATCGCCAGCCGAACCACCGCTGAGCCGATAAAGCCCGCACCACCTGTGACAAGAATTTTCATGAACGCTCTCCGTAGGTGAAAGGGCTGTCAAACTGGGCCATCAGGGGGGCGTTTGCGTCTTTGTCGGACAGGATGGCATCACCGCTGAGGCCCCAATCAATCGCAAGATCGGGGTCATCAAACCGAACGGCACCATCACATTCAGGCGCGTAGTAATCCGAGCATTTATAGATGATCTCGGTCTCGGGATCGCGGGTGGCGAACCCATGCAAGAACCCTTCGGGAATCAGCAATTGCAGACCGTTTTCAAAGCTCAGCTCATAGCCCACCCATTGCCCAAAGGTCGGGCTGCCTTTGCGGATGTCCACGGCCACGTCAAAAAGTCGTCCGCGGCCACAGCGCACCAATTTGGCTTGCGCGTGGGGCGGTGACTGAAAATGTAGCCCGCGCACGGTGTTGACCGCCGCTGAAACCGAATGATTGTCTTGCACGAAATCCGTGTCGATCCCGTGCTCGGACAACGTTTTGCGATTCCAGCTTTCCGAGAAAAATCCCCGGTCGTCGCCAAAGCGGCGCGGCTCAAGCAGTAGAACGCCGGGCAGTTTTGTTTGCGTAACTTTCAAAGCAGACCCTCACGGTAACAAATCTGCCTGTGCCTTTAGCAAGCGCAGGCAGGAATGTCACCGCCATTGGGGAAGGAATGTTCTATCTTTGATTGAGTTCAGTCTTTGATAAACATTTTACGCGGACGTTTGCAGAATGTGTCGGCCGGGCCATCCTCGGTGATGAGAATCGATTCGGTGATCTCAAGCCCCCAATCGGCCATCCATAGCCCGGGCATGAAATGGAAGGTCATGCCCGGTTCAAGCAGGCTTTCATCCTCGGCGCGCAGGCTGATGGTGCGCTCGCCCCAATCCGGCGGATAGCTAAGGCCGATGGGATAGCCGCAGCGCGCCCCGCGTTCGATTCCGGCGCGTTCCAAAGGGGCGGCCAGTGCATGCGCGATGTCACACGCCCGGTTTCCTGCCCGTGCGGCCTCAAGCCCGGCTTCCAGCCCTTCGGCCAGTGCTTTTTCGGCATCCAGCAGGAATTGCGGTGGTTTGCCCAGAAACAGGGTTCGGCAAAGCGGCGCATGATACCGCCGGTAGCACCCAGAAATTTCAAAGAATGTCGCCTCACCGGTGACGAAATCCCGCCCATCCCATGTCAGGTGCGGTGCGGCTGCGTCAGACCCTGACGGCAACAGCGGCACAATCGCAGGGTAATCACCCCACGCCCCGTCAACGCCCCGAAGACCATCGCGGAAAATTTCGGCCACAACCTCGTTTTTCGGCACACCCGGCTCAACCCTTTCGATCAGCCCATCGACGATCTTTTCCGAGATTGCCGCCGCCTTTCGGATGAAGGCCAGCTCTTCATCAGATTTGACCCCACGCTGCCAGTTGACCAGCGCAGTGGCATCCACAAATGTTGCGTCGGGCAGTTCGGCCTGCAACACCGCAAAAGCCTTGGCCGAGAAATAGTAGTTGTCCATCTCGACGCCGATACGCTTGTTTTGCACGCCCATGCCGCGCAGGCGTTCGGCGAGATCTTGCATCGGGTGGCGTTCGGTGGACTGCACGTAATTGTCGGCATACCCCATGACCCTGTCATCGGTCATCCACACCGTGCGCACGCCGCCATTGGCATCCTGATTGCGGCCCCACCAGACCGGATCGGCATCGGGCAAGACGATCACACCCTGATGCACATAGAATGACCACCCATCATAGCCGGTCAGCCAGTTCTGGTTTGACGGGTCGGTGGTAAACAAAACGTCTATGCCCGCAGTGTCCATCGCGGTGCGTGTTTTGGTCAAACGGCGCTGAAATTCAGCATCTGAGAACGGAAGATTCTTTTCGATCATGGTGTTACCTATAATAGACGGTCTAAACCGCCTTACGGTCGAAATCGGCAGGACGCCCCAAGGAAAACGGCAGGTGGTGTCGTTTTTAGGAAATTCCATGTCGCCCAGTTGACGATAGCCTGCGCCAAGGCAAAGCTGTGTTCAATCTTTGGAGTGTCCCGATGCAACCGACGCTGGCCGATATTCACGCCGCTGCCAACACGATCCGCGGGGTGGCGGATGGCACGCCCTTGGTGCCGTCACCTTTCATGAGCGATCAATCCGGGGCCGAGTTTCTGCTAAAGCTGGAAAACATGCAGCCCATCGGCGCGTTCAAACTGCGCGGTGCGTTGAACGCGGTGGCGGCTGTGGCGGAGGCCGCTGGTGTGACCTGCTGTTCAACCGGCAATCACGGGCGCGGCGTAGCTTATGCTGCGCGGGCGCGCGGGATACGCGCGGTTGTCTGCATGTCTGAACTGGTGCCACAGGCCAAGGTGGACGGCATCCGCGCCCTTGGTGCTGAGGTGCAAATTAAGGGCCAAAGCCAAGATGACGCCTTGGCCGAATCCCGTCGGCTTTTTCGCGATGAGGGGTTGGTTGAAATTTCGCCGTTTGACGATCCCTTGGTCATCGCGGGGCAGGGCACGATTGGTTTGGAAATACTGGCCGCACGGCCCGATGTGACGACCCTTCTGGTGCCATTGTCGGGTGGCGGGCTGGCCGCTGGTGTCGCTTTGGCCGCCAAGGCGATCAACCCGGCAATCCGCGTGATCGGCATCAGTATGGACCGGGGAGCGGCTATGCATGAAAGCATTAAGGCCGGTCATCCGGTTGAGGTGCAGGAACTGCCCAGTCTGGCCGACTCCCTTGGCGGCGGCATTGGGCTGGACAACAGGCTAAGCTTTCCAATGTGCCGCGATTTGCTGGACCAGATCGTGCTGGTGACCGAAGAACAGATTTATCACGCCATGCAGGTGCTATACTATGAAGATCGCATCGTGGCCGAGGGTGCCTGCGTGGTGGGGTTGGCGGCGGTTCTGGCGGGCAAGATCACGCTGGACGGACCGACCGCCACCATCATCACAGGCCGCAATCTGGATATGCCCACCTTTACCCGCATCGTCACCGGGCAAGATGTGACACTGGGCGACGTCACCGTGAAGGGAAAACCCTATGACGCATGACATCAAGATCGTAACCGAGGCCGAATTGCGGGGCGTTGTTGGGCTAGACCTAGACGCCGTCGATGTGGTCGAACGCGCGTTTACGGCGCTGGCCGGTGGCGATGTCGTAATGCCGCCGATCCTGTCGATGGACCTGCCCGCCGCCAATGGCGAGGTGGACGTGAAAACCGCCTATATTCCCGGCTTTGACGGTTTTGCCATCAAGGTCAGTCCCGGCTTTTTTGACAATCCGAAACTGGGGTTGCCATCGCTTAATGGGTTGATGATCCTGTTCTCGGCCAAAACCGGGATGGTGCAGGCGTTGTTTCTGGATAATGGATATCTGACCGATTTGCGCACCGCAGCGGCAGGCGCCGTGGCGGCGCGGCATTTAGCGCCCGAGGTGGTGGACACGGCGGGTGTGATTGGAACCGGGGTGCAGGCCCGGCTACAGATGAAGGCCGCGCATCTTGTGCGGCCCTTCAAGACGCTGCTGGTCTGGGGCCGTGATGCTGCCAAGGCGCAAGCCTGCGCTGACGATCTGGCCGCCGATCTGGGTGTTGACGTGCGGGTTATGGATGATCCGTCCAAGCTGGTGTCACTGTCGCAACTGGTGGTCACAACCACCCCGGCGCGTGAACCGGTGCTAAAGGCCGAATGGCTGCACAAGGGGCTGCATATCACCGCCATGGGCTCGGATCAGGACGGCAAGAACGAGATTGATCCCCGCGCCTTGGCGGTGGCAGATCTTTACGTCGCCGACCGGGTCAGCCAGACGGAACTTCTGGGCGAGTTGCGCAGCGCCAAGCAGGCCGGTCAGTGGATGCATGGTCTCCCTGCCGAGTTGGGCAATGTGATCACCGGCGATGCGCCGGGGCGTCGCAGCGAAGACGACATCACCATTGCCGACCTGACGGGCACGGGCGCACAGGATACTGCCATTGCCAGCCATGTTTTTGCGATGTTGAAGGGCAGCGATGCCGGCACGGTGATCCACGCATGAAACTGGATGCGCGCGATTTGCAAATTCTGCGGGTCTTGTCGGCCGAGGGCCGGATCACCAAGGCGGATCTTGCCGCCAAGGTGGGCCTCTCGGCCAGCCCCTGTTGGGAACGTCTTAGAAAGCTAGAGCAGGCCGGGATCATCGAGGGCTACAATGCGCGGATTAATCTGCGCAAGCTGGGGCCGCATGTGACCGTGTTTGTCGCGGCTGAGTTGGCTGATCACACCCCGGCCAGTTTCCGCGCTTTCGAGGACAGTGTTCAGCGCTATGAGGAAATCACCGCCTGTTGGGCCTTGGGGGGTGGGTTTGACTACCTGATGCAGATCGTGACCACCGATATCGACAGCTACCAGCGCTTGATCGACGAGATGCTGGAGGCGCGCATCGGGTTGGCGCGATACTTTACCTATATCGTGACTAAACCGGTCAAATCCCCCGGATTGCCGCCTCTGGATGCTTTGATCGGTTGAATCCACCTAATTCGACCGTCTTTTCAGAAGGA
Organism: Roseovarius gahaiensis; assembly: GCF_011601345.1. Lineage (GTDB taxonomy): Bacteria > Pseudomonadota > Alphaproteobacteria > Rhodobacterales > Rhodobacteraceae > Roseovarius > Roseovarius gahaiensis. The sequence goes on from NZ_JAAORB010000026.1 coordinate 25,963, forward strand.
ACATCTGCATTGATGTATGGTTTCAGCCCCAATGCCCGGTGAATCCGTCTAAATCATCTACGTAAAGGAGGCCGAGTATGACTGATTCCGCGATCTGGACCCGCAATGGTGTCACTGACACGCGCCTTGTGCGCAGTTTTTCATATGTGAATGGCAAGTGGACGGCTGGCGATGATAGCGCCACGATCCCCGTCTTAAACCCAGCAGATGGTCGGCTTTTGGGCGATGTGGCCAACCTGTCAGCCCATCAGGCCAGCGAGGCGGTAGACGCGGCACAAGCGGCCTTTGCGGATTGGTCGATGACCCTGCCGCAGGATCGGTCCGCCATATTGCGCTGCTGGTTCGACCTGATGATCGAAAACCGCGAGGATCTGGCGCGCATCATGGTGCTGGAACAGGGCAAACCCCTGTCCGAAGCGCGCGGCGAAATTGATTATGCCGCAAGTTTCTTTGAATACTACGCGGAAGAGGCCAAGCGCCCCAATATCGAAGGTGTTACCAGCCACTTACCTGATGCCGAGGTTGAGCTTTGGCTAGAGCCGGTGGGCGTTGCCGCACTGATCACACCATGGAATTTCCCGGCAGCGATGCTCACACGCAAAGCGGCGGCGGCGATGGCCGCAGGCTGCACCGTTGTGGCGCACCCATCCGGTGAAACGCCCTATTCCGCATTGGCCTTGGCCGAACTGGCCGAGCGTGCCGGGGTGCCTGCAGGGGTGTTCAACGTGCTGACGGGCAAGGCGGCCACGATTGTGGAACCTTGGACGCAAGATAAACGCGTGCGCGCCTTGTCTTTTACCGGCTCAACAGAAATTGGGCGGCTGCTGTATCGGCAGTCGGCGGATACGGTGAAACGATTGGTCATGGAATTGGGCGGGCATGCCCCGGTGATCGTGTTCAAGAACACCGATTTGGAGACGGCGATCGACGAGTCGATCAAGGCCAAGTTCGCCACCACCGGCCAAGACTGTCTTGGGGCGAACCGGATTTATGTCGAACGTCCGATTTATGATGAGTTCTGCCGCCGCTTTACCGAGGCCACCAAGGCGATGACACTTGGGAAAGGTATGGATGATCCCGACCTTGGCCCGCTGATGAACGAAAAAGCGGTGCAAAAGCAGGAAGAACACGTGGCCGATGCATTGCAGAAAGGCGCAAAGCTGGCCTGTGGTGGCAAGCGCGACGATCTGGGGCCGCTGTTTTATCAGCCCACGGTCCTGACCGATGTGCCCGACGAGGCGGCGATCATGCGCGAAGAAACCTTTGGCCCGGTGGCGGCCATCACGCCCTTTGACACCGAGGACGAGGTCGTGGCGCGTGCCAATGACACGGAATACGGCCTTGTCGCCTATCTGCACAGTCACGACCCCCGCCGCATCTATCGCGTAACGCGGGCTTTGCAATTCGGCATGGTCGCTGTGAACCGCACCAAGGTGACGGGCGCGCCGATCCCGTTTGGCGGGGTCAAGCAATCGGGCCTTGGCCGCGAAGGGGCGCGCAAGGGCATGGAAGAGTTTATGGAGATCAAATACGTCTGCCGCGATTGGGCGTGAGCGGGCGAAATATTGAAAAGATTTCGGGCCGGAATTTTGAAAATTCCGGATCTGGACCACACGAAAGGATAAAAAAATGCTGAAGAACGATCAACTGGACCAATGGGACCGCGACAACTTTTTTCACCCCTCAACGCATCTGGCGCAGTTTGCGCGCGGCGAGGCGCCGAACCGGGTGATCACCGGCGGCACCAATTGCCACATCGAAGACCGTGACGGAAACAAACTGCTAGATGCCTTTGCCGGCCTCTATTGCGTTAACGTCGGCTATGGTCGGCAAGACATTGCAGATGCAATTGCCGCGCAGGCCAAGGAACTGGCCTATTACCACGCCTATGTCGGCCACGGCACCGAGGCCAGCATCACCCTGTCCAAGATGATCATGGATCGCGCGCCGAAGGGCATGAGCAAGGTCTATTTCGGCCTGTCCGGCTCGGACGCGAATGAAACCAACGTCAAATTGATCTGGTATTACAACAACATCCTTGGCCGCCCCGAGAAGAAAAAGATCATCTCGCGCTGGCGCGGGTATCACGGATCGGGATTGATGACCGGCTCTTTGACCGGGCTTGAGCTGTTTCACAAGAAATTCGACCTGCCACTGACGCAGGTGCTCCATACCGAAGCGCCCTATTATTTCCGCCGTGACGATCTGGATCAAAGCGAAGAGCAATTCGTGCAGCATTGCGTGGATGAGCTGGAGGCAATGATCGAGCGCGAAGGCGCAGACACCATCGCCGCGTTCATCGGCGAGCCTGTTCTGGGTACAGGTGGCATTGTGCCGCCGCCGGCCGGGTATTGGGAGGCGATTCAGGCTGTTCTGAAAAAGCACGACATCCTGCTTGTTGTCGACGAGGTTGTCACTGGATTTGGCCGTCTTGGAACCATGTTCGGCTCGGATCATTATGGGCTAGAGCCGGACCTGATCACCATCGCCAAGGGGCTGACCAGCGCCTATGCGCCGCTGTCTGGCTCGATCGTCGGCGACAAGATGTGGAAAGTGCTGGAGCAAGGAACGGATGAAAACGGGCCTATCGGCCATGGCTGGACCTACTCGGCACACCCCATCGGTGCGGCGGCCGGTGTGGCGAATCTCAAGCTGTTGGATGAGTTGGACCTGATCGCCAATAACCGTGATGTTGGCGGCTATTTGAACAAAACGATGGCCGACGCCCTTGGTGGCCATGCCCATGTGGGCGAGGTGCGCGGCGAAGGGATGTTGTGCGCTGTTGAGTTCGTCAAAGACAAGGACAGCCGCACGTTTTATGATGCAGCGGACAAGATCGGCCCGCAGATCGCGGGTGCCTTGGGCGCGCAGGGTGTGATTGCCCGCGCTATGCCGCAAGGTGATATCCTTGGCTTTGCGCCGCCGTTCTGCCTAACACGCGACGAGGCCGACGAAGTGGTTGGAAAAACCGCCAAAGCTGTGCAGCAAATACTTGGCTAAGCTAAAGATTGCGTCGAGCCCTACCCCAAACGGTAGAGGTTCGGCGTTTCCGGTGGTCCGTTTGCAGGTAAATGTCCTGCGATTTTGGTCCAATCTGCCTAATTTTCCTGCTTTGCCGTGTTTCCGGGTATAAAGTTTCACAATGGGCTTGCAACGAAAATTCATAGGCGTTTTAGTCTGGTGGAAACGCGGGAAAATCCGCGAGTAACAAAAACAGGGAGCCTAAATTGGCCGACACCGCGAACAGTGATGCGTTCGTCGAATTCGAACGCGTTCAAAAAAGTTATGATGGCGAAAACCTTGTCGTCAAAGATTTGAATCTGTCGATGCCCAAAGGCGAGTTTCTGACGATGCTTGGGCCGTCCGGATCTGGCAAAACCACATGCCTGATGATGTTGGCCGGGTTCGAAACCGCCACCCACGGCGAGATCAAGCTGGATGGCCGCCCAATCAACAACATCCCGCCGCACAAGCGCGGCATCGGCATGGTGTTCCAGAATTACGCCCTGTTTCCGCATATGACCGTGGCCGAAAACCTTTCCTTTCCTTTGGAGGTGCGCAAGATCGGCAAGTCCGACCGCGAGGGCAAGGTCAAGCGCGCACTGGACATGGTGCAGATGGGTGATTTCGGTGGTCGTCGCCCGGCGCAATTGTCGGGCGGTCAGCAGCAACGAATCGCGCTTGCCCGCGCCTTGGTGTTCGAGCCCGAGCTGGTCTTGATGGATGAACCGCTTGGCGCGCTCGACAAGCAATTGCGCGAACATATGCAGTTCGAGATTACCAATCTGGCGCATGAGTTGGGCATCACGGTGGTTTACGTGACGCACGACCAGACCGAAGCGTTGACCATGTCCGACCGCGTCGCGGTGTTCGACGATGGCCGCATTCAACAGCTTGCCCCGCCGGATCAACTTTACGAAAGCCCCGACAATAGTTTCGTGGCGCAATTCATCGGTGAAAACAACACCCTCGAAGGGACCATCAAGGAAATCAACGATGGTATCTGTCTGGTCGAGCTGGATGATGGCGAACTGATTGATGCCATGCCGGTGAACGTGTCCAACGTCGGTGACCGAACGACGATTTCCATCCGCCCTGAGCGGGTCGAGGTGGATACCGCCAAGCTGGGTGATAGCGCCCACACACTGAAGGCCGAGGTCAAGGAATTCATCTATATGGGTGATGTTTTCCGCACCCGCTTGAGCGTTGCTGGCAAGGATGATTTCATCATCAAAACACGTAACTCAGCCGATCAACGGCGCCTGAAACCGGGCGAGCAGATCAAAATTGGCTGGTTGCCGCGCGATTGCCGCGCGTTGGATACGGTTTAAGATTATGTGTATTCGCGCCCTTTCGGGGCGCGATCACCAAGAGGTTTCGGTGTTCTCGCCCGTGACACGAAGCCCTAATCGCAAAACGGGACGATACTTGGGAGTATAATATGAAATTCAAGACAACTCTTCTGGCCACCACTGCGCTAACCGTTGCGGCGGTTTCGGCGCAGGCACAGGACATGGCGGATTCGATGACGCTTGTCTCATGGGGCGGCGCTTATCAGAACAGCCAGCAGAAGGCGTATGTTGAACCTTATCTGGCCGACAACCCAGACGTCACTGCCACATGGGATGAAAGCTCGGCCGAGGCTGTCGCCAAACTGCGTGCGATGAACGAAGCTGGCAACGTGACCTGGGATCTGGTCGATGTCGTGGCATCCGACGCCATGCGCCTTTGTGACGAAGGTCTGGCGATGGAACTGGACCATGACGAGATTCTGGCCCCGGCGCCTGATGGAACCGATGCAAGCGATGATTTCGGCGATCTGATCGTCAGCGATTGTTTCATTCCGCAGATCGTCTACTCGACCACCTTTGGCTATCGCACTGATATGGTGCCCGAAGGCGTCGAACCGCCGAGCAGCGTGTGTGACGTGTTTGATCTGGAAACCTATCCGGGCAAGCGCGCGCTGCAAAAGCGCCCGATCGACAACATGGAATGGGCTTTGTACTGCGACGGTGTCGCCAAGGACGAAATCTATGATGTTCTGGGCACCGACGAAGGTGTGACCCGCGCCCTCGCTAAACTGGAAGGCATCAAGGACGAGGTCGTCTGGTGGACAGCTGGCGCGGAAACCCCGCAGCTTCTGGCCGATGGCGAAGTCTTCATGGGCTCGACCTACAATGGTCGTCTGTTCTCGGCCATCGCCGAGCAGGATCAGCCGATTGGGATGATGTGGGACATGCAGTCGTTCGACCTTGACGGTTGGATCATCCCGGCCGATCTGCCCGAAGACCGTTTGGCCCGCGTTCTGGACTTCCTGTACTTTGCGACAGACACGCAGCGTCTTGCCGATCAGGCCGCGTATATTTCGTATGGTCCGGCACGTGAATCTTCCGCCCCGCTGGTTGGAGAGCATGCCGAACTGGGTATCGCGATGGGCCCTCACATGCCCACCGATCCGGCAAACGCCACCAACACGCACCTGTATGACTACGAATGGTGGGCCGACAACCGTGACGATCTGGATGCGAAATTCCAGTCGTGGTTGGTTAACTAATAGGTCTGTATGACCTGTGATCTTGCGAGAGGGCCGGTGTCGGCCCTCTCCACCTCAAAAAACAAACAAATATTCCGACGGGGACAAGATGAGCGATACCACCGATACCGGTCCGGTTCTGGCGGCTGACGGGACGCCACTCAAACGCAGCCTGCGGCGCGCGCTCAGGGCGCAAAAATTGCGGGCGCTGGCGCTGATCGCGCCATTGCTGATCTTTGTTCTTGTCACGTTCATCGCCCCAATCGCGGATATGTTGTTCCGCTCGGTCGAGAACCAGATCGTCTCGAACACGCTGCCAAATGCCGTCGCGACGTTGAATGACTGGGATGGCACCAGCGATGGACTGCCCGGCGAAGACACGTTTGAGGCGCTTTATTATGACATGTTCCTTGCCGCAGAGGCCAAACGGCACACGCGCGTTGGCTCGCGATTGAACTACGAAGAGTCCGGTATTTCATCGATGTTCCGCAAGTCGGGACGCGGTGTCGACGATATTGGCGAAGACCAGATTGACGCGTTGGAAGACATAAACGACGTCTGGGGCGACGAGACATTCTGGTTCACCATGATGAGCGGCCCCGATGGCGTAGCGAAAGCGAACGGCATTCTTTCCGCACAGCGCGAGCGTCTTGCCAATCTTGATCAATCTAGTTTCGCTGGCGAGATCGGCTTTGCGCCGTCGCAACAGATTGCTGATCTTTTGCCGCGCACTGTGCGTGCCTATACCGCTTTTGCGGTCTTTACGGCCATCGAGGATGAAGACATCGTCGCCGAGGAAGAACCTTGGGAGGCGGTCAAGGTTGCCTTGATCGAAGACTTGCGTTCAGGCATCGACCTGTCCGGATACGATGGCCCCGGCGCGCAAGAGTTGCGCGAGGCCCAGCAAGGCTTGGCCAACCAGCCCGCAATCGACTACAAACAGGGCTTCATCGACATTACCGAAGATTGGGCCAATCTGGACAATTGGAAAACCATCAAGATGTATGCGCCGCCCTTCACTACTGGCTATTTCTTGAATGCGGTTGATATGCAGAAAACCCCCGAAGGGTTCCAGCCGCGCCCGGAAAACGAACAAATCTACGGCATATTGTTCAAACGAACCCTGTTCATGTCGCTGATGATCACCGGGTCGTGTATCCTGCTGGCCTATCCGGTGGCGTATCTGCTGGCCAACCTGCCGATGCGCACCTCCAGCCTGCTTATGATCTTGGTGCTGTTGCCGTTCTGGACATCGCTACTGGTCCGGACATCGGCATGGAAAGTCATGTTGCAACAACAAGGTGTGATCAATGACACACTGGTGTGGTTGGGTCTTGTTGCCGACGAAGGACGGTTGGTGATGATCAACAACCAGTTCGGTACCATCGTCGCGATGACGCATATCCTACTGCCGTTCATGATCCTGCCGATGTATTCCGTCATGTCGACGATTCCGCCCTACTACGTGCGGGCTGCAAGATCGCTTGGCGCTACGAATTGGACTTCGTTCTGGCGGGTTTATTTTCCGCAATCTGTGCCGGGGATCGGGGCGGGGTCGATCCTCGTGTTCATTCTTGCCATCGGGTACTACATCACGCCCGAGATCGTCGGCGGCACATCCGGTACGTTCATTTCCAACCGGATCGCATATCACATTTCCACATCGCTGAACTGGGGTTTGGCTGCGGCGCTTGGGTCGATCCTGCTGGCCGCCGTTCTGATCCTGTATTGGGCCTATGACAAGATTGTCGGTATCGACAACGTGAAGCTGGGGTAAGACAGATGACCTTGACTATCATCGAACCAAAACCTGTTTCCTTTGTCGCGCTGGTGGTTGCGGCTGCCGGGGCCTTTGCCGGATTGCTGGTGGGAACAGCGCATGACACCCCATTCATGGGGGTCTTGCTTGGCGCCGCCGTGGCGGCTGTGCTTGCGGTCGTGTGGCTGACGGTGTTTCGTAATGAACGCACAGCCCGTTGGCTTACGTTTGTCGCCTTTGGGGCCGTTGGCTTTTTCTATGTCGGGCTGATGGGCGGCGTGATCGGGCTGGCCTTTGGCGCGTTTTTCGGCTGGTTCATCTTTTGGCTGGGCGAAGGGCGGTACCGGGCCAAACTGCCGCCTTACACAACCGCCTATCAGGTGTTTTTGCATTTTCTGTTTCGGGTGACTTGCGGCGCAATCTTCATCTTCCTGATCACGCCGATCCTTGTGGTGATGCCGCTCAGCTTCAATGCCGAGAACTTTTTCACCTTCACACCGGAAATGCTGCGCCTTGATCCTGAAGGGTATTCCCTGAAGCACTATCGTGATTTCTTTAGCAACAGCGACTGGCAGCAGGCGATGCGGAATTCCCTGTCTATCGCACCAATGGCGACGCTTTTGTCTGTTGGGTTCGGCACCCTGGCCGCCATCGGGTTGAGTTCGGAACATGTGCCGTTCCGGCGGGCGATCATGGCGATCTTGATTTCACCAATGATCGTTCCGCTGATCATTTCGGCGGCGGGCATGTATTTCTTCTATTCACGGTTGGGGCTGCAAGGCACCTATTGGGGCGTTGTGTTGGCCCATGCCGCGTTGGGCATTCCCTTTGTCATCATCACGGTAACCGCCACGCTGGTTGGGTTTGACCGTTCGCTGACGCGGGCCGCAGCAAATATGGGCGCAAACCCGTTGACCACGTTCTTCCGGGTGCAGATGCCGCTAATCCTGCCGGGGGTGATTTCAGGCGGTTTGTTTGCCTTTATCACGTCGTTTGACGAGGTGGTCGTTGTTCTGTTCGTCGGCTCGGCCGGTCAGAAAACATTGCCATGGCAGATGTTCATCGGCCTGCGCGAACAGATTTCACCAACTATTCTGGCGGTGGCGACGATCCTTGTGGCCATTTCGATCGCACTGCTGACGACGGTTGAATTGCTGCGCCGTCGGTCCGAACGATTGCGCGGCATGAGCCCCGGCTGACACCAAAGCGCGCCGCCCCATCCGGGCGGCGCGTTTGGTATGAGATCCTACGAATGCGGCTATATCAGTGATGATTTCACGCTCTGAGATCGGGTCCATTTCTGGTCACTGCATCGCCGCGGTCCGGTTTCTCGTATCCCTCGGCGATGCACCTGTCTTTAAAGGCTAGTCACCAAATTGGCTGACCAGCATGACTTTGGCCACCGATGGTTGGCCAAGTTACTGGGTTTTGGTTCCACCGCTGCTGGTGATGCTGTCGGGGGCCTCGGTGTCGACTTTGGGCGCGGGCGTTTGCGCTGGTGACCCGCCAAGGCTGGTGTAGACGATCAGGCCGCTCATCAACACTACAATGACCAATAAGGCGGTCAGGCCGACCCGGGATGAGCTGCCCGCCGCGGGCGAATTCTCAGGGTCTATGCCGTTACGCGGATATCGGTGCATGTCTTCATTGTCACGATACATGATGTCCTCCTTTGCAATAAGGAAACGGTAGCCACGCACACCCCGTCGCGAAATGCCGACTGGTCCATCAACCGTTATCTGGGCGTAAAAATGCCTGTTGGACAGGCAAGGGTGGGCGGCGACGTGCTTATAACCGTTTTGAGCCTCCCCAACGTTCAGCGAAAACCCACCTGTTCCCGCGCCCCTATCGGCAAACTTTCGCAACGCGGTTTGCGCTCAAAGAGCACACCAATAGATTGTGCCTACGTCAAAAAATTCAGGAAAGGTTTGACATGTCCAACGCCAAAAAACTTGCCACCGCCATCACCGTAGCGGCACTTGCGATTGCACCTGTGGTCATGACCCCTGCCATGGCAAAGCAAGCAACAGCGCCTGCGCCTGCGCCCGTGGCCGAGGATGAGCTCGACGCCTTTGTCGTGGCCTACAAGGATGTTATCGCCATCGAGGAAAAATTTGTTGTCCGCCTTGAAGAGGCGAGCGACGAAGCCGAAGAGCAGGCGATCATCAGCGAAGCGCAAGCCCAGATGACGCAGGCCGTCGAAGAGGCGCCTGAGATCGAGGTTGATCGCTACGTCGAAATTCTGCAGCTCGCTCAAACCGATCCCGACCTGCAGGCCGAGTTGACGACCAAGCTTCAAGACTAACCTCCTCCCGCTTGGTTTCATGGCGCTCTCGCAGAGTTCTCCCGCTCCTGCGAGAGCGCTTTTCTTTGAACTGGTGTTCGAGACCCACTGCAAGGCCCCGACGCTGGCACATTGGTCTTGTGGCAGGCACGTCTCTTGCGGCGCGTGGCGTCCAAATCTGGGCCAAAATAACGCTATACCCCGTGACCCGCAGGCCCGGTTGCACAGGCCCGCCACCGGCTATCGGGTTCCTCAACTTACCTGCGGGCGTTGTTCCAACGCACCCGACGCCACCACCAGTCGCGCCGGGCCGCAAGCCGTCACAAACCCCGGACGCGTTTTTCATAGCCCTCGGCGATGTCGCGCGTCAGCTGGCCAACTTCAAAGGTATAGTCGCCAATCTGGCCCACCGGCGTGACTTCGGCGGCCGAGCCGGTCAGCCAACACTGTTCGAATCCTTCCAGCTCTTCGGGAATGATATGGCGGACATGCACCTTGATACCGCGTTCTTCCAGCATCTCGATCACGGTCTGACGGGTTAGCCCGTTGAGGATGGCGTCAGGATCGGGGGTGTGCACCTCGCCGTCCTTGACAAAGAACACGTTGGCACCTGTCGCCTCGGCCACGTAACCGCGGTAATCCATGAACAGCGCGTCCGAGCAGCCCTTGGCCTCGGCGGCGTGTTTGGACATGGTGCAGATCATGTAAAGACCAGCGGCCTTGGCGGCGGTTGGGATGGTGTCAGGGCTGGGACGTTTCCACTTGGCAATGTCCAGCTTGGCGCCTTTCATCTTGGCATCCCCGTAGTAGTTGCCCCATTCCCACGCGGCTACGGCCATGCGAACCGGATTGCGGGCACTGGCCACGCCCATATCTTCGCCTGCGCCACGGAAGGCCACCACGCGCACATAGGCATCTGTCAACGCGTTGGCGTCCAGAACGGCCTGTTTGGCGGCCTCGATCTGATCGACGGTATACGGGATGTCCATATCCATCAGTTGCCCGGACTTCAGCAGCCGTTCGGAATGTTTGCGTGACAGGAACACCTTGCCGTCATAGCACCGCTCGCCCTCGAACACCGAACTGGCGTAGTGCAGCGCGTGGGTCAGGACGTGAACATTGGCCGAACGCCAATCCACCAGATTGCCATCCATCCAGATCTTGCCGTCACGATCATCATAGCCAGCCATTGTCTATCTCCTTCATGTGCCCAATGTTTGCATTTGTTGCGCGGGATATGGCCGAAGTGGGCATAATATTGCGCCAAAACTGCGATTCGCTACCAGTTCATCCTTGGAATGTCAACAAAGCTGACGTAATGTGAAAGGGTGACTATTAGCCCTCATCGGAGGTGACATGCCCGAGCGCCAAGGCGGAGAGACATTGCTGTTCCTGACGGACGAACAGCTTAGGCAGGGCATCGAGGCGATGTTTTTTGCCTATCAGGGGTTCACTGCCGATCCTGACCGTATCCTTGCGACCATGGCCTATGGCCGAGCGCATCACCGGGCCGTTCATTTCATCGCACGCATTCCGGGGACTACCGTCAACAATCTGCTGGCTATTTTGGGCGTTACAAAACAGTCCCTGAACCGGGTTTTGCGCACGTTGATCGAAGATGGGCTGGTCGAAAGCCGCGTTGGCACCGTTGATAAACGAGAGCGGCATCTTTACCTGACCGAAGCGGGCAAGTCGCTGGAACAAAAGCTGAGCGATGCGCAAAGAGGCCGGATGCGCACTGCCTATCGCAATGCTGGCCCCGAGGCCGTGGCGGGGTTTCGTAAGGTCCTTGAAGCGATGATGGACCCAGAGATGCGCCGCCGCTACCAAGCGATGAGGGACAAGGGCACATGAGTGAGCCAAATCCTCACCTCCTGATCGTCGACGATGACGAGCGAATCCGGGGCCTGTTGCGTAAGTTTTTGATGCGCAATGGCTTTCTGGTTTCGGTCGCGCGTGATGCGGCGCACGCAAGGCGGGTGCTGTCTGGTCTGGATTTCGACCTGATCGTGATGGATGTGATGATGCCCGGTGAAGACGGCGTATCCTTGACCAGCGCGTTGCGGGAAACCCGCCAAACGCCGATCTTGTTGTTAACGGCAAAAGGCGAGACCGAAGATCGGATCGCCGGGCTGGAGGCCGGGGCCGATGACTATCTGGCCAAGCCGTTTGAACCCAAAGAACTGCTACTGCGGATCAATGCCATTCTCCGCCGTATGCCCGAACCAGTGACCGAAACAACCGCGCCGAAGCTTTTGCACATGGGCACTGTGCGCTATGACATCGAGCGCAGTGAACTGTTTCAGGGGGCTGATCTGGTCCGCTTGACGGCGACCGAGGTGCAGTTGATGCGGATTTTTTCCGAGAACCTGCGCGAGCCGGTCAGCCGCACCAAATTGGTCGAGGATCTGGGCCGCGACAAAGGGCAGGCGCAAGAACGCGCCGTGGACGTGCAAATCACCCGCTTGCGCCGCAAGATCGAGGCCGATCCCAAGCAGCCGCGTTACCTACAAACCGTGCGGGGCGCGGGCTATATGCTGGTCTCCGATTAAGCGGGCGGTTTCCAAAAGGAGCGCCTACGGCGCGCACGGCATTTTGTGCAGGGGGCGTTGCCCCCTCTTGGCCTTTGGCCAATTCACCCCCAGAGTATTTTCAGAACAATGAAGTGATCGCGGGCCATGGGCTTCATTGTTCCAAAAATACTCAAAATACTCGGGTCAATCCAGGTGATGGCTTCGACGTGGTTGCATGCCGTCGCCCAATCCCCTTGATAGACTCAGGCATCGGCTGTATCTGACGTGTCATGATACCTATTTTTGACATGGATGATCGCGCGCGCCTGCCCTGGCGGTTTTTTGGTGCGACCATGACGGTGCTGGCGCGCCTATGAAGGGCGGCCATACCTGTTAAGCTATCTTTATCACATTCCGCCAAACGGGAGTTCCCCGCATGTCTGCCAAGACACTTTACGACAAAATCTGGGATGCACATCTGGTGCATGAGGCCGATGATGGTACATCCCTTCTGTATATAGACCGTCACCTCGTACACGAGGTGACCAGTCCGCAGGCCTTTGAAGGGCTGCGCATGGCTGGTCGCAATGTCCGCAAGCCGGAAAATACCATTGCTGTGCCTGACCACAATGTGCCCACCACGCCCGACCGCGTGGACGGTATCAAGAATGCGGAAAGCCGGATTCAGGTTGAGGCGCTGGACAAGAATGCCAAGGATTTCGGTATTCACTATTATCCGGTCAACGATGTGCGTCAGGGGATTGTGCATATCGTCGGCCCCGAGCAGGGTTGGACGCTGCCGGGCATGACCGTTGTTTGCGGTGACAGCCACACCGCCACGCATGGCGCGTTCGGCGCGCTGGCCCACGGCATCGGCACGTCTGAGGTCGAACATGTTTTGGCCACGCAGACGTTGATCCAGACCAAATCGAAAAACATGAAGGTCGAGATCACGGGCCAGTTGCGCCCCGGCGTGACGGCCAAGGACATCACGCTGTCGGTGATCGGTAAAACCGGCACTGCGGGTGGTACCGGTTATGTGATCGAATATTGTGGCGAGGCGATCCGCTCGCTGTCGATGGAAGGCCGGATGACGGTGTGTAACATGGCGATCGAAGGCGGTGCGCGCGCCGGTCTGATCGCGCCGGATGAGGTCACTTTTGAGTATATCAAGGGCCGTCCGCATGCACCCAAGGGGGCGCAGTGGGAAGCCGCAATGGCGTGGTGGAAGACGTTGTATTCCGATGACGATGCGCATTGGGACAAGGTGATCACCATCAAGGGCGAGGAGATCGCCCCGGTCGTCACCTGGGGGACCAGCCCCGAAGATGTTCTGCCGATCACTGGGACTGTACCCAGCCCTTCGGATTTCGAGGGTGGCAAGATTGGCGCAGCCCAACGGGCCTTGGAGTACATGGGCCTGGAGCCGGGTCAAAACCTCAGCGATATCGAGATCGACACCGTCTTTATCGGATCGTGCACCAATGGTCGGATCGAAGACCTGCGCGCTGCCGCCGCGATTTTGAAGGGCAAAAAGATCAAGGATGGTCTGCGTGCCATGGTCGTGCCCGGGTCGGGGCTTGTTCGGGCGCAGGCCGAGGAAGAGGGGCTGGCCGATATCTTCAAGGAGGCCGGGTTTGAGTGGCGTCTTGCGGGCTGTTCCATGTGTCTGGCCATGAACCCCGATCAGTTGTCGCCCGGTGAACGCTGTGCCGCAACGTCCAACCGTAATTTCGAAGGCCGTCAGGGCCGGGGTGGGCGGACGCATTTGATGTCGCCGCAAATGGCTGCTGCGGCGGCGGTGACCGGCAGGCTGACCGATGTCCGGGAGATGATGTAATGGAAAAGTTCGAAAAACTCACCGGCATTGCCGCGCCGCTGCCCTTGATCAACGTCGATACCGACATGATCATTCCCAAGCAGTTCCTGAAGACCATCAAGCGGTCGGGATTGGGTGTAAACCTGTTCGACGAGATGCGTTACGATGACGATGGCAAGGAAATCCCTGATTTCGTGCTGAACAAGCCGCAATACCGTGAGACCGAGATTTTGGTGGCCGGTGATAATTTCGGCTGCGGATCATCGCGTGAACATGCGCCATGGGCGATCAAGGATTTCGGCATTCGTTGCGTTATCGCACCCAGCTTTGCCGACATCTTTTTCAACAACTGTTTCAAGAACGGCATTCTGCCCATCGCTTTGCCGCAAGAGCAGATCGACGTGTTGATGAAAGATGCCGAGAAGGGGTCGAACGCCCGCATGATTGTTGATCTTGAAAACCAGACGGTCACCACATCGGATGGTGAGGTGTTCAGCTTTGAAGTTGACCAGTTCAAGAAGCACTGCCTTTTGGAAGGGTTGGATGATATCGGCCTGACGATGGAAAAGGCCGCTGCGATCGACACGTTCGAGGCGCAGGCCGCAAATGCGCGGCCCTGGGTCTGATTGGGCCTGACGACTGACCAATCTGTCAAAATGGACGCCGCCAAGTGATCTTGGCGGCGTCTTCATGTGATACGCTGAAAAGAGTTTTGGCGCCTTGGGGTGGTATTTTGATGATCCACTACATCTTGTAGCCCCCCACAAGCCTGCCAAATTTCTGAACTGAAATTGATGCAATCCAGCACCACACTGATCATCAAATTGCCGAAAAATCAGTGTTTTGTTGTTCGATAGCTTGAGCCGGGCAGCGAAAGTGGGCAAAAATTGGACAGTTTTGAGGCATACCGCCATAACTGGTGGGGTCAAGTTGGCACAACGGCGTGGCAAAGAACTACGTCGGTCCAGTTTGAAGGGAAATGGGCAGTGATTTCACAAATCACCAATGCGCTTGTGCGCGCCGTTTTGGTTGCGGGGCTGCTGGCAGCGCCATCGCTTCTGTTGCCGACCACGGTGACAGATACGGCGCAACTGGTGGTGGTGTTGGCTATTCTTGCCAGTTTCATGACTTTCATCGAGTATTACAGCCGCTATCCCAGTATTGTTGAATTCCGTTTCGCGCCGCCGATTAACCGTATCAAGTTTATCGGGCTGGCCAGCACGGTGCTGCTGCTGACGTTCATGCTGCGAGGCATGGTCGACCCGACCGGTTGGAGCGTTTTTCTGTGGCACTTGGGGACCGGTCTGGGCGAAGCGATTGATTTTCCCTATTCGCCTGTGCGCCTTGTGGTCTTGATGCTGCCCGTCGATGCCGATTCCCAATTGGTGGCTTCGGTGCGTACGGCGGCGGGGCTTTCCTATACGATATCGATCCTGATGATTTTCGTTTTCATAACTGCTGTTCGCATGTTTGGATGGCCATTGCGCAATGGGGCCTTCAACGTCTGGATCAATCTGCCGCTGTTTGACCCGACAGGCGGCGGTGACGTGTTGCAGCGTTTGAAACGTGATGCGGGTCTTAGAGCGTGTCGCGTTTAATCGGTTTTGTATCCTGCTGCCTTGAAGAAGTTGTAGCATTCCTCGTCGGTGAAGAG
>NZ_JAAORB010000027.1 GCF_011601345.1 Roseovarius gahaiensis
GCCTGGGGGCTTTGCACCGCATAGGCTGGGTCAAAATTAAACGCTGAACACGGGTCAGTTTTGAACGCTCATTGACAGCAGCGCAAGGAAAGCTGACCGAAGCCGAAAAAGCGCACGCCTTGGAATGGGTGGGGCACGGTGGCGAAAGCACCAGTGTGACACCTGACGAAGCCGCACAAGCGCGCGGTGAAGCTGGGGAGGCGGCGCAATGAACTGGGAAAAAGACGTGATCCGCCGCACGATGGAAGCCGTGGGCGAGGATACCGGCGCGGCGCTGGACATGCTGTTACGTCGCCTTGATGGCGTGCCCGGTGCAACTGACGCGATTGCCGATGTGGTGCAGGCCATGGCCGAACGCCACGCTGCACACGCCGGCGAACTTCGGGCCGAAATCCGCCGCCGCAACGGCGGGGCCGAGATCATCGAACTGGAAAAATAAAACCCCACCCACGGCGGCACGCGGGCGGGGCTGGAATTGATCGAGCGGGCAAGCACGATTGTTACAGCATAACTGACCGGGCCGTTGTGGGCAACTACAAGGCACGAGCAATGAGAAAGCAGAACAGAGCCGCAATCCGCGCGGCGAAAAAGAACGCGGATAAGATCGCCGCCGTAATGGCGCAAAACGCACTGCAACCGGATGGCCGTAATGGCTTTGTGTCCAACCCGACCGCCCGCAAGGTGCTGGCGCGCGGCTTTGCGGACCTGATCCGAAATAACTGCAAGCCGATTGTGCTGCGCGTCACGGCCGCCGAGGCGGGAAGCCTGCCCGGATGCAGCCCGACACCGAAGGGGGCGCAATCGTTTTGCGCTTTCGGACTCGACGTTGGCGGGCGCGGAACGTGGTGCCTTCGCTGGGCATTTGTGCGCGGACTACCACCCGAGGAGGCCCGCGACCAGATCGAGGTGCGGATGCTGGCAGACCTTGCCCGCGTCTGCAACGTGAGCGGCTTTCCGGTTTCGGAGAGCATGAAATGAGACAGATTCAAATCAAAATGCTGATGCGCCTTCACGGGCTGACCGAAGCGCAAGCGCAGGCAATCGCCGCGTTGATCTGGGGGGCAAGCTGATGGCTGCAATCAAAACTGACCCGGATCAAATCAGCACCTTTGTCGAAACCCTGTTTCCCTATGCCAGCGAGGGCGGCTTTGTTTCCTTGCGCGCCTTTGATGACCGGGAAAAGGGCAAGCCGCCATTTGCTATTGAGGCCGTCCAGATCAACGGTAGCGGGCTTGCGCCTGTCAAAGATCACGCCGCAACCTTGGCGGAGCGGTGCGCAACCGCAGCACAGGCGATTGTATTCTGCCCGCCCGTGGTGACGTTCAAGGATGGCCGAAACGGGAAGGCTGAGAACGTGGCGGAGGGCGTAGCGCTTTCGGTTGACTGTGATCAAACGCCCTTCAAGTCGCGCGCCAAGCTGGAAAGCCTGCTAGGCCCGGCAACAATCATCGTGGCGTCGGGGGGAGAGTGGACCGACCCCGAAACAGGCGAATTGCAAGACAAGCTGCACTTACACTGGCGCTTAAACGAACCGACGCAAGACGTTGACGATCATGAGCTTTTAAAGTCAGCCCGTGCGCTTGCGACAAAGCTGGTGGGAGGGGATGACACGAACGCGCCGCTTGTGCATCCGATCCGATGGCCGGGCAGTCTGCATCGCAAGGGCAAACCGCGTCTTGCGCGTATCGTGTCTAGCAATGAGGCCGCCGAAATCGACCTGCACGACGCGCTGGAATGCCTTCACGACGCCGCCGGGGCGTTGCCCCTACAGGACGCAGCAAAGCCCGCCAGCGGGGCGCAAAACGGCGCACAGGCCGCGCGGATCGACACGGGTCAGCAAGGCAAGACCGCATATGATTATGCGCGCCTGCTGCGCGGTATGCGAACAGACGGCGAAAAGCACAAAAGCGTGCGCGACATTGCCGCCAGCATGGCGGCGCAGGGATACAACAAACGGTTTGTGGAAGCGTTCGTGAGGGAGATTTGCACGGTCTATGACAAGAACGTGCAAAACTCTATCGACAGCGGGTTTGATAAATTTGCCGAACCTGCACCTGCTGGCGATCCGGTTGACCTTTGGGGCAGCTTTGACCCGCCGGAATTGCCGCAAGGGTTGTTGCCGCCGATCATCGAAGATTTTGCCCGCGCCAATGGGGCACAGATGGGCGCAGACCCCGCCGGGTTGGCAATGGCTGCGCTGGTGACTTGTGCAGCCGCGATACCAGACGCGGTGCAGATCAAGGTCAAACGGCACGATGACTGGACCGAGAGCGCGCGCCTTTGGGCTGCGCTGATGGGGCCACCATCCGCCAAGAAAAGCCCGATCATATCCGCCGCGACCGGGCCGCTATGCCGCCTTGACGTGGACATGATGCGCACATGGCAACAGAACGTCGCGGAATATGAAGCCCTGAGCGCAGACGATAAGAAGGCCATGCCGCGCCCGCCGCAAACCCGGCTTCGCATCGAGGATGCGACCGTAGAGGCCGCGCAACAGGTGCTAGAGGGTAGCCCCTGGGGTGTGCTGCTTTTGCAGGATGAATTGAGCGGCTTTTTCGGGCAGATGGACAAATACAACGGCGGCAAGGGCGCGCAAGCCGACCGGGCGTTTTGGCTGCGCAGTTTCAACGGCGGGCAATTCGCCTTGAACCGCGTAGGGCGCGGGGCTGCGATCATCGACAATCTGAGTGTTTCAATGCTGGGGGGCATCCAGCCCGAACCCCTGCGCAAGATTGCAGGCGACAGCGTTGACGATGGCCTGTTGCAACGCCTCTTTCCGATCACCTTACGCACCGCCACGATGGGCCGCGATGAACCCATGCCGCCGATCAATGCCGACTATCGCGCCTTGATCGAAGGGCTGCGCAAGCTGACCCCGCCGGGATTTGTGCAGGGCAATACATTGGAGTTTGACAGCGGGGCGCAGGCAATTCGCCGGGATCTGGAAGCGCGTCACCTTGATCTGCAATCGCTGGAAACCATCAACCGCAAACTGGCGTCACATATCGGCAAATATGACGGCTTGTTCGCGCGTCTGTGCATTGTCTGGCACTGCATTGAACATGCAGGTCAGGAATTGCCTATCACAGTCAAAGAGGCCACTGCACAGCGCGTTGCGGAGTTTCTGCACCGCTTCCTGCTGGCACACGCTATCAGCTTTTACAGCGGCGTTCTGGGCTTGTCTGACGATCACGACAGGCTGACCGCGATTGCGGGCTATATACTCGCACACAAAGTTGAACGGATCACAAACCGGGACGTGCAACGCAGCATCCGGACAATGCGCAATTTGCGCGAACAAGAAATCCGCCCGCTGCTGGAACAACTTGCCGCCCTTGGCTGGCTGGATCGTATCGACCCGCCGCGCCCGTCATCGCCGCCACACTGGCAGGTGAACCCGGCGGTTCGCGCGAAATTCACCGATCACGCCGCCCGCGAAACCAAACGTCGCAGGAGAGCCCGCGAAACAATCCAAGACCTGAGCCGGGGGAAAGTATGACTTTTGTCGACTTTGTCGCTTGCGCGCACGAATACAGACAAGAAAACGCCTCTTTTTCTATCGCGACAAGTTTCTGCGACACGCGCGCAAGCGACTTTGTCGACAGAACCACGACCGCCGCGATGGCACGGGGGGGCGGCTAATTGTTCACAACCCCCCAAAGCGGAAACCTGTTGCCCCCCTCCGTTTGCAATATCCGCGCCCCGCAATGGGGTAGGGGGATACCACCACGAAAGGACCACGACATGACCACAGAAACACGAGATCAAATCCGCGACCACCTTTTCCAGAAGCTGGCTGAAACCGCCGAAAGCATCCGCAAAGGCGGTGCGATGAACGACGAGCAGGTTACGACCGCCTTCCTTGGTGTGGGCATCACTTTGGCGCAACACACATGCGGCCCGATTGGGGCGGCGGAATGGCTGCGAGACATGGCTGACGAGATCGAACGCGGCGAATTGTCATTGAAAGCAACACTGCAATGAGGTATTTTGATGCTGTCAGAGGTGCATTGCCTTGCGCTGCGCCAATGGCCCGAAATTCAGGATACGCCGCGCGCTATCCAGAAGATCGACCGGATCGGCCCGGAACCCGCACGCCATGCGCTGCGCCATATCCCCAAAACGAAACGCCCTTCGGGGCAGCTATAGGAGTGTGTGAGATGAAACACGCAAAAATCCGCGGGATTCAAGCGGTGCGCGCGCAAGGCAGCGACGTAAAATCCCTGATCGAAGGCATCAACGGCGATTTTCGCGCCTTCAAAGACAAGCACCAAGGCGAGGTGCAAGAACTTCGCGACACGGTAGACGAACATGCGAGCAAGATTGCCGCGATGAATCTCAACGGCACGGGGCAAGCAACCCCGCGCGGCAACCCGCGTGCAGAACATGACGCGATTGCAGCTTTCGGCCGTGGGGTCGAATCCGCGCTGGACAAATTCCGGCCACGCGCTGATTTGAGCATTGACGGCACCGGCGGGGGCGATCTGTCCAAGGGCGGTGCAACGGTCTTTCCGGCAATCTCTGACCAGATCATGCAGCGCCAATTCGCGCAGTCTGCGATTGCCCGGCTGGCCCGCCGCGTCACCATCGAAAGCGGCTCAAACTTCCAAGAGCCGCAAGACCTAGGCGACGTAGGCACAGCATGGGTGGGCGAGACAGAGGCCCGACCGACAACCGCAACGGCGGATTTTGCTTTGCTCGACGTGCCTCTGCACGAGGTCTATGCAAATCAGAAGATCACACAACGGATGCTGGACGATAGCCGCTACCCCCTCGGGGATTGGCTTTCGGGACGCATTGCCGACAAGCTGGGGCGTGCCGCTGGTGCCGCCTTCGCCACTGGCGACGGGATCAAGAAGCCGCTGGGGATAACGGCATCCACACTCGAAAGCACCGAGGATGCAACCCGGACTTGGGGCAATATCCAAGCGCATTTCACCGGCGTCTCGGGTGACTTCGCAGCGTCCACACCGCAAGATATCATTGTGGACGTGGTGCACAGCCTGCAATCGCATTTCCGACCGAATGCCCGGTGGGTGATGAACAGCAAGACCGCAGGCGCGGTGCGCAAGATGAAAGACGCGGATGGCCGCTTTCTCTGGGCCGATAGCCTCGCGGCTGGGCAACCGCCCCTCTTGATGGGCTATCCCGTGGAACTCGACGAATTCATGCCGGATATTGGGGCCGATGCACCTGCAATCTGGTTTGGGGACTTCGAGCAGGGCTATATCATTATCGAGCGTCCGGGGCTGCGCCTGCTGCGCGACCCGTTCACCGACAAGCCCAATGTGCACTTCTACGCCTATAGCCGCATCGGTGGCGCGGTGCAGAACTCCGAAGCCCTTAAGGCTGTCGTGTTCGGAATCGAGGCTTAAAGAGACGCTGGCTAGGGTTTTGTCTTTTTTCCCAAAGTCAGACGGCACGGCGGTCAAAGTTCCGCGCGGTGCCAGCACGCCCCCGGCGTCGTGCCGGTTCGCCGGTTCGGGGGCGTGCACCCTAAGGGGGCGTATCAGAGTTGCCGCGGCGCAGGAACACGTCAACGGCTTGCTGATCGAGATGACCCGCGAACGTGCCCGGCTGGAAGCTGAGGGGGCGCGGCGGCAATGACCCGCACGCCCGAGGCCCGCTTGTGGCAGTCGGTGCTGACCGCTGGGCTCCATGACGCTGCGAAGGGCAAAGATGCGGGCTGGATAGGATCGAGCGACTTTCAGCTTGTTTGCGTCTTTACCGGGCTGGACCCCGAGGCGGTGGCCGAACGCTTTGACGCTGACCGATTCCGCAGGCTTATCAAGGCCGCGTGATCCGCCAAGCGCAAAGAGGCGTATCTGCGGAAACACCCGGAGACGGGGCATGGCAAGGCGACGGCAGACAAAGAGGAAAACATTTCCTCTTTCGACCGCGATCAGGCCGAAAAGACTGGCGTCACCTCGCGCAAAGTCCGCATGGACGCCGAGCGCGGCGAGAAAGTCACGCCCGCCGCGCTGGCGATGGTCAAGGGCACGGCGCTGGGTGACCCTTATGCCTGGACTTTCGCCGCAGACTGGAACCGGATGATGACTTTTCTTTTTCCTCTCACCGCGCACCGATTCTGGCCGGTGATGAACTGCGCGTAACTTGCTTACAAAATGCTTACACGCCCACCCCGGCGGCTATCTTCGCCGCTTCCAATTTTCCACTAAGTGTTTGATTTTGCAGTGGTGCCCAAGGTGAGATTCGAACTCACACGATGTTGCCATCGGGGGATTTTGAATCCCCTGCGTCTACCATTCCGCCACTTGGGCACGGATCGACCTTCTATCCAAGCTGCGCGCCAAGGTCCAGAGGGCGCGGCCAATTTTATGCCGCACAGGCTTGACCGTCCCACGCCGCCATGGTCAGAGACGACACTTCTTGCAAACAAGGCCTTTCGCCATGCTCAGACGGCTTTATGATTGGACAATCCGGATGGCCAGCCACCCGCGCGCGCTGTGGGTGCTTGGCGCTGTGTCCTTTGTCGAAAGCTCGGTCTTTCCGATTCCCCCCGATGTTTTGATGATTCCGATGATTCTGGCCCGCCCTTCCCGCGCGTGGCTGGTGGCGCTGGTCGCACTGGTGACATCCGTTCTGGGGGGGCTTTTGGGCTATGCGATCGGGGCACTGGCCTATGACAGCATCGGTCAGCCCATTCTTGAATCGCTTGGCAAGGCCGACTCGATGGCCGAATTCAACACGCGGTTCAACGATGTCGGATTTTGGGCGGTCTTGATCGCGGGCATGACACCATTTCCCTACAAGGTGATCACCATCATGTCTGGCTGGACCGGGATGCCATTGGCCACGTTCATCGCCACCTCGATCCTTGCGCGCGGTCTGCGGTTTTTCCTTGTCGCCGCGTTGTTGTGGAAATTCGGTGCTCCGGTGCGTGATTTCATCGAACGGCGGCTTGGGCTGGTCACGATCGTGTTCATTGCCCTTCTGTTCGGTGGGTTCTACCTCGTGCGGCATTTGTGAAGGGAGCCACGACCATGATCTTGACGCACCGTGCTTTGATTGTCCTTGCCGCTGCCGGATCGGCCCTGCTGATGGTGGGCGCATTTGGTTTTCAGCACATCGGTGGCATGCCGCCGTGTAAACTGTGCCTGTGGCAACGCTATCCGCACGTGGCCGCCATCGTGATTGGGCTCGTGGCGTTTGCCCTGCCCCGCGCGTCGCTTGCCCTTGCAGGCGCCGTTGCCGCGCTGACCACCACCGGGATTGCGTTTTATCATACTGGCGTTGAACGCGCTTGGTGGGCTGGTCCGTCCTCGTGCAGCTCGACCAGCCCCGCCGGTGTGAGCACGGATGCCCTGTTTGATCAGATCATGGCCGCGCCCGTCATTCGCTGTGACGAAGTCCCGTGGGAGATGTTCGGCCTGTCGATGGCCAGTTGGAACATGCTGGCCTCGCTTGGTCTGGCGGTGGTCTGGCTTGCCGCTGCATGGCGCATCCGCAAACAAGCCTGACACGCTCAAATCTGGCGTATCCCCGTCACGTCGGCCAGCAGTTCAGCCACCGGCCTTGCGTGTATTCAACAACAGGCTGGTTTCCGAACTGGATATGCCATCGAATTTGCGGATCTGCGCCAGCGTCGCATCCAGAGCCTCCAATGTATCGGTGCCGATTTCCACGATCAGATCCCACCGTCCGTTCGTGGTATGCACCGCCCGCACTGCGCTTAACCCATTGAGTTGGCGAATAATGCGATCCGCGCCGCGGCCTTCGATTCCGATCATCATCAGCCCGCGCACCGGATCGCGCGCCGTATCACCGCGCAAAACCACGCTGAATCCGACGATTTCGCCCGACTGTTTCAGCCGTTCCATCCGGCCCCTGACCGTGCTTCGCGACACCCCCAAACGGGTCGCCAGATCCGACAGAGACGCCCGTGCATCATGACGCAGGGCCGAGATTAACTTGCGGTCTGTTTCATCCATAACGGCAATATACCTTATCAGTTTGATCAATTAACCACCAATTAGTGCAATTTGACGGCTGTCACTCAACCTATTTTGCAACAATTTTTAGATATCTTCACATTACAGAGCGATCCTCATGACGCCAGAAACCTGCATCCTGATCGGCGCGCCGGTCGATAGTGGCAAAGCCAGACCCGGGTGCCTGATGGGCCCCGACGCGTATCGCGTGGCCGGTCTTGGCGCGGCGCTTGCCGATCTGGGGCACAGCGTCTGCGACCTTGGCAACCTGTCGCCCGAACCGTGTGACACCCAAACCGATCTACCGGCCCATATACACGCACCGTCGCAAACCATCGGCTGGACTCAAGCCATTGCCAAAACAGCGGAAAGCGCCATGCGCGATGGCCTGCCAATTTTTCTGGGTGGCGATCACAGCCTGTCCTTGGGCTCTGTTCCGGGGGTTGCGGCCCATTCCGCAAAGATTGGCAAACCGCAGTTTGTGCTCTGGCTGGACGCCCATAGCGATTTTCACACGCCGCACAGCACCAGTTCAGGCAACCTGCACGGCACACCCTTGGCCTATGCCACCGGAGCCGACGGGTTTTGCGGCTTTCCGCAGGTCTGCGCCCCGATCCCCGAAGATCATATTTGCATTCTGGGCTTGCGGTCGGTCGATCCGGCCGAACGCGACAGGCTGCAAAACTCGCGCATCGTGACACATGACATGCGCCAAATCGACGAAACCGGCATCGCCAAACCGCTGGCGGGCTTTCTGGATCGCGTGGCCAAAGCGGGCGGCGCGCTGCATGTGTCGCTTGATGTTGATTTTCTGGACCCGGTCATCGCCCCCGCTGTCGGCACCACGGTTCCCGGCGGGGCCACCTTACGCGAGGCGCATCTGGTGATGGAGATGATCTGCGATAGCGGCTTGATGACCTCGCTCGATCTGGTCGAACTTAACCCGTTTCTGGATGAGCGTGGGCGCACAGCGCAGGTCATGGTCGATCTTGCGGCCTCCGCCCTTGGTCGTCGTGTTTTTGATCGCCCCACACAAGCCTTTGCGTAAAAAGGATACTCCTATGCCCGCAACACCCCCTTCCGACAAGGCCCTCGTGCCCTTCGTCTCGGTCGAGAACATGATGAAACTTGTGCACCATATCGGGATTGAACCGATGTTGCGCGGCTTGGCCGATTATATCGAACAGGATTTCCGCCGGTGGGATTTGTTCGACAAGACCCCGCGTATCGCCAGCCATTCCACCGAGGGCGTGATCGAACTAATGCCCACATCGGATGGGGAAGTTTACGGGTTCAAATATGTCAACGGCCACCCCAAGAACACCCGTAACGGGCTGCAAACCGTCACCGCCTTTGGCCTGCTGGCCGATGTCAGCAACGGCTATCCGGTGCTTTTGTCGGAAATGACCGTGCTGACAGCGCTGCGCACTGCGGCCACCTCGGGCATGGTGGCCAAGCACCTTGCGCCCAAAGGGGCCGATACCATGGCGATGATCGGCAACGGCGCGCAATCGGAATTCCAAAGCCTTGCGATGAAAGCGATCTGTGGCCTGACATCCGTGCGCCTGTGGGATATTGACCCCGCCGCCACGCATAAAACGGCACACAATCTCAAGGGCTTGGGACTGAATGTTCATGTATGCGACAGCGCCGAATCCGCGATGGAAGGCGCACAGATCATCACCACCTGCACCGCCGACAAACAATATGCCACGATCCTGACCGACAACATGATCGGCAGTGGTGTGCATATCAACGCCATCGGCGGTGATTGCCCCGGCAAGACCGAACTGGCCCCCGGCGTGCTGCACCGCAGTGACATCTTCGTGGAATACCCCGAACAAACCCGGATAGAGGGCGAGATTCAGCAACTGCCCCCCGATCATCCCGTGACGCAAATCTGGGAGGTGATCAACGGCACCAAGCCCGGTCGCACCAGCGCAGGCCAAATCATCCTGTTTGACAGCGTCGGCTTTGCGATCGAAGATTTCAGCGCCCTGCGCTATGTCCGCGATCATATCGGCGGCACCGATCTGTATCTGCCGCTAGACCTGCTGGCCGATCCAGACGATCCGCGCGACCTGTTCGGCATGGTGCAACGGGCCGCGCCAGTGGCTTAGGCCGCCTGCTCCAACACGGCGATCAAGTCTGCCTGTGACAGCTCAACCGGGTTGCCCTTCATCGACGAGGCGGCCAATGCAGCCTCGGCCAATGTCGCGTAATCGCCAGAGTGCACCCCCATCTCAGCCAGCCCCGGCAGCCCGGAGCGCGCCGACCAATCGGCCAGTGCTTGGGTCGCTTCGTCCGGCGCGCACTCGAACGCCTGCGCGATCCAGCCGCGAATTTCGGCCAAGCGCGTTGCCAGTTCCCCCGTCGCGCCCTGTGCGTTGCGCTGCAACACAAAGGGCAACAAGCGCCCGCAGACCGCCCCATGGGGCGCGCCTGTCAGCCCGCCAATCGGCCCGGCCAAGCCATGCACCGCGCCAAGCCCGGCATTGGCAAGGGCCAGCCCGCCGCACAGGCTCACCCAAGCCATCTCGTCGCGGGCATTGGGGGTTTCACCTTGCATCAGTGCCTTGAGCGCCACCAGCCCGCGCGGGATGGCATCACGGCACAGAGCATCGGTCAGCGGGTTGGCCTTGCGGCAGATATACGGCTCGATCACCTGCGTGATCGCGTCCAAACCGCTGGCTAGCGTCACAAGGCATGGCGCATCATCGGTCAGGGCCGGGTCGATGATCGCCAGATCGGCCAGCATCCGATTGTCGCGCAGCGACACCTTGCGCCCGGCTGTCGGCACGCCGATCACCGCATTCTTGGTCACCTCGGCCCCGGTCCCGGCGGTGGTGGGCAAAGCCACGAACGGCAGTGGCGCATGATCCAACGGCAGGCCCTGCCCCACGACCTCAAGGTGATCCACAAGCGGCCGGGTGGCCGGGACAAGTGCGGCAATCGCCTTGCCGGCATCAATCACCGCCCCGCCGCCAAGGGCCACAACCACCTGTGCCTTGGCCGCGCGCGCCGCTGCAACGCCCTGTTCGATCAAGGCGACATCGGGTTCAGACCGGCAGGAAAACAGCGTGACCCCCGCCCCGGCCTGCCCCAACGCAGTGCGCAACCACGTGGACCGGTCGGCGTTGCCACCAACCACCAGAAGCACGTTGCGCCCATAGCCAAGCACAGCGCCAGCCGCGTCTTGTGCCGCACCGCGACCAAAGCGAATATCACCTGCGGTCAGGAACCCGAAGTTCGGTAATGTCATGCTGTGCCTCATTATTCATGTGGCCCACCTTGTCGCATGCGCAGAGGACAGGGGAAAGCACCACAAACCAAAGGCCGCCCCCGAAAGAGCGGCCTTTTACGAGTTTGCATCCGGTTTCTGGCCCGGACGTCCTACCCGATCAGCGAGGGCACAATCGTGACAATCTCGGGGAAGAACCACAGGATCGCCAAGCCCAGCACTTGGATCAGCACGAAAGGCGCCACGCCGCGGTAGATATGGCCTGTTGTCACCTCTTTCGGGGCCACCCCGCGCAGGTAGAACAAGGCAAAGCCAAACGGCGGCGTCAAAAAGCTGGTTTGCAGGTTCACCGCGATCATGATCGTCACCCATTTCGGATCGAAGGTGCCGCCATAGATGACCGGCCCGACGATTGGCACAACGATGTAGATGATCTCTAGGAAATCCAGAACAAAGCCAAGCACGAACAGCACCAGCATCACGACCAGGAACACTTTGTATTCGTTGTCAAAGCTGCGCAGGAATTGCTGGATATAATGCTCACCCCCGAATGAGATGACCACAAGGTTCAATAGCTGCGAGCCGATCAGGATGGTGAACACCATCGAGGTGACCTTGGCCGTTTCACGGACCACCGGCGTCAGGATACCGCCCGAGAACAGAACCCAGCAGGAATACAGCAAGCCAAAAGCGGCATAGAGATAGGCGGCATAGGCCCCGAAGAATGCCAGCCAGCTTTCCAGCGGCACGTCATCATTGTTGATCCGCAAGTCAAAGTTGATGCCCAGCAAGATTGCGACGATGATTGCGAAGGTCGACCAGATGATCACCATGGCCGAACGGTCGATATCCTTCAGCCGGCGATAGGCCGCCAACATGATCGCCCCACCCGCACCAAGCGCCGCAGCCGGCGTTGGGTTGGTGATCCCGCCAAGGATCGACCCCAACACCGCCACGATCAGAACCAAGGGCGGAAAGACCACGCGGATCAGATCGTTTTGCGCAAGGCGCTTGGCCGCGTGGGTGCAGCCATAAAGCGCCATGGCATAGGGTATCGCTAGGATCACCAAAGACAGGCCCGAACTGGTCGATGGTGCAATCAGCACGATATCGGCCAAAAGTCCTAGAACGATCCCCAAGCCACCGATCAAAAGCGGCGCGGGCGGTGACGACGGGCTGACCCCGCGCGCCACCGCAAGGATCAGCGCCAAGATCAACATGATCGTCGCAACTCCGGTGCCAATCGGTGCGGCATTGGCCTCTTTCTCGACGACAAGCTCGGCGATCTGTTCGGGGCTCAGGCGTGTGCTTTCTTCCTGCCCACCGGCCTCATCAATGGCGGCTTTCTGGGCCACGGCATCATCCCAAGCGTCTTGGCCATGCAGCTCGATCATCGACGCCTTGCATTCATCCCCGACATTTGTGCGCAATTCTGCGGACTCGCCCCGGTCGGTAAAGCTGTCGACCTGCAAGTTTTGCGAGCCGATGATGTTCACCTGACCCAAAAGCAGCATACCCGCGATCAGCGCCACAGGCACACCAAGGAACCATGTGAACGCCTCGCCGCGCGTGACGGCCTCACTGTTTGGGCTGCCCAGTTCAACGGCGGGTGCGCGTTTGGGATTAAACAGCGCGTAGCCGAATGCATAAAGAGCATACAGCAGCGCCAGCAATATCCCCGGCAACAGCGCCGCCTGGAACAATGTCCCCACAGACACAACCGCCGGTTCCCCAAGATAGGTCAAAGCATCCGTGCACCCTGCCGTCTGCGCCCGCGCTTCCTGAGCTGACGAATACAAATCACCCGCCAACGTGCCCAGCAAAACGATTACGATCGACGGCGGGATAATCTGCCCCAAGGTGCCGCTGGCCGCGATCACGCCGGTGGCGATCGTAGGGCTGTAATTGTTGCGCAACATGGTGGGCAGGCTCAGCAGGCCCATGGTCACAACCGTGGCCCCCACGATGCCGGTCGACGCCGCCAGAAACGCACCGACAACCACAACCGACACGGCCAGGCCACCCGGCAGCGGGCCAAACACCCGCGCCATGGTCGTCAGCAGGTCGTTGGCGATCTTCGAGCGCTCAAGCGTGATGCCCATCAAAACGAACATCAAAACCGCAAGCAGCGTTTCAATCGATTGCCCCGCCAGCACACGTTCGTTGATCCGGTTGACAACGAAGCTGACGTTGCGGTCAAGAGCGAATTCCCAGCCTTGCGGGAACACAGGCTCACCTATTCGAGGCAAGTCGGGATATCGGAAGGTCGATATGGTCTCGGGGCGAACGCCCGTTCCCACAAGCGAATTATAGGCTTGGCTGGAAGTATCAATCGCCTGATGGATCAACAGCCCGGCGCTGTCCATCGCCGCGATGATCCCGAATGAGATAACCCCCGCGCCACCAATGGCAAAGGCCACCGGAAAGCCCGACAAGATCCCCCCGAAGAGGCACAAAAAGACGATGATCAGGCCGATCTCGACGCCGTCAAGTCCGAATAACATGTGGTCCTGTCCCTTTAATGAGTGCCCTCAAAGGCTTCTTCACCCTCGCCAAGGCTATCCTTGTCGAGATATTTACCGGCACTGTCCTCGCCCTCTTTCCATTCCAGATAAGAGCGATAGAAAAACGCGATCGCATGTAGGAAAATCATTGCGGCGAAGGCCACCAGCAAGATTTTAAACAGGAAATAGCCGTTAAACCCGTTGGGCGAAAAGCCGATCGTTTCGACGTTCCAGCGCAGGGCGCGGGATTTCAAAAGCAACCGATCGAGGGTGTCGCTGGCGGATGGGTTTGGCACAATCAGATGGCGCCACATGAAGAACCAGCCATAAAACCAGATCAGCACCGCCATCGGCATCATGAACACAAGCGATCCGATCATGTCGATCATCTTCTTGGTCCGAAAGCGCACGGCGGAATAGACCAGATCAACGCGCACATGCCCGCCCTGCACAAACGTATAAGTCGCGCAAAGAGTGACCACCAAGGCATTGTAAAGCTTCAGTTCTTCGGCCCACCAGCTGATGTCCATTTCCAGCGGGATACCAAAGCCGATCACGATATCCGGCCGCGCAAAGATGCGTTGCAGAAACACGATGATGATCTGCTGGACCACCATCAACAACCCGGCCCAAGCAAAAAAGCGGCCAACCGTGTTTGCAAATCCTTCCAGCACACGAACACAGCCCCACATGAAGCTGTTTTTCCAAAACCCGACGGCTGTGATCACAAGAAACGTCGTAAAGATGACGAAAAAGAACTCAACCGACCCGCCGTAATAGACAAAGCGCATGATCGCGGTCTTGTCGGACCAGTCCAGCCATAGCTGCGGATGCGTCAGGGCATAGCCCAGATTGTAGAAGGCGTAGCCGATTCCACTGAACAACCCAACGATCATATCAACCAAGGCACCAAAGGCTCCGGTCGAGGCTGTTTCATCCATAAGCTGAATCCTTGGTTGTTTGAAAGCTGATGTCTGGCGCACACCGGATCATGTGTTGCGCGCACAGACTACCCCGTGCCCCGGCTTAGATAGCAGGGGCACGGGTCTTATGAGACATCTAAGATTACAGGCCCATAACGCGGTTGCGCTGTGCGGAGTACGTGCCCTCTGAACGGCTGCCCCATGCGGCAGAGCTGTTCAACGACGCCATGTAGCTGTCATAGCATGTCTTGTAGAGGTCATCGCCAAGCGGCTCTTCGATCACTTCCTTGGAGGCAGCACCGAAGGCATCCCAGATTTCATCCGAGAAGCTCATCAGTTTGACACCGCCCGACTGAAGACGCTGCAACGCGGCCGAGTTATTGGCCATGAACAACGACATGGTCCACAGGTTGGAAGCGCGCGCCGCGTTTTCCACGATGCTTTGCTGGGCCGAAGTCAGGCTTTCGTAAACATCAAGGTTCAGGTTCAGGTTCAGGTTCGGACCCGGCTCGTGGAAACCGGCGGTGTAATAGAACTTGGTGATTTCCTGGAAACCGGCCTTTTCATCGGCCCACGGCCCGATCCATTCGGTGCCGTCAATCGCGCCCGATGCAAGGGCCTGATACACTTCGGCGCCGGGCAGGTTCTGCACCGATGCGCCCAGTTTGCCCAGCACCTGACCGCCTTGGCCGGGCATGCGGAAACGCAGACCTTGGAAATCGTCGACGCTGTTCATCTCTTTTGCGAACCAGCCACCCGACTGCGGCCCGGTATTACCGGCGGGGAAACTTTTGAGGCCAAAGATCGAATACACGTCATCGGCCAGTTCACGACCGCCATCATGGTAGAACCAGTTGTTGAATTCCTGGAAAGTCATCCCGAACGGCACTTGGCTAAAGAATGAAAGCGCGGGATGCTGGCTGAGGAAGTAGTAATCCACGCCATGGAACATGTCAGCCTGACCGGCGGTCACGGCATCGAACACTTCGAAGGCGCCCACAAGTTCGCCCGCGGCTTTCAGATCAACGGTCAGCGCGCCGTCGGTCATCGCGGTGATCGTATCGGCACAGTATTGTGCGCTGTCATGCACACCGGCCAGACCACGGCCCCAAGTCGTCACCATGGTCAAGGTGCGTTTGCCTTGGGCATAGGCAGGTGCGGCCAGCGCGGTGGCCGCTGCTGCTGCGGTCCCGCCAACCGCGGTATTTTTCAAAAATGAGCGTCGATCCATTGGTTTTCTTCCTCCCAGATTGATTTGATGCGCGCCCAAACCACAAAGTTCGGGCGCGCGGATCGGTTCAAACGGGTATAGGTTAACCGCACATTCCGCCATAGAAAATACCTAGACCCAAGGAATTGCGCTGGTTCTTCTGAAAAATTGGCCGTTCGCAGGCAAGGCAAGGCAAGAAATACAATAAATGATCACACCCGAGCTGAATTTGCGGCTCGGAGCTGTGACAAGACGCCACACAAGCCGGTCTTCGAGGACCGACGTTGCTGCGCCCGGTGACGATGCGCTGCGTCTGATTGACCAAGGCGAATCCATCGCGTGCGGCACATCTCAGTCCGTCACAACCTGCCGGGCGCGAAGCCAACACGCCCAAGCCCCTGTTCACCACGCCCAGACACGACGACCAGAAACATTCGGCGTATGCGCGCTTATCGTGTCATCATATGGATTGACTCTGGCCCACCGCCTTGCCCGACCGCGCTCCACATCAAGGTCAATTGCGCAATCCTACTCCACCGCGCAACAAATGCAAAGAAATTACCCCTGATTGCGACATTTATGCTGGAAAATGCGGTTGACGCTCCCTTGGACTGCCCATAAGGTCGCGGACACACAAAGTAAGGAGCCTCCCGATATGGGACGTTTGATCGTAGTCGTAGGAAAGTGGCGCATGGGCCGGTAACGGACGCCATAGAGGTACCCCATGCGCCCCCGTCCGACCGGGGGCTTTTTTGTGTGAATGAACATTGACGTCATGAACGGAGTAAGCAAATGACACGTCAGATGACCGGAGCGAAAATGGTGGTTCAGGCCCTCAAGGATCAGGGTGTGGACGTCGTATTCGGATACCCTGGCGGGGCTGTCCTACCGATTTATGACGAAGTCTTTCAGCAAAATGATATTCGGCACGTGTTGGTGCGCCATGAACAAGGCGCGGTGCATGCCGCAGAAGGCTATGCGCGGTCCACCGGCAAACCGGGCGTTGCACTTGTCACATCCGGCCCCGGTGCAACCAATGCCGTGACCGGCCTGACCGATGCGCTGATGGATTCGATCCCGATCATCGTTTTGTCGGGTCAGGTGCCGACCTTCATGATTGGCACCGACGCGTTCCAAGAGGCGGATACCGTCGGCATCACCCGCCCCTGCACCAAGCACAATTGGTTGGTCAGCGACACCAAGAACCTGGCCGACACTATGCATCAGGCGTTTCATGTCGCAACCTCTGGCCGGCCCGGCCCGGTTCTGGTCGATCTGCCCAAGGACGTGCAGTTTGCCAGCGCTGAATACGTGCCACCGCAAAAAGCCAAGACCGACCACTATCAACCGCAGGTCAAGGGCGACATGGCCGAGATCATGGAACTGGTCGAAGCCCTGGAAGTGGCCGAGCGGCCGATTTTCTACACTGGTGGCGGCGTCATCAATTCTGGCCCGGCGGCCAGTCAATTGCTGCGAGAACTGGTCGAGGCCAGCGGCGTGCCGATCACCTCGACCCTGATGGGCCTTGGCGCTTATCCGGCCAATGGGAAACATTGGCTGGGGATGCTGGGGATGCACGGCCTGTACGAGGCCAACATGGCAATGCATGGCTGTGATCTGATGATCAACATCGGCGCGCGATTCGATGACCGGATCACCGGGCGTCTTGATGCCTTCAGCCCGGATTCGAAAAAGGCCCATATCGATATCGACCCCAGTTCGATCAACAAGGTCATCAAAACAGATATTCCGATCATCGGCGATATCGGCCACGTGCTGGAAGACGTTCTGAAAGTCTGGAAATCGCGCGGCCGCAAGGTGAACCGCGAAGGCCTGCAAAAATGGTGGGCGCAGATCGAAGAGTGGCGCAAGGTTGATTGCCTGTCGTTCAAGCAGACGGGCAAGACGATCAAGCCGCAATACGCCTTGCAGCGTCTCGAAGAGTTGACCAAAGAGCATGACCGCTACATCTGCACCGAGGTCGGCCAGCATCAGATGTGGGCCGCGCAGTATCTTGGCTTCAACGATCCCAATCGCTGGATGACCAGCGGCGGGCTTGGCACCATGGGCTATGGCTTTCCGGCGTCGATCGGCGTGCAAATGGCGCATCCTGACAGTTTGGTCATCAACGTGGCCGGTGAAGCAAGCTGGCTGATGAACATGCAAGAAATGGGCACAGCGGTGCAGTATCGCCTGCCGGTCAAACAGTTCATCCTGAACAACGAACGGCTTGGCATGGTGCGCCAGTGGCAGGAATTGCTGCATGGTGAGCGTTATTCCTCCAGCTGGTCCGAGGCCCTGCCCGATTTCGTCAAGCTGGCCGAAGCCTTTGGCGCCAAGGGTATCCTCTGCGAAGACGCCGCCGATCTGGATGACGCGATCATGGAAATGCTCAACTACGACGGGCCAGTGATCTTTGATTGTCTGGTGGAAAAGCATGAAAACTGCTTCCCGATGATCCCCTCGGGCGAGCCGCACAACAACATGTTGCTTGGCGAAGCCTCGACCAAGGATGCCATCAAAGAAGGCGGCGCGGTATTGGTTTGACCGTTTCGGGGTGCGCAGTAAATGCGCACCCTACCCCATCCCTCGTAGGGTGCGCATTTACTGCGCACCATTTATCAAGGAACAAGAACATGTCAGCCCTGCAAATCAAAAAAGGCTCCTCCAAGCATTCGGCCTATAACCTTCGCCCCAATTTCTCGGATGTCACCGAGACACACACATTGGCGGTAAAAGTGGATAACGAACCGGGTGTTCTGGCGCGGGTGATCGGCCTGTTTTCGGGGCGTGGATACAACATAGACAGCCTGACCGTGGCCGAGGTGGACCACACCGGCCACACAAGCCGCATCACCATCGTCACCACCGGCACACCGCAGGTGATCGAGCAGATCAAGGCCCAGTTGGGCCGCATCGTGCCGGTCCACGAGGTGCACGATCTGACGGTCGAGGGCCGCGCCGTTGAACGCGAACTCGCCTTGATCAAGGTCGAGGGCGAAGGCGAAAAGCGGGTTGAGGCGCTGCGCCTTGCCGATATCTTCCGCGCCAATGTGGTCGACAGCACCTTGGGCAGCTTCGTGTTTGAAATCACCGGCACCCCTGACAAGATCGAAGCCTTTGCCGAGCTGATGCGCCCGCTTGGCCTGCTGGAAATTGCCCGCACCGGTGTCGCCGCCCTGTCACGCGGCACCTAAGGCCCGTCACGGCAAATCGCCACAGCACGTCGCCCGAAGGAAACTCGCGTCGCGAATTGGCGGTCAACAGGGCGGAATTCCTGTTTTGGGGGTAGTAAGACCCGCAAAATAGGAGACCGCAGCCATGACCGAGACCGTGACCGATCTGTCGAATGTCCGGAACAGCGTTGAAAACGCCAACGGCCTGCCGAACGCGCATTACATCGACCCTGTCGTTTTCAACGAAGAAAAACAGGCTCTGATCTTTTCGCAATGGGCCGGTCTGGCTGTCGCCGCCGATGTGCCAGACCCCGGCGATGCCGTGCCGATGGAATTTCTGGGCACGCCCCTCCTGTTGCTGCGCGACAAGGACGGCGATGTGCGGGTCTTTCAGAACATCTGCCGACACCGCGGAATGATCTTGGTGGAAGAGCCGCGCAAGATCGAAGGCGCCATTCGCTGCCCCTACCATTCGTGGTGCTATTCGACCAAAGGCGATCTGGTGGCCACACCGCATGTCGGCGGGCCGGGTCATAACACGCACGACGCGATCAAGCGCAACGATCTGGGCCTGATCGAAGTGCGCAGCCACATCTGGCGCGATGTGGTCTGGATCAATGTGTCGGGCGATGCCCCCGCCTTTGAAGACGCGATGGCCGATGTCATGCAGCGTTGGCGCGAATTTGAACTGCCCCTTTATCATGGCGGCCACGACAGCCGCTTTACCCTTGAGGTGCAGACAAACTGGAAACTGGCCGTCGAAAACTACTGCGAAAGCTATCACTTGCCTTGGGTGCATCCGGGCCTGAACAGCTATTCCAAGCTGGAAGATCATTACAACATCGAAAAACCCGGCGAATATTCGGGCCAAGGCACGATGGTCTATCGCCAGTTGACCAATGAAAACGGCGAAACCTTTGCAGATTTCGCTGATGTCGGCTCAAAATGGAACGAACAGGCCGAATATATCGCGGTTTATCCCAATGTCCTGCTGGGCACACATCGCGACCATGCCTTTGCGATCATCCTTGAGCCGAAAGGCCCGGAAAAGACGGTTGAGCATATCCATCTTTACTACGCGGTCCCCGACAGCGACGAAGGCCTGCGCATGCGCAACACCCAGCTTTGGAAAACCGTATTCGAAGAAGATATCTTTGTCGTCCAAGGCATGCAGAAGGGTCGCCACGCCGATCAGTTCGACGGCGGGCGCTTTTCGCCGGTGATGGACAGCCCGACGCATTGTTTCCACGCTTGGGTCGCCTCGAAGGTGGACACCCACCGCGCCAAAGCGAGGGCGGCAGAATGAATGACCTGAATGCACGTATGATTTCCGCACACGAGGCGCAGGATCGTTTCGCCCTGATCAAGCTATATGCCGAGGCCGCTGACTGCGCCAATGCGGTGGATGCGTCGTGTTTTTACCTGACGCATGCCTATGTCTTCGCGCTAGAGGCGGGCGCGCCCGAGGCCACAAACCTGCACGCCCGCCTCAAGGCCGAGGGCCGCGAAGCCTGAGCCGCAGCGCAGTTTATGCATGAAAGGCCCCACTTTGCCGGGCCTTTTCTAGCTACGCTTGGTCAGCTTCAACCAGATGCCATCCTTGCCGCGCACCGTCAGATGCGCCACCGGCATCGCCGGGCGCTCAGCCACGGCTTCGAACCGATAGGCCCGCACCAGCAGCGCCAGCAGCAACACGCCTTCGATCATGGCAAAGCCCGCGCCGGTGCACACCCGTTGGCCCGCCGAAAACGGCATATAGGCACAGCGCAGCCCGTCGCGCCCGTTGGGCGTGGAAAACCGCGCCGGATCAAACGCATCGGGGTTATCCCAAATCCGTTCGTGGCGGTGCTGATGCCATGGGCTGAGGACAATTTGCGCGCCTTGCGACACCTCGCGGTCGCGGAACCTTTCAGGACAGGCCGCTTCGCGCACCATCATCGGCACCGGCGGATAAAGGCGCAGGGTCTCACGAAACACATCGCGGGTGATTTTCAGCTTGGCGATATCGCCAAAATCTGGCGCGCCTTGCGGCATGACATCTGCGGTTTCAGCCACGATCTTGTCTTGCCAGTCTGGGTAGAGCGCCAGCAAATACAGCGCCCACGCCAACGCCGACGCGCTGGTTTCATGCCCGGCCAGAAAAAAGATCGCCACCTGATCGACCATTTCCTCGGTGTCAAATGTCTGGCCGGTCTGTGGGTCTGGCGTCGTCATGATCTTGGTCGCCAGATCATCCGGCGCGGTGCCTGCCTTGATCTGCGCCATTCGGTCGGTCGTGAGCCCGGTGATCAGCCCGCGGATATCGACCGCAGTGCGCCGGGCCTTGTCATTATGGAACCGCGGGAACCACCCAGGCAACGGGATAAACGCCCCAAGGTTCAGCACCGGCTGCGCGCGCTGATGCGCGCGGAACTTGTCGAACACCTGCGCGGCGACCTCATGCTCGATCGGGATGGAAAACAGGGTGCGAAAGATCACGTCAGCGGCCGCATGGCTGGTCTCGGCTTCGATTTCAACCGGCTGGCCATCGGCCTGCGCCTCAAGCCGGGCCACCGCCGCCTGCCCGGCCTTCAGCATGGCCGGATACACGTCGCGCAGGCGGCCGCCTTCGAATGCCGGGTCGATGATCCGGCGTTGCCGTTTCCAAGTTTCGCCATTGGTGACGAAAACCGAATTGCCCAACAAAGGCGCCAACCCTTCGCGAATACGGTTGGATTTGGGAAAATCATCGGGGCGGTCTTTCAGCACGAGATCCACCAGTTCGGGCTGGTTGCACAGGAACGACCGGAAAAACGGCGTTCGAAATTCTGCCATCCAAGCGCGATACAAATGCGCCGGTTGCGCCGATAAAATATCTTGCCGAAACAGCTTCATATAACGCCATAGCGACACACGTTTGGCACAGGCCGGGGGTTTGGGCGGCAACGTCATGCTGAAATCTCGGTAAATTTGGAAACCGGCGTTTCGATCCGGCTGGGCGATGGCCGCCTGTCACGATACCGCTCGGCCAGCGTCAGCGGCCCCGCCGTGATCTGGAAATAATCGTAATCGCCGGGCCGGTCGAAGGCGCAGAGATATTGAAAATGCAGCCGAAAAAAGCGCCACCGCAAAGCCCGCCACCGCGCCGGGCTGAGGGTTTGGGTAAAGGCGGCAGAGAGCACCAGCGGCCAGCGTTTGCCCTTTGGCGCAATGCCGCTGACACTGACCGGATCGCACAGGGCAAAGGCACAGCCATCACCCGGCGCTGTCACGTCAACCCACGTCACCTGATCGCTGGCACTCAGAAACCGCAGATCGGCGCGCAAGCGGTGTGCACGCGGCAGGAACGACACCATCGGCACCACCTGCCCCAAAGACAGGAATGACAGCACCGGTCCACCCTCGGGCACTTGCCCGGCGCGGATCAGGTCCGACAGGATCGACACCGCCAGATGCGCCCCCGAGGAATGGCCGACGATCAACACCTCATCCACCGGATCGCGCAAGGCGGCGGCGATCTCATCGGTAAATTCTGCCATCCGCGCCTCAAGCTCGGGGGGATTGGCCCCGTTGAAGCGCGCCGAATAGGCGTAATCATGCATCAGGTAATAGGCGAAGAGCTTATTATCTTTGGATTTGAACCAAGTCAAAACAGCCCAAGCCACGGGCAAAAGCCCCAACCAATAGACCAGCCCTGTCACCACCCCGGCACTGCCCGGCCCAAACGGCAGAACCTGCGCCGCCCAAGCCAGCCCGCGCCCCACAACATGGCCAGCCAGCACGGCCACAAGCAGTTGCAGCACCAACATGCCCACCGGATACAGCGCCGCAATCACCGGCCCTTTGCGCAACCGCATCAGCCGAAACAACGCGCCCGACGCGATGTACGCCCATGCCGTGCGCAGAAGTTGCAGATAGGTGGCCAGAATGCCCTGCTCCATGCTGTCGCGCACGATGTCGGACCAGACAAGAACCTCGAACTCGGTTTGGATTTGCCGCTGGTCGATCTGGGCCCGCACTTGCCAGCCGTATCGCCCCTGCCCGCCCGCAGCCTTGGGCGACAACGCCACGTCATAGCCCGAGGTGTCGGCCTGCGCGGCCCCCTCTTTGCGATATAGCTCGCGATACCTGCGCGGATGGATCGGATCGTAGCCCGGAATATAAAAAACGCGCCGGTGCCCAACGACTTGATTTACGCTGCCTGTCATGCCCCACCTCTTACCGCTGCCACCTTAGACCAGCAGTTTGGCAAGAGTAAGGCTCAACCAAGCACGGCAAGTGCGGGGAATGTTTCCAAAAGCCAGAAGGAAAACGCCGAGAAGCCCCCGGTCAGCATCAGCAAGCCGATGGTCCACAGCAACAGGCCCATAACACGCTCGATCCGCTC
Organism: Roseovarius gahaiensis; assembly: GCF_011601345.1. GTDB lineage: Bacteria > Pseudomonadota > Alphaproteobacteria > Rhodobacterales > Rhodobacteraceae > Roseovarius > Roseovarius gahaiensis. Next base: position 23,373 of record NZ_JAAORB010000027.1, read on the forward strand.
CATATGGCGCTTCATCCAGCTCATCAGCCCCGTCAGGCGCGGCAAGAACGCTGCGACCAGCAAGAACGGCACCCCAAGCCCGATGGCATAAATCGCCAATAGAACAGTGCCACGCGCCACATTCGCCTCGGAGGCGGCCAGCGACAGGATCGCACCCAATTGCGGGCCGATGCACGGTGTCCAGCCAAACGCGAACGCCAACCCAAGCACATAGGCTCCAAAGGACGATCCGCCCCGGTCACCCACATCGACACGCGCTTCGCGGTCAAGAAACCCGATCCGGTAAACGCCAACGAAATGCGCGCCAAAGATCATTACGATGATCCCCGCAATCGTGTTGAACCAGCCTTGATATTGCAAAAATATCGACCCGATGGCCGAGGCCGTAAAGCCAAGGAACAAAAACACCGTGCTCAGGCCCAACACGAAAAACAGCGCCGGAACAAACGCCTTGGCGCGCGCTTGCGACCGGTCCGTCAGATCGGTCAACGCCACACCGCTGATATAGGCCAGATAGGGCGGCACAATCGGCAGAACACACGGGCTTAGAAAGGAGATGACCCCGGCAAACAGGGCAATCGCCATGGCAGGTGCAAGGCCTGCGTCAATGATCTCGAATCCGAACATGGGTTTGACATAATCAATTCCCACCCCGGCGTCACGTCACCGATTGTCACATCCTTGTGGACAGGGTGTAACAAGGCAACTATGTCGCAGGAATGGATATTTCTGATCACATAGACGCCACCGGCCTGCTGTGCCCTTTGCCGGTTTTGAAGCTGCGCAAACGCATTGGCACGTTGGCACCCGGGCAGTATATCGAACTGCGCGCGGATGATCCCGCAGCCATTGTAGACGTGCCACATTACTGCAACGAATCCGGGCACGAATTGGTGTCTGTGACCGAAGCAGATGGCGCTCAGGTTTACGTCCTTCGCAAAACGTCCTGATATCCCTTAGCAAAACGAAAAATGCCGCGCCCTAGGGACGCGGCATCTATGTCTTGCGAAACCCAAGGCGGGTTAACGCCCGATTGACCACCAGCCGCGCCGCTTGGGCTTGTCCGATGCGGTGTCGTCAGGCTTTGCCGCGTCCACCGGCTTGGCATCGGCCGTGTCAGGCTTGGCCGGTGTTGGGTCTGCTGCAACAGGCTCGGTCGTGCTCGCTTCGGCCGGGGCCGGTTCCGCGGTCGTGACCTGCGCGGTTTCGGTCACCGCTTCGGCCAAAGGCGCAGGTGTGGCCGCCTCGGTCTCGGCAGCGTCCTTGGCGGGCGCTTTCTTGGCCGGGGCTTTGCGCGTGCGGGGCTTGCGCGCCGGTTTTGCCGCTTGCGTCGCGTCATCGGTCGCCGTTTCGGCTTCGGCTTCTGGTTGGGCCGTGCTTTCGGCAGGCTGTGCAACATCCGCCTTTTTTGCGCGGGGCTTACGGGTGCGCTTGGGTTTGGGCTTGTCCTCGGTCACTTCTGCGGTGGCCTCGGGCGCAGCTTCAGCCGCTTTTTCAGTAAGCCCCTCGTCAGATGTCGCCACCGGGTCAGCCGCCACAGCCGCATCCGCAGGCACATCAGCCTCGGGCTTTTTGCGCGGTTTTCTTGTGCGCTTGGGCTTGGGCTTGTCAGCCGTGGTCTCACCCGATCCATCGCCTGCGGCAGCCGCAGGCGCGTTGGCAGGTGTCGACGCGTCGTCGTCCGTCTTGGCACCCTGATCGGTGTCATCCTGTCCGTTGGCCTCGGCCTGCGCGCCCTGATCCTCGCCACCATTGCCTTTGGATTTGGACCGGCGGCGGCGACGGCGACGGCGCTTTTTGGGCTTGTCGTCGCCTTCCTCTGCAGCGTCCTGCACCTGAGCCTGAGCCTGAGCCGGGGCTTCGGTCGCGACGACCTCCTCCTCCTCTTCGGCTTCCTCCATCAAGGAGCTGTCCACAGACACCACAGGCGCGGCCACTTCGGGCACGCTGCGCGTCGCGGTCTTGAACTTTTCAAGCGCAAAATCGGGGCTGATCAAGACAGGGTCGCCTTCGATCCGCACAGACAGTCCATACCGCGCTTCGATCTGGGCCACATGTTCGCGTTTTTGGTTCATCAAAAAATTAGCGATACCAACCGGACATTTGACCAGCACCTCGCGCGAGCGGCGGCGCACGCCCTCTTCCTCGATCTGGCGCAGAATGGACAGCGCCAGATTGTCATCCGAGCGGATCAAACCCGTGCCGTGACAGGCCGGGCATGGCTGTGTCGTCGCCTCGATCATACCGGGGCGCAGACGCTGACGGCTCATTTCAAGCAGGCCAAACCCAGAGATCCGACCCACCTGAATGCGGGCACGATCCGATTTCAGCTTGTCTTTCAGCTTCTTCTCGACGGCGTTGTTGTTCTTACGCTCATCCATGTCGATAAAGTCGATCACGATCAAACCGGCCAAATCGCGCAGACGCAACTGGCGCGCCACTTCTTCGGCCGCTTCAAGATTGGTCTTTAGCGCGGTTTCCTCGATCGAGCCTTCCTTGGTGGCCCGGCCCGAGTTCACATCAACCGCAACAAGCGCCTCGGTCACACCGATCACGATATAGCCGCCGGATTTCAATTGCACCGTCGGGTTGAACATGCCCGACAAGTACGATTCGACCTGATGACGCGCGAATAGCGGCATCGGATCGGCATAAAGCTTCACGTTCTTGGCGTGCGACGGCATGATCATTTTCATGAAGTCCTTGGCGATGCGGTAGCCCCGTTCGCCTTCCACCAGAACTTCGTCGATCTCGCGGTTATACAAATCGCGGATCGAGCGTTTGATCAGGTCACCTTCTTCGTAGATCTTCGCCGGTGCCACGGATTTCAGCGTCAATTCGCGGATCTGTTCCCACAAACGCTGAAGATATTCGTAGTCACGCTTGATTTCCGACTTGGTCCGCTTGGCCCCCGCTGTGCGCACAATCAGCCCCGCGCCTTGCGGCACGTCAATCTCGGTCGCAATCTGCTTGAGCTTCTTGCGGTCCACAGCGTTCGTGATCTTGCGCGAGATACCACCGCCACGTGCGGTGTTTGGCATCAAGACACAGTAGCGCCCGGCCAGTGACAGGTAGGTTGTCAACGCGGCACCCTTGTTGCCCCGCTCTTCCTTGACGACTTGCACCAGCAGGATCTGGCGCACCTTGATGACTTCTTGGATCTTGTATTTGCGCGGGCGCGGCTTGCGAACAGGCCGAATGTCGTCGCTGTCATCGTCATCGGCGACCGACTCGATGCTGTCGTCCTTGCCAGCCGCGTCCGACCGCCGAGCGCGGTCGTCATCGGTTTCGGCAAAATCGTCCCCATCGACATCCTGAGCACTGTCCGCGTCACTTGTGACGTCCGAGCTGGTTTCAAGCGGTTCTTCAACCGGGGTCTCTGCGACCGTTTCAACCGGCGAAGTGCCTTCGGGCAGATCGCCGTCAAGGTCGATCATTTCCATGCCGGCTACGTGTTCGGCCGTGCTGTCGCCACCATCGGTGACAAGCGGATCTTTGGTTTCGACCTTGGCAGGTTTCGAGCGCGACCGGTTGCGCCGTTTCGGGGCGTCTTCTTCTTCGTCGCGGGCGCGCATCGCCTCGGCATAAGCGCGCTCTTCCTCCATCAGCTTTTCGCGATCAGCGACGGGGATCTGGTAGTAATCCGGATGTATTTCCGAAAAGGCAAGAAACCCGTGGCGATTGCCGCCGTAATCCACGAACGCCGCCTGAAGCGACGGTTCAACCCGTGTTACTTTTGCAAGATAGATGTTGCCGGCAAGTTGCCGTTTGTTCTCGGATTCAAAGTCGAACTCCTCAACCTTGTTTCCGTCAACCACCACGACGCGGGTTTCTTCCGCGTGGGTGGCATCGATAAGCATTTTATTGGCCATGTTTTCCGTTTACTCCACGTCAGACAGGCCGGGCCCGGTGGGGCGGCTGTCTGCGGTGGGTCTATGTTAGGGGCGATGGCGCAAACACTGACAGGGGCCGCACCGAAGTGGCCCCTTTGATCGTATGTGCCTATAGCGCTTTTCATCGCGGTTCTTGGTCTCCGGCCCGAGCGACGGGCCAATTCAGCGCCTGCACGTCCGGGTCTACCGGGTCAGGCATGTAGGCGGCCCGGCAGTGCGGGGCCAGATCGGTCTGTTTGGAGCGACAGCACAACAAAGGTGCCTCAATCGCCCGAAACAGCGAAACTTTTCGGAACACCCTGTCTTCGGTCTGACCAGGCTCCTGCGTCCTTGATAGAGGGTTTTGCCCCCGACTGACAATGCCAAATCGTGTTTCGCCCCTATCGCGTCGCGTAGGACAGCGTTGAAAACACGATGTCAGCCCAGCCGAGCGCACCGAGCGCACCGTTCGGCGCGCTCTCAGCTGCTTTTGCCCTCAGCCCAGATAGTCCGAGCGTTGCAGGCCATATTTGGCCATTTTTTCGTTCAGCGTGCGACGCGGCAGGCACAATTCATCCATCACCGACGCAATCGAGCCCTTGTGCCGGCGCATGGTGTTGTCGATCAACATACGCTCGAAGGCTTCGACATATTCCTTCAGTGGCTTGCCTTCGGTTGTCATGACCGGCTGCATCTCTTGATGATCAGACATCAGCAGCGATGCGATTGTGCCGCTGCCACGCCGCGCCTGCAACACCGCACGCTCGGCCACGTTGAACAACTGGCGCACGTTGCCCGGCCACGGCGCCTGCAACAACTGTGCGGCCTCTTGTGCCGTCACTTGCGGTGCCTCACAGCCGTAATCATCGGCAAACTGATCGGCGAACCGGGTGAACAATGTCAGGATATCCTCACCGCGCTGCCGCAGCGGCGGCACCGTGATCCGCAAGCTGCCAAGGCGATAAAACAGATCCGGGCGCAGCGCGTCTTCGCATGTGCGGTCTTGTTCCTGCATGTTGGAAATGGCCACGATCCGCGTTTCGGGTGGCGTGCCTTCATCGTTGATGAAGGTCAGCAAACGCGACTGCACCGCATCGGACAACGCGTCGACATCTTCAAGCACCAAGGTGCCGCCACGCGCCTCTTCGACCGCGGGCAGTTGGCTGTCTTCAGGCTGCATCGGGCCGAACAGGCGTTTGATCAGCGCGTCCTCCTCGAACGCCGCGCAGGACAACAAGACGAATTTCTTGCCCGCCCGCGACCCAACCGCATGCAGGGCGTGCGCGACCAGCGTTTTACCGGTTCCGGTTTCGCCTTCGATCAGGACATGCCCATCGGCCTGCCCCAAATCCAGAATATCCTCTTTCAGCCGTTCCATGACCGGACTTGCGCCGATCAGCTTTTTCATAAGCTGGCCACCGTCCGACAATTCGCGGCGCAAGGCCCGGCTGTCCAGCGTCATACGCCGGGCGTTGGTGGCTTTCTTGGCCAATTCGTTCATCCGGTCCGGATTGAACGGCTTTTCAAGAAAGTCGTAGGCTCCGATCCGCATCGCCTCAACCGCCATGGGCACGTCACCGTGCCCGGTGATCATGATCACCGGCAGGCTGGAATCCGTGCCCATCAGCTTCTTTAGAAACTGCATCCCGTCCATTCCGGGCATTCTTATGTCGGTTACGACGATACCGGGATAATCCGGCCCCAGAACCTTGAGCGCCTCTTCGGCGCTTGGAAAGGCTTCTGTGTCGTAGCCTGACAGGGCCAGCCATTGGCTGATCGACTGGCGCATATCTTTTTCGTCATCGACAATCGCGATTTTCATTGCGCTTGGCATTGCAGGTTACTCCGCTGCACGGGTTTCTTCTGTCAAGATAGGCAGCTGCAACTCAAATACAGCCCCCCCGCCCGGTGCGTTGCGTGCTGTCAGGCGTCCCCCAAGGTCGTTGACGATCCCCGATGAAATGGCAAGCCCCAGACCAACACCGTCACCAGGCTGCTTGGTGGTGTAAAACGGCTCGAACAGATTGTCGAAATGCTCAATCCCGTGACCATTATCACGCACGGTCAGCACGGCTGTTTCACCCGCCGCCAACAGGATGTCAATTTCAGGGGTTTCAGCGCCTTCGGTGGCATCCATGGCATTGCGCAACAGGTTGATCATCACCTGCTCCACCCGCACCCTGTCGCCCATGATCAAGACCGGCTCTTTGGGCAAGGTGCGGGTGATGTTGACGTGCCGCTGACGCAATTGCGGTTCCATCATCGCCAGTGCCGACGACAGCGAATCCCCAAGATTTACAGGCTCGAACGTATCGCCGCTGTGGCGCGCGTAGGATTTCAACTGCTTCGTGATCGCGCCCATTCGCTCTAGCAGATCGTCAATCCGCTGAAACGAGGATAGCGCCTCGTCGGGGCGGTTGCGCGTCAGCAAAAGACGCGCCCCGGCCAGATAGGTTTTCATCGCCGCCAAAGGCTGGTTCAATTCGTGGCTGACCGCCGCCGACATCTCGCCCAAGGCGGCCAGTTTCGAACTTTGCGCCAGTGTCTGTTCGGCAACGGCAAGGTTCTCTTGCACCCGCTCCCGCTCGGCGATTTCCCGCTGCAAGCGCGCGTTCAATGCGCGAAGCTCTGCCGATTCCCGTTGAAACAAGGCCATGCGCAGGGCGGTTTTGCGGTTCAGCATCCAGAACGCCAAGGCCAGAAGAATCGCAAACCCCATGATCTCAAGCGCCAGAAATCCGTTCACTTTTTCCCGGACGCTGGCATAGGTGGTGAAGCTGGCAATCCGCCATCCGCGAAACGCCACCCGCCCTTCGACCCGCATCACCGCCTCGCCTTGCACATAGGCATCGGCAGGCAGCGCCGTCCAATCGGCGGTGGCCTGAATGGCCCGCTCGATCGCACTGTCCACGGGTTCCCGTTGCAAGGCTTCAGCTTCGCTCAGACCGCGCCAGCGCGGTTCGGTCGCCAATATGATCTTGCCCGCGCTGTCCGTCACCAGAACCGCGTCGGAAATTCCGGCCCATGCCCGTTCATATTTCCCCAGATCGACCTCAACCAGAATGACGCCGACAACCTGATTTTGGCTGTCGACCCGTCTGGAGTAATAAAACCGGAAACGCCCGGTTTCATCGCGCAAAACTTGGAAAATAGTATCTTTCGAGCGCAGCGCATCAACATAATATGGTGCCTGCCGGTGCGATTGCCCCAAAGAAATTCTGTCCGTCGAGGCAACCGTGCGCCCGTCACGGTCCAGCAAGGTCAAAGAGGCTGCGCCGATCTCGTCGACGAACGAGATAAGGCGCTGTGTCGATTGCGTGTAGTCGCCTGTATTCAAGGCGGAAATCAGCGCCGGGTCACGCGCCAGAAGCTGTGGCACAATCGCGTTTTGGCGCAGTTCGCTCAGCAAGTTACCGCTATACAACACAAGCCGCAATTCGGCCCTGTTGCGCGTCGTCTCGGTAAACCTGTCGGTCAGCAGCCGATTGGTGACAACCACAACAGCGACCGCCACCACGACCAGAAACACAAGTGCCAGCCGGGCGCGCCAACTGGTGGTGCGACTGCGCTTCAATACAGACTGGCCCGACGAAAATCTCATACCGCCAGATTACGCCGCCGTGCCCACCGGCTCAAGCACTCACGCGTTGGTCAATTGTGCAACAAGGCTGTCGAACATCGGCGCGCCTTGGGTGCCGCCGTGCAAAGGTTCGGCCATACGTTCGGGGTGCGGCATCATGCCAAGCACACGGCGATTGGACGATAGAACGCCAGCAATGTCGTCGACCGAGCCGTTGGGATTGTCCATATAGGTGAATGCCACCCGTGCATCCCCGTGCAGCCGCTTCAACGTCTCGGCATCGGCGTAATAGTTGCCGTCGTGATGCGCGATTGGAACGGTGATGACCTGCCCCGCGTCATAGCCGGCGGTAAACGGGCTGTCTGCGGTTTCCACGCGCAAATCCACGGGCTTGCAAATGTATTTGAGGTTGGCATTGCGCAACAACACGCCCGGCAAAAGGCCGGTTTCGGTCAGCACCTGAAACCCGTTGCAAATGCCAAGGACATAGCCGCCTTTTTCCGCGTGGGCCACGACCGAGCGGCAGATTGGCGAATTGGCGGCAATCGCGCCGCAGCGCAGGTAATCGCCAAAGGAAAACCCGCCGGGCACACCGATGATATCCACGCCCTCGGGCAAGGCGGTGTCCTTGTGCCAAACCATCGAAACCTTGGCCCCGGCCCTCTCGAACGCGACGGCCAGGTCACGGTCACAGTTTGACCCAGGAAAGACGATAACAGCCGCGTGCATCAGGCGATCTCCACGCTATAGCTTTCGATGACGGTGTTCGCCAAAAGCTTTTCACACATCTCGGTCACCGTGGCGCGGGCCTGCTCGGCGTCGGTTTCGGCCAAGTCCAGTTCGATCACTTTGCCTTGCCGGACCCCTTCGACCCCGTCAAAGCCCAACTGGCCAAGCGCATGGCGCACGGCCTCGCCCTGCGGGTCCAGAACGCCGGATTTCAGCATGACGTGAACGCGTGCTTTCATGAGTGTTTTCCCGTTCGTTTCAAATCAAGCGGCGCTTTGGCCGCGGTCATCATGGTTGCAGTCAGTTGATCAGCGTGGGCCGCGCCATGGGCGTGGCGCCTTTCGGCATCACGCCAAGCCGTTTGGCGACCTCGGTATAGGCATCGGTCAGGCTGCCCAAGTCGCGGCGGAACACATCCTTGTCCAGCTTCTGGCCGGTTTCGATATCCCAAAGGCGGCAACTGTCGGGGCTGATTTCATCCGCCACGATCAGACGCTGATAGTCGCCTTCGTAAACGCGGCCAATCTCGATCTTGAAATCGACCAGCTTGATCCCGACGCCATACATCACGCCTGACAAGAAATCGTTGACCCGCAGCGCAAGGCTCAGGATATCGTCCATGTCCTGCTGGCTGGCCCAGCCAAAGGCGGCAATATGCTCCTCGGTGACCAGAGGATCGCCCAGTTTGTCGTCTTTCAGGCAATATTCCACCACCGGGCGGGGCAACTGAACGCCCTCTTCGATGCCCAGACGTTTGGCCATGCTGCCCGCGGCATAATTCCGCACGATCACCTCAAGCGGGACAATCTCGCAGGCGCGCACAAGCTGTTCGCGCATGTTGAGCCGCTTCATGAAATGGTTCGGAATGCCGACATTGGTCAGGCCGTTCATGAAATATTCCGACAAGATGTTGTTCAGGACGCCCTTGCCCTCGATCACATCTTTTTTCTCGGCATTAAAGGCCGTGGCGTCATCCTTGAAATACTGCACGATGGTGCCCGGTTCGGGGCCTTCATACAGGGTTTTCGCCTTGCCTTCGTAAATCTTTTTGCGCCGCGCCATGCAGCCTCCGTCGCTCGACCGGGGCCAAATCCCCAAAAGTCGTGCTGTCCTCATAGATCATGCCCCCGATTGTCGCAAGATCACGTTGAGGCCTTGCTCTTGGGCGCGCAGAGTTGCATATCAGGGATAACTGCAACGTATGCTGAGGGGACAGGCCCAATGACCACCTTCGACGACCGCGAAAGCGCATTCGAAAACAAATTCGCCCATGACGAGGAAATGAAGTTCCGCGCCGAGGCGCGTTGCAACAAATTGCTGGGCCTTTGGGCCGCTGAATTGTTGGGCAAAACCGGCGACGAGGCGCAAGCCTACGCCAAAGAAGTCGTGATCGCCGATTTCGAAGAGGCCGGCCACGAGGACGTCGTGCGCAAGGTCGCCGCCGATCTGGGCGATCTGGCCGACGCCGACACCATTCGCGGCAAGATGGCTGAATTGCTGCGGGTTGCCAAAGAGCAGTTGGTCAAAGAGGCCTGATCGCCGTCGAAAATTAATATCGGGCGCGTCTGTCAGGGCGCGCCTTTTTTAGTGCCGCAGACTCGCATGAATCGGAATTTCATTCACATATCAGTTGAGTATTATGAGTTTGCGCCGATGTGTGATCCGTGTCACATCCCTGCGCTATCACCCAAGGAGATATCATGACAAACGCCCTGTCCAAATTGCTTCAAACACGTGACTGGTTGTTGACCGATGGCGCGACCGGCACCAACCTGTTCAACATGGGGCTGGAATCGGGCGATGCCCCCGAATTGTGGAACGACACCCATCCCGACCGGATCACCAAGCTATATGCGATGGCCGTCGATGCGGGCAGCGATATCTTTTTGACCAATTCCTTTGGCGGCAACGCCGCCCGCCTGAAACTGCACGGCGAAGAAAAACGCGCGCGCGACTTGTCGCGCATTTCCGCCGAAATCGGGCGCGAGGTGGCCGACACCCGTGATCGCCCGGTTGTGGTCGCGGGCTCAGTCGGGCCAACCGGTGAAATCATGGCCCCGATGGGCGCGCTGACCCATGATCTGGCCGTCGAAATCTTTCACGAACAGGCCGATGGCCTCAAAGAAGGCGGCGCCGACGTTTTGTGGCTTGAAACCATCTCGGCCCCTGAAGAATACGCCGCCGCCGCCGAGGCGTTCAAACTGGCCGACATGCCGTGGTGTGGCACTATGAGCTTTGACACTGCCGGGCGCACGATGATGGGCCTGACCTCGGCCGATATGGTCAGGATGGTCGATGGCCTGCCCAACCCGCCGCTGGCCTTCGGGGCCAATTGCGGCGTCGGCGCATCCGACCTGCTGCGCACGGTTTTGGGTTTTGCGGCGCAGGGCACCGAACGGCCGATTATCGCCAAAGGCAACGCTGGTATTCCGAAATTTGTCGATGGTCACATCCACTACGATGGCACCCCAGATCTGATGGCCGACTATGCCGTTCTGGCCCGCGATTGCGGCGCCACGATTATTGGCGGCTGCTGCGGCACAACGCCTGAACATCTTGAAAAGATGCACGAGGCGCTGTCGACCCGCCCACGCGCCGAAACGCGGCCCACGCTGGACCAGATCACCGAGGCGCTTGGCGCGTTTTCCTCGGCCGCCGACGGCACCGGCGACGATGCCAACAGTGGCCCGCAAAAACGCCGCACACGCCGCCGCCGCGACTAAGCGCGACCCCACAACTGCATGATGCGTCTAGCAGCCTCCCTGACGGGGGCTGTTTGTTTTCGTAGGTAGCCCTGCGCGCCGATCATGCAGCAACCCCATATAGATCATGCAAGTTTTTCAGCAGCCATTGCCGCAAATGCACACTATAAGTCGGTCAAGGTTCGGCCAATGTCGTAATTTGCAAAGTGCCACTGCGACAAATTGACGAAAGCTAAGTGAAACAGAACGCGCGCATGCGCCCATGACCCGGGAACACTGCAATGTCCGACGAAGAAGACATCATCCTGTCCGAGCTGAGCGACGAAGAACTTGTCGAACAGATGTGGGACGATCTTTACGATGGCCTCAAAGAGGAAATCGAGGAAGGCGTAAACATCCTGCTGGAGCGCGGATGGGCCCCCTACAAGATCCTGACCGAAGCTTTGGTTGGCGGCATGACCGTTGTTGGCAAAGACTTCCGCGATGGTATCCTGTTTGTCCCCGAGGTGCTTTTGGCCGCCAACGCCATGAAGGGCGGCATGTTCATCCTCAAGCCGCTTTTGGCCTCAACCGGCGCGCCGCGCATGGGCTCTATGGTCATCGGCACGGTCAAGGGCGACATCCACGACATCGGCAAGAACCTTGTGTCGATGATGATGGAAGGTGCGGGCTTCGAAGTGGTCGATATCGGGATCAACAACCCGGTGGAAAACTACCTTGAGGCCTTGGAAGAGCATAAACCCGACATCCTCGGCATGTCGGCCCTGCTGACCACCACCATGCCTTACATGAAGGTCGTGATCGACACGATGGTCGAACAGGGTATCCGCGACGATTATGTCGTGCTGGTCGGCGGTGCACCTTTGAACGAAGAATTCGGCAAGGCCATCGGTGCCGACGCCTATTGCCGCGACGCGGCGGTTGCGGTGGAAACCGCGAAGGACTACGTCAAGCGCAAGCATAACCAAGGCGTAACAGCTTAAATTCGGGCATGCGGCCCAAGGTTTGACAACGGCCCGCCTGAGTGCGGGCCGTTTGCGTTTACCCCGCCGCCGCGCAAGGAATCACCATGACCGACCTGCCCAGTGACACAACACTGACCGAAACCGGGCTGGACCTGCGCGGCAAGGAAAACCGTCTTTTGCTGATCGCATGCGGGGCATTGGCGCGTGAAATTCTGGCTTTGATCAAGGCCAATGGCTGGACCCATATCGACCTTCAATGCCTGCCCGCCAAACTGCACCTCTATCCTGATCAAATCGTCACCGAGGTCGACCGCGCCGTCACGCGCAATCAAGACAGCTATAGCAACATTTTCGTGGTCTACGCCGATTGCGGCACCGGCGGGCAGCTACAGGCCAAATGCGCAGAGCTTGGCGTCGAAATGATCGAAGGTCCGCATTGCTATTCGTTTTTCGAAGGCAACGCCGCCTTTTCAGAGCGGGCCGAGGATGAAATCACCGCCTTTTACCTGACCGATTTTCTGGTCAAGCAATTCGATGCCTTCGTCTGGAAACCCATGGGGCTCGACCGTCATCCCGAATTACGTGATATGTTGTTCGGCAATTACACCAAACTGATCTATCAGGCCCAAACCCATGATCCGGCCCTTGTCGACAAGGCGCGCACCTGCGCGGAACGGCTTGGCCTTGACTTCGAGCACCGCTTCACCGGCTACGGCGATCTTGAACAGGCTCTGCACGATCAGGCCCGCAAGACCTAAAACCCCTTCTTCTGTTCAAAAATATCCCGGGGAGTTTGAGGGGCAGCGCCCCTCATTCCTGCAAACCTGCGCGGCGCAGCCGCCCATTCGGATCAGGCGGATTGCGACGCCACAAGGCGGATCCGGTCTATCATCGCGCGCAGTCCGTTTGATCGCTGTGCCGACAGATGATCGTTCAGGCCCAACCGGGCCAGCTCGGCCTGCGCATCCACCTGCCCCACCTGCGATACCGGCACGCCGTTGTAAAGCGCCCGCAACACCGCGATCAGCCCGCGCACGATCATCGCATCGCTATCGCCCTCAAAGTCGAACTTCCCGTTGGCGATGGTCGGATGCAGCCAGACCTGACTGGCGCAGCCGTCTACCTTGGTGGCCGGCACCTTCAGCGCGTCATCCAGAGGGTCCATCGCGCGTCCGCGTTCGATGACATAGCGGTAACGATCTTCCCAATCGTCCAAAAACTCGAAATCTGCGACAATGTCTTCAAAGGCTTCGGTGGCCATCATATGCTCCTGCTGCTTTGGTATTGACCTAGGCGGGCAAGATGCGAAGGTCCAGACCTCGCTTACACCTTTTCAACGCTGTTGGGATAAGGTAGTTGGGATGAAAGCAAAAGGGGCGGTCCAAATGCGGAAAACAGTTGCGGGTCTCGTGGTTCTGTCACTCACGCTTGCCGGATGCAGCGGTTGGCGTGACTCGCGGGTCAATCCGGGCAATTGGTTCGGCAACAGCCGCGCCGAAGCCCGCACAGAAACCGCCACCCCGGCGCAGACCAATCCGCTGATCCCCGAAGAAACAAGCATCTTCCGACGCGGCAATAAGGAAGAGGTCTATCTTGGCACCCCGGTCGATCAGATCACCGATCTGACCATCGAACGCACCTCATCGGGCGCCATCGTCAAGGCGACAGGCCAAACGCTTCAGCAAGGGGCCTATGATGTGCGCCTGACATCCGACACCGAAGGCGAACCCGTGGATGGCGTTCTGACCCTTGAAATGAAGGCGTTACAGCCCACAAACACCCCGCAAGGGCCTGAACGCGTGCGCCGCGCCACGGCGGGCTATTTCCTTAGCAACCAAGATCTGGCCAAGGTGCGCACAATCCGCGTTCTTGGCGAACGCAACGCACGATCCGCTACCCGCTAACCCTCTGGGTGCCGTTCCCGCCCCCTGTCGGGGCGATGGTCAGTCTTGGCCTAAAGTTCAACGGTGCGGATATCGCCGCCCTTGGCCGCCAGAGCAATCTTGCCCTCGCACAGCCGCAAAGCATCCAAACCGAAAACATCGTGCCGCCAGCCGCCCAAGGCGGGAACGTTGCGCTCTCCGCTGGCCAAGGCATCCAGATCAGCCGCACTGGCGATCAGTTTTGACGCCACGCCAAAAGATTCGCTTTTGGCCTTCAGCAAGACCCGCAACAAATCCGCCAGTGCCGGGTTCACCTGCATTTTGCTGCGCGCGGTATCAACCTTGGGCACATCATCCGCCGGGCAGTTCAGGCCATCTTGCACGGCTTTCAGGATGCCTTCGGCAATGTCGCCCTTGCGCGCCTCGCGCAGCAGAAGGCGCGACCGCCCCAAATCCTGTAGCGTCGCCGGCTTGGTCGAGGCCAGTTCGACCAAGGCGTCATCCTTGTAAACCCGGCTGCGGGGAACATCGCGGGCCTGCGCATAGCTTTCGCGAAACTGCGCCAGTTCGCGCACGATGGCTAGAAACCGCCCCGAGGCATTGCGCGTCTTGACGCGTTTCCATGCCTCTTCGGGTTTTACGATGTAGGTGTCCGGCGCGGTCAGCGTGCGCAGCTCTTCCGCCACCCATTTTTCACGCCCGGTTTCTTTCAACTTGGCGGCCAGAAATTCATAGATGTCGCGCAAATGCGTCACGTCAGCCAAGGCATAGGTTTTTTGTGCCTCGGTCAGCGGGCGGCGGGACCAATCGGTAAATCGCGAGGTCTTGTCCAGCGGTTGCCGCGCAATCTTGCGCACCAGCGTTTCATAGCCCGCCTGTTCGCCAAAGCCGCAGACCATCGCCGCCACTTGGGTGTCGAACAAGGGCTCAGGGATCACGCCCGCATCGACAAAGAAAATCTCAAGATCCTGCCGGGCCGCATGGAACACCTTGACCACGGCTTGATCACGAAACAGATCGTAAAGCGGATCAAGCGACAGATCACCGGCCAGCGGATCAACCAGAACCGCATCCTCTGGCCCGTCGCCCGGCACCGCCAACTGGATCAGGCACAGTTTGGAAAAATACGTGCGCTCGCGCAGAAACTCGGTATCGACAGTCACGTAGTCAAAGGTTTGGGCGCGTTTACAAAAGGCGTCCAGGTCTTGGGTTGTGGTGATGGTTTTCATGAATGGCTTTTCTACAGGTTTCTTACGCTCATTTTGCCCCGGTATGGGCGAAGTGGCGTGTGGATGCAAATAACTTGGCCGATTCAGGGCAGGATGATAGCCCGCCGGTCGCCTTCGGCAAAGCGGCGCAGAACCGCCGGGTACAGGCGATGTTCCTGCTCAAGCACGCGTTCGGCCAAACGGTCGGGGGTGTCATCAGGCAAAACCGGCACCCGTGCCTGCCCCAGAACAGGGCCGTCATCCAAAGCAGGCGTCACCTCGTGCACGGTGCAGCCCGCCTCGGTGTCTTGCGCCTCGATCGCGCGGGCGTGGGTGTGCAGGCCCTTGTATTTGGGCAAAAGCGACGGGTGGATATTCAAAATCCGCCCCTGCCAGTTTTGCACGAAGCCTTCGGTCAAAACCCGCATGAACCCGGCCAAGCAAATGATATCGGGGCTATGCGCCTCCAGCGTGTCTTGCAAGGCGGCCTCAAAGGCCGGTCGATCCCCCTTGAACGGCCTGTGATCCACCACCGCCGTGGCGACGCCCCGCGCGCGCGCCTTGGCCAGCCCCCCCGCTGCCGGATCGTTCGCCAGCACCAGAACGGGCCGCGCCGGGTGGTCGCCCTTCATGCTGTCCAGCAGCGCGACCATATTGGACCCGCCCCCCGAGATCAGAATGACCACACGTTTGGTCACGCAAGCGACCCCGTATAGGTCACGCCCTGCCCGGCCACCACATGGCCCAACCGGCACACGGTTTCGCCTTCGGCCTCTAGCAAGGCCTGCAACTCATCGGCACGATCTGCCGAGACCGACAGGATCATACCAATCCCGCAGTTGAAGGTTTTCAGCATCTCGGCCGCGTCCATGCCACCCTGTTCGCGCAGCCAGCCAAAGACCGGCGGCAAATCCCATGCGTCAAGGTCCACCTCGGCGCCCATGTCCTCGGGCAAGACGCGTGGCAGATTCTCGGTCAGGCCGCCGCCAGTGATATGGGCCAATGCATGCACACCGCCCGCGCGCACCGCCGCCAGCGATTGGCGCACATACAGGCGCGTTGGCGTCAGCAGGGCCGCGCCAAGCGTCCCTTCGGCCCATGGGCAATCGGCCTGCCAGTCAAGGCCCGACATCTCGACCAGCTTGCGCACAAGGCTGTAGCCGTTCGAATGCACCCCGTCGCTGGCCAGCCCCAGCAGAAAGTCGCCCTCAGCCACCCCGTCAGGCAGGGCAGCGCCGCGTTCCATCGCGCCCACGGCAAAACCGGCCAGATCAAAATCACCGTCGGGATACATGCCCGGCATCTCGGCGGTTTCCCCGCCGATCAGGGCACAGCCCGCGCGCACGCAGCCTTCGGCGATGCCTTCGATGATGCGGGCCGCGGTGTCGGTGTCCAGCTTGCCAGTGGCAAAGTAATCAAGGAAAAACAGCGGCTCGGCACCTTGGCAGACCAGATCATTGACGCACATCGCCACAAGGTCGATGCCCACGCCATCGACGTTGCCGGTATCAATCGCGATGCGCAGCTTGGTGCCCACACCATCTGTGGCCCCGACAAGGATCGGGTCGCTGTATCCGGCGGCTTTGAGATCGAACAAAGCCCCAAAACCACCAAGCCCCGACATCACGCCCGACCGCGTGGTGCGCTTGGCCGCTGGCTTGATCCGTTCGACAAGGGCATTGCCCGCGTCGATATCCACGCCTGCATCCGAATAGGTGATGCCGTTCTTGCCCTCGGTCATATCCACGCCCCTTGTCATATCGTGCTGGCGCGGGGTTACCCCAAGCAGCAGACGAAGAAAAGCGCCTTGCGCCATCCACAAGGCGCAAACCGCCTGAAAGGCGGTGCCAATCCCCTGCCCGCGCGGGTTGCAAGCGTGTGAAGGAAAGAATGCCCTTGCGCCGCAAATGCGCACCCAAGACGCCCCGACCCGCTTGACCGGCAAATTCCATCTGCTAGAGACAAGCGCAGGTCGGGCCTGTAGCTCAATTGGTTAGAGCAGAGCGCTCATAACGCTTTGGTTGGGGGTTCGAGTCCCTCCGGGCCTACCATTTACACACCAGATACCTTATTTATAAGGGTTTTAGGCAAAACTCCAAGGGTTCCGTGTACTGATTTCTCGATATGCGTGTACTAATTTATCAGGTCTCAAAAGTAATTCTTTTCTTCCAAAAATTGGGGGCCTTACCGGACCAACTATCCCCCTAGCTGTATGAATCTAAGGGTTCCCTACGCCTAAGTAGAGACCCCCTAGACATTAGGTCAGTAGAGTTTACCCTCTTATGATACGGTAGTAGCTTGCCTGTGAGATACCAAGCTGGGCCATGATTTGTTGACGGGGAACACCAGCTTCCTTCAGTGCTATTACCTTGTCAGACTGTAGCTTGGCTGTAGGGACACGACCCTTGTATTTACCCTTGGCTGTGAATCGGCATGCAAAAGTGACCCACCTGGGTGGGTTATGATCATCTAAAACTGACCCACCTGCCACGTTAG
>NZ_JAAORB010000028.1 GCF_011601345.1 Roseovarius gahaiensis
ATGTTAACGAAACAGGTGGGTCAATTTTACTCGCTCATAACCCACCCAAGTGGGTCAATTTTGCACGCCGATTCACATTCCAGAACAATATCCCGCTTGTGGAAACCGCTAGTTTTGGACTCAAGCAACAACGCGACATGAAAGGAACAACGACATGATCCGTACGCTGACAACCGGCCTCGCCCTCGCCGCGCTGATGGGCTCCGCGGCCTTCGCCGAAACCTTCGACGTCAAGATGCTGAACAAGGGCGCCGATGGCGAGCGCATGGTGTTCGAGCCTGCCTTCGTTCAGGCGGCCCCCGGCGATACCATTCGCTTTCTGGCCACCGACAAGGGCCACAACGCCGAGATCAACAAGGGCATGTTGCCCGAGGGGGCCGAGGCGTTCTCTGGCAAGATCAACGAGGAATACGAAGTTACGCTCGATGCCGAAGGCGTCTATGGTGTGATCTGCAAGCCGCATTACGCCATGGGCATGGTGATGACCATCGCCGTCGGCGACGTGGCGGCCCCCGATGCCTTTCTCGAAGGCCGCGTGCCTCGCAAGGCCAAGGAACGTTTCGAAGCGCAACTCGGCAATCTCTGATCCTTTTCCCGGTGCGCGGGCATGGTGCCCGCCACCACCAACGTCATGGAGGACATCATGACCAAGATCATCAACCCCGGACTCGTCTCAACCAGCCGCAGAAACGTGCTGCGCGGCTCCATGCTCGCGGGCGCGGCGGCAATGGCTGGGGTAGGTGCGATGGCGGCGCCGCGCGCGCCCCGGCTCGCCAAGGCCAACGCTGCATCCGCACATCTTCACAAGGCTGCCGCCAAACAGTCTGCCGAAACCACGGCCAAACCTGCCGATCTTTCCGGCTACACCCGCGTGAAACAAGAGCTTGTCGCGCCACCCTTTGCACCCGTGCATGAGCAGGTTGCCACCGGCGGCCCCAAGATCGTCGAGATTACCATGGAGACCACCGAAAAGCTGATGGTGGTGGACGAAGATACCGGCGCGTCGGTCTGGGCGCTGACCTATAATGGCTCGGTCCCCGGCCCGCTGATCATCTGCCACGAGGGCGACATGGTGGAACTGACCCTGCGCAATCCGGCCGACAGCATGATGGAGCACAATATCGACTTTCACGCCTCCACAGGGGCCTTGGGTGGCGGTGGCCTGACCCATGTCTATCCCGGCGAGGAATGCGTGCTGCGCTGGAAGGCGACCAAGGCGGGGTGCTTTACCTATCACTGCGCCCCCGGCGGTGCGATGATCCCCTATCACGTCACGCATGGCATGAACGGCGCGGTCATGGTGTTGCCGCGCGACGGGCTGAAGGATGCCGAAGGCAACCCGCTGCGCTATGACAGCATCGCCTATATCGGCGAGCAGGACTACTACCTGCCGATGGACGACAACGGCGACTACAAGGCCTATGAGGCCGCCGGTGACGACTATGCCGACAGTCTTGAGGCCATGCGCGGGCTGGTTCCGACGCACCAGGTATTCAATGGCGCGGTCGGCGCGCTGACGGGCGAAAACGCGCTCAAGGCCAAGGTCGGCGAGACCGTGTTGATGGTGCACAATTCGTGCAACGTGGACAGCCGCCCGCACTTGATCGGCGGTCATGGTGACTTTGTCTGGGAAAGCTCGTTCACCGATGTGCCGCTGACCGGCATGGAGACATGGTTCGTGCGCGGCGGTAGCGCGGCGGCGGCGATGTACACCTTCGAGCAGCCGGGCGTCTATGTCTACGTGAACCACAACCTCATCATTGCCGCTATGCTCGGCGGGACGGCACACTTTGTCGTCGAGGGTGAATGGGACAACAACTTGATGGAACAGGTTGTGGCACCACGAAGCTTCGCAACCTGATCTGAAAGGAACCTACGTATGACCGTCACCCGGATATTGAAGCCTGCCGTGAAGTTGTCCCTTCTTTCGGTTGTGTTGATCGTCTTGGTGGCGGTCCTTCTCGGTGCCGTGCTGACATGGCGCGGCACCGAGAGGAATCTTTCGCTGGTGCCGGAAATGGCCGCCAGCCCCGTTACCCTCTCGACCGGTGCGCGGCTTTACGTTCAAAAATACGAGCTGACCGTGGCCGAATGGAACACCTGCCATGCCGACGGTGGCTGTAGCTTGCGCCTGCGCACCCGGCCTGATCAGGACGCGCGCGTGACGCCAGCGACCGGGCTGAGCTATGTCGACGTGACCGAATACCTGAATTGGATCAACACCGCGACTGGCGGAAATTTCCGCCTTCCCACCGCGGCTGAATGGGCCGAGATGGCACGGCCGGTGCTGCCAGAAGAGGCCGACCCACTTTTCACCGATCCCTCGCTCACTTGGGCGTCGGCCTACCTGACCAAGGGTTTGCCCGCCCGCGCACTGAAACCCCAGGGCAGTTTTTCAACCTCCCCCGATGGCATCGCTGATCTTGACGGCAGCGTCTGGGAATGGACGCAGGACTGCTATGCAGGCGCATCGGGCGATGACGATCCCGCGCGTTGCCCGGCATATTTCGTCGGCGGCGAGCACGTCGCCGCCATGTCTTACCTCATCCGCGACCCGGCGCGTGGCGGATGCGCTGTCGGATCACCTCCTGCACATCTGGGAATGCGTCTCGTGAGCGAAGACGCGACCTGAAGACCACGGAAAAACGCGCGATAGCTGCCCGCGCTGCCTGAAGGGTCGCTTGTCTTTGCAAGGCCCTAACCGCTACTGGCCGAATATATCATATATTCGCATGCGAGATTTCAGCAGCACCTGCAGCAAAGAGCCAACTTTGATCGGGAACGGTTTCGCTGTCCTGCACGTCTGCTTTGGGATATTCCGGCTATATTGCGCGACTTGCAAAGCGATTTAATCATCGTGCGTTGGCAATCCTCATCGTGAAAACTTTGTGAGAACCGACTTTGTCGCCACGACAAGGACGCCGTCGCCATCTACTCGGGCAACATCACGCTCGATGATCGTGCGGATCTTTGCTCTGCGATCTGCGCCGGCCCTGGGATCGAGCAACCAGGTGTCAGAAAATGTTCGACCGGAGATCTGGACGATCTCGGCTTGCGGTTTGGTTTCGAGCCTCGCGAAATCGGTTCCTGGCGCCAGCCTCTCGGCAATCGCTTCATCCGCGTGCGCGTCGATCATCATCAGGGGTGCGTCGCGTTCGATTTTTTGACCCCATAAAGCCGAATGACCTGTCGCATTCCTGATTGGCATCAATGATCCTCAAGCGTCAGACGGTTCGGTCCGAGTGCCTCCTCCGCCGAGGCAAGCAAGTTGAAAAGCGCCTGATGCTTTCGCGACTCAAAGAGCGCGAAGCGATCATATTGCTTGAGCATCGATGTGACGCGCGCGGTGCTGTCGCGTGGCGTGATATCGAGTATGCCGCTTGAGGCGGATTCTCCTTTTGAAAGCAATTCAAGAATTTCCTTGCCGATTCCATGCGACATGAGGTGGGCACGGCCATCCGCTCCCTTCTGCAGCGTCGCGACGATGGCAGTTTTCGCAGTGAGAAGATCAGAACGGAGTTCGGGCGGGAATCCTTGCTCCGGTGCCCGCAGGAACTCTTCAACGAAGATATCCGTGATCGAGCAGAGCTGTGGCCATACTTCTGCGTCGATGATCCGGAGGGCCGTTCTGCCGTAGCGCGTTCCGCGAGGTTTAAGGTCGGCACATAGATCAGTATGTGGCCTCGGGCCAGCAACGCCCGGCCATGCTTTGCCAGCAAGCGCAGGGCGGTCCTCGTCTTGCCGACACCTGCGCTGACCTAGAGCGTCAGTGCCGGGCAGTCCACGATGCGATCAGCGAATATGTCGGCCATCAGGTTGCCCGGGCAGGCAGCCGGTGCAATCCGACTGCCGGCGGCGCGGGTGGGCGCGTCACGCCGGGTCGCCGCGCAGTGCTGGCAGGCCGACGCCCGTCGAATCGAAGCCGCCATCCGAGGCAATCGTCTGGCCTGTGACGTAGCTGGCCTTGTCGGAACACAGGAAGGAGATAACCTCGGCGATCTCGGTCTCTTGCCCGTAGCGATTGAGGGGAATCGCATCGTGATAGGCCGCGCGGATCGCCGGCGTGTGCACGGCAAGCGCCAGCTTGGTATCCACCGGGCCCGGTGCCACGACATTGGCACGCACGCCCCATTCGCCCAGTTCGGCGGCCTGTTGCCGGGTCAGGTGGATCACCGCCGCCTTCGACGTGCCGTAGGCAGCCCGCAGCGTGCTGGCCCGCAAGCCCGAGATCGAGGCAACGTTGACAATCGCGCCGCCGACCGCCTTCAGATGCGGGATGACCGCCTGAGAGGTCAGGAAAACGCCGTCAAGATTGGTTGCCATCACACTGCGCCATGTCGCAAAATCGGTCTCGCCCATCGGGCGGAAATCAGCGACGCCGGCATTGTTGACCAGCGCGTCGATCCGCCCGAACTCGGTCATGACGCTTTCGGCCATGGCCGCGACCTGGTCGGGGTCGGACACGTCGCAAATTACCGGCAGCACGCCATCAAGCTCCTGCGCGGCCGCCGTCAGCGCCTCGGCGTCGCGGTCGATCATGGCCACGCGCCGGCCTTCGGCAAGAAGCAGGCGGGTGGTGGCAAGGCCGATGCCGCGGGCAGCGCCGGTCACGATTGCGGTTTTCGGTGTCATTTGGATCTCCGGTTATCGGGAAAATGCGGTGGTCTGGGTCATCTCATCCACTCTACCAGCACCTGTGAAAGCGACGGGAAGGCGGCGATCACACCGAGCCCGACAAGACTGACCAGCAAGAACGGCATGGCACCGCGCGCCACCTTCTCGATCGAGAGCTTGGTGACATTCGCCGCGACGTAGAGGTTGATGCCGACAGGTGGCGTAATCAGACCAATGGCCAGGTTCACCATCACAAGCACGCCGAACCAGACCGGATCCCAGCCCAGCTCGCGCACAACGGGCAGGAAGATCGGAAGCGAAATGAACATCACCGTTACCGCGTCCATGAACATTCCGGCAAGCACGAGGACCAGCATGATCACCAGCAGGATCACCCATTCGTTCTGGCTGATGCCCAGAAGGGCGGTGGAATAGCTGCCGACCAGATCCTCGACCGTGACGACCCAGCCGAACAGGCTGGCATAGGCCACGACCAGCATCACCACGGCCGACGAGGCGGCGGCGTTGCCCAGCGCGTCGTAAAGCCCGCGAAACGTTAGCGTCCGATAGGCCAGCGCGCCGACGGCCAGCGCGTAGACGGTGGCGACCAGCGCCGCCTCGGTCGGGGTGAAAATGCCGGAATAGATCCCGCCCAGGATCACGACCGGGGTCATCAGGCCCCAGAAACTTTCGCGAAAGGTCAGCCAAAGCTTCCGGCCATAGGCGAGGTCCGCGTGGGGGTCGGGGCTGAGCGCCTCTAGCGCCGAACGATCCGCCACCGCGCGCCCGCGGCGCGCTAGCGGCAGCACGGCCAGCATGGTCATTCCCATGAAGATCCCCGGAATGATCGCCGCGATGAAGAGCCGCGAGATCGAGGTTTCGGCGATCACGCCGTAGATCACCAGCCCGATTGAGGGGGGAACCACGATTGATAGCGCCGCCCCGGTGCAGACCAGCCCGGCGGCATAGGCCCGGCTGTAGCCATCCTCTTCCATGCCCTTGATGATCATCGGGCCGATGGCCGCCACCGATGCCGGGCCAGAGCCGCTGACCGCCCCCCAGAACAGGCAAACGACCGTGCCGACAACCCCCATGCCGCCGGGCAGGGTGCCCACCAGCACCCGGAAAAAGCGGATCATCCGCTCGGCGATCCCGAGCGAGCCCATCAGTGTCCCTGCGAGGATAAAGAACGGGATCGCCAGAAGCGAAAACTTGGTGATGCCGGTGGCGATCAGATCACCCGCAAGGTCGAACCCGAACCCGATCTTCCACATGGTGTAGATCGCCGACAAGCCGAGCGCGAATGCCACCGGCAGACGCAGGGCCATCAGCAGGAAAAATACGATCACCATCTGCGATCCAGCGGTGATATCGGTGAAAAACTCAAACATCCGGCAGCACCTGCCGGGCAGGCCCGTTCAGCATTTCGACCACATGCTGCAGGTAGCGTAGGATGATCAGCGCGAACCCAAAGGGCACCGCCGCCTGATAGTACCAGGCCGGAATGCCCAGCGCGTAGGAATTCATACCGTTGGCGTAGAGATTGGCCAGCGACTGCCAGGAAAACCAGGCTGACATCCCCAGAAGGCCGACCGACAGGGCCGCGGAGAGCACGAGGACGGGCTTCCATAGCACGCGGGGCATCATGTCATGCACCAGCGTCACTGCCAGATGCTCCCCCCGGCGGGCGGCCAGCGCTGCCCCGAATACCGTCAGCAGAAGGAACCCGTTGGTCAACAATTCTTCGGTGGCGGCCAGCGACAAGTTCGTGGCGTAACGAACGACGACATTGGCGAATCCCAGCAGGGTCATGCCAAGGAAAATGAACGCGCAGATAATCTTTTCCGCGTCACGCAGAAGAAACCTCATTGTCGCATGCTCCTGTCATCCGTCGCGGAAAAGAAGGACGGGCAAACCCAAAAAGGGCCTGCCCGTGAGAAACCGATCACTCAGTCAGCGTTCGCGATCGCTTCCTGAAAGGTGTTCACGATGTCCGCGCCGACCTTGTCCGCCCATTCGTCGAAGGCCGGTTTCGTGGCGGTCCGGAACGCGTCCAGTTCTTCCGCCGTCGGCTCGTAGATTTCCATGCCTTGCTCGCGCAGGAAATCAAGGCCGCTGGCTGTGTCCTCGCGGGTGATCTGGCGCTGATAGTCCATCGCCTCCTGCGCGGCTTCGCTAAGTGCGGTCTGCATGTCGGAATCGTAGCTGTCCCACTTGTCCTTCGAGATGCCCAGGAAAATCGGGTCATAGGAATAGTGCCATGTCGTCAGGTATTCCTGCACCTCGTAGATCTGCTGCGGAATGATCACCGCGCCGATCGGGTTTTCCTGTCCGTCCACGACGCCCTGTTGCAGCGCGGTCATCGTCTCGCCCCACTGCATCTGCTGGGGGTTGGCCCCCAACTCGTTCATCACGTCGATATACATTGGGCCGGCCACACGCATGTTCAGGCCTTCCATGTCTTCGGGCGATGTGATCGGGCGCACGTTATTCGTCACTTCGCGGAAACCGTTCTCGCCCCAAGCCAGAACCACGATACCCTTTTCCAGCAGGATATCCGAAAGCATTTCGCCCGGTGCACCTTGGGTTGTGGCATCGACCTGGTCATAGTTGGCATAGAGATAGGGCAGCGAGAACACCGCCATTTCGGGCACGAGCGGGGTCACGTTGATCGCCGATGTCACGACGAGGTCAAGCGCGCCGCGGCCCACCATCTCGGCTTGACGCATCTGATCCCCACCGGAAAGCTGGGCGTTCGGGAAGACCCGCACATCCAGATCGCCGCCGGTCTTATCGGCCAGAAGCTCGCCGAACCGTTCGGCCCCCTTGTGCCAGGTGGTGCTGTCGCCGGTGTTGTGTGACAGGCGCAGTGTCTCGGCCGAGACGGCGCTTGCCATCAGGGCACCCGTGATCATCGAGGCAGCCGCCACGCGACCGACTTTGGCAAAATTCATTGTTTTCCTCCTCCAAACTTCACCCCAAGGCAGGGCTAAAAGCGTTTAAGCTGCAAAGGTAAGCAGCAAACGTCCATATGATGAACCACTTGTTTCAAAGCTGACAAGAAAAACTTGCAAAAAGATATCAGAAAAAGCCAATATAAAGAAAATTCATCCGAAATACCCGTGCTAAAAGAAACTACAGGTTCATATAGTGGAACTAATGCAGGATCCCGGCCAACTTCGCGGTGCGCAAAGCGTCGATCGCGCGCTCGAACTGCTAAGCCTGATCGGCCGGCAGTCCGGCGGCGGCCTGACGCTGTCGGAAGTGGTTGTGCGATCGGGGCTGAACAAGGCCACGGCGCGGCGCTTGCTTTTGGCGTTGATCCGCGCGGGGTTGATCGAACAGGATGACGAAAGCCGCCTCTATCACCTTGGCAAAGAAGCCTTCATCCTGGGGCTGCGCGCCTCGGGGCGGCACGGCCTTTTGAAACAGGCCATGGGCAGTCTGGTGCATCTTGCGCGCGAAACCGGGGATGCGGCGTTCATCTCAGTGCGTCGCGGGATGTCTTCGGTCTGCCTGCATCGCGAGGAAGGCGCATACCCGATTCGCACCTACGCGTTGATGTCCGGGGCGCAGCATCCGCTAGGCGTTGGGGCGGGATCGCTGGCAATGCTTGCCGCGCTGCCCGACGACGAGGTGGAGGATGTCCTGCAGGCCAATGCCGCGATTCTGGCCGCAGATTACCCGCACCTGTCGCCCGACAGCATCCGCCATCATGTCGCCCGGACGCGGCGTGATGGCTACGCCCTGAATCCCGGCCTGATCTTCACCGATTCGTGGGGCATCGGCATCGCCCTGCACGGCCCTGATGGCGGCCTTTCCGGTGCCGTGTCGCTTGCTGCCGTGGAAAGCCGCATGAAAGAGCCTCGCCGGCTGGAACTTGTTTCGCAACTGAAAACCGAAGCCGCGAAAATCGCAGAACGGCTGGGGTAAACGCCGCGTGCGGCACGCCCTGGGCATCCTGAAAGGAGAAACGGATGACGAAAGCACAGATCGTCGGATGGGGTCACACGCCCTTCGGCAAATCCGAACACCCCGACACCGAAAGCCTCATGGCGGCGGCGGTCGGCCCTGCCATGGAACATGCCGGGATTACGCCCGAGGATGTGGACGGCATCTTTGCCGGCGTCTTCAACAACGGCTTTTCGAAGCAGGATTTTCAAGGTGCGCTGGTGGCGATGGGCGACGAGCGCTTCGCGCACACTCCGGCGGTGCGCTATGAGAACGCCTGCGCGACAGGCTCCGCGGCCTTGCATGGCGCGATGGATTTCATCGAATCTGGTCGCGGTCGCATCGCGCTGGTGGTCGGGGCCGAGAAGATGACAGCCACCCCCGGCGACGAGGTTGGCGACATCCTGCTGAGCGCCAGCTACCGGCGTGAGGAAGCTGATATCGAGGGTGGTTTCGCGGGCCTTTTCGGCAAGATCGCATCGGCCTATTTCCAGCGCTACGGCGACAAGTCCGAAGAACTGGCAATGATCGCGGCGAAGAACCATTCCAACGGCATGGCCAACCCGCTGGCGCACATGCACAAGGATTTCGACGTGGCCTTCTGCAACACGGTTTCCGAGAAGAACCCCCGCGTGGCCGGGCCGCTGCGCCGGACAGACTGCTCGCTCGTCTCGGACGGGGCCGCCGTGCTGGTGCTCGCAGACGCGGAAACCGCTGCCGGAATGGAGCGCGCCATCGCCTTTCGCGCACGGGTTCAGGCCAATGATATCATGGCGCTTTCGCGCCGCGACGTCCTGGAATTCCGCGGGGCGCGCATGGCATGGCAGGCCGGGCTGGAAGAGGCCGGCATAGGCCTTGACGATCTGTCGTTGGTGGAAAGCCACGACTGCTTTACCGTGGCCGAGATGCTGGAATACGAGGCAATGGGCCTCGCCGTCCCCGGAGAGGGGTATCGCGTGATCCGCGAGGGTGTCACCCGCAAGGATGGCCGCCTGCCGGTCAACCCCTCGGGCGGGCTGAAATCCAAGGGGCACCCGATTGGCGCCACAGGCGTTTCGATGCATGTCATGGCGGCGATGCAGCTGACAGGTGATGCGGGCGACATGCAGATCCCTGACGCGACGACGGCCGGTGTGTTCAACATGGGCGGTGCCGCCGTGGCCAACTACGTGTCGATCTTGGAGCGCGCGAAATGACAATAGATCTGTCAAACGGCGTCACCCCGACCTCGACGCGGGTGATGAACCTGTCGCATTTTCTGACCGAAAGCGCCCGCCGGCTGGGCGACGATATCGGCTTCGTCTGGGGCACGCACACCTGGTCTTGGGCGCGGATGGAGGCACGCTCGGCGGCGTTTGCCCATGCCCTGATTCATGATTTCGGCGTCGCCAAGGGCGACCGGATCCTGGTTCAATCGGCCAATTGCAACCAAATGTTCGAAGCGATGTTCGCGTGCTGGCGCGTGGGCGCCATCTGGGTGCCGGCCAATTTCCGACAGTCCCCGGACGAGATTGGCTGGCTTGCCGAATCCGCTCAGGCGCGCGGGCTGATCTGCGGGGCAGCTTTCGCCGATCATGCTGCCACCTGCGGCGATCAGGTGGCGTTCACCGTGGCCATCGGCCAAGCCGAGTTCGCCGAGGATTACGAAGCCATAATCGCCCGGCACGAAGGCCAGACACCTTCCCCCGTCGCCGTGCAGCGCGACGACCCGGCTTGGTTCTTCTTCACCTCGGGCACGACGGGCCGGCCCAAGGCCGCTGTCCTGACGCATGGCCAGATGGCTTTCGTCATCACCAACCACCTGTGTGACCTGATGCCGGGAACCGGGCCCGATGACGCCTCGATCGTGGTGGCGCCGCTGTCGCACGGGGCCGGGGTGCATCAGCTTGCGCAAGTCGCCCATGGCGTCAAGACGATCTTGCCAGCGGGTGAGAAATTTGATCCGGCCGAGATCTGGGCACTGGTCGAAAAGTGGCGCGTTACCAATGCCTTCATGGTGCCGACCATCATCAAGCTGCTGGTTGAGCACCCGTCGGTCGACCTGCATGATCGTTCCAGCCTGCGATATGTGATCTACGCGGGCGCGCCGATGTACCGCGCCGATCAGGTGCTGGCTATCGAAAAGCTGGGTCCGGTGCTGGTGCAGTATTTCGGCTTGGGCGAGGTGACGGGCAACATCACCGTGTTACCGCCGGTGCATCATCACACCGATGACGCGGCCATGCGTGTCGGCACCTGCGGCTTTGCCCGCACCGGAATGCAGGTGCAGATCCAGAACGACAAGGGCGAGGAAGTGGCCACGGGCGAAACCGGCGAGATCGCCGTGATTGGCCCGGCCGTCTTTGCGGGGTATTTCAACAACCCAGACGCCAACGCCAAGAATTTCCGCGATGGCTGGTTCCTGACGGGGGACCTGGGCCATATGGATGCGCAGGGTTTCGTCTACCTGACGGGGCGCGCGTCGGACATGTACATCTCGGGGGGGTCCAATATTTATCCGCGTGAAATCGAGGAGAAGCTTTTGATGCACTCGGCGGTATCGGAAGCCGCAGTTCTGGGCGTCCCCGATCCTGTCTGGGGCGAGGTCGGGCTTGCCGTCTGCGTCCCGCGCGAGGGCGGCACCCCGGACAAGACCGAGATCCTCACTTGGCTGGAAGCCCGGATA
This sequence comes from Roseovarius gahaiensis, assembly GCF_011601345.1. GTDB lineage: Bacteria > Pseudomonadota > Alphaproteobacteria > Rhodobacterales > Rhodobacteraceae > Roseovarius > Roseovarius gahaiensis. The sequence continues at coordinate 11,231 of NZ_JAAORB010000028.1, forward strand.
TCACGCTACAAGCTGCCGCGCGAGATGGTGTTCTGGGACGAGATGCCAAAATCCGCCTATGGCAAGATCACCAAGAAGATGATCCGGCAGGAGCTTGAAGCGCGCGGCCAGTTGCCCGGCACGACGGCATGACGGATCAGGCGACGGGCAGGACCATTCGTCATCCCGGCCCGGCGGCCACCGACCGCTGGCGGGCGGTGGCCTGCCGCGCCCACCCGGTGAAGGTGCGGCTGCGGGCGGGGCTGACATTTGGGGATGCAGTGGCGCAGGGCCTTGAGGCGCAGGGGCACAGCGCCGGTTACCTGCGGCTGGAGAACGTGCCGATGGAGAACCTGTCCTACGTGATACCGGCACCCGCACCGGGCGACGGGCACGCGGCATGGTATAGCGCCACGAGGCGGATCCATGATCGTCCGCGCATCCTGACGGCGGGCGTTCACCTCGGGCTGCGCGACGGCGCCCCCTTCACCCATTGCCACGGGTTCTGGCGCGGGGACAGCGGCGAGCCCGCGATGGGGCACCTCCTGCCCACCGAAAGCGAAATCGCCGAGGATTGCGTGGTGACGGGATGGGCCGTTTCGGGCGCGACGCTGGCCGTCGAGCACGATCCGGAGACATGGTTTTCCTTGTTCCAGCCGCAGGCGTCGCCTATGCATGAGGGGGGGCAGGACGCCTTGCTCTGCACCCTGCAACCCAATCAGGATATCACCGCCGCGGTCGAGGAACTGGCAGAAGCGCGCGGGTTTGCCGAGGCGCGGATCGAGGGGATCGGCAGCGTCGTGGGCGCCTGTTTCGACGCTGGGCCCGGCCTCGACAGCTACGCGACGGAGGTTTTCCTGACCGAGGCCGATTTTCGGCAGGGACAGGCGCGGCTAAACTCGATCTCGGTCGGGTTTGACGGCGTCCACCGGGACGGCCGCCTGACACGGCTGCGAAATTCCGTTTGCGTGACGGCGGAACTTCTGATGATCCGATCCTAGCCGGTGCGGGTGATGCGCCGCCCCATGCGACAGCGGTGACTTGACCTTGCGCGCGGGTCTGACCTGCCGTTGCGCCGAACGACACGCGCGATGGCCGCGGTCGGCAGTGAGCCCAGATGTGTCAAAGGCCGCGCCAGACACGCACAACCGAGCGGCGCATTGACGCGTCATTTGCAAACCTATCTCTTTCGCCAGATCCGGCTTGGAACTTGGTCACACTTGGCGCATCGCAGAAGACTGCTCAATAATCCAGTCAACGAACACTTGACACGCGTAGCTGACAGGCCCTTCCGGGTGGGTGATATAAACAGCCTGATCTGTGTGCTTTTCAATTGGCAGTGAATGAACGAGGCGTCCGTCTTGCAAATATGGCGCTGCAAAAAGCTCTGACACCAGCGCATGTCCCATACCACTTGCTGCCAGTTCAAGGGCGGCTATGCTCTGGTCCACGCTGAGCGCTGGGATTTGCGCAGGGGGGCGGAGGTTCTCCTGCAGGAAAAATTGATGCCAGTTGTCGGCCACACCGATGATCTCGATCAAAGATGAGTCTCGCAATGCATCCAGCGTGCTGCCTGTCGGTTGCAGGTCCGGGTGACAGACCGGGACAACGGGATGACGGCCTAAAAGTGTTGCGCGCTGACCCGGCCAATCCCCGTTTCCAAAACGAATTTCGATATCCAGTTGGTTCGATTGAATCGCGCTCGCCCAGGTGCCCATATGCAGTTGCATATTGACCTCCGGATAGCGCGCGCGGAAATCTGGCAATTGCTTGAGCAGCCAGACCTGCGCAAATGTCGGCAGACAGCGGATTCGCACCGGGCGGGTGCCTCTGGTGCCGAAAACATCCCGCGTTCCCAGCCGCAAAGTCTCAAAGGCCTTGATGACCCAAGGCAGATATAGCTCCCCCATCGCGGTCAGTTCCATGGGCCGTTTCTCACGCGAAAACAACGGATAGCCCAATTGCTCTTCAAGCGCCCGCACCTGATGACTGATGGCGGCGGGCGTTAGTCCAAGCTCCTCACCGGCGCTGGAAAAGTTACCATTCCGAGAGGCCGCCTCAAAAGCGCGCAGCCAGGGCAAGGGGGGTATGTCGTTCATGGGGCGCGTCTACACTGCAAATTTTTCCACATCTATATCAAATGATTATTTGTTTATAAATTACCAGTTCACCGTGCCAAAACCCCCATGAGAGTCGGCAGGGGGGCTAAATGGAAGACTTCGATTACATCATCGTCGGCGCGGGGTCTGCAGGTTGTGTGCTGGCCGAGCGGCTGAGCGTGTCCGGGCGCCATAAGGTGCTCGTGCTAGAGGCCGGCGGGCGCGGTTGGTCACCGTGGATTGCCCTGCCTCTTGGGTATGGAAAAACCTTCTTCGACCCTGGCGTGAACTGGAAATACCAGACAGAGCCGGAGGACGCGCTGGCCGGGCGCAGTGGCTATTGGCCGCGCGGCAAGGTCGTGGGCGGCTCAGGGGCGATCAACGCATTGGTCTACGCGCGCGGGCTGCCGCAGGATTTCGAGGACTGGGCGGCGGCCGGGGCGGATGGCTGGGGCTGGGAAACCGCGCGCCAGACCTACGAGGCACTGGAAACTCGGCTTGGTCCCGGCGGCACGCGCCAAGGCCGCGGGCCGCTGCATGTGCAGGATGTTTCGGATCAGGTTCACTCGGTCAATCGACATTTCTTCGCCGCTGCGGACGAACTGGCGCTGCCGCGCACCGAGGATATCAACGGCAATGCTTGCGAGGGCGCTGGTGTGTACGTGATCAACACCAGCCGGGGCCGCCGAATGCATTCCGCGCGCGCGTTTCTGAAACCTGCCCTGAAGCGGCCGAACGTCACCCTGATGACCGGCGCTATTGCAGAGCGGATCGTTTTTGAGGGGCGGCGCGCGACGGCGGTGCAAGTGCTTCGCGGCGGGCGCAGGCTGACCCTGCGCGCGGGCCGCGAGATAATCCTTTCGGCGGGGGCGGTGACGTCGCCGCAGCTGTTGCAGCTATCGGGTATCGGCCCTGCGGAGCTGCTGAAATCGCGGGGCATCGCGCCGCTTCTGGATGCGCCGCATGTCGGCGGTAACCTTCAGGATCACCTTGGAATAAATTATTACTTCAGGGCCACCGAACCGACGCTGAACAACATGCTGCGGCCGCTCACTGGCAAGCTGCGGGCAGCGTTGCAATACGCGCTCACCCGGCGTGGGCCGCTGGCGCTGTCGGTGAACCAGTGCGGCGGTTATTTCCGTTCCTCGCCTGAACTGGCGCGGCCCGATCAACAGCTATACTTCAATCCTGTCACTTACACGACCGCGCCGAATGGCAAGCGCACCGTGGTACAGCCAGACCCGTTTCCGGGCTTTATCATCGGCTTTCAGCCCGCCCGCCCCAGCAGCCGTGGCCGCATTGACATCAGCACGGCGGACCCACTGGCCCCGCCGCGGATCCGGCCAAATTCTTTGGCAAGCGACGGGGACAGGGCGCAAGTCGTGGCAGGCGGCCGATTGTGCCAGAAGATTATAAACACAAAGGCGCTGAACAGGCTGGTAGAGACAGCGATGGGCCCGGATCTGCGGGACATGGATGATGACCAGATTCTGGCCGATTTCCGCGAACGCTGCGGCACGGTCTTTCACCCTGTTGGAACCTGCCGAATGGGGCAGGACGCGCAGGCCTCGGTCGTCAGCCCTCGATTGAAGGTGCATGGCGTGCAGGGGCTTCGCGTCGCGGATGCTTCGGTCTTTCCCAATCTCACTTCGGGCAACACCAATGCCCCCACCATGATGCTGGCGCATCGCGCGGCTGAGCTTATTCTGGAGGATGCATGAGCACGCCTTATTCCATGTCCGGTGCCGTGCCGGTTTCAAGTGATCGTGGCAAGCACGATTCCGGGCTGCGTATCCGCCGGATCGAAACCTTTTGCACGCCGCTGATCGGCTTTGTGCGGGTTTGCGCCGAGGATGGCACGACCGGCTTGGGGCAGGTCTCCACATATAACAGTGACCTGACCTGTGAGATCCTGCACCGGCAGGTGGCACCTTGGGCATTGGGGCGCGGCATGGATGCGCTGGAGGATGTGATCGCCGAGATCCCGCTGCGCGAGCACAAGTTCCCCGGCACGTATTTGCGCCGGGCGATGGCGGGGCTGGACACGGCCGTTTGGGATTGGCGCGGCAAAGCCGCCGGCAAGCCGGTGGCCGAGATGCTGGGCGGCGCGGCTGGTCGGGTGCGCGCTTATGCGTCCTCGATGCGGCGTGACATCACGCCAGCGGACGAGGCGGCGCGGCTGCTGCAACTGCGTGACGATTTCGGATTTGATGCCTTCAAAGTTCGCGTGGGCGCTGAATGCGGGCAAGACAAAGATGAATGGGAGGGACGCACCGAAGCGATCATTCCTGCCATCCGAAAGGCCATGGGGCCGGATGCGGCGCTGCTGGTTGATGGCAACTCGGGCTTTGGCCCGTCCCGCGCGATTGAAGTGGGCCGGATGCTGGAGGCCAACGGCTACGAACATTTCGAAGAGCCTTGCCCTTATTGGGAGCTTGAGCAGACCGCAGACGTCACCCGCGAGTTGTCAATCAACGTTGCCGGTGGCGAGCAAGACTGGGATCTTCAGCAATGGAAGCGCATCGTCGCGATGCGCGCGGTGGACATCATACAGCCCGACATTCTGTATCTTGGCGGCATGGTGCGTAGCATGGAGGTGGCCTGCATGGGTCACGCTGCCGGGCTGCCCTGCACCCCGCATGCGGCCAACCTGTCGCTGGTGACGCTATTTACCATGCACCTGTTGCGCGCCGTGCCCAACCCGGGCCGTTATCTGGAGGTCTCGATCGAAGGCGACGATTACTATCCATGGCAGCGCGAATTGTTCCTGAACGATCCTTACAAGATCACGGATGGCCACGCCGTGGTGACTGACGCTCCTGGCTGGGGCGTTGAGATCAACCCTGAATGGCTCGCCAAATCCACCTATAAGTGCAGCGAGGATGCATGATGACATCGGATCAGTTGATTTCCACCTACTTTGAGACCGGCAGCCTGCCGAACCTGCCGCGCGACCACTTCATTGATGGTGCTTTTGTTGCCGCTGACAGTGGCAACCGCATGGACAGCTTCGATGCCGGTACCGGCGCGGCTTTTGCCGATTTTGCCGCTGGCACCGCGGCTGATGTGGACCGCGCCGTGGCAAGCGCAACAGAGGGTTTCGAGGTCTGGCGCAACACGCCACCCGCGCGCCGCTGCGCTATCCTCAACGAGGTCGCGCGAATGATGCGCGCCGAAGCAAACCGGCTTGCGGTGGTGGAAAGCCTCGACAGCGGCAAAACGCTGGCCGAAGCGCAGGGCGATGTGGCAGGCTCTGCCCGGTTGTTCGAATATTACGCAGGTGCCGCTGACAAGCTGGACGGGCGCAGCGTCAATCTGGGCAATGGCAACGCCGCGTTCACTCTGCGCGAGCCGGTGGGCGTGACGGCTCATATCGTGCCTTGGAACTACCCGACCTCGACCTTGGTGCGCGGTATTGCGCCTGCGCTGGCGGCGGGTTGTTCGGCGGTTGTGAAACCGGCGGAGACCACACCCTTTACCGCGCTGATCATCGCCGAACTGCTGGTGCGTGCAGGCGTGCCTGCGGGCGTGGTCAATGTGGTCACGGGCACTGGCCATGACGCTGGCGCGCCGTTGGTTGCCGATCCGCAGGTGCGCCACGTGACATTCACCGGCTCGGTGGCAACTGGCGTGAGCGTGATGCAGAACGTCGCCCCCAACGTCACGGGCCTGACGCTGGAACTGGGCGGCAAGTCGCCCCTGATCGCCTTTGCCGACGCCGATGCGGAGGCGGTGGCGGAGGGCGCCCTCTGGGCGATTTTCTCCAATTCCGGGCAGATCTGCTCGGCCGGTTCTAGGCTGGTGATCCACCGCGATTTGCACGCTGAAGTTCTGGAGCGGCTGGTCAGAAAAGCCCAAGGCCTGCGCTTTGGTCACGGGCTGCGCAATCGGGACATGGGCGCGGTGAACTCAGACCGGCATTTGACGCAGATCGCGGGCCACGTGGAGCGCGCCCGCGCCCGCGGTGTGGAAATCGCCACCGGCGGCAACATCGCAACCGACCCGGAAACCGGCAAGGGCTGGTTCTTTGAGCCGACCATCCTTGGCAATTTGCCAGCCAACGACGACGCGGTCACGCAAGAGATATTCGGCCCCGTTCTTGCCGTGCAAACCTTCGAAAGCGAAGAAGAGGCTCTGGCGCTTGCCAATGGCACGGAATTTGCCTTGGTCGCCGGTATCTACACCCGCGACATGTCTACGGCGCTGCGCATGGCGCAGCGGGTGGATGCGGGGCAGGTCACCGTCAACGACTATTGGGCCGGCGGAATAGAATTGCCGTTTGGCGGCAACCGCAAATCCGGCTTCGGTCGCGAAAAAGGCTTGGAGGGTCTGGATGCTTATACCCGTTCAAAATCTATCACGCTTGCAGTGTGAGGCAGTGCAAGGCTGAGGCCCGCGACAGGCTCCGCGGTGTTCAAGCTGCGGCCTGATCAGGCGTCACCAAATTCTGCGCATATTTCAAACCCGACCGTCAGCCGCCACGTCCCATCGCTTGGCCTGAGCGTCCTTTTGGCATCGCATTCTGAGTGTAACGCCCGCGTCTAACGCCCTGCGGAAATGTCCAAGATCGCGCCACTGACATAAGATGCGGCATCGGACAGCAGCCATTTCACCGCTTCTGCAACTTCTTCGGCGGTGCCAATTCGGCCCAGCGGCACATCTTTTGCCTTGGCTTGCAGACGATCGGCCAGACCGGCCGCAGCGTGAATTTCTGTGTCGATCAGGCCCGGTGCCACGGCGTTAACGCGGATGCCATCTGCGCCCAATTCCTTGGCGAAGCCAACCGTCATGGAATTGATCGCGCCTTTGGATGCGGCGTAATGTATCCATTCGTTCCCACCCCCAAGGGCGGCGGCGCGGCTGGACATCATGACAATCGCACCGCCTGATCCGCCATGCGCCTTTGACATGGCGCGGGTTGCGGCCTGCACCGTCATGCCTGCGCCGATGATGTTTACGTCCAGAACCCGGCGCAGCGTTTCAGGGGGTAAGGTTTCAAAGCGGCCTGCGGGGCCGGTGATGCCTGCATTGGCGAACACGCCGGTTGGCTGGCCGAACTCGCGCTCACAGGTCTGGAACAAGGTCTCAATGGCCGCCATCTCGGCGACATCGCCCTTCACGGCCACCGCGCGGCCCCCGTCGGCGCTGACACGTGCGACGAGATCTTGCGCCGCTTGATCGTTTGACGCGTATGAAAAGGCAACAGGCCGCCCGGCGCGGGCCAAGGCCATAACCGTAGCTGCGCCAATGCCCCGGCTGCCGCCCGTGACGACAACCGGGCCACTATCAGAATGCGACATTGTCGCCGCCTTTCAGGCCCAGCATGTCGCGGGCGTCGTCTGGGGTTGCAACATCAAGGCTAAGACCTTCGAGAAGCTCGCGCGCCTTTCGAACCTGATCGGCATTGCTTTGCGCCAGCTTGCCGGGGGACAGCCACAGTGAATCCTCAAGCCCCACGCGAATGTTGCCGCCTTGTGCGGCCGCCTGCGCGGCCACGGCCATCTGGTTGCGTCCAGCACCAAGCACAGACCAGACGTAATCATCGCCGAACAGCCGGTCCGCTGTCCGTTTCATGTGGGCGACATCCTCGGGGTGGGCACCGATACCACCCAGAAGGCCAAAAACGGTCTGCACAAGGAACGGCGCCTTGACGAGGCCGCGATCCACGAAATGCGCAAGGTTATAAAGGTGACTTGTGTCATAGCATTCGAATTCGAAGCGGGTGCCGTTCGCATTCCCGGTTTTGAGGATATGTTCGATATCCGCAAATGTGTTCTTGAAGACCAGATCACGGCTGTTTTCCAGATGCTGGCGTTCCCAGTCGTGCTGAAACTCCTTGAAGCGGTTTAGCATCGGGTAAAGACCAAAGTTCATCGACCCCATGTTCAGCGATGCGACCTCGGGTTTTAGTTCGGCGGCGGGACGCATGCGTTCCTCGACGCTCATATGAGGGCTTCCGCCGGTGGTCAGGTTCAACACGGCGCCGGTCGCCTGCTTCAGTTGCGGCAGAAAGGCTCGAAATGCGTCAGGTTCTTGCGTGGGGCGGCCATTTTCAGGGTCGCGCGCGTGGAGGTGCAAAATGGTTGCGCCCGCCTCGGCGGCGGCAAGGCTGTCGGTGATGATCTGCTCAGGCGTCACCGGCAGATGCGGTGACATCGACGGTGTGTGAATGGCGCCGGTGACGGCGCAGCTGATGATAACCTTGCGGTTGGGTTTGGGCATCGGGGCCTCCGGGGTTGTGTTCAGGTTTTTGGGGTGTGCTGTTGGAGATGTTTCATCAGGTTCACCAGTCGGCTGTCACGCTCGGCCTGGGCCTGGGGAATCCGGTCAAGCGGCAGCCTTGCGCGGCAAGACTCGTCGATCTGGTCAAGCGTGTCGCCGGTCCAGTCGCGGGTTTCGCGCTGTCCGGCGGCGATGGTTTCGTACATCCCGCCATAGCGGGCGACATAATCGCGAACACCTGCGGGGGCATTCAGGTCGATGGTTTCGAACGGCCCCATCAGCGCCCAACGCGGGGCAAGCCCGTCGCGTAGGCCGGTATCAACATCCTCGGGAGAGGCGATGCCGTCCGCGACAAGGCGAAAGGCCTCTTGCAGCAGGGCGCCTTGCAGCCGGTTCATGATAAACCCGTCGATCTCGCGCGTCATGCGAATGGGTTTCTGGCCGATCCGCTCCATCAGGGTGGCGCAGCGGTCCACCGCTTCGGGGTCGGTCCAAGGGGCAGGGACGATCTCGACCGCCCGGATCAGGCTGGGCGGGTTGATGGGATGCGCGACAAGGCAGCGATTGCGTCCCTCAAGATGTTCGGTAAAGGCCGAAGGCAGAAGCGCCGAGGTCGAACTGGCCAGAATGGCATCCCGCGGGGCCAGTGCATCAAGCTGGGCGAAAACCTGCTTTTTGATGTCCAGCTTCTCGGGGACGTTTTCCTGCACATGGACCGCCCCCGAGAGGGCGCTTTCCAAGCTGTCTGCGATGCTGACGCGGCCCACGATGTCCGCCGCCTTCTGCCCGTTCAGCATGTCGGCTTGTTCCAGTTCCGAGGCAAGCTGGATCAGCATGTCCTTCGCCTGCGCGGCGGCGGCGGTGTTCTGGTCGTACAGGGCGACGGTGCAACCGCCTCGCGCGAAGGCCACAGACCAAGCACAGCCGATCAGGCCGCTGCCGATGATTGCGGTTTTGGGTGTATCGCTCATCACAGGGTCTCCACCCCGGCACATACGCTCAGGGCCTGCCCGGTGATGTTGCTGCCGCCGGGGGTATTCAGGAACAGGCACATCGCCGCGATGTCATGCGGGCTGACCATGCGCCGCAGCGCGACTTTTTCCAGATTGCGTTTGCGCATTTCGTCATAGGTCAGGCCAAGGCGCTCGGCGCGGGCGTTGATAACCCGGTCGATGCGCGGGCCTTCGACGATGCCGGGCAGGATGGCATTGGCGCGCACGCCCTGCGGACCCAGCTCGGAGGCAAGGCTTTTCGCCAGCCCCACTATGCCCCATTTCGACGCGGCATAGGGGGTGCGGTAGGCAAAGGGCAGGCGGCCAGCCACCGACGCGATCCCGATGAAACTGCCACGGCTTTTGATCAGGTCATCCGAGGCGAAGCGCGCGGCTATATAGGCCCCCCGCAGGTTGATGTCCAGCGTCTTGTCCCAGTCTTCGGCGCTGATGTCGCTGACCGGGCCGGTCGGGCCTTCGATGCCCGCATTGGCCACCACAACGTCAAGCCCGCCAAGAATTTCGCGGGCTTCCCCAAACAGGTTGCGTGTTGCGGCCTCGTCGGCGGCATCGGCAACGGTGCCGGTGATTTCACCCGTGCAAATGGCTTTGACGGCGTCTGCATCCACGTCCGAGATATGGACCTTAGCGCCGACAGCGGCGAACCCTTCGGCGATGGCTTTGCCGATCCCAGCGGCGCCTGCGGTCACAAGGACACGCAGATCGGAAGGCGGTGTAAGGGCGTCCGGTGCTGTCATGAGAGTGTTTCCTTCAATACGGTTGTTCAGTGGTCCTGGCCCGACGCAAGGAATGCGCGGATGTCTTTTGCGGCCGTCTGGATGTCGTCGATGATCGCGGTGCGCACGGCTTCGGCATCACCTTTGGTCAGGGCGGCCATGACTGCGTCGTGGAAGCCCTGCGATGTCGCCATATGGTCGCGGTCCGGCACGCATGTGCGGATCGAGGGACCGACGATCAGCCACAGGCGCTCGATCATGCTGAGCAAGAGCGGCCATCCCGAAATCTTGTAGATCTCGGCATGATAGGTGGCATTGGCCTTGAGATACCTGTCGGCATTGCCGCTACTGGCGGCGGGGGTCAGGTCGTCGTTCAGCTTGCTGATCCGGGCCAGCGACTCGGCGGTCATCTGTTCGGCGGCGCGCTTGGCGGCCCGGCCTTCCAGATCGGTGCGGATGGCGGTGATCTCGTCCAAATCTTCGGGGGTGAGTAGCCTGAGGCGGAGTGTTCTGCTGGTCGTGAGCTCAAGTGCGCCTTCGGTGGTCAGGCGCGTCAGGGCCTCGCGGACGGGCATGGCGCTGACGCCAAGCTCGGCGGCTAGGCTGCGGCTTGAGAGTGTCTCACCCGGTTTGAAAGCCCCCGTCATAATGTCGCTGCGGAGGTGATCGTAAATTTGCTGTTGCAGGCTGTCGCGCCTCAAGGCGGTTGCCTTGAATGTCAAGCGAGGCTCGGAAACATCTTGCATATTGCTTTTCATTGGTTATCGTTGATCTGTGATCGCAGATTGCAGTGTGGGAGCGAGGAAGTCAAGTGAGCCCCGCAATCAGAGATCGCGATGCGCCCAAATTATTGGGGCAAGATAAAGGGAGGAAGACTATGAAATTAAAAGCAAGTTTGCTGGCTGCTTCAATGGCGGTTACCGGTGTTTCAGCGCAGGCTGAGACGCTGGATGTTGCAAGCACCTTTCCAAAGAATCTGGCGTTCCTTGGTGAAGGGGCCGAGGTCTTGGCTGAGAATATCGAGACCGCAACCAATGGCGAGGTCAAGCTGCGCGTGCATGGTGCCGGCGATCTGGTTCCGGCGCTTGAGGTGCTCAATCAGGTCAGTTCGGGCGCGATCCCGGCAGGCTGGGATTACGTTGGCTACTGGGGTGGCACGATCCCGGTTGCATCTCTGGCCGGGTCCATGCCGTTCGGTCCCGGACCGGACCTGTTTGTCGGCTGGATGTGGGAAGGGGGCGGTCTTGAGATCGTTCAGAAGGCCTATGATCCGCTGAACGTCAAACTGCTGCCCTGTCACGTGACCGCACCCGAGCCGGGTGGCTGGTTCAACAAGGAAATCAACAGCGTGGAAGACCTCAAAGGGCTCCGCATGCGGATTTCCGGTATGGGCGGTCAGGTTCTTAACAAGCTTGGCGTTTCCACACAGTTGATTCCGGGCGGTGAATTGTATGTGGCGCTGGAACGTGGCCGCATCGACGCGACTGAGTTTTCGCTGCCAGTCGTGGACAAGGCCCTGGGCTTTGCAGAAATCGCGAAATACTACTATTTCCCTGGCTGGCATCAGCCTGCAAGCTGGAACTCGCTGATCATGAACATGGACGTCTGGAATGGCTTTGACGAGCAGACCCAGGATCAGATCATGGTCGCCTGCCGTGCCACAGTGAACTGGTCGCTTGCGGCGGCACCCGCTCCGCAGGGCGAAATCATCGAAGAGTTCCGCGCGCAGGGTGTCGAGACAAAGCGTTTCCCAGATGAGGTTCTGGACGCGCTAAGGGCTGCCTCGACCGAGGTTCTGGAAGAGCAAGCCGCGGATGACGAGATTTTTGCCGAGGCATATGCATCCATTCAGGATTACCTTGCCAAGGCCGAGATCTGGTCGAATCTGCAAACAATCCCCGCACCTTCGGAGTGATTGCCAGATGACCCGGCGTTCCACTTTGGGGCGGGTCGGCCATGCGCTTGTAAAGGCAAGCGCATGGCCTGGTCGTATTGCGGCCTGGCTGCTCCTGCCGATGATCGCGCTGGTATTACTGGCTGTCGTCGGCTCGTTGATGAAATGGGGTCAGATCGCCAGCTGGGATGCGGATATTCTGCTTTTCGGCTCTGAACTGACCCTGACGGGACTGGCTGAATTGCAGTGGCATTTTCAGGCAATCATCGTGATGTTGGGCATGTCTTATGCGTTGTCGCGCAATGCGCATGTTCAGGTCGATATGCTAGCCGTCCGGTTTTCGCCGCGCTTCAATGCCGGGGTCAATCTGGTGTGCGATGTCCTGTTTCTCATGCCGTTTTGCGCGATCATAGGCTGGCTGAGTCTGGGGTTTGTCGAGTTTTCCTACAACACCGGCGAGCAATCAGATTACGGAGGCCTGACCGACCGGTATCTGGTCAAATCCATTCTACCGATTGGCTTTGTCTTTCTGAGTTTGACGGGAATCGGACGAATCCTGATGCATCTTGATGAATTGTTTGCGCGTGGAGACCGACAGTATGACTGAATACATTCTGCCGCTCGCGATGGTGTTTACACTCATCGGCGGCATTTTCACGGGATATCCCGTCGCGCTGGTTCTGGCCGGTGTCGGGATACTTTTTACTTTTATCGGCGATGTCCCGTTGATCTTTCTCAATACGATTTCATCGCGAATTTTCACCGGCACCCTAACCAATTGGCTGATGATGGCCGTGCCCTTGTTTGTTTTCATGGGCCTGATGCTGGAAAAATCCAACATCGCGAGGAATCTGCTGCTGTCGCTTGAGCGTCTGTTTGCGCAGCGACCTGGAGGACTGGCGCTATCGGTGACGATCGTCGGTGTCGTGATGGCCGCAAGCACCGGGATCATCGGGGCATCCGTGGTCATGCTGGGGCTGATGGCCTTACCGGTCATGCTGAAACAGAAGTATTCCATGCGGCTGGCGGCCGGTACGATTTGTTCGGCGGGAACGCTTGGAATCCTTATCCCGCCCTCGATCATGCTGGTGTTGGTTGGGGATATTTTGCAGATCTCCATTGGCGATTTGTTCATGGGGGCGGTGATCCCCGGCCTGATCCTTGGTGGGCTTTATGCGCTCTATATTCTAGTCACGACGCATCTCGACCCGTCTCTTGCACCCCCAAGCGAACGCGGGGAAAAGGTTTCGACCTTGGAGGCGCTGGCCGTTCTGATCAAGCACCTGATCGCCCCGGTGCTTTTGATCTTGGGTGTTCTGGGCTCGATCGTTGCGGGTATCGCGACGCCGACCGAGGCGGCGGCCATCGGCGCCATTGGGGCCACGATACTGGCGGCGGTGATGCGGCAATTGACGTGGAAGAACCTTGTGGACTGCGTTCAAGAGACGGCGTTGACCACGGCGATGATCCTAACCGTGGCGATTGGCGCAACAGTGTTCAGTGCGATCTTCAAGCGTGTTGGCGGTGATTATATGATCGAAGATGCGGTCATGGCGATTGCATCTGGGCCATATCAGACGCTTTTCCTGATCATGGCGCTGATCTTTGTATTGGGATTTTTCCTGGAATGGATCGAGATTAGCTATGTGGTGCTGCCGCTTTTTGCACCGATCATCGCGGGGCTGGATTTTGGGTTTGAGAATTCTGCCGTCACGCTGACTTGGTTTGCGGTTCTAGTTGCGGTGAACCTTCAGACATCCTTCCTGACGCCGCCGTTCGGGTATGCCCTGTTCTATTTACGTGGCATCGCCCCACCAGAGCTGACGATCCGCGATATCTATGCCGGGATCGTGCCTTTCGTTCTGATTCAGGTTCTGGGGCTTTTGCTGTGCATTCTCTTCCCGGCGCTGGTGCTCTGGTTGCCAGATGTGACCATAAGGTGAGGGGTTGGCATGACTGACCTTTTCGATCTGACGGGGCGACGCGTTGTCATCACAGGCGGAACCAGCGGTATCGGTTTGTCCGCGGCCCAAGCCTTTCTTGAGGCCGGGGCGCGGGTGACGATTTCAGGGCGTTCCAAGGAACGTGGTGAGGCGGCGCTTGGGCAGCTCGCGGACAAGGGAGATGTCTGGTTCTGCGCCGCTGACGCATCGGACGAGGCGGACGCCAACAGGCTGTCCAAAACTGCCGACACGGATATGGGCGGTGTCGATACGATTGTTTGCGCTGCTGGTATAAACCGACGGGGCGCGCCCCAAGATCTGAGCCTTGAGGACTGGGATGCCGTCATGGATGCCAACCTGCGCGGCACTTTCGTGACGGCACGGGCCTTTTACCCGCAGCTTTGCCAATCGGGCGACGGCCGGATCGTCACTATCGGGTCGATGATGTCGGTTCTGGCTAACGATATGACGGCGCCCTATGCCGCGGCAAAAGGCGGTGTCGTTCAGCTGACCCGCAGTCTGGCTGCGGCTTGGGCCAAGGATGGGATACGGGCGAACTGTGTGCTTCCGGGATGGGTGGACACGGCGTTGACCCGACAGGCACGGTTGGACATGCCCGATCTGGATGCGCGCGTTCGGGACAGAACCCCGATTGGCCGATGGGCGCAGCCGCAAGACATTGCCGGAACGATATTGTTTTTAACCACAGCGGCCTCGCGCTTTGTGACGGGGACGGCAATCCCGGTGGATGGCGGGTTTGTCATGCGGGCGTAATGTCCGCCGCTGGAATGGAAAGGTGACATCACATGAGCAAACGCACCTCAAGACTGTCTGGGTTTGCAACGCTCAGCCGTGAAAAGCGGCTCGAAATCTTGACAGACTGGATTGATAACGGCGACGACGCGACCGGCGCATTGGGTCGGCTGGATGGCCTTCCTGACGATCTGGTCGATAGAATGATCGAAAATGCCATAGGCGTCATGCCAGTGCCCCTTGGGTTGGCCACGAATATGATCGTGGACGGCAAGGACGTGCTGGTCCCGATGGCGACCGAGGAAAGCTCGGTTATCGCGGCGGTCTGCAATACGGCACGGCGGTGTCGCTCGACGGGCGGATTTCGCACCTCCTATGCCGGGTCACTGACCATCGCGCAAATCCAGCTTCTGGATGTGGCCGACCCGCACCGCGCACGCCTTGAGATCCTGCGCCGCTTCGATGAGATCAAGGCCTTCTGCGATGACATCGACCCGGTGCTTGTCGAACTTGGCGGCGGGTTTCAGGATCTGGACATTCGTCTTCTGAGCGGGCGTAAGGGCGTGGTGATGGTCGTGCATCTGATCGTCGATACCCGCGATGCCATGGGGGCGAATGCCGTGAACACCATGGCCGAACGTCTGGCCCCGGTTTTGGGGAGCTGGGTCAATGGGCGGCCCTTGTTGCGCATTTTGTCCAACCTTGCAGACCGGCGTATCGTCCGGGCCGAAGCCGTGTGGCCCGCCGCAGAAATCGGCGGTCCTGAGGTGGTTGAAAAGATGCTGGACGCGGCTGATTTCGCGGTCATCGACCCGTATCGCGCCGCAACCCATAACAAGGGCATCATGAACGGTGTGTCCGCCGTCGTGCTGGCGACCGGCAATGATACCCGTGCCATTGAGGCTGGCGCGCACGCGTTCGCGGCGCAATCTGGACAGTACGGCCCGTTGACCCGGTGGGAAAAAACCGCGTCTGGCGATCTGGCGGGGTCTATCGAAATTCCCTTGTCGCTTGGGATCGTGGGGGGAGCCACGCGCATTCACCCCGTCGCCCAGCTTGCCTTGCAGATCATGGAGGCCGACAGCGCCGAGAAACTCTCGTGCATCGTGGCCGCCGTCGGGCTAGCCCAAAATTTTGGGGCATTGCGTGCTTTGGCGACGGATGGCATCCAGAAAGGCCACATGGCGCTGCATGCGCAGAACATCGCGATCACGGCTGGTGCAGAAGGGGATGAGATCGCCCGTATTGCCGAGGCGATGAAATCCAGCGGCGACATCAACGAACGCACCGCAACGCGGCTGCTGAAGGAATTGCGCGAGTGAGCCGGTGCAGAGCACAACCGAGCCTTTCTGCGGGCATAGCGGGGCATTGAAATGACCGCGATCAGAATAGGCGCAGGCGCGGGCTTTTCCGGGGATCGGATCGACCCGGCCGTCGATCTGGCCCAGCGGGGAGAGCTGGATTTTCTGATCTTCGAGTGCCTTGCCGAGCGCACCATCGCACAGGCGCAACTGAACCGCCTGTCAGATCCCGAAGGGGGCTTTGATCCGCATCTTGAGGCCCGGATGCGGGCCGTCCTGCCCGTTTGTCATGCCAACGGGACGCGGATCATCAGCAATATGGGTGCGGCCAATCCATTGGCAGCGGCGCGTCACATCGCGAAGGTGGCGAAGGATTTGGGCTTGAGAGGGCTGCGCATTGCGGCTGTGACAGGGGACGATGTGCTGGCCTATTGTCGGTCGTCCTTACCTGATCTTGATAACGGCTTGAACTTTACGGAAATCGCAGCGTCTGCCATTTCGGCCAACGCCTATATCGGTGCGGGGCCTATTGTGGAGGCACTGGACAAGGGTGCCGATGTCGTTCTGACAGGTCGGGCGGCTGACCCGGCATTGTTTCTTGCACCGCTCATTTACAGTTTCGGGTGGCGCATGGATGACTGGGACCGTCTGGGCAAAGGGACATTGGCAGGGCATCTACTGGAATGTGCCGGCCAGATCAGCGGTGGCTACTTTGCCGATCCGGGATTTAACGATGTGCCGGACCTTGCCAATCTGGGATTTCCCATCGGCGTGATCGACGCCGAAGGCGGTATCGAAATTACCAAACTGCCCCGCACGGGCGGCGCGATCCGCTTGGCCACGGTCAAGCAACAGATCCTGTATGAAATTCTCGATCCGGCCCGATACCTTCAGCCTGACGTGATTGCGGATTTTTCGAACGTCGCGGTCGAACAGATCGGTCCCGATCATGTCCGCGTGAGCGGCGCCACCGGGCATCCCCGGACCGGCAAGGTCAAGGCCACGATCAGCTATCATGACGGGTATATCGGAGAGGGACAGATTTCCTATGCCGGGCCCGGCGCGGTGGCACGGGCGGAATTGGCACGCTCGGTCATCCGGCAGCGGCTGGAGCCTTTGGGCTTGCGCGAAAGCCGGGTTGATCTGATCGGTCTCGATGCGTTGCATGGGCCCTTGTCATCTGCGGCGGCGGACCCCAACGAGGTGCGCCTGCGCGCCATTGGTCGGAGCGACTGCAAGGATGCCGCGGGGATGGTCGGACAAGAGGTTGAGGCACTTTATACCAACGGACCCGCCGGCGGTGGCGGGGCGTGGAAATCGGTGCGCGCGACGCTGTCGCTTTGTTCTGCCTTGCTGGATGAGTGTGTTGTTGATCCCGATGTCACCTTCTTCGAGGCGGAAACCTCATGCGTCTAAGAGACATTGCCCATTGCCGCAGCGGAGACAAGGGAAACACCCTTAACATCGCCGTCATCGCGCGTGATCCTGAGGATTACGATTTGCTCTGTCGTGACGTGACGCCGGAGCGTGTGGCCGAGTTTTTACGCGATAAGGTGAAGGGCCGGGTCACGCGATACGAGGTGCCGACACTTGGTGCGCTGAATTTCGTGCTGGAGGAGGCGTTATCGGGCGGGGTGGTCGGATCGTTGACCCTAGATACACACGGCAAATCAATGAGTTCAGCGCTGCTTGGACTGCCGATTGGCGACACTTTGGATCGTGACGGGGGCTGACATGACCACAAGACATCCAGCTATTTTCAAGAGAGGCCCGCGCCATGTCGTCAGGTGACATCGTCAGTTTTCATTGTCCGACACGTTTGCATTTCGGGCATGGCGCATTGGCTGTAGTGCCGCAGATCGTGACCGGGGCGGGATGGTCGCGGGTGATGGTTGTCGTCGATCCGGCGCTTGTCGGCGGGATAGCGTACAACCGCTTGATGGCTGACCTATCCGGCAGTGGCATCAAGCTCTGTGAATTTTCAGGTGTCGATCCTGAACCCGGTGACATCAATGTCGATCGCGCGCTCGATGTGCTGAACGCGGCAGGGGCTGATGCGATAATCGCCCTTGGTGGGGGAAGTGCGATTGATGTGGCCAAGGCCGTGGCCATTGTCGCCACCAACGGCGGGTGTATAGCCGATTATGAAGGGGGCGATGCGTTCAACGTCGCGCCCTTGCCACTGATCGCCATCCCGTCAACGGCGGGAACGGGGTCGGAGGTGTCGGGGGCAGCGGTCATCACCGATACGACCCGAAATGTGAAAATGGCGATCCGCCATGCCCGGTTTGGTCCTGCGACCCATGCGGTTCTTGACCCAACAGTGGTTGCGACAGTTCCGGGGCAGGTTGCCGTTCATGCAGGGGTCGATGCCTTTGTG
This sequence comes from Roseovarius gahaiensis, assembly GCF_011601345.1. Classification (GTDB taxonomy): domain Bacteria; phylum Pseudomonadota; class Alphaproteobacteria; order Rhodobacterales; family Rhodobacteraceae; genus Roseovarius; species Roseovarius gahaiensis. Next base: position 29,531 of record NZ_JAAORB010000028.1, read on the forward strand.
CACGCTTTTGAATCCTACCTTTCGAAACTGGCGAACCCGTTCACGGATGCTTGGAACCTAAGGGCGATACGGGTGCTGTCGGGCAATATTCGGCCATATGTCGCGAACCGGGAAAATGCCGATGCGGCGCTGAATATGCTGTGCGGGGCCTCTATGGCGGCCATGTCGTTTGGCACGACCGGAACCGGCAACGTGCATTGCATGGCGATGGCGATTGGCGGGTTCTACCCGGTGCCTCATGGATTGGCGAACGCGGCCTGCCTGCCGCATGTCGCGCGGTTTAATTTCATCGCCGCGCCGGGCAAATACGCTCAGATCGCCGAGGCCATGGGTGAAGACATGCACGGATGTGACGACCTGAGTGCCGGGCGTAGGGCCATCAGCGCAATCGAAACGCTTTGTGATGATCTGGGTGTGCCGTCGCGCCTGCGCGATATCGGTGTCGAAAAAGCGGCGCTGCCCGAGATTGCAGAGCGTTGTTACGCGCTGAATTATAACCGCTGGAACCCGCGGCACACCACGCAGGAGGAGTTCCTGACCCTTTTGCAGACGGCCTATTGAATGTTGACCCAAACCGGCAGGAGGCGCGGATGAAGTTTACGCCGATTGAAATGAACACCGGCATGCGCCGCCTTGTGACCGATGACTCGGACTGGGCGCAGCTCTCGACAAAAGACGCCAAGCGGCTTGCCACGCTGGTTCTGTCCGCGCGCCGGTTCGAGGAAACGATCCTGTTTCTGGACAAACGCGGATTGGTTCATGGCCCGGCACATTCCAGCCTTGGTCAGGAAGGCGGGGCAGGAGGGTGCCTTGCGGCGCTGCCCATCGACACGATGATGAACGGCTCTCACCGTGCGCATCATCAGGTTGTCGCAAAGGTCGTGAACGCGCTTTACACGGACAACTATGATCCTTCGGCGGGCTCTGTCCTGCGCGACGAGATGCGCTTGGAAATCCGGCACATGATGCACGAGATTCTGGGGCTGAAAGATGGCTGGACTGGCGGGCGTGGTGGCTCGATGCATTTGCGGTGCGAAGATCTGGGCGTGATGGGCACCAACGCCATCGTCGCCGGTGGCTTGCCGATAGCTTGCGGTCACGCTTTCGCCGAAAAGCAGCAGGGCGGCGAGCGGATCACCGTCTCGTTCTTCGGCGATGGCGCGATCCATCAGGGAACAACCCATGAGGCAATGAACCTAGCGGCCCTGTATCGCCTGCCGGTTCTGTTTTTCTGCGAAAACAACGGGTATGCCGTTTCGACCACGATCGAGCAATCCACATATGAGACCAACCTGAACACCCGCCCTTGCGCGCATGGTATCGAAACTGTGCATGTTGACGGAATGGACCCTCTGGCCGTCTGGCTGGCGACGCGGTGGGCCGAAGATCATATTCGCACGCAGGGCCGCCCGGCCTTTGTGCAGGCCGATGTCTATCGCTATTACCATCAATCCTCGCCCTTTCCCGGCAGTGTCTTCGGCTATCGCACGAAAGAAGAAGAGGATGCCTGGCGCGCGCGCTCTCCTTGGGAATTTCTGTGTGACAAGCTGACAACGCACGGGATCGTCAGCGCCGATGAGTTGAACAGCATCGACGCCGCGGTGTCCGAAGCGATGCAGGCCGCCGCCGACAGTTGCACCGAGGGCAAGGGCTCGGCCATGGCGATCCCCGCCGGGCATTGGCCCGACCCAGCGGGTGTTGACGATCACTTGACCTCTGACATGTCGGAATTCGCCGGGCTGCGCGCGGCTGAGGCCGAGGATTTCCCCGACGCACAAATGCGCGAGATGACCTTTATCGAGGCAATCCCCGCCACCATGGGCGCGGCCATGAAACGCGACCAAAGTATCGTTTTGTTCGGCGAAGACGTGGCGAATATGGACGGCGGAACCGTCGGCGCGACACGCGGCTTGTCCGAGTTCTTCGATACCCGGATCATCAACACCCCCATCACCGAGAATGGATTTTGCGGATTGGCCGTAGGGGCGGCAATGTCGGGCCTGCGACCTGTCGTTGAGTTGATGTATAGTGATTTCTTTCTTGTCGCGGCGGACCAGTTGTTCAATCAGGCTGGCAAGATCAGGCATCTGTTCAACGGCACGGCACAGGTTCCTATGGTGTTGCGGTGTCGCCTTCCGGGTCTGGAAGGCTACGGATCGCAGCATTCGATGGACCCGACCAGCGTTTTCGCGCTGTTTCCGGGCTGGCATATCCTCGCGCCGTCGAACGCGTTTGATTATGTGGGCCTGATGAATGCTGCGATGCGCTGCAATGATCCGGTTCTCATCATCGAGCCACAAGTGCTGCACAAACGCCGTTGTCCAGTGCCGCAGGATTTGGAGTATTACATCCCGATCGGCAAGGCCAAGCGCGTGGTCGAAGGCCGCGATCTGACGCTTTTGACCTCTCTTGGAATGGTCGAGACCTGCAAAACCTTGGTGGCCAGCCTTGGCATCAGCGCAGATGTGATCGACCTGCGCAGCCTGTCGCAGCGCGATATTGATTACGACCTGATCGGCCAGTCGGTGCGCAAGACCGGGCGCGTCGCGATCATCGAACAAACCACGCGTGGCGCGGCATTCGGATCGTTTTTGGTGGATGAAATTCAGCGGCTCTTTTTCGACTATCTTGATCAGCCGGTCAAACGGGTCACTGGGGCTTGGGCGCCTCCAACCGTTTCGCGGGTGCTAGAGCGTGCGGCGCTGGCCGGTGAGGACGACATCACCAAGGCATTGTTGGCGATGCTACGCGACAGCGCTTTGCCTGAGCCGGGAAAGGAAGCTGGGTAACGCCATGTTGTCATTCGAAGGAAAAACCGTGTTGATCACCGGCGCTGCTGGAGGCATCGGGGCAGAGACAGCGCGTATTCTTTCTGGTTTGGGGGCCAATCTGGCGCTGTGCGATCTTAAAGGTTGCGACGATCTGGCCGACGAGCTGCGAGATGTCGGCGCAGATGTGGTCACGGCAGCATTCGATATCCGCGACCGCGCAAAAGCAGAGGCGTTCATCGCCGCACAGCCACAGCTAGATGCCATCGTCGCCAATGCCGGCTTTTGCCCGTGGGATGATTGGGACGATGCGGATTGGGATGATACATTTGACCGGGTGGTCGATATCAACCTCAAGGGGGTGATCAATGTCATGCGTCCTGCCATCACTGGGATGATTGCGCAAAAACATGGCAAGGCGGTCGTGGTGGCGTCGGTCGCCGGGCGGATGGGCGGATTGCGCGCCAGCCCTCACTATGTGTCGGCCAAAGGGGGCGTTATTTCATTCACCAAATGGATGGCGGCCAAGACCGCCCCGCATGGTGTCAATGTTAATGCCGTTGCCCCCGGAGCGACGGCGACCGCAATGGTGGACTCTTCCAACATTGACCCGTCGTCGATCCCCATTGGCCGCATGGCAAGAGCTGACGAAATCGCTCAGCCGGTCGTTTTCCTGTGTTCGGATGCGGCCAGCTATATGTGCGGTGCAACATTGGATGTGAATGGTGGTGTCTATATGGGCTGAAATGGCCAAGGACGACACCGAGATACGCAGTAGGCATATATGCAGAGGTCATGACACTTGGACCTGTCACGGTTTGATGCTGCTCCTTCGATAGCATTCATCGCCGCAAAGCAGGCGAACAATAGGCACGACAAGCACAGACGAAATGCAGGCAGACGCGGTGCGGATCGCGCTGACGCGATGGCCGACGCGAAGGCAGGTTGCGGATGAGGCGGTCTTCTGACCCGGCTTGGTCTTGATGACGAAGTGCTCGATGCCGCGATACTGCGCGAGGCAGCGTAGGCTTGCAGCCCATCCGTGCAGAGCACGGAATCCGGTGCCACGATCGGCGCAAGGGCCATCTGGATAGTGCTGTTAGTGGCGCGCTATGATCTGGAAGCCGAGGCCATGGGCGCGCATGGGGAATTCTTGACCGAGGCGGCGGACCTGAGGCCCGCACTGGAGCGGGCCATGGCCAGCGGAAAGTCCGCTTGCGTCAACGTGATGATCGAGGGGCTGCCCGCGCCTGTGGTTTAACCTTCGCGTAGGGCTTGCCATGCCTCGTATTGCGACAGGTACACGGTGCCGCCCATCTCTTGCAGGAAGTGGCTGCGTTTGAGGCGGTCCATGACCGGGCCTTTCACCTCAGAGAGATGCAGTTTGATGCCCATGGCCTTGAGGCGGGTATTGATCGCCTCAAGGCTTTCCAGCGCGGACATATCGACCTCGTTCACGGCGGCGAAATGCAGGATGACGTGTTTGACGGCGCAATCTTCGGTGATGCGGTCGGCGATGTAATCTTCAAGGAAGCGGGCATTGGCGAAATAAAGGCTTTCGTCGACGCGGAGTGTTACCACGCGGGGGCAGGTGGTGACCTTGTGGCGGTTGATGTTGCGGAAATGCTCGGTTCCCGGAACAAGGCCCACCTCGGCCACATGGGGTTTCGAGGTTTTGTAGAGGTGCAGCGCGATGGAGAGCACCACACCGGCAGACACCCCGATTTCCACGCCAAGTGCGAGTGTCAGGAGGATGGTTGTCAGGATTGCCGCGAAATCCGCGCCGGAATAGGACCATGCGCGTTTGAGGATCGTGAGGTCCACAAGGCTGAGGACAGCGACGATGATGGTGGCGGCCAGCGTCGCCTTGGGCAGGAAGTAAATCAGCGGGGTGAGCGCAAGGGCCGCGACGGCAAGGCCGATGGCGGTGAAGGCCCCGGCGGCGGGGGTGGCGGCGCCTGCGTCGTAGTTGACGACCGAGCGGGCGAAGCCGCCGGTGACAGGGTAGCCGCCGGTGACAGCCGCGCCGAGGTTGGCCGCACCCAGGCCGATGAGTTCTTGGTTGGGGTCGATGCGTTGGCGTTTCTTGGCTGCCAGCGTTTGCGCGACCGAGATGGATTCGACAAAGCCGATGATGGAGATCAGCACGGCGGGCAGGATCAGTGCCTTGATCAGGTCAAGCGAGGCATCGGGCAGGGTGAAGGGCGGCAGGGATTGCGGCACGGTGCCGACGATGGCGACGCCTTGGGTGTCGAGCCGGAAAAGGCCAGCGGCCAAGGTTGTGACGACCACGGCGGCGACAGGGCCTGCTTTGGTCAGCACATCGGCGAGGCGGGGGCCAAGGCCGAGGTTCAAAAGCAAAGGTTTGAGGCCCTTGCGGACCCAGAAGAGGAAGGCTGCGGCAGAGCCCCCGATCAGCAGGGTGATGAGGTTCACTCCGCCAAGCCCGGACCAGAGGCTATGCAAAAGGTGCGGTAGGGTGTGGCCCGATGTGTTGACCCCGAGGATATGGCCCAACTGGCTGAGCGCGATGAGGATGCCACTGGCGTTGATGAAGCCCGCGATGACGGGGTGCGAGAGGAAGTTGGCCAGAAAGCCAAGCCGGAGCAGGCCAAGGCCCAGAAGGATCAGCCCTGACAGCCCTGCCAGCGTGAGCGCCGCCGTGGCGTAGCCTGCGGTGCCTTGGTCCGCCACTTGCCCAATCGCGGCGGCGGTCATCAATGAGACCACGGCCACTGGCCCCACCGCCAGCGTGGTGGAGGTGCCGAAGAGCGCATAAAGCATGATCGGCAGGATCGAGGCATAAAGCCCCGCCTCGGGCGGGAGGCCCGCCAAGAGCGCATAGGCCAGCGATTGCGGGATCAGCATGATCGTCACGATCAGCGCCGCGATCAGGTCTTGGGCCAAGGTGGAGCGGCTATAGGTCCGGCCCCATGAGAAGATGGGCAGGTAGCGGGCAAGCGAGCGGGGCATTGGGAAAGCTTTCGGGACAGGGGCGGGCAGGCGCGGGGGCGCCTGCCCAAGCGGCACATCAGAGTTTGTTGACCGGCACCTTGAGCATCGGGTTGCCGTCAGAGTCGGTGGGCACGTCACCGGCGCGCATGTTAACCTGAAGTGACGGGATGATCAGGCGCGGCATGGCCAGTGTGGCATCGCGTTCGGTGCGGAACTTGATGAACTCCTCGCGGGTCTTGCCGCCGCCAACGTGGATGTTGTGGGTTTTTTCTTCGGCGACGGTGGTTTCCCATGCAATGTCACGACCATTGGGGCCGTAATCTTGGCACATGAACAGGCGCATGTCGTCGGGTAGGGCCAGCACCTTTTGGATGCTGTCGTAAAGCGTGCCTGCGTCACCACCGGGGAAATCGGCCCGGGCTGAGCCACCATCGGGCATGAAGAGCGTATCGCCGACGAAGGCCGCATCGCCCATCACATGGGTCATGCAGGCGGGGGTGTGGCCGGGGGTATAAAGGGCCACGGCCTGCATGGTGCCGATGGTGTAGGTATCGCCATCTTCGAAAAGGGCGTCGAATTGCGAGCCGTCGCGCTGAAACTCGGTGCCTTCGTTGAAGATCTTGCCGAAGGTGTCCTGCACCACGAGGATTTTTGAGCCGATGCCGATTTTGCCGCCCAGCTTTTCCTGAATGTAAGGCGCGGCCGAAAGGTGATCGGCGTGGACGTGGGTTTCGATGATCCACTCCAGCTTGAGGCCCTGTTTTTCGATCTGGGCAATCAGCTCGTCGGCGTGGTCATAGGTGATACGGCCGGCGGCATAGTCGATGTCCATCACCGAATCCACGATGGCGCAGCTATCGGAAGAAGGATCCTTGACGATGTAGGAAATCGTATTCGTGGCCTCGTCAAAGAAGGCTTGAACCTGCGGTTTGATGTCCATGTTGACGGGGTAGTTGGTCATAGGCGGACTCTTTGTTTGGGTGTCTCAGGAAGGCGCGTGGCGCATGGCGCGGGTTTGCAGCGCTTTGGCGATGAAGATGCCTGCGATCAAGGCGGCGGTGAAGATCAGCACCTCGGGCTTGAGGGAGCCTACAGCGGGCAGGGCCCCGCCGGGACAGAAACCCGCGATGCCCCAGCCCACGCCGAAGATGGCCGAGCCGCCCAGAAGGCGCGCGTCGATCACGCGGTTCTGTGGGACGTGGAAGCTGTCGTCCATGACGGGTTTTGCCGGGCCTTTGCCGAAGATCAGGCGGTAGCCGATAAAGGTGACCACAAGCGCGCCCCCCATGACGAAGATAAGCGAGGGATCCCACGAGCCAGCGACGTCGAAGAAATTGATGACCTTGGCAGGGTTGGCCATGCCGGAAATCATGATGCCGAGGCCGAAAATCAGGCCAATGAGGTAGGTAATGATGATACGCAGCATTGGGTTATCCTCCAATCACGTGACGCAGGATGTAGACCGTGATGCCAGTGAACAGCATGAAGCTCAGGGTGGCGGCGATGGAGCGTGGCGAGAGCCGCGCATTGCCACAGACGCCATGGCCGCTGGTACAGCCTGCGCCGTAGGTCACGCCGATGCCCACCAGGATGCCGCCGACGATCAGCATTGGGGTGCTGACGGGAACGTCGATGGCGGGCATTTGGCCGGTCGACAGCAGCATCAGGCCGGGGGCGGTGACCATGCCCGCAAGCAGGGCGGCGCGCCACGACCAGTCGCGCGGCGAAGAGGGTTGCATGAAGCCGGCCAGAATGCCGGTGGCCCCCATGACACGACCGAGCGTCAGCATCAGCAGCACGCTGGCCAGCCCGATCAGCGTGCCGCCGATCAGGGATTGGAGGGGGGTGAAATCGGTGACCATGAGTTGCGTTTCCTTTTCCTGTTCCTTGGGGCGACATGCAGTTGGTCTGCGGTGCGGAGATCACGGGGTCGCGCACCCCAAGTGTGTTTGGGACACAAATATATAGAAAATGGAATATGTCTACCCCGCGCTGTGAAATCATCCAGTTCAAGGGTATCCTTTAGTCGTGTGCGTATTTCGTGTTGGTAAAGATCACACAGCCCGTAAGACCTCGTCCGGTCGCACCTTGCTGACGCGGGCGATGAACCACCGGAGATATCCTTCGAAGTATTTCGAGGCAGGCCCCCTGAAGGGCTTGATGAAGGTCTCGTAGCGCGAATGGAGGGTGTTGATGTTCTGGATGTAATGAGTGGCAGAGGCGGTCTTCTGACCTGGCTTGGTCTTGATGACGAAGTGCTCGTTGCCGCGATACTGCGCGAAGGCAGCGTAGGCTTGCAGCCCATCCGTGCAGAGCACGGAATCCGGTGCCACGATCGGCGCAAGGGCCATCTGGATAGTGCTGTTAGAGCGCCCAGAGAGGCGTTGGAAGCGCCGGGCGCCGCTTCGGTCGGCCACCGTGAAAATTGGGAGTTGCCAGCGAGAGAGCCCCCGCATCATCGAAATGCCCTTCTTGCCATACTCATACCAGCGCCTGCGCGGAGGCTTGGGGTGCGTCCTGTTGCCTCGCAGATACTTGACTGATCTTCGACCGTTCGAACCTTGAAGGATCGTAACCGCCCGATTGTTACCGCGGTCCGTTTTGCTTAACACGCGTGATGATCTCTGGATCGTTGACGAAGTCATCGAGGAAGTCGCGCCATTGCTCCGGGGATCGCTTTGCATCGCTGAGCATATCGCGCAGTTCTTGAATGCCATGGGCGGTGATTAACTTGGTGTTCTCGTCAGTGGCTGTATCGACGCTGATGATGTTTCCGTAGCTTAGGTTGTCGTCGTTGCTGACGATCGCTTCCAGCATCTCCAGATCCTCACCCAGCATCGATGCAACGCGCTCAAGGGCGTAGACCTGTGTGACTTTTGGCATCAGGTAGCCACTGAATGTGCAGCGGTCAGCGGTGCCCAATTCCACGGCAGCAATTCATCGAGCTTGTTGATCTTGTGATCGTGGATGCGGTCGAAGATGTCGGCGAGATAGGCTTGTGGATCGAGGCCGTTGAGTTTAGCGGTCTCGATGACCGTCATGGCACGCGCGAGCGTTTCAGCACCGGTATCGGCCCCTGCAAATAACCAATTTTTCCTGCCGATTCCAATCGGACGCAGAGCACGTTCAGCGGGGTTATTGTCGATGGCCACACGACCGTCCGTCAGGAACAGGCTGAAGGCCTCCTGCCGGCTGAGACCATAGCGGAAGGCCTTGGCCAGATCGCTTTTGCCTGGAATGCGCAGGAGTTGCTGTTCGGACCAGGCAAAGAAGGCCTCGACTTGCGGGCGGCTCAACTTTTGTCGCGCCGCATGACGCACGTCATCGGGTTGACCGTTGATGTCGCGCTCGACATCGTAGAACTTGCCGATCCGGTCGAGCGCCTCGCGAGCGATCTCGGACTTGGTCGAGATCCAGAAGTCGTGGAAGTCTCGGCGCAGGTGCGCCCAACAGGCCGCTTCGCGCAAACGGGGTGTGCCGTCGGGATCAGGCTCATAAAGCTTGCCGTAGCCTGTGTAGCCGTCCGCTTGGAGGATGCCGCGGGCGTTGGCCAGGTGGCTCAGGACATGCTCTTTCTTCCAGTCTGGCGCGAACCGATAAACAGCACCTGGCGGCGATGCCCCCGTCCAAGGGCGTTGATCGCGCACATAGGCCCAGATCCGCCCTTGTTTGACCCCTTTGCCAAGTCCCTTGTCGCGCAATGACCGGTCCAGCACCCGGATCGGCGTGTCATCTGCGTGCAACAGGTCGCTGGCCATGATGTCCGCCTCGATCCGCTCGATAAGCGGCTGTAGGGTTTTCATGGCGCGGCCACACCAGCCCACCAGCGTGCTTTCTGGAATGTCTGCCCCCATGCGTTCGAAGATCTCGTGCTGGCGATACAAAGGCAGGTGATCGTCGAACTTTGAGACCAGCACATGCGCCAGCAGGTTCGGGCCTGCCATGCTGCCCGGGATCGGGCGGCTGGGGGCCGGTTCCTGCACCATCCGCTCACAGCGGCGGCAGGATTTCTTGATGCGAGCGACTTGGATCACCTTCATCTGGGCAGCAATCATGTCCAGCAATTCGCTGACATCCTCACCTACCACGCGCAGGTCACCACCACAGTCAGGGCAGCAGGCACCAGGATCAAGCTCGCGGCGCTCGCGCGGCGTCGCATCCGAGACACGTGGCCGACGCCGCAACGTGGGTGCATCAGAAGTCTCCGGCGACGGTTCGCTCGGACCCTCGTCGATGGGGGCTTCATCGTCTTCAGCCACCGCGACCAATAGGTCTTCGAGCGCCAGTTCCAGCTGTTCGATCTCACGCTCGACCTTTTCCGAGGATTTGCCGAAGGCCAGTTTCTGGAGCTTGGCGATCCGCAGGCGTCACGCCAGAGGCGTGCGTTCAAGCTGCGCACCTTTGGTGCGACGCCTGAACCAGCTGATCATGAACCCGCAATGTCACCGACATCTTGGCGTTCTCTGCCTCGATCCGGGCATTTTCTGCCTGCAACGCCGCAATCATCGCTCTCAATTCGGCGGGATCATCGGGGAGGTTTTCGGCGTGTTTCGACATGCGCCTGACTACCAAAAATCAGCCCGAAGCACCATATAAATAACGCATATTTGGACACAAATTTACCCCACGCGCACCGGTGGCGCTCCCCAATCAGGACGCCGCCAGTCGATACCCTCCCACAGCATCGCAAGCTGTGCCGAGGTCAGCCGTGCCGACCCATCCGCCGCACTCGGCCAAGGGAAGCGCCCTCGTTCAAGAACCTTGTAGTAAAGGCAAAATCCCTGACCATCCCAATACAGCAACTTGATCCGGTCCCCGCGCCGCCCCCGGAACGCAAATACCGCGCCACTGGCGGGCTTCTGATGCAGAACATCCTGGGCAAGCGCCGCCAATCCCGCGATCCCTTTGCGCATATCCGTCACGCCACAAGCCAGATATACGCGAACTCCGGTGCCTGGGCCGATCATGCGGCCTCCACGGCGCGGATGAGTGCCGTCAGGGCGACCGGCTCCACTGCGCTGTCAAAGTGCAAACTGCGCCCACCCCGCAGGCGCAATTCAACAGTGACCGTCGGCGGTGTATCAGCGACCGGTGCCGACGCCACTGGCACTCCGGCCGCCACTGGCATGTCCAAAGGAAAAAAGAGCGCTCCGGCATCAGGCGACCATAGACCCTTCTTCTTCAGCTCATGCCGCCATTTATAAATCTGCTGCCGCGTGATTGCGTGTTTCGCGTGATGGCGGGCACTGATTTCACCTGATCATGGGCATAGATTTCACGTGATCGTGGGCAGACTTG
>NZ_JAAORB010000029.1 GCF_011601345.1 Roseovarius gahaiensis
CTCTTCACCGACGAGGAATGCTACAACTTCTTCAAGGCAGCAGGATACAAAACCGATTAAACGCGACACGCTCTAAGCCCCACGGCCATTCCAGCACAGTCAGGCCCCGCCCGATCCATCGGGTGGGGCTTTTCATTACGCGGCTTTCGATTGACCTGCTCGGCCCCTCTGGCTACCACCATCGGGCAACAAGGGGTTGGCGATGATCTATAATTCGGCACAAGACTGGCGCGATGCGCCGGAAAAACACATTCTGTTTTACGGCATGTCCGGCCTTGGCAAAACGCATGTGTCGAACATGCTGCGCGCGTCGGGCGATTGGTTTCACTATTCCATCGATTACCGTATCGGCACCCGCTACATGGGCGAGTTGATTGTCGATAACGCCAAGGCCCATGCCATGCAGATGCCGTTCCTGCGTGATTTGCTGCTGTCGGATTCGATCTATATCGGGTCCAACATCACTTTCGATAATCTTAGCCCTGTCTCGACCTATCTGGGAAAACCGGGCGATCCGGCCAAGGGCGGCCTGCCGATTGAAGACTACTGCGCCCGGCAGGAGCAATTCCGCAAAGCCGAAATTGCGGCGCTGAGGGACACCGCGCATTTCATCACGCGCGCCCGCAAGCTGTATGGATACCCGCATTTCATCTGCGATACCGGCGGATCCATCTGCGAATGGGTGGATGGCGATAACCCGGACGATCCGCTGCTGACCGAACTGAGCCAGCACTGCCTGATGGTCTATATCCAAGGCTCGGAGGCGCATACCCGCGAATTGATCCGCCGCTTTGACCGCGCGCCCAAACCGATGGCTTATCAACCCGAATTTCTAAGCGAGGCATGGGGTGAATATCTTAGCGAAAACAATGTAGAGGCGGACAAAGTTGATCCTGATTCCTTTATCCGCTGGACCTATGCACGCGCCCTTGCGCATCGTCAGCCGCGGTATGAAGCGATGGCGAAATGGGGCGTGACGGTAACCGCCGATGAAATCGCCGCTGTGCACCATGCCGAAGACTTTACCGACCTGATCGCCACCGCCCTTGAGCGGCGCGGTGACGAAGCTACCTCTGAATAACCGCCAAGGATACCTGCCCACATGCCTATCAAAATCCCCTCCAAACTGCCTGCCTATGACGTGCTGACGCGCGAGGGCGTGATGGTGATGGATGAAGATCAGGCCGCGCGGCAGGATATTCGCCCGTTGCGCATCGGTTTGCTGAACCTGATGCCCAAGAAAATCCAGACCGAAAACCAATTTGCCCGGCTGATCGGGGCCACCCCCCTGCAGATCGAACTCAGCCTGATCCGCATGAGCGAGCATCACACCAAGAACACCGCCGCCGATCACATGCGCAGCTTTTACCGCCCTTTTTCGCAGGTCGTCGCCAGCGGTGAGCGGTTCGACGGGCTTATCATCACCGGTGCCCCGATCGAGCATCTGGATTTTGCCGATGTGACCTATTGGGATGAGCTGCAGCAGGTCTTTGACTGGACCCAAAGCCACGTGCATTCCACCTTTGGCGTCTGCTGGGGTGGCATGGCGATGATCAATCATTTCCATGGCGTTCGCAAACACATGCTGGATCATAAGGCCTTTGGCTGTTTTCGGCATCGCAACATGGCCCCCGCCTCGCCCTATTTGCGGGGCTTTTCAGATGATTGCGTGATCCCGGTCAGCCGCTGGACGGAAATGCGCAAATCCGAGATCGAGGCCGTGCCGGGCCTGAATATCCTGTTGCATAGCGATGACGTGGGCCCTTGTCTGGTTGAAGATCCGGGGTGCCGGGCGCTCTATATCTTCAACCATCTGGAATATGACAGTGACACCCTGAAACAGGAATACGATCGCGATGTTGCCAGCGGCACGCCGATCAACGTGCCCTGCAACTATTACCCCGAGGATGACCCTACACGCCCGCCGCAGAACCGATGGCGCAGCCACGCGCATCTGCTGTATGGCAACTGGATCAACCAGATTTACCAGACAACACCGTTCGACCTGCATGCCATTGGCGATTAAGATCACCCTTGGCATATTGGTGGGGTTGGCCGTGCTATGGGCTTACACCCAACATCGTGCCCGCCTGCACGAAGCCCGTGCCGAGGCGGCCTTTCCCCCGCAGGGGCAGTTCGTGCAGGTGGGGGACCACCGCGTTCATGCGCTGACCATGGGCGACGGCCCCGATGTGGTGCTGATCCACGGGGCCAGCGGCAACCTGCGTGACATGACCCATAGTCTTGCACCGCGTTTGGCCGACCGCTACCGGGTTACGGTGTTTGACCGGCCCGGCCTTGGCTACACGGATCGGATCAATCAAACCGGCGCCACCATCCGCCAACAAGCCGAATTGCTGTCGGATGCCGCGCGTCAGCTCGGGATCGAAAATCCCGTTGTTCTGGGCCATTCTTACGGCGGCGCGGTGGCTTTGGCGTGGGCCGTGCACCGGCCCGATCACATTGCAGCGCTGGTGCCCCTGTCGGCCCCGGCCAAACCTTGGGACAGCCCGCTGTCGACCTATTACAAGGTGCTGTCGCACCCGGTCGCTGGCCCGTTGGTCATTCCCTTCCTGACAGCCTTTGTGCGCGACGCCCGTGTCGAACGCGAAGTCGCCAGCATTTTCGACCCCAACACCGTGCCGCAAGGCTACATATCGCATGTCGGCGCACCGCTGACCTTGCGGCGGCAATCGCTTCGCGCCAATGCCGTGCAGCGGGCCAACCTTCTGTCCGAGATCACAGCCCTGCAAGACGACTATGACAGGTTCCAAATCCCGTTGGAAATCGTCCACGGCACGGCCGATACAACCGTCGGCCTGACGATCCATGCCGAGCCTTTGGCAAGGCAAGTCCCTCAGGCCAATCTGACCCGCCTGCCCGGCGTCGGCCATATGCCACAACACGTGGCCGAAGACCGTGTTGTGGCGGCGATTGACCGCGCGGCGGCGCGCGCCGGATTGCACCCCACGCCCTAAGCCGCCATATTGACAGCAAAAGGGAGGGGTCTATGCAGCTGCCATTCGATGGTGCCATCAGCACGTATTTGCAAGACGACGCGCCGGATGACATCCGCAACGCGATCAAGCGGGCAGAAAAAGGCGATATTCTGGAAACATCCTACCCGCATTCCGAACGCTTGCCGCGCAAGCACTACAAGAAAGAGCTGAAAGCGTTGCAGATCGAGTTGGTCAAACTGCAAGCATGGGCCAAACAAAGCGGCGCGCGCATTGCCATCGTTTTTGAGGGCCGCGATGCCGCGGGCAAGGGTGGAACGATCAAGCGGTTTCGCAAACATCTCAACCCGCGGGGTGCGCGGGTTGTGGCGCTGTCCAAGCCATCGGATGTCGAGGCGTCGCAATGGTATTTCCAACGCTATATTGACCACCTGCCCGCCGGCGGTGAAATCGTGTTCTATGATCGCAGTTGGTACAATCGCGGGGTCGTGGAAAAAGTGTTTGGGTTTTGCACCGATGATCAACGCGAGCACTTTTTTGTCCAGACACCTGACTTTGAAAGAATGCTGGTGGATGAGGGCATTCACCTGTTCAAATTTTGGTTGAACGTCGGTCGCGCGGAACAGTTGCGTCGTTTCTTGAAACGGGAAGACAGCCGCCTGAAGCAATGGAAGCTCAGCCGGATTGATGTTGAGGGGCTGTACAAGTGGGATAAGTATACCGCGGCGATTTCCGAAACACTGGATCGGTCGCACACCCCGTATGCGCCTTGGACGATCATCAGATCGGACGACAAACGCCGCGCCCGCATTGCCGCCCTGCGCCATGTGCTGACCCATATCGACTATGACGGCAAAGATCCCAAGGCCATCGGCCAAGCCGACACCGCCGTATGTGGCGGCCCCGAGATATGGGATGGCTAAGCGCGGATATCATCATGGCAATCTGCGCCAAGCTCTGGTCGAAGCGGCCCTGCGCCTGACCGAAGTCAAAGGCCCTGCCGGGTTTACCCTTTCAGAAGCCGCCAAACAGGCCGGGGTGACCCCGGCTGCGGTGTATCGGCATTTTGCGGGCCGCGATGATCTGATCGCCGAGGCATCGCGCCAAGGCTATGCGATTTTCGCGGATGTCATGGAGGCAGCCTTTGACCATGGTCAGCCTTCGGCCCTTGCCAGTTTCAAAGCCACGGGGCGCGCCTATCTGGCCTTTGCGCGGCAACATCCCGGCCATTACATCGCCATGTTCGAAAGCGGCATCCCGGTCAATCGGACACCCGAATTGGCACAAGAGGCCAAACGCGCCCGCGCCATCATGGACCGGGCGGCGGATGCGCTGTGCCACCGAATTGCAGCCGACAAACGCCCGCCCGCCGCGATGTTCAGTGCCCATATCTGGGCAATGTCGCATGGCGTGGTCGAACTGTTCGCGCGCAACTCTCCGGGCATCACATCACCGTTTGCCGCCGAGGATTTGCTGGAAAGCGGGATCGCGATCTATCTGCGGGGTCTTGGCCTGATCACGGCAGACGACTGATTATTTGCCCGACAGGATCCGCGCCATCAACGGTTGCAACAGGCGTGCGCCATAAAGCGATACGTGATCAAGATCAGTATAGGCCGACCGACCGTTGATGAACCAGCGATACCGATCCCCGTCGCGGAACGCCTCGGCCACCGACGCCACTTCGACACCGTCGAGCTTTTCAAACTCGCGGCGTGCAAAACTTTGCAAGTCGTCATGCACTGCCACATCGATCCCGTCACGGCCAAATTGGTCTTGTGCTGCATCGGGTGTGCGGCGCAGCATCATCGCCTCGTGCACCACATCTTCGGGTTTCACAAGCATCTGCGGCACTTGTTCAAGGATGATCAACCGGACGCCCTGTGCTTTGTAGAATGCAGCGGTATCGCGCAGGGTTTTGGAAAACACCGCGCGCGCGGCGGCGCGGCCACCGGTTTGCCGGGCGGGCTGATCGTTCAACAGGAACGCGTCACCTTCGCGCCCATAGGTGCCCTTGGTGTAAAGCGACCAGCGGGACACCAGCACCACGGTCGATATATCATTCTCGGCCACATACCGTGCCTGCGCCTGCCCAAGGTTATGACAGGTGCCCAAGGGAAAGTTGCCGTTCAGAACATAGGCCCCGATCAGCGGCGGACAGCCCGCCGTGATTGCCTTGACCACCCGCGCGCCGGTATCGTTCGAATATTGCTCAAACGCGGGCAGAATGGCCTGCGCATGGCTGTCACCAAAAACAGCCAGGGTTTCCCCGCCGGGATCTCCGTTGAACACAGTGCAGAATTTTGTGGCGGTCTCATCGCCATCGGTCGGCGATAAGCACTCACCGCTGAGGGCGCTGCCGGCGGTGCTGTCCATGATCTGCTGATAAAATGGCGTCATCCGTCCCGCAAGCCGCGCATCGGCCCAGCCCAGTTGCATACCGCCTAAGCCAAAGGCGACAAAAGCAGCGATACCGGCCAGACTGGCCCCAAACAGCGCAGGGCGTCCGGGCAACCATTTGCGCGGTCCGGCGCGGAACGGCTGTTCAACATAGCGCCAACTGAGCACGGCCAGACCAAAGCTCAGCACAGCCAGCAACAGCATGATCCAAAGGGCCGGTTCGTGCAGGCTGCGCAAGCGGGCAAAGGCAAAAAGTGGCTGATGCCACAGATAGGCAGAATAGCTGACCAAGCCGATTGCGACGGGCAGTTTCATCGACAACAGCCGCGCAACGATCGTGCCCTGTTGCGCAAACAACAAGATCAACGCGGTGCCGACCACCGGCAACAAGGCATAGGCCGACGGAAAAGGCACCGATCCGTCATAGATAAAGACGGAATACAGGATCATCCCCAGCCCAAGCGCCGCCGCCGGGCCATTGGCCGCCACCGGTCGTTTGAACACGATGAACGCGCAGATAGAGCCGGCAAACAGCTCCCATATACGCGAAAACGTGAAGAAAAAGTTCTGGTCCGGGTAATTGCGCCAGCCCCATTCACTCAGCGCCAGCGAGCCCGCTGCCAGCAAGCCGATGACAATGATATGCTTGGCGCGGCGAAACACGCCCAGAAGGGCCAAAAGCAACGGGAAGAACACATAGTATTGCTCTTCAACCGCCAGACTCCAAGTGTGAAGCAATGGGCGCAACTCGGCGTCGATGGCGAAATAGCCGACATTTTCCCAAAAATGCACGTTCGAAATGAACAAGGCCGCAAAGGCCGTGCTGCGCAGGAAATCATTGAAGGCGTCGGGCGGCATCCATATCCACGCCAAGGGCACACACAGCCCCATGACCAAAAACAGCGCGGGCAAAATCCGCCGCGCGCGCCGTTCGTAAAACCGCAGGATCGAAAACCGCCCCTCATCACGTTCCGCGATAATGATCGTGGTGATCAGATACCCCGAAATCACAAAGAACACATCAACGCCCACATAGCCGCCTGAAAACAGGCTTAGACCGGCATGGAACAAAACCACTGGCACCAAAGCAACAGCGCGCAGCCCATCAATTTCACGTCTGTATTTCATGGCGTCTGATTGGCCCCGGATGGCAAAAAGCGCAACCCGCGGGCTGCGCTTTTTGAAAAACCGTTGTTGCTTTGCTTAACGCTTCGAGAACTGGAAGCTCCGGCGCGCTTTGCGGCGACCGAACTTCTTACGTTCCACAACGCGGCTGTCGCGCGTCAGGAAGCCTGCCGCCTTGAGCGCCGACCGCAGGGTCGGGTCATACAGTTGCAGCGCTTTCGAGATCCCGTGCTTGACGGCCCCGGCCTGCCCCGACAGGCCACCGCCCTTGACGGTTGCCATAACGTCGAACTGATCGGACACACCGGCCACTTCGAAAGGCTGGCGCAGGATCATCTGCAGCACGGGCCGTGCGAAATACTTGGTGTAGTCGATATAGTTGCCCTTGGCATCGCGCACCAGCATCTTGCCCGAACCGGGCTTGATCCAGACACGGGCGACCGCGTCTTTCCGCTTGCCTGTGGCGTAGGAGCGACCGAGGTCGTCACGAACGGGCTCACGCGGGGTTGCGAGTTCGGCCTCGGCCACGGCACCGCCTTCGGCGACCGCTTCCAGACCTTCGAGCGTTTTGATTTCTTCAGCCATCAGTATGCCACCCGCGTGTTTTTCTTGTTCATGGATTTCACATCCAGCACTTCGGGGCTTTGCGCCTCGTGGGGATGCTCGGTGCCGGCGTAAACGCGCAGATTGGTCATCTGCTTGCGCGCCAGACGGTTGCCCGGCAGCATGCGCTTGACCGCTTGCGTGACAACGCGTTCAGGAAACGCGCCTTCCAGAATTTCACCGGTGGTACGCGATTTGATCCCGCCGGGATGACCGGTATGCCAGTAGTTGGGCTTGTCGCGCTTGTTGCCGGTCAGCTGAACCTTGTCGGCATTGATGACGATGACGTTGTCACCCATGTCCATGTTCGGCGTGAACGACGCCTTGTGCTTGCCACGCAGGCGCATGGCGATGATCGACGCAAGACGACCCAGAATCACGCCTTCAGCGTCGATCAGGATCCATTTCTTGTCGATATCTGCCGGAGTTGCAGAAAATGTTTTCATTGCAGGGAAATCCCTTGTTGACGTGCCGGGCAGCCCTTTGGCGTGCCCCTTTGTGAGATGAGGCGGTTATAAAGACTGCTGCGGTCAGGTCAAGCGCACTAAGTCTATTAAAACTAATATAAATCAAACACTTATATTTTGGGTATAATGATACCCCACTTTTCCAAGCAGCTCTGAACGCCTTAACACCACGCCGATGGCCCTGCCCCGCCGCCTATTCCGGTGGGATCGAATACGTCAGGCTGGCGCGGGCCACCGGCGCATCCCCCCCTTCGGACATCATCAACACTTCGCCCACCGCCAGAACCCGGCCAAGTTTCAACAACCGGCATTCGGCGATCAGGTCGGCACCGGCTGCGGGCTTGCGCATGAAGTCGATGCTGCAATTCGTGGTCACGGCCAGCGCCTTTGGCCCGATCATCGCAAGGATCGCCAGATATACCCCGACATCCGCCAAGGCGAACATGGATGGCCCCGAAACAGTTCCGCCGGGTCGTAAATGCCGATCTTGCGTGGCCAATCGCACGCGGATGCGGTTTTCCGCGACATCCTCGATCACGAAATCCTGCGCCACCTGCGGAAATTCCGCAGCTAGAAACTCCGTCAGATCGTCGCGCGCCATTTTCAATGCCATGTGGTTCCCTCCCGGCCTGTTCATGCTTAAGGTTGTTCACAACATTTCAAGGAGGTGCAAGATGGCAATTCTGGAACGCAGCGACAGTGGCGCAATCGCCCGGCTGACACTCAATCACCCCGAAAAGCTGAACGCGCTGAGCGATGCGATGATGGCCGCACTTCAAGAGCAGTTCGACGCTCTGGCCCAAGATGACACGATCCGAGTCGTCATTCTGGCCGGAACCGGCAAAGCGTTTTGCGCCGGGCACGACCTTAAGGAAATGACCCAAGGTCGACAGGCCGCAGATGGCGGGCGGGCGTATTTCGCCGATCTTTTCACGCGCTGTGGCCGCGTAATGACCAGCATTCGCAACCTGCCGCAGCCTGTTATCGCGCAGCCCCACGGCATCGCCACCGCAGCCGGATGTCAGCTTGTGGCGTCGTGCGATATGGCCGTGGCCGCCGAAGGGACGCGATTTGGCGTGAACGGGGTGAATATCGGCCTGTTTTGCTCGACACCCATGGTGGCGCTGTCGCGCAACATCCCGCGCAAACAAGCGTTCGAGATGCTGACCACAGGTCAATTCATCGACGCCGACCGGGCATTGGAACTGGGGCTGATCAACCGCGCCGTGCCGCATGACGATCTTGAGGCCGCCACCGACGCGTTGGCCAATACCGTCGCCGCCAAGCTGGGCGCAGCTGTGCGCATCGGCAAGCGCGCCTTTTACGATCAGCTAGAAATGCCGTTGGATCAGGCCTATGCCTACACCGGCGATGTGATGGTCGAAAACATGCTCTATCGCGATACCGCCGAAGGCATCGCCGCGTTTTTGGAAAAACGTTCGCCTGACTGGGATCAAACATGACACGCCACGTGGCCCCATACCGGCAACGGCGCAGCGCAAAGGATTGTTTCCAAAACTGTGCCACATAATTTCCGCATTTGCCATTTTCGCACCATAATTGCTGCGTTACACGGCACAATAAGTGTAAGCGGTGCAGGTGCGTAAGCCATTGGTCGCGCGCGGTTTGTCGAGGGTCTTTGGTTCCTCCGGGTCAGTCTCTCTCTGGTCTCCGATCATCCGATCCCGGCACCCCGCGCGCGTTTCCTGCTCTGTTTGCCAATAGGCCTGTTTTGCCCTTTGACGCGCAATGAAAGGCCGGGTGACGCCAAACCGACGTTCATAACGCCTTTTGGTGATAAGTTCCCGTCCTGAACCCTTTCCAAAACCGGCCCGATCCCCTACATCCCGCAGCATGAGCAAAACACTTCATATCATCGGCGGCGGCATGGCCGGGTCCGAAGCCGCATGGCAGGCCGCGCAAATGGGCGTGCCCGTTGTCATCCACGAAATGCGCCCCAAGGTCGAAACCTTTGCCCATCGCACCGGCGATCTGGCGGAAATGGTCTGTTCCAATTCCTTCCGCTCGGATGATGACGAACAGAACGCCGTCGGCCTTTTGCATTGGGAAATGCGCGCGGCGAACGGGCTGATCATGGAGATGGCCGACCAAAACCGCTTGCCCGCCGGTGGCGCGCTGGCTGTGGATCGGGATGCGTTTTCCCAAGCTGTTACGCAAAAACTGCGCGATCATCCGCTGATTTCCTTAGACTATGGCGAAATTTCCGATCTGCCCGATGACGGTCATTGGATCATCGCCACCGGCCCGCTGACCAGCGAAGGGCTGGGTCAGGCGATTGCCCGCGAAACCGGGGCCGAGGCGCTGGCGTTTTTCGATGCCATCGCGCCGATCGTTTATTTCGACAGCATCGACATGTCGAAGGCGTGGATGCAGTCACGCTATGACAAAGGCGAGACCGAGGAAGAGCGCACCGCTTATCTGAACTGCCCGATGGACCGCGAGCAATACGAGGCCTTCATCGACGCCCTTCTGGCCGCCGACAAGACCGAGTTTCACGAAGGCGAAACCGCAGGCTATTTCGATGGTTGCCTGCCGATTGAAGTGATGGCCGAACGCGGGCGCGAAACTTTGCGCCATGGTCCGATGAAACCCGTTGGCTTGACCAACCCGCACCAGCCCGATGTGAAGCCATGGGCCGTTGTGCAACTGCGCCGGGACAATGCGCTTGGCACGCTCTTCAATATCGTCGGCTTTCAGACAAAGATGAAGTATGGCGCGCAAACCTCTGTTTTTAAATTAATTCCCGGATTAGAAGAGGCCAGCTTTGCGCGGCTTGGTGGCATTCATCGCAACACCTTCCTGAACTCTCCGACCTTGCTGGATGATCAGATGCGCCTGAAATCGCGGCCGCATATCCGCTTTGCCGGTCAGATCACCGGCGTTGAAGGCTATGTCGAATCGTCGGCCATGGGCCTGCTGGCCGGGCGTTTGGCCGCATCCGAGATTTTGGGCCAACCTCTACCGCCGCCCCCACAAGACAGCGCCATGGGCGCGCTGATCCACCACATTACCGGCGGGGCCGAGGCGAAAACCTTTCAGCCGATGAACGTCAATTTCGGCCTGTTCCGGCCTGTCGATGGCCTTAAGGGCGGGCGCCGGGGGCGCAAGGACCGCTACAAAGCCTATACCGACCGCGCGAAAGCGGCTTGGACCGGTTGGCTGGAACAGGCGGCGCTCGTCGCGGCAGAATGAACTTTACCACCCGTTTCGCCCCGTCGCCCACCGGGCCCTTGCATCTGGGGCACGCGTATTCGGCGGTTTTGGCGCATGACATGGCTCAAGCGGCGGGTGGCGCATTTTTGTTACGCATCGACGATCTGGATCAAACCCGCTGCAAACCGCAGTGGGAGGCGCAGATTTTCGACGATCTGGCGTGGTTGGGCCTGACATGGCCGCAGCCCGTTTTGCACCAGTCCGACCGGTTGCCGCGCTATCGCGATGCCCTGCAAACCCTTTGGGATCAGGGGCTTCTTTATCCGTGTTCATGCAGTCGAGCCGATATCCGCGCCGCCGCATCAGCCCCGCAGGAAGGCGCGCCGCTGCATGGGCCAGACGGCGTGATCTATCCCGGCACCTGCCGCCCCACGACCCCGCCACGCGGCCCGATGCCCGATATGCCGTTGCGTCTGGATATGGCCCGCGCCGTGGCCCTGCTTGACGCGCCGCCAAGCTTTACGGAAACCGGCAGCGGCCCAGATGGCGAAACCGGCCTGATCCGCCCGCAAAACATGCAGGTGCTTGTGGGCGACGTGGCGCTTGCGCGGCCCGGCATGGGCGCATCCTATCACCTGTCGGTCGTGCTGGACGACGCCGACCAAGCGATCACCCATGTAATCCGGGGCCAAGATCTGTTCAGCGCCACGCAAATTCATGTGCTGTTGCAACGCCTACTGGACCTGCCAACGCCGATCTACCACCATCACCGCCTGATCCGGGACGAGGTCGGCAAGCGGCTGGCCAAACGCGACGACGCACGCGCCATCGCCACGTATCGCAGCGAAGGGCGCAGCCCAGATGAAATTCGTTCTATTGCAGGGCTTTAGCGGCCAAAGCTTATGTCAGCGACGTGACCCATAAAATCGTCGCGTCCTCATCGCTGACCGAAACCACGTTATGACCCATCGTGGCATCGTAATAAGCGCTGTCGCCCCGGCGCATCTCGATCGGTTCGTAAAATTCGGTATACAGCCGGATCACCCCGGTCAGCACATACAGAAATTCCTCGCCGTCATGGCGCACCCAGCCGTCGAATTCTTCGACCTTGCGCGCGCGAATGCGAGCGCGATAAGGCAACATGCGTTTTTTCGTCAGGGTTTCGGACAGCAACTCGTGCTCATACGTGGTGGTCGCCTGATGCTGCCCCTCACCTGCCTTGGTCACCGACATACGCCCGCTGATCTGCTCGCGCTGAGGCGGGGTAAACAATTGCGGCACCGAGATTTCCAAGCCCACCGCCAGCTTTTTCAAGGCATCATAGGTGGGCGACATCTGCCCATTTTCGATCTTCGACAGGGTCGAGCGCGCCAGCCCGGCCTGTTTGGCCGCCTGTTCCAGCGTCCAGCCCCGCGCGGTGCGCAATTCGCGCACACGGGTGCCAAGGTTCAGCGGCTCGGCTGTTTCTTCCTGCCCGTTGTCGCGGGCCACCCGGATCAGGTTTTGCGGTGTTGTGCGCTGCTGCATAGGCTGATCCTATAAGCCCAGACCCGAACACTTGCAACTGGGCCGCACGCGGCCTAATCGAATGCCATGATTGCCGAGACCCACACACCACCGCCCGAACCCTGCCCTGCGCCGTTCAACCTTGCTGCGCATGTACTGGCCCATGCCGACGACATGCCTGACAAGGTGGCGCTTGCCGTGCTGCGCCTGTCGGGTGCGGAACGCTATAGTTTCGCGCGCCTCAAGCAGGCCGTTCTTGGCACTGGAACGGGATTGTTGCGCGCAGGGCTGACGCCCGGCGACGTCGTTCTGATGCGGTTGGGAAATACAGTGGATTTTCCGATTGCCTACTTGGGCGCGATTGCTGTCGGTCTGGTGCCTGTGCCGACCTCGTCGCAACTAACGGCCCCCGAAGTCGCCAAGATGATGGCGACGCTCGCGCCTGCCGCAATCTTGCAAGGCCCCGGCATAGCAGTGCCAGACACCGACCTGCCAATCATTGATCAACCCGCGCTTGAGGCGATGCGCGATCTGCCGCCCGCACCGTTCGACATGGGCGATCCGAACCGTCTGGCCTATATCATCTATACCTCGGGCACATCCGGTGTGCCGCGCGCGGTGTGCCACGCGCACCGGGCAATCTGGGCGCGGCAGATGATGATGCAGGGCTGGTATGGGCTGCGGCCCGAAGATCGGCTTTTGCATGCTGGTGCCTTCAATTGGACCTATACCCTTGGCACCGGGTTGATGGACCCTTGGACCATGGGCGCCACGGCGCTAATTCCCGATGCGGCGATCACGCCGGCGCAATTGCCGCTGTTGTTGAAACGTCATGACGCCACGATCTTTGCCGCCGCACCGGGTGTGTACCGTAAGATGCTGACGGACGACAGCGCCGTGCTTGACCTGCCGAAACTGCGCCACGGTCTGACCGCTGGCGAGAAATTATCCGACACGATCCGTGAATCTTGGCAGACCGCCACCGGCACGGCCATACACGAAGCCTATGGCATGTCCGAATGCTCGACCTTCATATCGGCCAGCCCTGATCACCCCGCCGTGCCCGGCACATTGGGTCGTCCGCAACCGGGGCGGCATATGGCCATCGTCGGACCGGACGGGCCGGTTGACATCGGACAGGAAGGCACGATCGCCATTCACCGCGACGACCCCGGCCTGATGCTGGGCTATCTCAATGCCCCCGAAGATACCGCCGCGCGGTTCCAAGGCGATTGGTTCCTGACCGGCGATCAGGGCATGATGAGCGAGGACGGCGATGTCACCTATCTGGGGCGCGCCGATGACATGATGAACGCCGGTGGTTTCCGCGTCTCCCCGCTTGAGGTCGAGGCGGTGCTGAACCAGTTTCCCGGCATCACGCAAGCCGCTGTCACCGATATCGAGGTTAAACAGGATGCGCGCCTGATCATGGCGTTCTACACCGGCCCCGCGCCGGTGGACGAAGCCGCGCTAAGCGCGTATGTCGGGGAAAACCTGGCCGCCTACAAACGTCCACGCGGCTTTTTCCATGTCGAGAGCCTGCCCACCGGGGCCAACGGCAAACTCCTGCGGCGTCAATTGCGCCCGATTTACGAGGCCCGCAATGGTCAAACTTGATATCGTCTCCGATCCGATCTGCCCGTGGTGCTATATCGGCAAAGCCTTGTTGGATGCGGCGCTGCAACAGCGCCCGGACCACCCGTTCACGCTTGAATGGCACCCCTTTCAGCTAAACCCCGACATGCCCCGCGACGGGATGGACCGCCGCGCCTATCTTGAGGCCAAATTCGGCGGGCAGGAGGGCGCGGTTCAGGCTTACCTGCCCGTGGTCGAAAAGGCAGCCGAGGCCGGGTTGAACATCAATTTCGAAGCCATCGAACGCACACCCAACACGCTGGACGCGCACCGCATGATCCACTGGGCCGGGATCGAGGACCGCCAAACCGCGATGGCCATGGCCCTGTTCCGCGCCTATTTTGAAGAGGGCCGCGATATCGGTGATCGGGATGTTCTGGCCGATCTGGCCGACGGGCTTGAGATGGACGCCGCGCTGATCCGACGCCTGCTGGACTCGGACGCCGACGAAGACGCAATTCGCCAGCGTGACACGCAGTTTCGGGACATGGGCGTTACCTCGGTGCCGACATTCATCGTGGCCGGGCAGCATGCCGTTCCGGGGGCGCAACAGCCCGACCTGTGGCTGAAGGTGATCGACGAAATCACCGGCCAGTCGGAACAGGCCTCGGATCAGGGCTAAGCCATGCGAGGCGTGAAGGCGCTTACCCTTCTGGCGATGCTTATATTGATCATCGCCGGTGGCACGGTGTTCTTTCATCATGTCGAAGGCTGGTCGTGGCTTGATAGCTATTTCTTTACCGTCGTGACCCTGTCCACCGTCGGCTATGGTGAGTTGGTCCCGGCCACGCCCATGGGCAAGATTGGAACCACGGTGTTCATCTTGCTGGGACTTGGCATTTTTGCCGTGGCCATCCAGCAATTCGGCGCCTTCGCGGTGAAGAAACGCGAAGAACATACCGAATGGCTGATCGGGCGCTTGGGGCACCGTCACCATCCCGATCCCGAGCCTGACGCCGCGAACGATCCCGAAAGCCCCGACCGATGACCGGCCAATCTCGGTTGGGCCGGGTCGAATTCGTCGCCATGATGGCGATGCTGGTGGCGACGGTGGCGTTTTCCATCGACGCCATGTTGCCCGCCCTGCCCCAGATCGGGGCCGAGTTGACGCCGGAGGCGCTGAACCGCGCGCAACTGGTGGTCACGTCGTTCATCCTTGGGCTTGGGATCGGCACGCTGTTCACCGGGCCGCTATCTGACAGCTATGGCCGCAAACGCGTGATCTTGATCGGTTCGGGGGTCTATATCTTTGGGGCGGCTCTGGCATGGGCGGCGCCCACGCTGGAATTGATGATTGCCGCGCGCATCGTGCAGGGTCTTGGCGCCGCGGCGGCGCGGATCGTCGCCTTGGCCATTGTGCGCGATCTGTATTCCGGGCGCGAGATGGCCCGCCTGATGAGCTTTGTGATGATGGTGTTCACCCTTGTGCCCGCGATCTCGCCGCCGGCGGGCAACGTGGTTATTGGCATCGCGGGCTGGCGCATGATCTTTGCCTGCTTCGCCGTGTTCGCCTTGATCAGCGGCCTGTGGCTTGCCCTGCGCCTTGACGAACCGCTTGCGCCGCAGGCCCGCCGCCCGTTCCGCCGTGCAGCGCTGGTGCTGGCCATGAAAGAGGTCGTGTCGCACCGGACCGTGCGGCTGGCCATTGCCGTGCAAATGCTGTGCATGGCCACCTTGTTTTGTTCGATCTCGATGATCCAGCAGGTGTTCGAGATCTATTTTAATCGCGCAGCCCAATTCCCTCAGTGGTTTTTCCTTATGGCGCTGATTGCTGGCAGTTTCAGCCTACTAAACGCGCGTGTGGTCATGCGCCTTGGCATGCGTCGTATGGTGTCGGGGGCTTTGGCCCTGCAAATCGGGCTATCGGGCTTGATGGTGCTGAGCTTTGCCGTTGGCCTGCCCCCGGCGATTGAATTTCCGCTGTATATCGCGTGGCAAACCAGCGTGTTTGCCAATGCCGCGCTGACACTGGGCAATATCAACGCTTTGGCGATGGAACCATTGGGCCATATCGCGGGCATGGGGGCCAGCGTCATCGCTGCCATTGCCACGGTCGGGTCGATCCTGCTGACTGTGCCGGTGGGCTTGATGTTCGACGGCACGCCGCTGCCGCTGTTTTTGGCTGTGTTGGCGGCTGTCACCGTGGCCCGAGTGCTGATGGGTAAACTGAAGCGCGCCGAGGAATTCACGGCCTGAGAAATTAATTTCTGTATACTGTCGCATACCATCTTTCCTGCGTCGCCTGTTTGCGCTATGACGCAAGCAATCCCCGAGTCTATGCGCAGACGACACATCGCATATCCGCGCATCACAGACCGGACCACGTTGCCCGCCCTGCCCCGGCATCCGGGCGGCCCAGTTAAAACCTGATCGAAAGGGATCACCGATGGCTGATACTTCCAATCCCGATATCATCTACACCAAGGTCGATGAAGCGCCCGAGCTTGCCAGCGCCTCGCTTTTGCCCATTGTCGAAAGCTTTGCCGCCGCCGCAGGCGTGACCGTGGGCACCAAGAATATCTCGCTTGCGGGCCGTATTCTGGCTGCCTTCCCGGAAAACCTGACCGAAGATCAGCGCATTTCCGATGATCTGGCAGAGCTAGGCCAACTGGTCAAAACGCCCGACGCCAATGTGATCAAACTGCCAAACATCTCGGCTTCGGTGCCGCAACTTCTGGCGGCCGTGAAGGAATTGCAAGATCAAGGCTATGCGATCCCTGATTACCCGTATGAGCCGACAACAGAGGCCGAAAAAGAGGCGCGCGCGCGCTTTGACGCGATCAAGGGCTCAGCCGTGAACCCGGTTCTGCGCGAAGGCAATTCGGACCGTCGCGCCGCCGCTGCCGTCAAGAAATTCGCCCAAGCCAACCCGCACCGCATGGGCGAGTGGACCGCTGACAGCAAAACCCGCGTTGCCTCGATGTCGGGCGGTGATTTCTTCTCGAACGAAACCTCGGCGACACTCGACAAGGCGGCGACGGCCAAGATCGTGCTGACCGGCGCGGATGGCTCGGAAACCGTGCTTAAAGATGCTGTCAGCTATCCCGAAGGCACCGTTGTCGATGCCACCTACATGAGCGCACAAGCGCTTGACGCCTTCTTGGCCGAAGAAATCGAAAAGACCAAAGCCGAAGGCTTCCTGTTCTCGCTGCACATGAAGGCCACGATGATGAAGGTCTCCGACCCGATCATTTTCGGCCACGCGGTCAAGGAATGGCTCAAGCCGGTTTTCGAAAAATACGGCGAGCAGATGAAAGAGCTGGGCGTGAACCCCAACTCGGGGCTTGGGGATCTGTTGGAGCGGGTCAAGGACCAGCCCGAAATTCTGGCCGCGATCGAAGAGGTGCGCGCCACCCGCCCGCCGATGTATATGGTCGACAGTGATAACGGCATCACCAACCTGCATGTGCCCTCCGATGTGATCATCGACGCCTCGATGCCCGCCCTGATCCGCGCCGGTGGCAAAGGCTGGGGCCCGGACAACAAAGAACATGATGCCGTCTGCGTCATCCCCGATGACAGCTACGCGTCAGTTTATGACGAAACGATCAAGTTTTTCAAAGCCAACGGCAAGCTGAACCCGGCCACCGCCGGGACCGTGCAGAATATCGGGCTAATGGCGCAAAAGGCCGAAGAATACGGCAGCCACCCGACCACCTTTGAAATCCCCGCCGACGGCACGGTGAAAATGCTGGTGGAGGACGGCTCTGTGCTGCACGAACACAGCGTTCAGGCCGGTGATATCTGGCGCTCGGCCTCGGCGCGCAAAGCCCCGATCGAAGATTGGGTGAACTTGGCGATTGAACGGCAAAAGGCCACTGGATACCGCGCGATTTTCTGGCTGGATGACACCCGCGCGCATGACGCCGAACTGATCAAATACGTGCGCCCAATCCTTGAGGCCAAAGGCGTGGCCGACAAGTTTGAAATCATGTCGCCGCGCGATGCCACCCGCGCCAGCCTTGAAACCATCACCAAGGGTGAAAACACCATCGCCATCACCGGCAACGTGCTGCGCGACTACCTGACCGACCTGTTCCCGATCCTCGAACTGGCGACATCGGCCAAGATGCTGTCAATCGTGAAGCTTATGAATGGTGGCGGCCTGTTTGAAACCGGCGCTGGCGGGTCCGCGCCCAAGCATGTGCAGCAGCTTCAGGCCCAAAACCACCTGCGGTGGGACAGTCTTGGAGAATTCTGCGCGCTTGGCGAAAGCTTCAAGTTTTTGTCCGAGGTCAAGGATAACGCGCGCGCCAAGATCCTTGGCGAAACCGTAGAGACCGCCACGCAAGGCATTCTGGATCATGGCCGTTCGCCCTCGCGCAAGGTCGGAGAGCCGGACAACCGCGACAGCCACTACTGGTTTGCCCGTTATTGGGCCGAGGCGCTGGCCGCCCAAACAGACGATCCGAAACTGGCCGAAGAATTTGCACCCATGGCTAAGGCGCTGGCGGAAAACGAGTCTGCGATTGTCTCGGAACTGGCCGCAGCCCAAGGTGATCCGGCAGATATCGGCGGCTACTACCACCCGGACCCGGCCAAACTGGCAAAGGTCATGCGCCCCAGCAAAACGCTGAACAGCATTATCGGTTAAGCGACACAGAAAGGGCCGGTCATATCGACCGGCCCTTTTGTTTGTGACTAGCCACATTTCAGCCGCCAGATCGTGAACCCAACCCTTAGGTTGGGGTTATAAATACCAGAATCGCGCCATAATTGTGCCACGCCAAGTATGTATGCAGGTTTCCAACCCATCAATGGTGACCAGAATGCATGATACACCTGATACGCCCAATGCGTCCTTTGGCTGGCTCGGTTTCGCTTTGGGCGCTGCCGCACTTGTCCTGACGATGGTGACCTTTTGGGCCGGGCCGTTCGCCCCTCAGCAAAGTGCAGGCGTCAGCCTTGGCGAACTGGCCGCGGAGATTGCGAAATCGGCTGCGCGCTCGGCGGCGGGCCAATCGCCCCCCGAGCCAACACCGCCTGTGCGCAATATTGACGATTATCTGAAAATCGGCGTCAGCCTGTTGGCGGGTCTTGCTATTACTGCGGGTTTTGCGTCGTTCATTCGACATGAACGCAAACGCGCGGCGCTATCTGGCATTGCGCTTGGTGGGCTGGCGGTGGGGTTTCAGCTTTTCACATGGACGATCATGCTGATCGTTGGCGTGTTTGCCATTGCAACGGTTATTTACGCCCTCCGCGATACGTTCCAAGACATTTTCGGCGGGTTGTTCGATGCCTGACATCTGAACCGCCCGCGCAAACTGCGCTGTCCTTGAATCGGGAAATTGCATAGCGCGCGCAAACCGCGTAGCACACAGGGACAACCCCATCGCGGAGTCTCCATGATCAAGGTATATCTTCTGCTGATTCTTGCGATCGCCGCCGAAACCATCGGCACGACGGCGCTTCAGGCCAGCCAGCAATTCACCAAACTGGTGCCGACGGTGGTGGCAATCGTGGGCTATGTGATCGCGCTTTACCTTTTGGCGCTCACATTGAAATACATCCCCGTTGGCGTGGCCTATGCAATATGGGCCGGGCTTGGGATCGTGTTCATCGCGATGATTGGCTTTGTGGCCTTCGGCCAAAAACTGGATGCCCCCGCAATTATCGGAACGGGCATGATCCTGTCGGGCATCGTGATCATTCAGCTTTTCTCGAACACCACCGCGCATTGACGCGGAACACGGCTATAGCTGTTCAAATTGCGCCTGTTGCTTGGCGCTCCAACGCACGGTCAATTCGAACCCATCTTCGGTTTGATTCTCTTGCTCGATCAGGCCGCGCTCATATAGCCATGCGCGCTTGCGCCCTTCATCGAAGCCCAACCGCAGCTTGGCGACATGGCTGGTCTCGGTCACGCCGTCGGTGATCGCGTCGATCAGCGGCGTCATGCCCTCGCCTGTCACCGCCGATAGGGCCTGAACCGAGTCCAAACGCGCCGCACGGGTCAGCACAGCCTGCCGGGCCTCATCGTCCAGTTGGTCGATCTTGTTCCAGACCTCGATCTGCGGCGTCGTCTCGCGCACGCCAAGGCTGTCCAGAATGGCACGCACGTCGGCGGCCTGTTCTTCGGTTTCAGGGTGCGAAATGTCCCGCACATGCACGATCAGATCGGCGGCCAGCACTTCCTCTAGCGTGGCGCGGAAGGCCGCGACCAGTTCGGTGGGCAGATCACTGATAAAGCCAACGGTGTCCGACAAGATCACCTCGGGGCCGCCGCCGGGCAACTCGATCCGCCGCATGGTCGGGTCCAGCGTGGCAAACAGCATGTCCTTGGCCATCACCTCGGCCCCGGTCAGGCGGTTGAACAGGGTGGATTTGCCCGCGTTCGTATAGCCCACCAGCGCCACGATCGGAAACGGCACCTTGGCCCGTGCCGCCCGGTGCAATTCGCGGGTTTTGACCACCTTTTCCAACTGTCGACGCAGGCGCACCAATTGTTCGTCAATCGCGCGCCGGTCGGCTTCGATCTGGGTTTCACCGGGACCACCGACAAAGCCCAAGCCGCCACGCTGCCGTTCAAGGTGGGTCCAAGCCCGCACCAGTCGGGTGCGCTGATAGCTTAGCGCGGCCATTTCCACTTGCAGAACACCCTCGCGGGTGGCGGCCCGGTCGCTGAAAATTTCCAAGATCAGCCCGGTTCGGTCCAACAGCTTGACGCCCAAAGCCCGCTCAAGATTGCGCTGCTGCACGGGGCTGACGGGACCATCGACCAGCACCAACTGGATATGGTCGGCCTCGATCCGTTGCTTCAGCTCTTCCAGTTTGCCTTTGCCGAACAACATACCGGGGTGCGGGCGCGGCAGGCGCACCACATCGGCACCGCACACCTCAAGGCCCGGCAGCGCGTGTGCCAGCGAAACCGCCTCGTCCAACGCCAAAGCGGCATCCCGTCCAGATCCCGCTGACGGGATATCGGGATGCAGAACCCAAGCGCGCGTATCTTCGTGATCCGTTGTGATTTGCGTCAAGCCGCGTCGTCACCGTCATAAAGGTTGACCGGCTGCGACGGCATGATCGTGGAAATCGCATGTTTGTAAACCAATTGCGATTGCCCATCACGTCGAAGCAGAATGCAGAAATTGTCGAACCACGTAATGACGCCCTGCAATTTCACACCGTTGATCAGAAAAATCGTGACCGGAATCTTGGTCTTGCGAACCTGATTCAGAAATGCGTCCTGAAGATTTTGTCGATCTGATGCCATAATTTGTTAACGCCTTTGTTCTTGTATACGCCACGGACTGGCGCGGTATTTACCGATGCCAAGTATGGAGTGCGCTAGCCCGAGTTTCCAGCCCAAAAATCAACTCGTTGTCCACCAAGGCGACACAGCGCCGTTCAATCCCGCCACAGTCCGGGATTGCACAAGGCGATGATCGCCAACATCTCTAGCCGGCCCAGAACCATGGCCGCGCATATCACCAGCTTGGCCGG
Organism: Roseovarius gahaiensis; assembly: GCF_011601345.1. Taxonomy (GTDB): domain Bacteria; phylum Pseudomonadota; class Alphaproteobacteria; order Rhodobacterales; family Rhodobacteraceae; genus Roseovarius; species Roseovarius gahaiensis. The sequence goes on from NZ_JAAORB010000029.1 coordinate 21,314, forward strand.
CGCGCTTAGCGCAAGCAGATTGATCGGCGTTTCTGCGGCCACCGTGATCAGTGGCCCTGTCGTCGACAATGCCGCCACGGCCAAAACCACAGAGGCCTCGAAACTTTGCCCGAACCCGGCCAAGGCCAGAATGATCACCGACAAAGACATCGCGAACAGCATAAAAAACACCCATGCAATATAGGCCCCCTGCCGCCGGATACGCCGTGACCCAGGGCCCGCGCGGCCCACCGACGATGGGTAGATCATACGCTCCATCTCGCGTTGAGAATTCAGATACAGCACGTAAACCCGCAGCAGTTTGACCCCGCCCGCCGTGGTGGCCACCCCGCCGCCCACCAAGGACAGCCCCATCAGGATCAACCCCGGTGTGCCCAAGCCGGACCAGTCCCGCGCCGTGCTCCATGATCCACTTTCGAACCCGGTGGTGGTCAGAAACGACAGCGTCGTGAACACGCCCCCCCACAAAGCCCGCAGTGCAAGGCCAAGATTTTCCACTTCATCGACGTCAAAGGCGGCAATCCAATGACGTGAGAACAACAAAATCGGCACCCCCAGAACCAATATCATGCCCAGCCGGAACTCGGGGTCATTGTGCAGGCCCGGTCGGCCCGTCGTCACCGTGTCCGAGGAAAACGTCAGGCGCGACAGGCCGAACAGGAAAAACAGGAAAATGACAGCTTCGCCGCCAATGCCCGAGCTTGCCTGCCCGACGCCGCCGATCGCCGAAATCCCGCTGGTGGCCAATGTGGACATCGCATGGACCAGCGCCACAAGCGGCCGGTCGCCACCAATCATCAACAGCACCCATAACCCGGCAGTCAGACCGATATAGATCGGCGCCAGTTGCGCTGTGACCTGCGACAGGCGCTTGGCCGAACTGGCGCGTTCAAAGCGTTCTGTTCCACTGTCGAACTGGCCGGGTTCGCCGCTGGCCGTCACTTCAAACCCGCCAAGGGCCAACGGGGCCAGCACCGCCGCCGCCGCAATCCACATCAGCAAGCCGCCAAACCAGCCAACCATGCCGCGCCACAAATGCAAGCTGTCGCTTAGCCGTGCGGCATCGGCAAACATCGTTGCCCCCGTTGTGGTCAACGAGGACACCATTTCGAAATAGGCATTCAGGAAACTTGTCGTGCCCAGACCTTCGTACACCGGCACGGCCAGAAACAGCGGCAGCACCGTGAAGGCCAAAAACAGCGAAAGCAAGTCGCGCAGATCACTGTTCAGGCGGCGCGGCTGGTTCGACATCGCCAGCCCGATCAATGCAATCAAAGCCAGCCCAAGAATAGAGGAATAGGCAAAGGCGCGGGCGACGGTGAAATCTTCCTGCACCAACGCGTGAACGGCAGGCAGAAGCATCGCCAACGCGGCAATCCCCGACAGGATCAAGATCAACGGAAATCTGAGTATCCGCGCGATCATGGCTTAGAAAAAGTCAATCGAGACCTGGAGCAATTGTTCGACCTTGGCCACGTCATCGGCCATCGCGAACAAAACAACCACATCCCCCGCCTCGATCCGCAGCCCGCCGCTGGGTTTGCGAATGTCATCGCCCTTCTTGACGGCCCCCACCAGCACGCCTTCGGGAAAGTCAATCTCGCGAATTTGCGATCCGGCAAGATTCGAGGTCGACAAAACCTCGGCTTCGATCACTTCGGCCTCGGCATCGCCGATCGAATAGACCTGCCGCACCCGGCCATGTCGAATATGGCGCAGGATCGAACTGACGGTGGTGGCACGCGGATTGATATAGGCGTCAATGCCCAACGGCTCCATCAGCGGGATCAGCGTGGGATCATTGATCAACGCAATCGCAAACGGGCAGCCTTCGGCCTTGGCGCGCACCGAGGCAAGCATGTTTGTCTTGTCGTCATCGGTCACGGCCAGAATGGCATCGGCACGGTTGATCCCGGCCTCGTTCAGCAAGGCAGAATCCAAACCATCCCCATTCAGAACGATGGTGCGTTCCAGCGCGTCAGCCGCCCGTTCGGCATTACGCCTGTCGCGTTCGATCACCTTGGTGCGGGTGCGCGCGCCGCGCGCTTCGCAGGCTTGCGCCACTGCCAGCCCGATGTTGCCGCCCCCCACGATCACCAGACGTTCCTGATTGTTCTGCGCTTTGCCAAACACATCCAAGGTGCGCGGAATGTCCTCTTGTGGCGCGAAAATATACGCTTCATCACCGGCAAACAGCTGATCGCCCGCATCGGGCGCGAACAAACGCCCCTCGCGGCGGATACCCAACACAACCACCCGCAGGGTCGAAAACAGATCGCTCAGTTGCCGCAGCGGGGTGTTCAGAACCGGGCAATCATCGTCCAGCCGCAGGCCCATCAATTGCGCGCCCCCGGCCAGAAACGTCTCGGTGTCAAAGGCGGCAGGTGACGCCAAACGGCGCATTGCGGCCTCGGCCACTTCGCGCTCGGGGCTGATCACCACGTCGATGGGCATGTGATCGCGGCGGTACAGATCGGAATAAATCGCTGTCAGATAAGACTGGCTGCGCAATCGCGCGATCTTGCGTTGCACGGAAAACACCGAATGGGCCACCTGACAGGTCACCATATTGACCTCGTCCGAATAGGTGGCGGCGATGATCATGTCGGCATCGCGAGCGCCGGCCCTGTCCAGAACATCGGGATAGCTGGCAAAGCCCGCGATGCCCTGCACATCAAGCGTATCGGTGGCTCGGCGCACCAGATCGGGATTGTTGTCCACAACCGTGACATCGTTACGCTCACCCGACAGATGGCGGGCAATTTGCCAGCCCACCTGTCCCGCGCCGCAGATGATGACCTTCATGTTCCACGCCTTGTCCAGTCTGGGCTTTGTGAATGACAGAAGGGCTATGCAGGGTCAATTGCTTTGTCCGCATGGCCGCACTGCGCTATGATAGCATGATGAGGTTTGGTTTTCCCCTGCCCATCTTTGCGGCCCTTGCGGCACTGGCCGCCTGCGCCCCGCCGCCATTATGGCACAAAGCGGGCGTTGCCCCGGCGCGGCTGCACTCTGATCTGACGGCCTGCCGCGTGGACGCGTTGACCCAAGTGCCGGAACGGATAAGACGCCATTACCGACCAGCGGACTATATCTCGCGTCCGGTCTGCACCGCGACGGGCCATTGCTATGTGCAGCGCATTCTTGTGCGGCCTGCAGAATATGAACGCTACGATGCCAATGCCGGGCTTTGCGAGGATGTGGCACAGGCCTGCATGGCCGATAAGGGATACACCCAAGTTCGCCTGCCCGCGTGTCAATCGCCACAAGGGCAAAAGATCACGGTCAACACCCGCGCACCCCTGCCCCCGCTGAGCAACGAAAGCTGTGCCGTGCGGCTGCCTTCGGGCGATTGGCGTATCGTCACCCCGACGACACCCTGACAGGATTAACCCGCTGCGATTTCTTCACTGTCATTGCCGCGCCCAGATTTCGCACCGGTCATCACACCTAACGATTTCAGCTTGCGATGCAGCGCGCTGCGCTCCATGCCGACAAATTCCGCTGTCCGGCTGATATTGCCGCCAAACCGGTTGATCTGGGTCATCAGATATTCGCGTTCAAACGCCTCGCGCGCCTCGCGCAGGGGCATGGTGGCCACGGCCCCCGACAGGACCACCCGGCCCTCTTCGGCGGGGGCGTCGGTTTCGCCGGGAATCTCGGCGGCGCTGATATGGCCCCCCGGATCGCCAAGGATCAACACCCGTTCAATCACGTTGCGCAGCTGCCGCACATTGCCCGGCCAGCCCATGGTCTGCAAAAGTGCTGCGGCATCATCGCTTAGCTCGCGCAGGGGCAGGCCCTGCGTGCGGTTAAGCACCCCGATAAAGTGCTTTGCCAGTTCGGGAATGTCCTCGCGCCGCTCTTCAAGGCTTGGCACGTTGACCGGCACCACGTTCAGCCGATGATACAGCTCGCGGCGGAACCGTTCGCCGGCAATCTCGGCTTCCAGATCACGACTGGTCGAGGAAATCACCCGCAGATCAACCTGCACCTTGTCACTGCCACCGACGCGCAAGAACGTCTGATCGACCAAGACCCGCAGGATTTTCGATTGCGTGCCCAAGGGCATATCCGCCACTTCGTCGAAATAGATCACCCCGCCATTGGCCTCTTCCAGCAGGCCCGCTTCGACGCCGCGATCCTCGCTTTCGCGCCCAAACAAGACCTCTTCCATGCGCTCAGGCTCGATCGAGGCGCAACTGACGCAGATAAACGGCGCATCGGCGCGGCCGGAATTGGCGTGGATATAGCGTGCGGCCAATTCCTTGCCCGACCCCGCAGGTCCCGACAGCATCACCCGTCCGTTCGATCTGGTGACCTTGTCCAACTGCCCCACCAATGTGCGGAACGCGGCGCTGTCGCCCAGCATTTCGGCGGCTTCGGTCTCGCGCCGCTTGAGACTTTGGTTCTCGCGGCGCAAACGGCTGGTTTCCATGCCACGCCGGATCACCACCATCAATTGATCAATATTGAAAGGTTTCTCGATAAAGTCATAAGCACCCTGCTTGATCGCGGCGACGGCAATTTCAATGTTGCCATGGCCCGAGATGATGACAACCGGCACTTCTGGATGCTCGCGTTTAACGGCCTTGAGGATGTCGATTCCGTCCATCTCGCTGTCTTTCAGCCAGATATCCAAAATTAACAGCGCCGGTAGCTCTTGTTCCAACGCCGCCATACACTCTTGGGAATTGCCCGCCAGACGGGTGCCAAAACCCTCGTCTTCCAGAATGTCCCCGATCAATTCGCGAATATCGCGTTCGTCATCCACAATCAGAATATCGCTCATACTACCCTCATACCGCCTGTTGTTGCCCGGTTGCCGCATCCTGACCTTCGGCCAGCAAGGGCAACCGCACCACGGCCATCGCACCACGATGCCCGTTTTCGTCGAAACTTGGCGCATTTTCCAGCGCCAGTGTTCCGCCATGTTCTTCGATGATTTTCTTCACGATGGGCAAGCCAAGGCCGGTGCCCTTTTCGCGGGTGGTCACATACGGCTCGAACAGCCGCGCGCGATCCTCGGGCAAGCCGACCCCGTTGTCGGCGATCCGCAGCACCGCCATGCCATCCTCGATCTCGCTGGAAATACGGATTTGCGGCACATGCCCCTCGGGCGCGCCTGCCTCTTGCAGGGTTTCTATCGCCTCGCCCGCGTTTTTGATCAGGTTGGTCAGCGCCTGACTGATCATGGTGGCGTCAAGATTCGCCAGCAACACCTGATCTGTCAGGTCCAAGCCAAAGCGCACATCCGGCTGACCGGCCTCTTGCAGCAAGGCCGCATCGCGCAAAAGCTGTGTGACCGATTCCGGCTTGGCCTGAGGTTCGGGCATCCGGGCAAACTTTGAAAACTCGTCCACGATCCGGCGCAAATCGTCGGTTTGACGGATCACCACATCGGTCAGCTGTTCCAGCGCTTCGGCCTGATCGGCCTCCAACACACGGGTGAACTTGCGCTTGATCCGCTCGGCCGACAGTTTGATCGGCGTCAGCGGGTTCTTGATTTCATGGGCGATCCGGCGCGCCACGTCACCCCACGCCGCCATGCGCTGCGCCGCGACCAGATCGGTGACATCATCAAAGGCCACAACATAGCCTTCGCGCTTGCCCGCCTCGCTGCGGCGGGTCGACATGCGCACCAACAGGTTTTCCACCCGTCCGCCGCGGCTGACCCGGATTTCCTCTTGCACAAAGCCGCCGGCGCTGTTGCGAAGCTTGTCGAACAATGCCCCGAATTCGGGAACCGCAACGCTGAGATCAAGGCTGGCCTGATCTTCCTGCCAATCCAGCAGGCGTTCGGCGGCGCGGTTGACGAATGCGACACGCCCCTTGGCATCCAAGCCCACAACCCCCGATGAGACCGACCCAAGCACGGAATCAAACAGCCGCCTGCGCCGTTCGATCTGCCGGGTATTGGCCAAAAGCGCATCGCGCTGATGCTTCAACTGCACGGTCATCTGGTTGAAATAGCTGCTTAATTGCGCGATTTCGTCATCGCCCTCTTCCTCGCGCACTTGCACGTCCAGATCCCCTTCGCCAACGCGCTGCGCCGCACTTGTCAGCCGCCCTACGGGGCGCGACAGGCGTTCGGCAAACCACATGCCCAGCCAGACGGCGGCCAGTATCAGGATCACCGCAAAGCCCACATAGACCAGCCCGAACTCAAACAGAACGCGGCCCCGTTCGCTTTCGCGTTGCTCGTAGAAACGGGCGGTTTCTTGGGTCTCGTCCAGCAGGCTCAGGATCGCGCCATCGACATTGCGGCTGACGTACAAATATCGGTCCGGGATCGCGTCCAACGGCATCAGGGCGCGAAACTCGTTATTGTCCCAATCGCGAATCACAACCACGCCCTCTTCGCGGGCTTGCAGAATTTGCGCCGCCGTCGGCTGTTCGTAGTCAAACAGATACGACCGTTCGCCACGCGCGCGCAAATCGCCGGTGCCGTCGATCACGAAGGCTTCGCGCAGTCCGCGCTGAATTTCGCGTTGGCCTTGCGACAGGATCTGGCGCAGCTCGCCATCATCCATAAATACGGTGGCGCGTTTCGTGGCATTGATCACCGAGGCCAGAACCCGCGCATCAGTGACCAGATCGCGGCGGTGTTCATCCTCATAGGCCTGCGCTGCGGCCACCGAATTGTCAACGACACGGCCCACACGCTCGGAAAACCACGCTTCCAGACCCATGTTCACCGACAATGTGGCAAAAATCGCCACCGCAATCGTCGGCAACAAGGCCATCAGCGCGAAAACGCCGGTCAGCCGCAGGTGTAACCGCGATCCGGCTGAGCGTTTGCGTCGCGCTGCCACCATGCGCGCCACGCGCTGCAAAACCAGTGCGGCCACAATGATCACGTAGACCAGATCGGCCAGCAGAACGATGCGCAGCACATCCGACGACGCGCCCTTGTCCAGCGGCCCCATGATCAGATAGGTCATCACCGCCAGAACCGGGCCAAGCACGACCAACCCAAAGGTGGCCAGCGTTTGCAGCCGCTTGACCCGACGCAAGCGGTTGACCCGCTCCCACGTCCATTTGCGTGTTACTTCTGCCACGCACACTCCCCGCCTGATTGTGCGCCCAACAGGCCGCACCGCAATATGTGGCTATGACACCCAGACGACTGCCCGAAAAGCCACAAGCCTGTTGCAGTTTTACATCAACTTGCGGCGGCGTGTCACGTTAATTTCCAGATCATTTATCTTCTTGCGCAGGGTATTGCGGTTGATCCCCAACAGGTCGGCGCATTTCGCCTGATTGCCGCCAGTTGCGTCCAGCGCGATTTCTAACAACGGCAGCTCCATCTCGCGCAGAATGCGCGCATAAAGCCCCGGTGGTGGCAAAACATTGCCGTGCAGATCGAAATAATGCTGCAAATGCCGCCCCACCGAGGCCGACAGGCTTTCGCCTTGCGTTTGCCCCAGAACCGGCTGCGCAGAGGGTTGATTGCCCAACACCGCCTGAACCTCGGCTTTGGTGATTTGATCGGCCCGCGCCGTTAGCCCGATCCGGCGCACCGCGTTTTCCAATTGGCGCACATTGCCGGGCCAGCTATAGGCGCGCATCAATTCCATCGCCTCGTCCGACAGCCCCCGGTGCGGCAGGCCCTCGCGCTCGGCACGGGACAGAAAGTGTTCGGCCAGCAGCGGGATGTCATCCACGCGTTCGCGCAAACTGGGCACCTCGATCACGGCACCGGACAGCCGGTAATACAGATCCTCGCGCAATCCGCCTTGCTCCATCCGGGCCGACAGTTGCGCCTGACTGGTGGCCATGAACCGTGGCGCATGATCGCCCGGCGCGTCCATCATACGCACCACACGGGCCTGTGCGGCCTGATCCAGATCGGCCACCTCGTCGAGCACGATCGTGCCACCGCGCGCCCGCGCCATCACCTTGGCTGGCCCCTCCAGATCACTCAAGTCCGCGGGCGTCACCGTCACAAAGGGCAAGGTCCGCCGATCCGAGAAATCATGCACCGCCCGCGCGATCAACGATTTGCCAGTTCCGGATTCACCAGTGATCAGCACCGGCAGATCGGTGTTCATGATCCGCGCAACAACCCGGTATAGCGCCTGCATCGCCGGCGTGCGGCCAATCAGCGGCAATTCGTCGGGGCGTTCATCCTGCGCCTGTGCAGCGGGCCTGCGGTCGCGCGCATCCAAAGCGCGGGCCGTGCGTTTCATCAGGTCGGGCAAATCAAACGGCTTTGGCAGATAATCGAACGCCTCGGCCTCTTCGGCCTGAATGGCCGTCATGATGGTGTTCTGTGCAGAAATCACGATCACCGGCAAGCCGGGCCGATCCTGCGAAATCTTCGGCAACATCTCAAGCCCGTTGCCATCGGGCATCATCACATCGGTGATCACCGCGTCGCCGCGCCCTTCGCTGACCCACCGCATCAGCGTCGTCAAAGAGCTTGTCGCATGCACCTTGCAGCCCGCGCGCGTCAACGCCTGCGTCAGAACCGTGCGAATCGTGCGGTCGTCATCGGCCACCAATACAGTGCCATCCATCAGCCTTGCTCCTCGGTTTGTGCGGCCATGTCCTCGGGGGCGCGCGGCAACGAGATACGGAACACCGTCCGCCCCGGCACCGAGCTGACCGAAATCCAGCCGTCATGATCGGAAATAATCTTGGCCGCCAAGGCCAGACCCAGCCCCGTGCCGTTTTCGCGGCCCGAGACGAACGGATCGAAAATATCCCCGGCGATATCTGGCGGCAGGCCGGGTCCATCGTCGATCACTTCAATCTGCAACGGCAACGCCTGACCGCCACCGGTGCCCCGGCGGACGCGCAGCGACTGTTCGTAATAGGTGTGCAGGCGGATCACGCCGCCGCCCTTTCCGGCCGCTTGCGCCGCGTTTTTCAACAGGTTCTGAATCACCTGCAACAACTGATCGGAATCGCCAAGCGCCATGGGCAGCGACGGGTCGTAATCCTCGATGATGGTCATATCAGCCGCCACCCCCAGAATGGCCGAGCGCCGGGCACGATCCAGCACGTCATGCACGTTCACCGCGGCCAGTTTGGGCTTGCTGACATTGCCAAATTGCTCAACCTGCTCCAGCAAGCCAACGATGCGGCGGCTTTCGCTGACGATCAGATCGGTCAATTCAAGATCCTGTGGCTCAAGGTTCATTGACAAAAGCTGCGCCGCGCCGGTGATCCCCGCCAGCGGGTTCTTGATTTCATGGGCCAGCATTTCGGCCATGCCAATCGCCGACTTTGCTGCTGATTTCACCGATTGCCCCTGTGTGACACGGCCTTCCAATTCGCGGGGCGAAATCAGCAAGAGCATATGTCCGGGCTTCCCGGAAAACGGGGCGATCTGCAAATTGCAGTGCAACGGCGCGCGATCTCCGGTGCCCACGTCGACATCATTCACGAAAAGCGGCGCGTCGTTGGTGCGGGCACGCTCGAACGCATCTTCCAGCGGGGCGTCGACCATGATCTTGTCCCAGACCGGCGTGCCGGCCACCGCCTTGGAAGACGTCATCAAAAAGCCTTCGCCTGCGGGATTAACGTGCACAATCCGGTCATGTGCGTCCAACAGCAGTGCGGGCACCGGTAGAGATGTCCAAAGCGCATCCTCGCCCCCGGTCATGCCGCAGCCCTTTCACCATCACGCAACGCATGTGGGATTAGGCGCAACACCTCAGCGTTGGTCCGGCTGGTCAGCACATGTTTGCGCAGGGCCGCACCCGTGCCTGCCCCGTCCAGATACCACCCCAGATGCTTGCGCGCGACGCGGTTGCCCAAGTCAGGGCCGTAAAACCTCAGCATGTCTTCGTAATGGTCACAGATCATGTCGGCCAAATCCTCGCCTTGCGGCAGATGCGGTGGGGGCATGCCCGACAACTCCGCCGCCACCTGCGCCAAAACCCAAGGCCGCCCTTGCGCGCCGCGTCCGATCATCACCCCGTCGGCCCCCGAAAGGCGCAAAGCGTCGCGCGCCGTGGTCGCGTCAACGATATCGCCATTGGCGATCACCGGGATGCGCACGGCCTGTTTCACCCGCGCAATCGCGGCCCAATCGGCGCGCCCCTTGTAGAATTGGCAGCGTGTCCGCCCGTGAATGGTGATCATTGCAATCCCTGCATTTTCTGCGCGCTTCGCCAGTTCCGGGGCGTTCAGCAACGCGTCATCCCAACCCAGCCGTGTTTTCAGCGTCACCGGGATGTTAACCGCGCCGACCACGGCCTCAATCAAGCTGAGCGCATGATCAAGATCTTTCATCAACGCCGATCCGCTGGCCCCTGCGCCGCTGGCGCTTGTCACTTTCTTGGCTGGACACCCCATATTGATGTCGATGATCCTTGCGCCGTTGGCCTCAACCTGTCGAGCGGCCTCGGCCATCCAATGTGCCTCGCGCCCGGCCAGTTGCACGGCGGTGTTTTCAAGCCCGAACCCCAGCTCGGCGCGTTCACGAACACCGGGTTTCGCCTGCACCATTTCCTGACTTGCAACCATCTCGCTGACCACCAGCCCGACACCGAAACGGGCCACCAGATTGCGGAACGGCAAATCGGTGATTCCCGCAAGCGGAGCCAGAAGAACCGGCGGCGTCAGGGCCTTATCTGCTAAGAAGACGGTCAAGTGATTAATCCTTGTGCACTGTCGCTTGTGTAAACAATCACGGATTTTTTAACAACGTTTACAGCCAGAAATGAGAATATGAAACCGGCGTCTGATTAATTTTTGGGCACTTCACCCCGGCATTGCGCTTGTCCGGGGCTGCGCGTAATCAAGACCCATGACAAACGCCGCCATCATCGTCGCCGCAGGTCGCGGCACCCGCGCCGGGGGGGATCAGCCCAAGCAATGGCAGATATTGGCGGGCCGCCCCGTCATTGACTGGACCGTCGCCGCATTTCAAGCGGTGGCGGACCTTGCGCGCATCGTGGTGGTGCTACATCCCGACGACCTGCCCCGATACGCCCCGGCCAACGGCATCGAAGTTACACCCGGCGGTGCCACACGGGCCCAATCGGTGCGTAACGGGTTGGAATATCTGGCCGCGACATCAGACGGCACGCCCATTTCAAACGTCCTGATCCACGATGTCGCGCGGTGTTGCACGACGCCCACCTATATTTCGTATATTTTATCCGAAATTCAGGCGGGCGATGCACCCGCCGTGGCCCCGGCCCTGCCCGTCACCGATGCGCTTTGGCGCGGCGACGCCGGACAGGTGATCGGCACGCAGGATCGCGCGGGATTGTTCCGCGCGCAAACCCCACAGGCCTTTGTGTTCACCGATATCCTGTCTGCACACCGTCAATCGGACGGCACAGCCGCCGATGATGTCGAAGTTGCCCGCGCTAGCAATATGCCCGTGCGCATCGTTGACGGGGACGAGGACAATCTGAAAATCACCCATCCCGGCGACTTTTCCCGCGCCGCGAAACTATTGGAGCAGCACATGGATATCCGTGTTGGCAATGGCTATGACGTGCATCGGTTCGGCGACGGCGACCACGTGGTTTTATGCGGCGTTAAGATCCCCCACACCCGCGGCCTGCAAGGCCATTCCGATGCGGATGTTGGCATGCACGCCCTGACCGATGCGCTCTATGGGGCCCTTGCCATGGGCGATATCGGCCGCCACTTTCCGCCAAGCGATCCGCAGTGGAAAGGTGCCGAAAGCCACATATTCTTCCGCCACGCGGTTGGGCTGGTGTCTGAAAATGGATTTTCTATCAGTAACTTGGACGTCACACTTGTCTGCGAGAGGCCCAAGATCGGGCCGCACGCCGCGGCGATGCAACAGGCGCTTTCCACCATCACCGGCCTGCCGATTGATCGCATTTCCATCAAGGCGACCACCTCGGAACGTCTTGGGTTTACGGGCCGCGAGGAAGGCATCGCGGCGCAAGCCACTGCAACATTGGTGAAGACATGAGCGTAAGTCATTTGATTGCAACATTTTTCCACGTCGGCCACCTGCGACCGGCCCCCGGAACATGGGGTTCGGCCGCAGCCATCCCGGTGGCATGGGCGCTGCATGTGCTGGGCGGTCCTTGGCTTTTGGGCGCAGGTGTGATCGTTTCATTTGCTTTAGGTTGGTGGGCGACGTCATTGGAAACAAAAGGCAAAGAGGATCATGACCCCTCCGAGATCGTGATCGACGAAGTCGCGGGCCAATGGCTGGCCTTCCTGCCGGTGTCCATCGGTGCGGCGCATGTTGGCGTGCCGCTCACCGCGCTTTATCCGGGCTGGTTCGCCGCCTTCGTTCTGTTTCGACTGTTCGACATCTGGAAACCCGGCCCGGTTGGATGGGCCGACAGGCGGGGGGACTCGCTTGGCGTGATGCTGGATGATATCATTGCAGGTGCGATCGCCGCCGCGGGTGTCATCGCCTTGGCGGCCCTTTCACATGGAGTTTTAATGAATTGATTAAACAGGAAATTATAGACCTTGCGCGCAGCTTGAACTTGCGTGTTGCCACCGCTGAATCCTGTACGGGCGGCATGGTTTCGGTTGCGTTGACCGATATGCCCGGCGCGTCTGATGTCATGGATCGCGGTTTTGTGACCTATTCAAACGCCGCAAAGGTGGAGATGCTGGGCGTGTCCACCGACAGCTTGATGGCGCATGGCGCGGTCTCGGAACAGGTTGCACAGGAAATGGCCGAAGGCGCACTGTCGCGCTCGGCGGCGGATCTGACCGTTGCCATCACCGGGGTTGCCGGTCCCGGCGGGTCCGAGCATAAACCAGAAGGCCGCGTATGTTTCGGATTGGCGCGTAAGGGGTTGAAAACGTTTACAGACACGCAAGAATTTGGCGCGCAAGGCCGCGACACGGTGCGGCAATTGTCGCGCGATCATGCTTTGGCCCTGCTCAAGCGCAGCTTGGTTTGACGGGTCGCACCCTTGGCCGGGCATGACAAGGCCAACCAGCACGTGATGAACCGTCGTTTCAAGCCGTTGGGGCTTAGCCGTACAAATCCTGCGCGCGGCCCTCGAAGGCTTTGACGATACGTTGCATCGCCTCGTAGAAAAATAGCCCTGCAGCCTTTTGCAAAAGCATGTTCTTAAATTCGAAATCCACATCGAACTGCACTTCGCAACCGCCCTCGATGTCCTTGAACCGCCAATTCGAAATCATGTGTTTGAACGGGCCGTCCAGATATTCGGTTTTGATCTGCTTGTCGTCGGGCCATAACACGACACGGCTGCCAAACCGTTCGCGGAAGACCTTGAAACTGATCACCAAATCCGCTTCCATCAGGATGGACCCATCGGCCTGCGCCTCATCCCTGCGCACCCGCGCGGCGGCTGTCCACGGCAGAAATTTTGGATAGCTGGCCACATCTGCCACCAGATCATACATTTGCTGGGCCGTATACGGCAGCTTGCGAGTTTCGGCATGTGACGGCATTCGTGCGCGCACCCCTGATTGTTTGTGGACAGGTCCACGCGTTGTCTTATGCTGGTCGCGGAATTTCAAGAGGAAGACATGCCGACACCGCGCCAATATGACCTTCGACAGCACGATTTGCTTGGTCTGCGATGAACATTCGCTGGCTGTTTCGGATGGCACGGTGGGCGCAGTCCCCACCAAGCGCAAAACAAGTGAAATTTGTTTTTGCGATCATTGCACTGTGCCTGATCCTGTATGCGTTCGAATATTTCATTGGATGGCCCGAGGCCCTGACTCCGAACAGCCCGCGCGGACGGCTGTGGAACGTGAACTAAACCACGGCCCCGAGTGATCGCCGGATAAAAACAAGGGGCTGGCGCAGATCAAAAACCGGGGCCGGTCACACCGGCATACGTGCCATGCACCGCATGCTTGTGCACCGCGCGCCTGTGCGCTCGGGTCGCCGCCAGCCAACAGTGGCCAGTGCCATCACACGTTGTGGGGGCGATCCACAGACGCGACCCAGTGATCAGGCGCTGGTTTTGGTCGTTATGACCTACAAGCGTTAAGTTTCTGATTGTATTTCATAAAATCATCGAGCGCTCCCGAGTATTAGGGAACCTTTTTATTTTCTAAGGAAACAATGCGCGCCAAAAAATGCGATCCCTCGCGGGATATCGACCCAAAGGTTATCAAAAAATCCCTAAGTATTGTCAGCTTTGCCGTTGTGATCGGCGCGGTTGTATCGATTGCCCCAAACATGGCGTGCCCACAAGCCGCGCCAGAGGAGTGCCTGCCCGGATCCATTCTGCACGCGCTGTACGCGCGGATGGCTCTGTTGTCGTGAGGGAGGCGTATAACGGCACGGACTACCGCGCGTTTCTCTGGCGCACGCAGATGCAGGATTTCCCAAACCTGATGCTGTCCTTCCCGGAGCTGGCCAATGATACGGGGGTTGCGGTTGCGCAACAACAGCGCTTGGCAGGTCGGCTCATGCAGCAGGCCTGTCAGGCCGACGGGGGCCAAGTCTGCCTGAGTGGTGGCAGCGAGCTGGTTGATACGTGATCCACCGATGCGCAAGAAATTGGCAGCCGCAACAGCGGTATGGCGACACTGACCTACGGTCGTGGCACCAAGCCCAGCCAAGTGGCGAAACTCTGGCCACTTTCAAACCTGTCGAGATCGGGTGCGAAACGCGACAGCACGGCCTTGGGTTGCCGCGCCGTTTCTTGCCTCACTCTGGCGTTTTACGAACGGATTTACGTAAGCAGTTGGTGCGCGCCGAACCTCATGGCCATGACTTTGCGCAAGCCGGTCCCAATGGTCCTACGTCGCGCAGGCCTAAATCGCCACTATGCAAGCTGGGTGGTCAGCCAACAGCGCCGACAGCCGTGTTCGCGACACAGCGCGTTTGAAGACAACTGCCCATCTGGTCCGACAGCACAGGCCTGAAAGCTGCCTTATGCCAAATCGATTGCCAAAATACTGATCTTTGATGTCTTTGATTTGCCCTCTACCAAGCGACATTAGAACCGTTATGATTTACGATGCCGGCGAGTGGACGCCTCCACCGCGTCAGTTCAGTGGATTTCGTAAGGAAAGAAGTCCACGGGACTGTTTTATCATGTTCCTCTGTTCAGGATTTTGCGCGCCTTCGGTGACGGGGGCCAACTTCTATTTTACCTCACGGCGCTTGATGGGCAAATCCGCCTCGGCCACTGGGATCTTGACGGACGTCGCAAACACCGTCTTACATCCACAGTTTTTCTTGGCCTCCAAAATGAACAAACAAAGCCTTTGCCAATCTAGGTCCGGCGCAAAAAATCTCCGCGACGCTGGCAGACGCTTTTGGTTTGGTGACACTGCAGCCAATCCAAGTTTCAAGACGTCAAAGATCCGATTTCGGAAACTTTTGGTAAATGCCATGTCGCTGTTGCGACCATTGACAATGCCTGACCTGTGACGCGACAATCAGCGATGATGCCGATGACGTTTCCATATAGCCGAATACTCTTGTTTACGGCGATTACCGTGGGCTTGATGACGCTGCTGTCGGCGTGGCCGACGGCCGCCGCCGCTCATCCATCTGTTTCGCATATGTCCGACAGCGCGCAGCAAGGCATGGAGGACGCACAGACGGCACCAGCCAGCGAGTCTTGCTGCCATCATGATGGCACATGCACATCAAAGGTGACCCTGAGCATCCATCATGCGCCAGCGCCGTTGCGCGAAACCTCTGCCGGTTACCCTATCTTTGCGGACCCTTACCGCACCTCGCTGTCCAGCGTAGCCGATCCGCCTCCCCCGCGCATCTGATCCAATCCCACGGGCCTGACGGGCCGACGACAATTGGATCAACGGAGAATGACTATGTTTTACAAAACGGCAATCACCGCGCTGGCTGTGGCCGGCCTGACGGTTGGGGCGCTGGCCCATTCCGGTGCGACCGGCGTGGTGAAAGAGCGTATGGACGCGATGAAATCCATGGGAGAGTCCATAAAGCGGATCAAGCCGATGATGGCTGGCGAAGCCGACTATGATGCCGCCGCCGTCCGCGCGGCGGCGCAGGCCATCGCTGCTGAGGCGGGCTCGGCCATGACGGATAAATTTCCCGACGGCTCGACCGAGCATCCGTCGGAAACCTTGCCACGCACTTGGGAAGAATGGGATCGCTTCACCACGCTTGCGGCGCAATTGGAGATAGCGGCGGAAGGTCTTGCCATGGCGGCGGGCAATGGCTTGCGGGGTGACGGCCACATGACAGGCAATCAGTCTGGCATGATGGGCGGTGACATGATGGGCGGACAATCCGGCATGATGGGCGGTGACATGATGATGGGTGACGGCATGGCTCCAGACGGAATGACGGCCGATCATATTGGCCAGATGCCTGCCGACGGGGCCTTCGTGATGCTGACGCAGACGTGTTCGGCCTGTCATGACCGGTATCGTCAGGAAAACGACTGATCATGCGCCAGATTTTGCTTGTTTTGTTTGGCCTCGCCGCACTGGCGGGGCTGGGCGGCGCATCGCTGGCGGTCTGGCCCATCGGGGACACCCCTGACTTGGCCACACGCGACGGCGATGCGCAGCGTGGCGCCTACCTTGCCCGCGCCGGAGGCTGTATCGCCTGTCATTCCGATCCGGGTTCAGGCCGTCCCGCCCTGACTGGCGGGGCGGCTATCGAAACCGATTTTGGCCGCTTCATCCCGCCCAACATCACCCCGCACCAGACTGCGGGCATCGGCGGGTGGACGATCGACGATTTCGCGCGCGCTGTGCGGCAAGGCGTGGCGCCGGATGGTGCGCCCTATTACCCGGCGTTTCCCTATGCGTTCTACGGCGACTTGACCGATCAGGATATTGCCGATCTTTGGGCCGCATTTCGCGGCGTGCCCGCGCAGGACATAACGGCGGGCACAAACGATATCGCCTTTCCGTTCAACCTGCGCTTCGGGCTCAAGCTTTGGCGCGCGGCCTTTCACGACGGCCCGCCCACCGCGCCGGTGCCAGACCGATCGCAACTGTGGAACCAAGGGCGGTGGCTGGTCAACGGGCTGACGCATTGCGCTGCCTGCCATACCGACCGCAACCTTGCCGGCGGACGCCGACCGGACCGCTATCTTGCCGGTAGCGACGACCTGCCGGATGGGGGCAAGGCCCCGTCAATCCGGGCAGACGATCTGCGCGCGGCGGGCTGGACGGCCTCATCATTGGCCTTTGGGTTGAAGTCCGGGGTCATGCCGGATGGCGACACGTTCGGCAGCGGCATGGGCAAGGTCATGCAGCATGGAACATCATGGTTGTCGCAAGCCGACCGCGATGCGATCGCCGCCTACCTTCTGGACCAAGACGCCACCGGCGAAGACGGCTGAAGCCGGTCCAGACACATCACAGATTCGGAGATATAAAACATGAACAAGACACTGGTTGTCGGTGCCGTTGCCGCAATGATCGCGGCGGGTGCCTACTACGTTACACAAGGCGGCGGCGTCACCTCTACGTCCGGTGCCAATAGCACAACCGCGCCCGCGCAAGCGGGGGCGATGGTGGCGGTCACGCGTCCCGAACAGCTTTCGCAACAGGCGCAGATGGGCAAACGGGCGTTCGAGGCCGTCTGCGCGGAATGTCACGGCCAGAACGCCGCCGGGAAAACAGGCAAAGGCCCGCCGCTCATCCTCAAGATCTACGAGCCCTCGCATCATAGCGACATGTCTTTTCAATTGGCCGTCCAAAACGGGGTGCGGGCGCATCACTGGGACTTCGGCAACATGCCGTCACAAGACGGGCTGACCAAGGCCGATGTGACCGCAATCACGGCCTATGTCCGCGAGGTGCAACAGGCCAACGGGATCAACTGACACCCACCCAAGGACATCACAAGGTCCGCCCGACAGCACCCGGCCAGATATCAACTTCGTGTTCGTGATGGTTGCCATCGGGCTTGGTTGGCCCGTGACGGTCTTCTTTTTGTTCGAATCTTCGATGGCAAAAGGAACCGATGAACGGCAGGCCAAGGTGTGACCCACAAGCTTATGAAAGCGGTGACCAATGCCGCGCCGATCACGAAAAATTTGGGTTGCTCGGGATGTTGCGGTGACGGTTTGACTGGACAGCCGGGGAAAGCTTGGTATTCCTGCCTTTATGAAACAACTGCGGTCCGCTCTTTTCCGGTGCCTGATGGTCGTGCTTATGATGATGTTCGTCATGGGGTCGTTCGAATTGGGGGCTGTTAAGGCTGCGACAACAGTTGAGTCTGGCCACATGATGGACCACGCCGCGCCGAGTGAGAACGGCGGTGCAAAATTAGACCACGGTAGCGCCGCCATATTGGCGGTGCGGGCGGCGTAAAAGTCGTCCACT
>NZ_JAAORB010000003.1 GCF_011601345.1 Roseovarius gahaiensis
GTTGAAGCCAAGGTCAAGGCCGAGGTCGAAGCCATGTGCGCACGCTTCCCGATGTATCCCAACCTGTAAGCGGTTGGGCATGAAAAAAGGCCGCGGCAGATGGTTGCCGCGGCCTGTCTTTTGGATTTGCCTGAGGTCAGATATCCAGCGTGTGCTCGCGTTCCCAATTGCTGAAATGGGTCACGAACGAGTTCCACTCCTGCAATTTCATCTTGATGAAGCTGGCCGAGAAGTCCGATCCCATGGTTTTCTTCAGCTCTTTGTCCTTGTCGTATTCGCGGATCGCATCCAGCATGTTCAACGGCAGCTTGGGCGCGCCGCGCACCTTGTGGCCCTCGGCATACATGTCGATGTCATAGCGTTTGCCGGGGTCGGCCTTGCTGCGGATGCCCGACAGACCGGCCGCGATGATGACCGCCTGCAACAGATAGGGGTTCACCGCCCCGTCGGGCAGGCGCAATTCAAACCGACCCGGTCCGGGGACGCGGACCATATGGGTGCGGTTGTTGCCGGTCCAAGTCACCGTGTTGGGCGCCCATGTGGCCCCTGACATGGTGCGCGGTGCGTTGATCCGCTTGTAGCTGTTCACCGTCGGGTTGGTGATCGCGGCCAATGCGCTTGCGTGTTTCATGATCCCGCCAAGAAAATGCTTGCCACGCTCTGACAGGCCGACCTCGCCGGTGGGGCCGTCGCCATCGCCAGCAAAGACATTGACCTTGGATGCATCGCCCGGCGCATCCCAGACCGAGATATGCGCGTGGCAGCCATTGCCGGTCAGCCCTTCGATGGGCTTGGGCATGAAAGTGGCGCGGAAGCCATGCTTTTCGGCGATGGACTTGGTCATGAACTTGAAGAACGAATGCCGATCAGCGGTCTTGAGAACGTCATCGTATTCCCAGTTCATTTCAAACTGGCCATTCGCATCCTCATGGTCGTTCTGGTAGGGGCCCCAGCCCAGTTCCAGCATGTAATCGCAGATTTCGCGGACCACCTCGTAGCGGCGCATCACCGCCTGTTGATCATAGCAGGGCTTGGCGGCGGTATCGAAAGGGTCGCTGATCTGGTCGCCTTCGGGCGTCAGCAAGAAAAACTCGGCCTCGATCCCGGTTTTGACATGCAGGCCTTCTTCGGCGGCCTCGTCAATCAGGCGGCGCAGCACGTTGCGCGGCGCTTGTGCGACGTCTTCGTCTTCCATCACGCAATTGCCCGCAACCCACGCCACCTCGGGTTTCCAAGGCAGTTGGATCACCGAGTCGGGGTCGGGCACGGCCAGCATGTCGGGATGCGCAGGCGTCATATCCAGCCATGTGGCGAACCCGGCAAAGCCAGCCCCGTCTTCCTGCATGTCGGCGATGGCCTGCGCCGGGACCAGCTTGGCGCGTTGGCCGCCAAACAGATCGGTGAAGGAGATCATGAAATACTTGACGCCTTTTTCTTGGGCGAATTTAGCCAGATCAACTGTCATTATGAGTGTATCCCTGTTCGTTGGTCTTTTTCGTTGTGATCGAAGAGGGGGGCGATTGCGCGTCGCCCCCCTTTGATATGCGAGTCCGGTGTCGTCAGAACCCTGCGCCGCTTTTGCCGGGCCACCAAGTGGTGCCGGCCAGTGGCACCTGCGCCATGGCCGCCGCCTCCATCGTTAGCGCGCACAGATCCTCGGGTTCAAGGTTGTGCAGGTCGTTATGCCCGCACGCCCGCGCGATGGTTTGCGCCTCAAGCGTCATGACGTTCAGGTAATTGCGCAACCGCCGCCCGGCATCCACCGGATCAAGCCGCTGTTGCAACTCGGGGTCTTGCGTGGTGATGCCCGCAGGGTCCAGACCCTCGTGCCAATCGTCATAGGCACCGGTGGTGGTGCCCAGCTTTTGATACTCGGCCTCCCATTTCGGGTCGTTGTCGCCAATGGCGACCATCGCCGCCGTGCCAATGCTGACCGCATCCGCGCCAAGCGCCATCGCCTTGGCCACATCGGCCCCGGTGCGGATGCCGCCCGACACGATCAGCTGCACTTCGCGGTGCACGCCCAGATCCTGCAGGGCCTGCACGGCAGGGCGGATACAGGCCAGCGTCGGCAGGCCGACATGTTCGATGAACACGTCTTGGGTGGCGGCGGTGCCACCTTGCATCCCGTCCAGCACGACCACGTCCGCCCCGGCCTTCACCGCCAGCGCGACGTCGTAATAGGGGCGGGTGCCGCCGACCTTGACGTAGATCGGTTTTTCCCATGCCGTGATCTCGCGCAGCTCAAGGATCTTGATTTCCAGATCGTCCGGCCCGGTCCAGTCCGGGTGGCGGCAGGCCGAGCGTTGGTCGATCCCCTTGGGCAGGTTGCGCATGTCGGCCACGCGGTCGCTGATTTTCTGACCCAACAGCATGCCGCCGCCACCGGGCTTGGCACCTTGGCCAACCACAACCTCAATTGCGTCGGCCTTGCGCAGGTCGTCGGGGTTCATGCCATAGCGCGAGGGCAGGTATTGATAGACCAGCTTGGTGGAATGGCCGCGTTCTTCGGGGGTCATGCCGCCATCACCGGTTGTGGTCGATGTGCCGGCCTCTGATGCGCCACGGCCCAAGGCCTCTTTCGCACGCCCTGACAGCGCCCCAAAGGACATGCCGGCAATGGTGATTGGAATATCCAGCTCGATCGGGTTCTTGGCGAAACGTGTGCCCAGTGTCACCTTGGTGTCGCAGCGTTCGCGGTAGCCTTCCAACGGATAGCGTGACACCGACGCCCCCAGAAACAGCAGGTCGTCGAAATGCGGCACCCGGCGTTTGGCGCCACCGCCCCGGATGTCGTAGATGCCGGTGGCCGCCGCACGGCGGATTTCGGCGTTGATCGGGTTGGAAAAGGTCGCCGACTGGATCGGTGTTGTCCGCGGAGGACCGTTTTTATCTATGTCTTTCACAGTCATGGCTCCCTCAATATGCGTTGTCGACTTTGAAGTTATAAAGCTGGCGGGCCGAGCCGTAGCGCTTGAATTCTTCTGGCTTGGCGTCACAGCCGCCACGCTCTAGCAGATCGCGCAGCAGGTCCAGATGTTCAGGCCGCATCTCTTTCTCGACGCAGTCGGCCCCCAACGATTTGACCGACCCGCGCACGAACAGGCGCGCCTCGTAGATCGAGTCGCCAAGCGCTTCGCCAGCATCGCCACACACTACAAGGTTTCCGGATTGGCCCATGAAAGCGGACATATGGCCGACATTGCCATGCACCACGATGTCGATGCCTTTCATAGAAATACCGCAGCGCGAGCTGGCATTGCCCTTGATGACAAGCGTTCCGCCGTTGCCAGTGGCACCTGCGTATTGCGAGGCGTCGCCGTCGATCACCACGGTGCCCGACATCATGTTTTCAGCCACACCCGGCCCAGCCGAGCCATACACATGAACGGTCGCCTGTTTGTTCATGCCACCGCAATAATAGCCGGTGGAGCCTTTGACATTCACCTCGATCGGCGCGTCTAGGCCCACCGCGATGGCATGGCTGCCGCGCGGGTTCACGATTTCCCAATGGGTCTGGTTCGTCTCGGAGGACTGGGCATGCAGCGCGGCGTTCAAACCGCGCAGCCCGTCGGCTTCAAGGTCATAGGTCTGCATTTACGCGGCCTTCTTGTTGGGGGTTGTGGTTTCGCCGTGGCGCCAGAAATACACCGTGGCGGGCTCGGGCTCCCAGACGCGGGCGTCTTCGATTCCCGGCAGGTTGACCAGCGCGCGGTATTCGGACCCGAAGGCCACGTATTGATCGGTTTCGGCCATCACAGCGGGTTTGCATGCAATCGGGTCGCGGACCACGCCAAAGCCGTCCTTGGTGCCGACCACGAAGTTAAAGAACCCGTCCAGATCGTCCAGCGAGTTTTCCAGCGCTTCGCCCAGCGTTGCGCCGTTCTGCATTTTCCATGTCAGGTAGGCGGCGGCGACTTCGCTGTCGTTCTTCGTTTCGACGTGGATGCCTTCGCGGTTTAGCTTGCGGCGCAACGAGTTGTGATTGGACAACGATCCGTTATGCACAAGGCACTGGTCGCTGCCGGTGTTGAACGGATGTGCGCCCATGGTGGTCACGGCGGATTCCGTCGCCATGCGGGTATGGCCAATGCCGTGCGATCCCGACATCGAGGCAATATCAAAGCGCGCCGCAACATCCTTGGGCAGGCCGACCTCTTTGTAGATTTCCAGCGTGTCGCCAAACGACATCACCCGCACGGTGGGGGCGACCTCTTTGAGTTGCTTGCGCAACTCTTCAGCCTTGCCCGCCGGGACGCTGAGCACCGCATGGGTGTCGCGGCGGGTCAGCGATACAGGGCCGCCCACCAGCGCCTTTACCTTGTCCGCCAGATCGGCAAAATCCTGATCCGGGGTCTCGGATTGCACCGTGACCTTTGAAACGCCCGCAGCGCCTTCGCCGTAGATGGCAATGCCTGCGCTGTCCGGTCCCCGGTCGGTCATGGTGATCAGCATGTCCGTCAACATAGCGCCCAACCGGGGCTCAAGCGCTTTGTCCTTCAAGAAAAGTCCAACAATTCCGCACATTAGGCGAGTCTCCGCTTTAGTGATTCTACCCGTCATGGGGTCTGCGTTGAGGCTAGCATCGAAAATTTGCCGCTGCAACTCAGATGAAAAAAAATTTCCTAAGGTGCAAGGGCGGGCATGGTGGCCCGCCCCCGCATTTCAATACCGTTCGACGCTTTGTTCGATCCGCTCATGGTCAAGCGCGCGTTGCTTGGCCTGCTCAAGATGTTTGTGTTCGCGCACGAACTGAATGCGGTGCCAGCCGATCCAGAACAGCACGCCAATCACCACCATCGGGAATTCCCATCCCTGTAGGGGGTAGATGGGGCCGACATCGGCCATATCCACGGCCCAGGATTCATAACCAATCGTAGACATAGTGAAGTCTCCTTATTCTGCGGCTGTCAGCTTTTTCGAAAGATGCTCTTTGTCGGCTTCGATGATCGCCTGTTTGGCGTCCTCGTAGGCGTGGTGCTCGGCGTAATCGAGCCCTTCAAGCTCAACCTCTTCGGGGATGCGCAGCACACCTGCCGCCTTTTGCAGCTTGGCCACGATGAACGCGGGCAAGAAGCCAAGGCCAAAGAACATGATGATCGCACCCAGAGTCTGGCCCAGCGGGTTGATGCTGGCATAGCCCTCATAAGGCGATGATGGCGCACCCCACAGGACGAACCCGGCAATCACCAGACCGACGACACCGGCATAGCCATGCACGGCCACGGCACCCACGGCGTCATCCAGCTTGAACTTGCGCTCGACCCAGAAGTGCAGGTTGTAGACAATCACAACGCCCACTGCGGCAATCAGCATCGCTTGCACCGGATGATACAGGTCGTTGCCCGCCGATGCGGTGATGATCCCGGCCAATCCGCCCGAGAAGGTCCAGAACGCATCGCCTTTGGACACGACATAAGCGGCCATCAGGCCACCCGACAGCGACATCAGGAAGTTGAAGGTGATCCCCGAAAGCGAGGTTGGCGCCAGATAGATGTTGGTGGCCGTCCATGTTGTGCCGGTGATTTCGCCGCCGATTCCCTCGGGCGAGATGACGGGCACATTGCATGCCGCGTAAAAGCCCCAAAAGCCGGTGTAGATCAGGAAAATCCCGATTGTCAGCATCCATGGGTTATGCGGCGGGATATCGCGCGGGCTGCCGTCTTTGGCAAATTTCCCAATCCGTGGCCCAAGCACCGCGATCACGCCAAGCGCATAGCCCCCGGCAATCGCGTGAATGACACCCGACGCATAGGCGTCGTGGTAGCCAAGGTATTTCACCATCCAGCCGCCATAGTGCCAGCCCCATGCCGCGTCGATGATCCACCACACCGAGCCGATCAACACCGCATGAACCCACAGCGCCGACGAGCGGATGCGCTCGATCACCGAACCGGACACGATTGAGGCCGCCGTCCACGAGAAAAGCAGGAACGCGGCCCAGAACACGCCTGTGATTCGATCCGCTGCGTTCGGGCCCATCGTTTCAGCCCAAGGTAGATTCGCCGCCCCCGCCTCAAGGTCGAGCCCGCCAAAGAACGGGAACATCGGAAAGGCCCAGTAAATCCACCACCCGAAGAAAAAGAAAGTCACGGTGACCAATGGGATCACCATGACGTTTTTCATAAGTGTATGCATATGGTTACGTCGACGGCTTGCGCCGACCTCATACATGCAGAATCCCACATGAATCAAAAACATGAAGACGACGGTGACCCAGTAGTAAAACTCGGTAAACACCGTCGTTAGCGCATTTAGATTGCCATCCATTTTCGGCTCCCTGTTTGGTTGTTTTATTATAATGAAAGTTTTTTTCCTGAAGTGTGACGGAGTTTTTCGAAGTGTGTCAAATTTTTTTGGAGCTCTCCGCGCGCAAATTGGGCGCTACGACCAGATTTTGGGCGCTACAGGAAAAGCGATTTTATGCCGACAAAGGTTTTCCCGGTAGGAAAAAAATCTGACCTTGGGTATTGATTTTTAGGGGCAGTTCGGTCTCAATATCGGAAAATTCAAAATAACAGGGAGACATGGAATGGCGATCATCTACAGAACATCCGCTTTGGCGCAGCGCCACGTGGAAATCGGCGCAGAGCTGGAAGATTGGAACGGCATGGGAACCGCGTGGTTCTACGACCATTCCGATGAGCGGGCCAAAGCCGATTACGAGGCGGTGCGCACCAAAGCCGGGCTGATGGATGTGTCGGGCCTCAAGAAAGTGCACCTCAGCGGGCCGCATGCCGCCGCCGTGATCGACCGCGCCACAACCCGCAATGTCGACAAATTGATGCCGGGCCGGGCCAGCTATGCCGCGATGCTGGATGATCGCGGGTTGTTCATCGACGACTGCGTGATCTATCGCCTGTCGGTCAACAACTGGCTGGTGGTCCATGGCACCGGAACGGGCCATGAAAGCCTTGCGATGGCCGCTTATGGCAAAAACGTTTCGATGCTGTTCGATGATGATCTGCACGACATGTCGTTGCAGG
Source organism: Roseovarius gahaiensis (assembly GCF_011601345.1). Lineage (GTDB taxonomy): Bacteria > Pseudomonadota > Alphaproteobacteria > Rhodobacterales > Rhodobacteraceae > Roseovarius > Roseovarius gahaiensis. The sequence goes on from NZ_JAAORB010000003.1 coordinate 6,987, forward strand.
GGCCGGTGGCGGTTGATTTTCTGGCCAAGCACATCCCCGGCATTCGCGATCTGGCCTATTTCGGCATCATCCAGACCAAGCTCTTTGGCAAACCGGTGATGATCTCGCGCACCGGCTATACCGGTGAACGCGGCTACGAGATTTTCTGCGAAGCGCGCCACGCGATGGATTTGTGGGATGCCATTCTTGAGGATGGCAAGGATATGGGGATCGTCCCGGTCCAGTTCTCCACGCTCGATCTGCTGCGCACCGAAAGCTACCTGTTGTTCTTCCCCGGCGACAACTCGGAAACCTACCCGTTCCCCGATCAGCCCTGTGGCGACTCGCTGTGGGAATTGGGGCTGGATTTCACCGTATCGCCCGGCAAAACCGGTTTCCGCGGCGCGGAAAATCACTATGCGCTGAAGGGCAAGGAACGCTTCAAGATTTACGGCGTCAAACTGGAAGGCACCACACCCGCAAGTGAGGGGGCCGAGCTGTTGAAAGACGGCGAGGTGGTCGGCGTCGTGACCTTTGGCATGCATTCCGAGTTGAACGACCACAATGTCGGTATCGCCCGGATGCCGGTGGAGTGCGCCGTGCCGGGCACCAAGATGACGGTGCGCAACTCGGATGGCACCGAAATTCCTTGTGTTGCCGAGGAAATGCCCTTCTACGACAAGGACAAAAAAATCCGCACCGCCAAGGGCTGACACCGCAGCATGTAATAGGCACCGCCCCACGGCGGTGCCTTTTTTCCTTAAGACCCAATGGGAGTGACTGACCGAATGTCCAAATTCCAGTTCCCTGAAAGCATCCGCAGCCGTCCTGTCTATGGCACGCTAGAGCCGCGACCGGGCAAAGCGCATCTGATGATTGCCGATGCCGAAGGCGCCGAGGCGCTGATTGATCTGGCCGCCCAAGACGCCGATCTGATCCACGCGGCGCATATCATTTACATCCCGAAAAACACTGGCGAGACCTATGTCGAGAAACTGCGCGCGCTTGCGCCTGCGCAGCTGTATGTCGGCCCCAGTTACGAGGCATCGGTGCCCCGTATCCGCCGGGTGCTGTCGGATGCGCATATGGGCCTGCAAATCTATCTGGCGGGCACCGAAGGCCTGATGGGCCAAGCCATGAACGAGGCGATGCACGCCGGCATTCCGCATAGTGCGGTGCAGACCGAACACCGCGGCTCGGTCGCGCGGCGGATGCAGTGCGTGCATTGCAAGGGTATCACCGAAGACGTGATGACCGACCCTTTCGTGTGTTCACACTGCGGGCTGAACCTGTTTGTCCGCGATCACTATTCGCGCAGGCTGGCCGCGTTTCAAGGTGTCTGCGTCGATGCCGAAGACCCCGGCAATGTCCCCGAACCCGTGGAGTTGTACAAATGAGTGCTGCCCCCCAAAAAACCAAAGCCGGCGCCGAGAAGATCGACGTGACGGTCAGCGCAGTGGTCAAGCTGAACGCGCTTGTCACCCGGTTTGAATTTACCCGCACCGACGGCAAGGAGTTTCCGCCGTTTTCTGCAGGCGCGCATACAGTTGTCGAAATGAATGACGATGGTCGCACGCGCCTGAACCCCTATTCGCTGATGTCCGATCCGGCGGATCCGACGATCTATGCCATTTCCGTCCGCCGCGATGACGCAGGCCGGGGCGGATCGTTGTTCATGCATAACAACGTCAATGTCGGCGACCGCATGACGCTTAGCTATCCGGTCAACCTGTTCCCGCTGGACTTGCGCGGGCGCAAGCATGTCTTTCTTGCGGGCGGGATCGGGATCACCCCGTTCATGGCGATGATCGCCCATCTAGAGCGGATCAGCGCCCCGTGGGAAATGCACTATGCCTGCCGTAGCAAGGAGTTGGGCAGCTATGTTGACGAGCTGACAGGCAAATACCCCAGCAAGGTGCATGTCTATTTCGATGACCAAGACCAGAAACTCCCGCTTGAGGATTTGCTGGATGGTCAGCCGCTTGGCACGCATGTGTATGTCTGCGGGCCCAAGGGGATGATCAATTGGGTCCATAGCACAGCCGCCGCGCATGGTTGGCCGGAGGAGCACGTGCACTCCGAAGAGTTTCTGGCCCCGCAACCCGGCAAACCCTTCGAAGTGCGGCTGTGCAAATCCGACATCACCATTCAGGTGGGCGAAAACGAAAGCCTGCTTGAAGCGATCGAGCGCTGCGGCGTCGAGGCACCGTTCCTGTGCCGGGGTGGGGCCTGCGGGCAATGCGAAACCGATGTTGTCGAGGCCGATGGCACATTCGACCACCGCGATCACTGGCTGGACGATGAAGAACACGCCAGCGGCAAGAAAATCATGCCCTGCGTCAGCCGCTTTGTCGGCAAAACCCTTGTGCTGGACCGGTAAAGGAGAAAGCCATGACCATTCAATTCAACAAGGAAACCTTTCGCGACGATTATTCGTTCCGAAATTCGGATTGGGCGATCAAACGCTTTCCGTTCCCGTTCCACGAAGACAGCTACATGTATTCTGTCAACATGGAACAACATCGCGGCGGGCCCGAAGGCTCGGTTTATGAAAAACGCTTTGACGTGGACGAGCATTATGTGTCCGAAATGCAAGACCGCGCCCTTGTGCTGGCGGACGATCCGCTGCGCTGCCAGTCGCTGCCGCATATGACGCTGGCGGGGTGGGACACGCTGGAACTGATCATGGTCAGCAAATCCGAGGATTACCCTGACCTGTTCGAACTGGACCGCGACGGCGACCGCTGGCGGTGGATCAACAAGCCGATGGGCATCGACCATACTTTTACGTTTCTTGATGAAACCACGCTGCCATGCGGCCCGCTGGAATACATCACCCGGCAGGCGCAGGGCGATTTTGCCGTGCTCGATCAGCGCAATGATATGCTGTATATGGATGCGGGCATGGTCACGACACAGGCCGATTGGAGCCTTGATTTCGACATCGGCATGGATTTCTTTGAATGGCACGCGCCGGTGCCACTGGCGCATGAAATGGGCATTTTCAAGCGGGCGCTGAAATTCCTGCTCAACATCCAGCAGGGCGCCCCGGCGCGTCGTCTGAACTGGACCATGACGGTCAATCCGCTGCTGGATACCAGCCCGGAAAACTATCACAAATGGGGCGTGCAAAAAGCGACGCTGACGCCAGACAACATCGGGGCCAAGCAGCATTTGCGCGTTGAATTGCAAACGTTCTACCGCTTGCCGCGCTCAAACGCGCTGTTGTTCCCGATCCGCTGCTACCTGATCGCGTTTCAGGATATCGTCACCATCCCGAAATGGGGCCGCCGCCTGCATCGCGTGGTCCGCGATCTGCCCGAGGAGTTGGCCGACTACAAAGGCTTTATCGACAACCGTCCACTGATGCTGGATTACCTGAGCAAATTCGATGATGGCCTGCCCACATCCGCCGGCGTATGGCCTGATCTGGACACAGAACCACCCCTTAGCAAATAAGACCCGACCAAACCAAAACCGGCCACACCTTCGGGATGTGGCCGGTTTTTTTGTGACCGCGGGGCAGGATCAGGTTTTTTGCTGTGGATAACAGATAATCGACAGATACCGGATCGGCAATTCAACCAGACGCTCGGGCCCGTGCGGCGCGTCGGCATCAAAAAACAGCGTGTCTCCAGCTTCCATCGGATAGATTTCCTTGCCGTGCAGGTAATCGACCTTGCCTTCCAGCATATAAATCATCTCGATTCCGCTGTGCTGGAACGTGTTGAACGTGTCGGACTCCTTGGTTAGCGTCAGCAGATACGGCTCGACGATCACGCCGCTGGCATTCGATCCGATATGCCCCAGCAGGTTGTATTGATGCCCGGCGCGGGTGCCATCCCGTTCAATCTCGACGCCTTCACCGGCCTTTGTCAGAATGGCCTCGCGTTTTTCTTCGTATCCCCGGAAGAAAGCAGTCAGCGGCACCGACAGGGCATCGGCCAATGTTTGCAGCGTGGTCAGCGACGGCGAGGTGTTGCCGTTTTCAATCTTTGACAACATGCCGATGGACAGGTCCGTCAGCCGCGACAACTCGGCCACGGTGATCCCCTGTTGCTTGCGAAAGGCGCGCACCTCTCGGCCGATGGCGACCTCAAGCACTTTTTCACGTTCTTCGCGCAGGCGGTGCGGGTCTTGATCAAGTTTGGTCACAGGCGGGGGCGCGACAGCGGTCATGGAGTGTCCTCAAACAGTCTGGCCGCCATCAGCGGCGTATAAGGTGTTACGCAATTTGAATATTCGCAAAGATATATATTTTCTTCATCTGAGTAAACATTGTGCGCTGTCAGGGGCCTGATACGTAGCGTCACCCTTTGTGGGCCTGTAAATCTTGCCCGAAGGCGCGTTTTCAAAAGGCCCACCTGCGACGGGCAGGGGTGTGGTGTGTGGTCACAGCGTGCGGAATGCGGGATCACTCGTCTTTCAAAAGACGGTCGGCCTTTTTGCGCACCAAAACGGTGCGCAGGTCATGCATCGCCAACAACAGCGCGTCGGTGACGTTGTCCAATTGCTCGTCCGTGGCGCGCGATTGCGCCCAGTGGGTGGTTTGGTTCAGGTAGTCAACGGCGCGGTGGATGTCGTCGATATCGCGCGCGGCCAGCAGCTCGATGCGCTCGTCCATCCATTCTTTGATGATGTTCAGATCTTCTTTTGACAATTCCCGGTCGCCATGCGGCTTGATCTGGCCGTTGCGCGTGTTGACCACCGCAATTTGATCCATATCGATCCGCCGCTGCCGATTTTCAGTATCTACGCGGAATACGAAAGCGCCGTTTTCGCGCACTCTGAAATAATAATCCGGCAAGTCTCCGGCCATCGTCCCCGCCCTTACTGTTACGTCATTGCGGCGCAGAACCCTTGAATTCGGCCGCAGGCCTCTTTCAGGGCCTCATCCGCCGTAGCGTAGCTGACGCGGAACGCCGGGGAAAGCCCGAAGGCCGCGCCGAACACCACCGCCACGCCGGTTTCTTCAAGCAATGCGGTGGCAAACGCCTCGTCATTGGTGATCTTTGCGCCGCCCGCACTGGTCTTGCCGATCAGCCCTGTGATCGACGGATAGACATAAAACGCGCCTTCGGGCACCGGGCATTCCATACCGTCGATGGCGTTCAGCATGCCCACCACCAAATCGCGGCGGCGCTTGAAAATCTGGTTGTTGGACGTGATGAAGTCTTGGGGGCCGCTTAGCGCTTCGATCGCGGCCCATTGGCTGATCGTGCAGGGGTTCGAGGTGCTCTGCGATTGTATCTTGCGCATGCCCCCAATCAGCACCTCGGGCCCGGCGGCATAGCCGATCCGCCAGCCGGTCATCGCATAGGCCTTGCTGACACCGTTGCAGGTCAGCGTGCGATCGTAAAGCGCGGGTTCCACCTGCGCGGGCGTGCAGAATTCGAAATCGTCATAGGCCAGATGTTCATACATGTCGTCCGTCATGACCCAGACATGCGGATGCCGCATCAGCACATCGGTCAGCGCCTTCAACTCATCCCATGAATATCCCGCGCCGGTGGGATTGCTGGGCGAGTTGAAGATGAACCAACGGGTTTTCGGCGTGATTGCGGCCTCTAACGCCTCGGGCGTCAGCTTGAACCCGCTTTCAATCCCGGCTGGCACCACCACCGGTTCGCCGCCCGCCAAAAGCACCATGTCGGGGTAGCTGACCCAATAAGGCGCGGGGATGATCACCTCGTCACCGGGGTTCAGCGTGGCCATCAGCGCGTTGTACAAGATCTGTTTGCCGCCGGTGCCAACGCTGACTTGCGCGGGCGTATAGTCTAACCCGTTGTCGCGCTTGAACTTGGCGCAGATCGCCTCTTTCAACTCGGGGATGCCATCGGGGGGCGTGTATTTTGTCTTGCCTTCTTCGATGGCGCGAATGCCTGCGGCCTTGATATTGTCGGGGGTGTCGAAATCCGGCTCGCCCGCGCCAAGGCCGATCACGTCATGTCCCGCGCGGCGCATCTCGGCGGCTTTCGAGGTGACCGCGATTGTCGGGGACGGTTTGACGCGCGATAATGTCGCGGAAAGAGGGTTCATGACGCGCTCCGGTTTGTATAGCGTTGGTGAATGTCTTAGGGTCTGCCGCACGGCGGATCAAGCACCCTGCACGGATGACGCGAAAGGATACCGAGATGAACGAGAATTCCACCGAAGGCTGGTTCGACCCCGATGCAACCACATTTGGCGACCGTGTTGCTGGTGCGCGCGAACAGGCCGGGATGACGCAGCAGGAATTGGCCAAGCGCCTTGGCGTCAAGCTGAAGACGCTGAAGGGTTGGGAAAACGATCTGAGCGAGCCGCGCGCCAACAAGCTGTCGATGATGGCGGGGCTGTTGAACGTGTCGCTGCTGTGGCTGCTGTCGGGCGAGGGCAATGGCCCAGATGCCCCCTCGGACGAGGGTGAACTGTCGCGCGATGTGACAGAAATGCTCACCGAAATCCGCGATATCCGCACGCATCTGATCCAGTATACCGACCGCTTGGGCCGGCTGGAAAAAAGCCTGCGCTCCAAACTTAAGGATGAGGCCAGTGGCTGAAGATCGTCAGACCCGTGTGAAGCGTTTGTATATGCGGTCGATACGGCGGGGCATCAAGGAGATGGACATCATCCTGCGCCGCTATGCGGACGCCCGTCTTGACGCGTTGCCCGAGGCGCAATTGGACATTTATGATCAGTTGTTGTCGGAAAACGATCAAGATCTTTATCAATGGGTGACGGGGCAGGTGACGGCCCCCGATCCTTTTGCGGCCCTGATCGCCGAGATCGCCGAAGTCTCGGATGCCTCCCGGTAATCCCGCGTCAAAATAAATCGCATTTTAGCCGTCTTTGCTGCGGTTTACGGATTTTTCGCCATTTTCACTCAGTGTCTGTGCCAACATGCACCGCACGGAGATGAAAATGACTTTGCAAACACCGATGAAGTCCCCTGATCTTCAGGGGTTCATGGCTGGGTATCTTGAGGCGCTATCGCTGGTGGAACGGCTGCACCGGCTGTTGCTGGATGTGATCAAGGATGAATTCGAACGGGTCGGTGTTCTGGAGGTGAACGCGGTTCAGGCGCTGTTGATGTTCAATATCGGCGATAACGAAGTGACCGCCGGTGAACTCAAGACACGCGGATATTATCAGGGCAGCAACGTCAGCTATAACCTCAAGAAACTGGTGGACATGGGGTATATGCACCACCAGCGCTGCGAGATTGACCGCCGGTCCGTGCGGGTGCGGCTGACGGCGCGTGGCCGCGAGGTGCGCGATGTCGTCGCCGATCTGTTCGAGCGGCATGCCGACGGTTTGCAAGGCAAGGGGGTTCTGGGCACTGATGGAATTGATCAGATCACCGCCGCGCTGCGCCGAGTGGAACGTTACTGGACCGATCAAATCCGATATATCTACTGATCATCGTCCAGCGGCCCGGCCCGCATCCGATAGTGCCGGGCTGGCCACTTCGCGCAGTAGCTTGCGGCGCATGGCACGCGCGACATCGTCAAAGTCCTGCGCCGTTTCCACAAACGCGCCGCGCCCACGGATGACATGCGCTTGAAAATACGCCTCAAGCGTTTTCACGTTGCTCAGATCCTTAGTTGTGTTGGCCCGGCTATTCGGCCCGATCACCAAAGCGTTGATCGTGATGTCGCCCAGATCGGCATCGGCGATATCGCGGGGATGCGGCCCGCGATTGGCCGGGCCATCGCCCGAGATATCCAGCGTTTTTTGCCAACAGTCGGGCTGCCGCGCCAACAGCTCGGCCCCGTGCAGCATTGCCGTTCCAATTGCCGTGGCGGGGTCATCATACAGGCTGGTCGTGGTCTCAAGCCGCTGTGCGATCCGGTCCAGATCATCGGCGTTTTCAATGGCTTGCCAGCCCGCCAATATCCGTTGTTGTCCCTGTCCGGCCCACTCGTAGACCAGCAGGCGCACGGGCACCTGTGGCATCGCCAGAAACGCCCGCCTGACGTCGGGATCGCGCAACGCCGATGCCACACCATCCAGTTGCAACCGGTATTCGCGCCCATCGACCGAGCCTGAAACATCCACCCCAAGCGCCAGCGCCTGACGGCACTGCGCCTGCGCGGCCGAAACGCTTAGCCCAAGCGCAAAAGCGATCAGCGCAATCAGGCCCCGCCCCGTCATCCCGGTGCGCCTTCTGCAGGCCTCGGACCTGCGCCCAGAACCATATCGTTGATCTCACGATATAATTTGCGGGCCATGGCGGCTTCGAAATCCTCAAAGCCGGTGGCCACCTCAACAAAGGCATTGCGCCCTCGGATCACTTGGCTGCGGTAGAAATCCAGAACCTCGGGGTCATGCCCCAAAATGACCAGGCCATTCACCGTGACGCCCGACAGTGGGAAATGCTTGTAGGCCAGACGCGGGCCGAACCCTTCGTTGTTCACCCCGTCGCCCGATACATCAATCACCCGGCGCGCGCAGTCTGGGCCGCGCTGCAACATCTGCGCGCCGTAACCCAAACCATAGCCCATAGCCGTCGGGTGCATCCGCTCGGCCCTGTCCCCCCGGGCCAGTGCCGCCACCGCCCGGTCGATATCATCCGGGCCGCGCAGTGCCAGCCAATCCAGCAGAACCCGCTGCTTGTAGCGCCCACTCCATTCATACGCGGCCAGCGCCACATACCCCTGACCGCCCTGCAAAATTGCATGCCGCACGTCCGGCGCGTTCAACGCCACCGCCAACCCGGTGCGTTGCAGGCGGTATTCCACGTCATCCACCGATGACGACATATCCACCGCCAATACCAACGCAAGACGACAGGCCGCCCCGGCAAACCCCGCCCAGACGGCCCAGACCAGCCCGGACAGGGCGGCCAGTCTTACCAATGGCCCGTGTTTTCCATGCTGGCCCATGGCTCTTGCGGCTCTTGCGCATCGCCCTGTTGCAACAGCTCGATCGAGATATTGTCGGGGCTGCGCACAAAGGCCATGCGCCCGTCGCGGGGGGGGCGATTGATGGTCACGCCATTGTCCTGCAAATGCTGGCACATGGCATAGATATCCTCGACCTCATAGGCCAGATGCCCGAAATGGCGGCTGTCCGAGGGCAGCCCCTCATCGCCATCCCAGTTCCATGTCAGCTCCACCGGGCATTCTTCTTGGCCCTCGGGGGCCATGAACACCAAAGTGAAGCGCCCCGCCTCGACGTCGATGCGCCGGGTCTCTTTCAGACCCAGAAGGGCGTAGAATTTCATGCTTTCGTCAAGGTCCTTCACTCGGACCATCGTATGCAGATACCTGATGCGCATTATATGCCTCCGTTCATATAGTTCCCTGTCACAATAGACCCGCGCCGCCACATGTCGAGCCGCGCGCGCGAATCTGCGTGTGCCGCACCCGATATTGCCGTTTCCACTCGGATGCCCCGCAAGATATAGTGACCTCCGACTCGCGTCGCATCGAAAGGATTCGCCATGCCCCTGACCCCTGACCAACAGGCCGAAATCGACACCCTGCGCAGCCAGCCGCAAGACACCCTGCGCGCCGTGTCGCCAGGGATGGAACGCCATCTATACACCGCGTATCCGGTGCTGGACCACGGGTTTGTGCGGGTGGTCGATTACATGGGCGACGATGCTGCCATCTGTCAGGCCGCGCGCGTCAGTTACGGCAAGGGCACCAAATCGGTCAGCAATGACGAGGGGCTGATCCGCTACCTTATGCGCCACTGGCATTCGACCCCGTTCGAGATGTGCGAGATCAAGCTGCACGTCAAACTGCCGGTATTCGTGGCCCGCCAATGGATCCGCCACCGCACCGCCAACGTCAATGAATACTCGGCGCGGTATTCGATCCTTGATCGTGAATTCTATATTCCGGCCCCCGATGCACTGGCCGCGCAATCGACCACCAACAATCAGGGGCGGGGCGCCGCGCTTGAGGGCGAGGAAGCCGACCGCGTGCTGCGCATCCTGCAAGACGACGCGATGCGCTGCTATGACAATTACGAGGCGATGATCTCCGAGGACGGGCAACAGGGGCTGGCGCGCGAACTGGCCCGCATGAACCTGCCCGCCAATATCTATACGCAATGGTATTGGAAGGTCGATCTGCACAACCTGTTGCATTTCCTGCGCCTGCGCGCCGATACCCACGCCCAATACGAAATCCGCGTTTATGCCGATGAAATCTGCAAAATCGTCGCCGATTGGGTGCCCGCCGCCTATCGCGCCTTCGAAGATTACCGCATGGGTGGTGCAAACCTGTCGGCCAAGGGCCTCGACTGCATCCGCCGGATGCTGAAGGGCGAAGAGGTGACCCAAGAAAGCTCGGGCATGAGCAAGGGCGAGTGGCGCGAGTTTCAGGAGTTGGTGGGCTAGGGCCCATCGACGACCCGTAGGGTGCGCATTCATGCGCACCGCTCACCCTCGACAATCCGCGCCAAAGCCGCCGCGTGGGGGCGCGTCGGCTTTGGCGCGGCGGGCCTGCGGCCCTCGCGTCCGCGCATTTGGGTAAGCGTGGTCAATTAGCCCCACACGCTCAGATTGTTTCGCCCTCGCGCCTGTCCGGCCGCAAAAGGTTTGACAGAAGCGGGGGACCGGGTACCATTATAATCAGTGTCCCGATTTTGTCCGAGTGTTTTCAAGAGGTTCCCTATGCGTTTTCCCCTCTCCGCCGCCCTTCTGGCCGCTGTCATCGCGGCTCCGGCTGCCGCCCAAGGGCCAAAAACCTGCGCCGTCCCGTCGCATACAAATTATTGCCCGTCCGGGTTGCAGCCGATCACGATGAACGGGGTCATCTGCTGCGGCAAACCCAACCAAAGCCAGACGTATCAACAGGTGATGCAGCACCCGGTTCCCAAGGCCCGTCACCACATGCGCCATCATCGCAGCGTTGGCACCTGCGCCGAGGGTGTGAAGGGCTGCTACTGAGCGCAGCACATAAAGTGGCGGCGTCATCGCGCCGCCACGGATATTTGTGAAAAGTGCTTGGGTTACAAAAGCCTGAGGTCTGAAGCCATTTCCCGACCGTCGCGGCCTTCTTGTAATTCGTACCCGACCTTTTGATTATCCGCGAGGCCCGTCAGCCCCGACCGTTCGACCGCCGAAATATGAACGAAAACGTCCTTATCGCCTTGGTCCGGTTCGATAAAACCATATCCCTTGGTGGTGTTAAACCATTTCACGGTGCCTGTTGGCATGCCGTTTCTCCTTCTTCACTTCGCGTCCCCGGATGTATGCCGGGCCATGTGCTGCCCTGTTCAAGTCCTTGATCCGGCGTTGGAAAATCCAAGGCAGATCGGCGTTTGACCACTGCAGCGCAAATAATGATTACACGGGCCATGTAAAAAGCAAGCAAAACCCCCGTGACGGCCAACGCTCTGCCCGTTAATCAAGCACGCGAAAGGGAGTGCGCCATGATTCTGTATGGTTTGAAAACCTGTGACACCTGCCGCAAGGCTTTGAAATCACTGCCAGATGCGACATTCGTCGATGTCCGCGCCGATGGTGTGCCGCAAGATGTGTTGCAGGCCGCGCATGCGCAGTTCGGTGTGGCGCTGCTCAACACACGGTCAACCACATGGCGTGGTCTGGATGCGCAGCAGCGACAGCGTAACCCGTTGGATTTGTTGGCGGATCACCCAACATTGATGAAGCGCCCGCTGATCGAATCGCAGGGCCAGCTTTATTTGGGGTGGGGCAAGGATGTGCAGGCGGCCTTGCTTGGATAAGGCGGCGATCATCCCTATGTCGGTCTTGTCGCAACCCCGGAGGTGTCATGCGTAACGCAGCTTTAACCCTTGGACTGATCGGCGGCTTGTTTGCCATGCTGATCGGGTTTTTCAGTTTTGGCTACACGGAATTTATCAATGAGTTTGGAGAGGTAGAGGGCCTGGCCCAACAAGTGGACCGTGTCGGCCTGATCCGCGCTGTCAGCTTTCTGGCCCCGCTTTTGGCCATCGCCGGGGCGGGCATGGCCAAGGTCCGGGCGCTTTGGGGGGGTGTCCTGATGCTGATTTCTGCCGCCGCCATGCTCTATGCCTTCGATTTTGGCGTGTTCACCATGTTTCCCATTGGGTTTACGGCGCTTGGTGGTGTTTTTGCCCTTGCTGCGGGGAAACCGGATGAGCCGAAGGCGCATTTCTGACCAACAGCCGGTCCACCGACAGCGCGCCGGCACCTTTCACCATCGGCACCAATAGAAGAAATACCCACAAGGCGCGTTGATCAAGGATCAGCGCGTCTGGCACTTTGTCAAACCACGCGCCCACGGTGGCAGGCTCGGCAATCGCGCCGTGTCCGTAAAGATCGGTCAGGGTTTGCACAACGACAAAGCCAATCATGCCAAGCGCGGCAAAGCGAGTCAGCAGCCCGATTACGATCAGCGCGGGCAAGGTAAACTCGGCCCAAGTGCCCGCCAACACGATCAGCGTGTGAAACAGGTTGAGTTGTGAGGGATCATAGCCCGCCGCCTCCATCGCGCGAGGAAATATCTGCGCATAGGCTCCGGCACTTGGGGTGAACAGGCCAAACAAACCGTCGCCCAGTTTTGTCAGCGCCGAGACCCAGAAATACGCCAAGAAAACCGCCGCAAAAATCGCCCGCGCGATTAGGGGCAGCAAGCCATCGGCGTGGCCTAGATAGGCGGACCATCTGTAATATGTGGATAGGATCGTGGTCATGGCTTACTCCGTCGTGATGATGTCGGTGATGGCGTTTTGGTGCAGCAAAACCGCCAGCATGGTTTGCAGGGCAAAACCGGGGGCCGCGTAGCTGGCTTTCTCTAGGGCTGTGGCAAATGGAGCCCCGCTGTGCAGGGCTGCGATGAATGCCGCGCCGCCTGCGGGCAGAACCGTCAGCACCGGGTCAAACTCGGGCCGGGTGATCAGCACGTCTTGCGCGACTGCGGGCGGCTTGGGTGCGCCCTGTTCGGTGGCGTAGCGCCAGATCGCATGCACAGGCCATGCGGATTGGATCACTTGCAGCGCCGGGGCCAGCGTGATTATCGCGTCGCCCAATGCCTTGGGTGGGATGGTGGCAATCTGGTCGGGGCGCACCGGTGCCGCATCGGCGGCGTGGTAGGCTTGGCGCTGTGCTTGCTCTAGCCGTGCGACATCGGCCAAATATCCGATATGCGCAAGCGGTTGAAACCCCTCCAGAAATGCAGGAAACGCCCCGCCGTACTGCATCAGCATCGGTGTGTCAGGCGGATGGGTGCGCAAAAACTGCCCGGCCACGGTTTTGAACCTGTCGTGTCCGATCAGGCTTTGCACTGCGGGAAAGCCAACCTCAAGCGCGTCTGTCAGGCTAGCGGCCACGTTGTTGCGGTACACATCGAAACGCCGCCCTGCCGGATGTCCTGCACCGTCGCTCAGGCCTTTGGGAACCGGCTGTGTCGCGCCAAGAAGCGCGGCATGGAAGCTGTCTTGGGTCACGCTCATGCTGGCACCTTGGCCAAAGCCTTCGCCGCGCGCCGCGCTTCGGCGGCCAAAAGCGGCCAGTTTGGCACATTGGCATCCCATTCGATCAACACAGGGCGCGGGCCGGTCTGCGCCAGCGTATAATCCAGCAGCGCCCAGACCGGATCGGCCACCTCGCGCCCGTGGCTGTCGATCAGCAAGGGCGCGCCGTGATCGTCGTGATCCTCGTCATGGCCGCCAAGGTGAATTTCACCGACGCGGTCCAATGGGAACGCATCAATATAGGCACGCGGGTCAAGGCGCAGATTGGTGGCGGAAATGAACACGTTGTTCACATCCAGCAACAGCCCACAGGCAGTGCGCCGGGTCAACTCAGCCAAAAACTCGGTTTCGCAATAGGTGCTTTCGTCGAAGGCCAGATAGCTTGAGGGGTTTTCCAAAAGCATGGGCCGACCCAGTGTATTCTGGACCTCGTCGATATGGTCGGCGACGCGTGTCAGTGTGGCATCTGTATAGGGCAGGGGTAAAAGATCATTCAGGAAATGGCTGTCATGGGTGGACCATGCCAGATGTTCGGAAAAACTAGCCGGTTGCAGCCAGTCGCACAGTGTCTTGAGACGCGCCAAGTGAGCGGCGTCAAGGCGGCCTTCACCGCCGATCGACAGGCCCACGCCGTGAACCGATATGGCAAAGCGTTCGGCCAGATGGCGCAGTTGCGCCAAGGGGCGGCCCCCATCGCCCATGTAGTTTTCAGCATGAATTTCCAACCATTCGACAGGCTGCGCGTTGGCAAGAATATCGTTGAAATGCTGTGGCTTGTAGCCAACGCCGGGCGCGGCGGGCAAATGCGACAAGGGGCGGGACATATCCAACATAGCAAACCTCGGGAACTCGGGGGACGGGCAGGGAAACAGGATGCGCGGTATCTGCCGCACACCCTGATTTCGCTCAGGACGGCAGGTCGCGGTTCAATTCTTCAAGGCTGCCCTGACGCGCTGTGCCGTCGGCCATATCGGGCAGGTCGATTTCGGCGCATGTGCCTTTGTCGACCAGTGTCCAGGCGTTGCCCTGATAATCCACGGTCGAGCTACCGGCACATGTCGTGCCTGCGCCTGCTTTGCAGTCGTTTTGACCAGCAAGCGATACGCCATAGCACTTTTCCTTGGCGCCTTCGGCCGTGGCTGTCGTGGCATGCGCGCCAAGGGCTGCGGTCATGGCGCCAGCGATGGCAAGGGTCTTCATGGTGTTCGACATCGGGTGTCTCCCTCAACTTTTGAAATCAAGTCGCGTCAATTCGCGACATGTTGAGGGTAGCGGGGCTGTCAGAACACACGCTATTCACGAGACCGTCAAACACGCAGGCGTTAAAGCGCGTGAATTTTGTGAAAGTTTCACAAGACAAAGAAAACGAAGGGAAATTCAAAAATTGCGGGGCGGCGCATTTTGGTTTGCCATGCGCCGCCCCGTCAAAAAAGGCCGGATTGTTACAGTAAATCCGGCGGTGTTGCCTCGTGCGACAGGGCCGGGATCACATCATCCAAGGCCTGAACGCTGGTCTGTTTTTCACCCAGTCGGCGCAGGGATACGGTGTTTTCTTCGACCTCACGCAGACCGCAGGCCAGGATCACCGGAACTTTGCCGACCGAATGTTCGCGGACTTTGTAGTTGATTTTTTCGTTGCGGATATCGGCCTCGGCCCGCACACCAGCGGCGCGCAGTTGATCAACCACTTGATGCACGTAGTCATTCGCTTCCGACACAATCGACGCCACGACAACCTGACGTGGGGCCATCCAGAAGGGCAGTTTCCCGGCATGTTCTTCGATCAGAATGCCGATGAACCGCTCAAAGCTGCCCAATACGGCGCGGTGCAGCATCACCGGGCGATGCTTTGCGCCGTCTTCAGCGATATAGGTGGCGTCCAGCCGCTCGGGCAGCACGAAATCCACCTGCAAGGTGCCGCATTGCCAGTCGCGGCCAATGGCGTCGGTCAGCACAAACTCCAGTTTGGGGCCATAGAATGCGCCTTCGCCGGGGTTGAGGTCAAACTCGCAACCCGCGGCCTCGGTGGCCGATTTCAGCGCCTCTTCGGATTTGTCCCACACCTCGTCACTGCCGGCGCGTTTCTCAGGACGGTCCGAGAATTTGACGGCAAATTTCTCAAACCCCAGATCGCGGTAGATTTCTGACAGGAAGCCGATGAACTTCTCGGTTTCGGCGGCAATCTGATCTTCGCGGCAGAAAATATGTGCGTCGTCTTGCGTAAACCCGCGCACGCGCATGATGCCATGCAGCGCGCCCGAAGGCTCATAGCGGTTGCAGCTGCCGAATTCGGCCATGCGCAACGGAAGGTCACGATAAGATTTCAGACCCTGATTGAAAATCTGCACGTGACACGGGCAGTTCATGGGTTTCAGCGCGTTAACCGCTTTTTCGCGGGCATGCTCTTCGTCGACTTCAACGATGAACATGTTTTCCTGATACTTATCCCAATGGCCCGATGCCTCCCACAGTTTGCGGTCAACAACTTGCGGGGTGTTCACCTCGACATAGCCACCGCGGCGTTGCTGGCGGCGCATGTAATCTTGCAAGGTGGTGTAGATGCTCCAGCCGTTGGGATGCCAGAAGATTTGGCCCGGGGCCTCTTCTTGCATGTGGAACAGGTTCATCTCGCGGCCCAGTTTGCGGTGATCGCGCTTTTCGGCTTCTTCAAGGAAGTGCAGGTAATCCTTAAGCTTTTCCTTGTTCGCAAAGGCCACGCCATAGATGCGCTGCAACATCGGACGGTCGGAATCGCCGCGCCAATAGGCGCCCGCCACCGACATCAGCTTGAAGGCATCGGCGGGCACTTGCCCGGTGTGTTGCAGGTGCGGACCACGGCAGAGATCTTGCCACGGGCCGTGCCAATACATGCGCAGCGGCTCATCGCCGGGGATGGCTTCGATCAGTTCAACCTTGAACGGCTCGTTCTGGTCTTCGTAATGCTTGATGGCGCGGGCGCGGTCCCAGATTTCGGTGCGGACGGGATCGCGCAGATTGATGATCTCTTTCATCTTTTTTTCAATCGCGCCAAGGTCTTCGGGCGTGAAGGGTTCGGCGCGATCAAAGTCGTAGTACCAGCCGTTTTCGATCACCGGGCCGATGGTCACTTTGACGCCGGGATACAGCTCTTGCACGGCGCGGGCCATGATATGGGCCAGATCGTGCCGGATCAGTTCCAGCGCCGGGCCTTCATCTTTCATTGTGTTGATGGCGATGGCGGAATCAGCCTCAATCGGCCACTGGAGATCCCAGTGCTGGCCGTTCACATTGGCCGAGATCGCCTTTTTGGCAAGCGATGTGGAAATATCGGCAGCCATGTCGGCGGCGGTGATGCCAGCCGCGTAGTGACGTGCGTTACCATCGGGGAATGTAAGGGAAATCTGGGCCATTGGCCTGTCGCTCCTCGTCAGTTTGGCGCCCACGGAACGCCCGGTTGCGGGTATATGGTTCGGCCTGCCTTCTGCCCTGCACCTTGGCCCAAGTCAAGCGCAGGCTTTTATGCGCAACGAAACAAATCATCGGGGCCGGTGTTCGACGAACATGGCGCGCGAAAAATTCCGCCGATCATGTCCGCAACGCCCTGCACCTATCTTGCCGCGCCCCAAGGTGTATGGCCGTGGTGTGCAATTGTATGCGGGCGCGCGTCGTAACATATTGACGCAGAACGATTAAATATATGGCCTGTCGCAAACGATAGCTGTATTGTCGCTTATCATCACATGAGGTAATCTCTCATCAAACCAAATCCGAGGAGACAACATGCCGCGTTACAATGAAAATTTCGAATTGTCGGTTGAGGATATTGATCTGATCGAAGAGGCGCTGCACCAGTCCAAGCGCGAGCTGGCGGGCAAATTGGTTGAGGCGGACGCCTCGGATGACGCCGAACTTCGGGCCGTGGATCAATCTGTGCGCCAGATTCACGATCTGTTGGGCCGCTTGCACAACCAAAAAGTCTTTTACCGTCCTCGGCAACAGCCCTATGTCAGCGGGTGACGTTCAAAACACCCCGGCAATGAAAGGCTTGGTTTGCCCTACCTGTTCGACCGGCTGACTGGTCAGACCACCGATGAAACCGAGGCGCGCAACGGCCTGCGCCATATCGTTTCATTAAGCTTGTCGAAACTGTCGGATGGGTTGATTGACCCGAAACTTGTTCTCAGTTGGCTGCTGGCGACCATAGGCGTTCCGGCGGCCTTTATCGGGATGCTGGTGCCGATCCGCGAGGCTGGGGCGTTGTTGCCCCAAGTGGTCATGGCCGGACGGTTGCAGCAGATGCGCCAGCGCCGCTGGGTCTGGGTTGTTGGCAGTGCGGGGCAGGGCGTTGCCGCTATGTTGATTGCACTAGCGGCTTGGACCCTTGCCGGGTGGTGGGCCGGGGCGGTCATCTGTGGGCTATTGGCCGGGCTGGCCGTCTCGCGGGCGGCCTGTTCGGTGTCTTACAAGGACATTCTGGGCAAAACCGTGGGCCAGTCGCGGCGCGGCACGGTGACGGGCACGGCCGGGTCCGTGTCATCGGGATTGGTTTTCGTGTTCGCCTTGCTACTGGTCAGCGGCGTCTTGAAATCCCAAACCGCCGTGGTCGCAGCCATCGCCGTGGCCGGGGCGCTGTGGCTGGCGGCGTCGGTCACGCTGGCCGGGCTGCACGAAGACGACAGCGCGCCAGACGCCCCAAGTGGCGCAATCGAGTATTGGCACATTCTACGCGACGATCAAAACCTGCGGCGGTTCATCGTGGTGCGTGGTCTGTTGGTCTCAACCGCGCTGGCACCGCCTTACATGGTGGTGCTGGGCACGCAGGCGGGGGCCACGGCCACTGGCAGTTTGGGCGCGCTTGTTGTGGCCTCATCTTTGGCGGGCTTTCTGAGTTCATACCTTTGGGGGTGGCTTGCGGACCGCTCAGCGCGGGTGATGCTTTTGCTATCTGGCACCTTTGGTGCTTTGGCGATGGCCGGGGCCATGGCGTTGCATCTGGCCGGGTTGGCCGGAACGGTTTGGGCCATTCCCTGCGTGTTGTTCGTTTTGATGGTCGCCTACCACGGGGTGCGTCAGGCGCGCTCGACCTATCTGGTGGATATCTCGCCCGAGGATCGGCGCTCGGTCAACGCGGCGGTGGCCAATACCGCCATCGGGGGGATCTTGCTGGTCAGCGGGGCCTTTGGCGGCGCGCTGACATGGCTGGGGCCGCTGGCGGCCCTGACCGGCTTTGCCGTGATGGCGCTGGCTGGTGGTTTGCTGGCGCTGAGGTTGCGCGACGTGTCTGCGGGCTGAGGCTGGCCACATAGATATGGGCCACAGCCTGCAGAGTGACACCATCATGCTCGCAGTCCCTACAGCAAAGCGAACCGGCCAGTGCGGCAGTTCATCGGGTCGGTCGCCTTGGCCGCAATCGCGCCTTGCATCTGCGCGCCGGTTTGGCAAGTCTCACCCTCGCAAGACCATCGACGGGAGACAAGCATGCCGCAGGCCGAAATTCTGACAACCGCACAGGGCCGCAGCTTGGCCTATCACAAGACCGAGGGCACCGGCCCCGGTGTGGTGTTCCTTGGCGGGTTCAAATCCGACATGCAGGGCACCAAGGCCGTGCATCTTGAGGCATGGGCACAGCGCACGGGCCGGGCGTTCTTGCGGTTCGACTATTCCGGGCATGGGCAATCGTCGGGCGCGTTTTCCGATGGCTGCATCGGGGATTGGGCCCAAGATGCAATGACAGCAATTCGCGCGCTCACCGACGGCCCGCAGGTCTTGGTCGGCTCGTCGATGGGCGGCTGGATTTCGCTATTATGTGCCCGCGGCATGGCCGACAAGCTGGCCGGTTTGGTCACCATAGCCGCGGCCCCCGATTTCACCGAAGATTCGATGTGGGCCGGGTTTGACGCCGCACAGCGCGCCGCCTTGCAGGAAAACGGCGAAGTCGCGCTGCCCAGTGACTATGGCGCGCCCTATATCATCACCCGCAGGCTGATCGAAGATGGCCGGAATCATCTGGTTCTGCGCGCCCCACTGGATTTGCCCTGTCCGGTGCGGTTCTTGCAGGGCAACGCCGACGCGGATGTGGAGACCGCCGTGGCGCTGCGCCTTTTGGATCACGCGCAGGGCCCCGATATGCGGCTGACCTTGGTGGACGGCGCCGATCACCGCTTTTCCGATGACGATTGTTTGGCGTTGATCGAAACCTCGCTCGAAGAGGTTTTGGAGCGGTGTGGAACGGCATGATTCGGGGATGCCATATGACCCCCCAAGGCCACGCAAACACCTGAGGAAAGGCGCGGCCCGGCGGCACAAAGGCGGCTGTTCGCCGAATGCGTGACCCGACAGCCACTTGGCGGTGCGCAATGCTTGACCCTGTGCCGCGCTGTGGCAAGGTGCGCCGGCGGGCGGCCCCGCTGTGCGGTAAAGGACAAAAGTGATATGCGTGACCCGTTGGTGTTTTTGCCGGGTATGATGTGCGATGCGCGGGTGTTTGGCCCGCAGATTGCGGCCCTCAGCCGCGAGCACGCGGTGACAGTCGCGCCCGTGACCCAAGGTGAGCGGATCGAAGAGATCGCGTCGGGGTTGCTGGACCTGTTGCCGCGCAAGTTTGCGCTTGCCGGGCTGTCGATGGGGGGGATCGTAGCGATGGAACTTCTGCGCCGCGCGCCCGAGCGTGTCAGCCGGATTGCCCTGATGGACACCAATTCGCTTGCTGAAACGCCGCAATCGGCCACCGAATACGAGCCTGCCATCATCAAGTTGCGCGCCGGCCGGTTTCAGGAGGCCGCCGAGGTTCTGTTGCCCCCCGATGCCTTGGCCTCCGGTCCGCAACGGTCTGAAATCATGGCGATGGTGCTGGATATGGCAGCCCATCTGGGGGAAACGGCGGTCATCCGTCAGATTCGCGCGCTGCAGCGCCGCCGGGATTACCAATCGGTTTTGCGTCGCTGCAAGGTGCCAGCCTTGGTCCTGTGCGGTGCGCAGGACGGTCTGACCCCGGTCAAGCGGCATAGCTTCATGGCCGATCTGATCCCCTACGCAGAACTTCAGGTGATCGAGGATTCGGGTCATTTGCCAACGCTGGAGGCCCCGCAGGCCACCACCGACGCGCTACTGGGCTGGTTGCAACAACCCTACGTCTTGCAAACCCGAACCGATGCCTGATCGCCGCCCCGGTTGGACCGCCCGGTTGCGCCGCATGCGTCGCCAGGTGCAGGTCTGGTCGAAACGTCATTTGCCGCCGGGCTTGCGTCTGGTCGCCGGGCTGTTGCTGATGTTGGGCGGTGTTTTTGGCTTTCTACCGGTGATCGGATTTTGGATGTTTCCGCTCGGTGTGGCGGTGGCGGCGCTCGACCTCGTCCCGATTGTCCGCTGGATCAGGGGCCGCCAAGACAACCCGCCTAAGGACAAGCGCTAACGCCAAGCCCTTCATTGTTCCACAAATACTCCGGGGGAGTCGCCGCTTGCGGCGACGGGGGCAGCGCCCCCTAAACCGGCCCGCGCCTCAGCCCACACCGCCGGTTCAAGCCACCGCGTTTTTGTTGGCCGCTTTCGGTTGGGCCTTTTTGGCCTTGCGCGGTTTGGTCCGGTTGCGTTCGGCGGGGGCTTCGGAATTGGCATCGATGAAATCCAGCACGAGAGGCCGGATATTGTTGCGCCAACTGCGCCCCGCGAAGATGCCGTAATGGCCCGCGCCGGGTTCAAGGTGGTTGGCTTTTTTGTCATCGGGCAGGCCGGTCAGCAGATCAAGGGCCGCAACACATTGGCCGGGGGCCGAGATATCATCCTTGGCCCCCTCGACGGTTTTGACCGCGACATTGGTGATCGCCCCGATATCGACCTTGTGACCATTGACGACAAACTCGTTCTTGGCAATTTCAAGCCCTTTGAAGATGCGTTCAACCGTGGACAGGTAGAATTCGGCGGGCATGTCCATAACGGCCAGATATTCATCGTAGAATTTGTTATGCGGGTCGTGATCGCTGGCCTCGCCGCGCGACACGCGCAGGATCTGATCGGAAAACGCCTTGGCGTGGCGGTCGGCGTTCATCGACATGAAGGACGACAATTGCAACAGGCCCGGATAGACCATGCGCCCGACGCCTTTGTGTTTGAACCCCACACGTTGGATCATGGTTTCTTCCAGCTGGCCCATGGTCACGCGGCGGCCAAAATCGGTCACGTCGGTGGGCGTTGCGTCGGGGTTGATCGGGCCACCGATCAGGGTCAGGGAGCGCGGCTGCGCATCGGGTTCAATCTCGGCCAGATAGGCGGTAGCGGCCAGTGTCAGCGGCGCGGGCTGGCAAACGGCGATCACGTGCAGGTCGCTTCCCAACTCGCGCATGAAATCCATCAGGTAAAGCGTGTAGTCCTCGACATCGAATTTCCCGGCCGAGACGGGGATATCGCGGGCATTGTGCCAATCGGTCACATAGACCTCGCAGTCGGGCAACAGCGATCGCACGGTTGATCGCAACAGCGTGGCATAGTGGCCCGACATCGGCGCGACCAGCAGAACGCGGCGGTCCATTTCGTCGCGGCCCATGACATCAAAGTGGATCAGGTCGCCGAACGGGCGTTCGACAACGGTTTCGACATTGATCAGGTGGTCGCGGCCATCTTCGCCGGTGATCGATTCGATGCCCCAATCGGGTTTCGTCACGGTCCGTTGGAAGGTGCGCTCGGTCACCTCGCCCCATGCGGCCATCCATTGCAACGCAGGGTTTGGCGTCAGTGAAAAAACCGGATAAGATGCAATCGCAAGGGCCGATGCGCCCATCCATTGATTGGTATTCCGGAGGGTTTCCATCCAGTCATAAGTCATCATGTAGCGCATCGTCGTCTCCTTGCTGTCCGGGCTGTTCCGGTCGCATACGGCGCAATTTTCCCGGGTGGGGTGCGCAATGCTGCATAGCAGAAACTTAAGAGGAATTTCTACCAATGGCAACAAAAGAGGACGCAATGGGCGAAAATCTCGAAAAAATGACCGAGAATTTGGCGCGTGTCGAAGAGTTGTCGCAACGGCTGATCACGGCTTTGTCGGCGCGCAACCCCGCCAACCCCAGTTTAAGCGGCCCCTCACAGGATTTGTTCGCCAAGGCGGCCAGTTCGTATTGGTCCGAGATTCTGGAAAATCCCGGGCGTCTTTATGAAAGGCAGGTCGAATACTGGGGGAAATCCGTGCGCCATTTCATGGAGGCGCAACATCAATTGCTGCAGGGGCACGCCGCTGTGGTCGCCGCAGATGACGCGGGCGAAGAAGACGACCCTTTGAAAGGCGATAAACGGTTTTCCAATCCGATGTGGAACACGCACCCTTATTTTCGCTACATCAAGCACCAATACGCCCTGAACGCCGCCGCGATCGAAGAGGCGGTACAACAGGTGGACGATCTGGATCGGACGGAAAAGCAACGGCTGGATTATTTCGCACATCAGATCATCGACATGATGAGCCCCACGAATTTTCTGGGCACCAATCCCGATGCCTTGGAAAAAGCCGTGGAGACCGAAGGCGAAAGCCTTGTGCGCGGGTTGGAAAACCTTGTCGACGATCTTGAGGCCAACAAGGGCGAATTGCTGGTGCGTCTGACGGATGAGGACGCGTTCGAGTTGGGCGGCAACATCGCCACCACGCCGGGCGAGGTGGTGTTTCGCAACAAAATGTTCGAGCTGGTGCAATACGCGCCTGCCACCGATCAGGTTTACGAAACCCCGCTGGTGATCTTTCCGCCGTGGATCAACAAGTTTTACATCCTCGACCTCAAGCAACAAAACAGCCTGATCAAATGGATCACCGAGCAGGGCTACACCCTGTTTGTCGTCAGCTGGGTCAACCCCGATGCGTCCTATGCCGATGTGGGCATGGAGGATTACATCGAAGACGGGTTCCTGACCGCCATTCGCGAAGCCAAGGCGATTTGCGGGGTCAAGAAGGTCAATGCGGTAGGATATTGCATCGCGGGCACGACGCTGCATCTTAGCTTGGCGCTGATGGCCAAGCGGGGCGACACATCGGTGAAAAGCGCCACGTTCTTTACCTCGCTTACAGATTTTTCCGAGCAGGGCGAATTCACCCCGTTTCTACAGGACGATTTTGTCGATGGGATCGAAAAAGAGGTGACCGAGCAGGGCATCTTGCGCTCGTTCATCATGTCGCGAACAATGTCGTTTCTGCGCTCGAACGATTTGATTTACCAGCCCGCCGTGCGCAGCTATATGATGGGCGAGGCACCGCCGGCATTTGATTTGTTGTATTGGAACGGCGACGGGGCCAACCTTCCGGGGCGCATGACGGTCGAATACCTGCGCGATCTGTGCCAGAAAAACGAGTTTGTCGGCGATGGCATCCAGATGTGCGGCGAGACATTGCACATCAGCGATGTCAAAGTGCCGCTGATGTCCGTCACCTGCGAGACCGATCACATCGCGGCTTGGAAAGACTGCTATCGTGGGTTTCAGCAAACAGGGTCCAAGGATCGGACTTTTGTTTTGTCGGAATCCGGCCATATCGCAGGGATCGTGAACCCGCCCAGCAAAAAGAAATACGGCCATTACACAAATGACGACCTCAGCGGTGACGCCGAGACTTGGCGCGCGGGGGCCACGTTCCATGACGGGTCATGGTGGCCGCGGTGGGAGGCATGGCTGCGCAAGCGGTCCGGCAAGAAGGTTGCCGCCAGAGACCCCGGCGATTCGGCGCATCCGCCGCTATCGCCCGCGCCGGGCACCTATGTGCGGGTAAAAGCAAGTGCCTGATTTGAAAGCACTTTGAGAAAAATTTCTGCACCGCAGAAAAAGCAGTTGATTTTCTGCAGTGCAGCATTCATATTACTTGGAGTTGCAGAACAGCGGGATCGTCCCGCGGATCAAACCAAGTGAGGATTTACCAATGGCTGCTAAAGCACAAGATTTCACCACCGTCATGAAAGACGTTATGGGCGCATTCCCCGTCGACACCAAAGCGATGGAAGATGTTTTCAAGAACCAAGCCGACCTCAGCGAAAAGCTGTCGGGCGTTGCCTTGGACGCGGCTGAAAAGTCGGCTGAGCTGTCCAGCAAATGGACCAAAGAGACTCTGGCCAAACTGTCGGACATGAGCAAAGCCAAGGCAGAGCCTGCCGATTACGCCAAAGCGATGACCGATTTCGCATCGGCCAACGCCGAAGTGGCTGCCGAAAACATGGCGGCTTTTGCCGAAATCGCCAAGAAAGTTCAGACTGACACCGTTGAACTGATGATGGCGGCCGGCAAAGGCATGCAGGAAGACGCAGCCAGCGCCGTCAAGAAAGCCACTGACGACGCGACAGCGGCTGCCAAGAAAGCGACCGCCGCCAAGTAAGCGCGCATCGCCAGATGACATTCGGTGCGATCCATCCTCCCGGATCGGCCGGACTGACAAGGGCAGGCCCATTGCGGTCTGCCCTTTCTTTTTGCTCTGCGCTGGCATAAACTGCGCTGCAGCACCGATATATGGGAGGGTCGCGACGTGGCCGAAACTGACAAGCCGTTGCTGATCAAACGCTATGCCAGCCGACGTTTGTATAATACCGAGACGTCGGATTATGTGACGCTGGAAGATATAGCCGAGTTTATCCAGAAAGGCCGCGAGGTTCAGATCATTGATTTGAAATCCGGCGACGACCTGACCCGACAATACCTGTTGCAGATCATCGCCGAGCATGAAAGCCGCGGTGATAACGTGTTGCCGGTCAACGTGCTCAACGATTTGGTGCGCAGCTACACCAATCAGGCCACCAGCGTGGTGCCCGAATTTCTGGCCGCCAGTTTCGAGATGCTGCGCGATAGCCAATCGGCCATGGTTGAAAACATGACCAAGGGCAACCCGTTGGCCACGATGCCGGGCATGGATGCCATGCGCGTCCAGCAAGAGGCGTTTCTCAAGGCGATGACGGGTGGCTTAGGGGGGATGGCGACCACACCCTCTCGCAGCACCGATGATAGCACTGACAAAGACAGCGACGAAGATCTGGACGATATTCGCAAACAGCTGTCAGAATTGCAGGATAAACTTTCCAAGCTGAACAAATAGGGGTGGGCCAAGGTGGTCGATAGTCCGGGCCGCATCACCCTATGGGGGATAGAAGTGTTCATGGCGGCGGCCGACGAACGCTCGATCTCGGCGGCGGCCAAGCGCCTTGGGGCCAGCCCTTCGGCGGTAAGCCAGCAATTGACCAATCTTGAAAGCGCGGTTGGCGCGACCCTGCTGCAACGCAACGCGCGGCCCGTGCGGCTGACGCCCGCAGGCGAAATCATGAAGCGCCATGCGCAAGTGATCCTGAACGAGGCCACGCAAGCCCGTGCCGAACTGGCGATGTCGGACATGTCGATGTTGACGCGGTTTCGCCTTGGCATGATCGAGGATTTCGAAGCCGATGTGACACCGCAGCTACTGACCCATATGGCAGATGAGTTGCGCGGCTGTCAGTTTTTGTTGGAAACCGGGGCCAGCCATTACCTGTTCGATCTGCTGGATCAGCGCGCATTGGATGTGATCGTGGCAGCGGATCTGGGCGGTGGCGCGGATTGGGCCGAGGTGCATGCGCTGCTGCGCGAAGGCTTCGTGGTGGCGGCGCCCAAGGGCGCGATAGACCCGAACAAGGATATCCTGCGCCAGCTTAAACGCCTGACATTGGTGCAATACACGCAACGCCATTACATGGGCCGTCTGGTCAGCGCACATTTGACCCGGCAAAACCTGACCCTGCGCCACCGGTTCGAGATTGACAGCTATCACGCCATTCTGGCGCTGGTTGGGCAGGGGGCGGGCTGGACCATTCTGCCGCCACTGGCCTTGATGCGCGCGCGGCGGTTTGCCGATCAGATCGACGTGATGAATTTGCCGTTCGAGCCGCTGTCGCGCACCATCAGCCTTATGGCGCGCAAGGATATTCTGGGGGAAATGCCCTTGCAGGTGGCGGCCAGTTTGCGCCCGATCCTGCAAGACCGGATCGTCACCCCAGCAATCGCCGAACACCCGTTCCTTGCGACGTCTTTAACGGTGTTGTAGCGGCCCGTTTCCGTTGCGAAACGGGCCTTTGCGCGCAATGGTTTTGGCATCAGGTGCCGTAGGCGCGCGCCTCGCCCATCACATCGGTGGCGGCCTGTAGCAAGGCATCGGCGATCACATCCAGTTCCGGGCGTGTCAGCCGCGCGGGCAGGCGGGCATCGCAGGCGCGCATCAGCATGGCGCGTGTGCGCGGCAAGTCGCCGGGGGCTTCGGGCAGGAATTGCCAGTTCCAGAACGCGCGCGCATTGTCGGCGGACAGCCCGAATACCTGCACCTTGACGCCACGCGCGGCGGCAGCCTGTGCAAAGGCGCGGGTGTCGTCATCGCTCATGTTCACAAGGTTGAACTGGATCGAATCCGGCGCGCGCTGTTCTGGGCCAAGCGGTTGCGGAACGTTGATCCAGGGCGAGGTGTTCAACAGCGCCGCGACATGATCGTGATTGGTGCGTCCATCGCGCACGCGGCGCGGGATTTCGGCAATTTGCGGGCGGATAATGGCCGCGCTGAGGTTGCTCATCCGCAGGTTATACAGCGGCAGGCGGTTTTGCCATTTGGCGAAGGCATCGCGCAGGGCGGTATCGTCCCCATCAATATGCTTGGCCCAGTTATGTTCATAGGCCCCCGACATGATGACGGCGCGGGCGACCAGATCGGCATCGTCGGTGACCATGATCCCGCCTTCGCCGGCATTGACCAGCTTGTAGGATTGAAAGCTGAAGCACCCCACGCGCCCGATCGTGCCGATGTTGCGGCCCGCCCATGTTGTGCCAAGCGAATGCGCGGCATCTTCGATCACCGGAATATCGCGGGCGGTGCACAGCTCCATGATGGCGTCCATGTCGCTGGTATGGCCGCGCATATGGCTGATGATGACGGCTTGCACATTGTCCAGCTTGGCGGTGAAATCGGCAATGTCGATGCGGTAATTGTCGCCGACCTCGCACAAGACAGGCACGCAATCGGCATGCACCACAGATGACGGAACAGCGGCAAAGGTAAAGCCGGGGATCAGCACCCGCGCATCGCGGGGCAGGCCAAGCGCCTTGAGCGACAGGAACAACGCCGCCGAGCAGGAGGAAACGGCCAGCGCATAGCGGCTGCCCAGATGGGCGGCAAATTCTTGCTCCAGCAAAGCAACAGGTGCGTTTTCAGGTGCGGTATAGCGGAACAGATCGCCGGATTGCAGCATCCGGTCGATCTCGGCGCGGGCGGTGTCGGGGATTGGCTCGGCGTCGTAGACGTTAGGCGGCAGGGTCATGTGTTCGGAAATCCTGAAGTTATGTTTCGGGAAACCTAAACGATATGAGAAGTTCTCCCAAGCGAAATTTCTGTGACAGGCTGCCGCGCGCACAAAAACGGGCGCCCACAGGGGGCGCCCGAGCCAATCTTGCATGATGCTTGGCCACAAGGGCCATGGATCACCGCGGGTTAGGAGTGGTGCCGGGGAAATGGGGCGATCCCGTCTTGTTGCCGGACGTCCCAAGCGTGTTGCGGGACACGCCGTTGGTCTCGCCGCTGGTCAGCGCCTTGTCCACAGCCGCGCGGCTTTGCGAGGGGCTGTAATCGCCGATCTGAACGCGCTGACCGCGCTTGTGGGCGATATCTATCTGATACAGCTCTGGTCCGCTGAGTGATTGAAATGCGCTCTTGCTGATTTGAGTCGGCAGTTGCTCGATCACGGTGCGCTCTCCGGCAGTGGCGGGCAGGGCGGTTGCCGTCAGGGCGGCACCGATCACAAGGGGCAGAACGCGGCGGGCGGGGGTGTTTGCAGATTTGGTCATGTTGTTTTCTCTTTCAGTTTCGGTTGCGATGACCTGAAGATGCGGGCGCTAAGCACCTGTTGCAAAACACAAGTTTTACACGGACTGGTGAGGTGGCGCGTGATCGAGAACGCGCTCTCTGGGGCGTGAAGGGTCTGCGATCTGGCCGTGATCGGGCGAGCTGCGCAAATCTCCTTACGGGGCTGCAAAATTACGCAGCCCGGCGCATGGCGTGGCCCGTCTTTGGTGCTGCACAAGGCGGTTTGGGGGACTTTGGATCACATGTCTGACACGTCGCGGTGAGGTCTTTGTTAACACGTTCCGCGGGCGTTTTGGGGGGTGTTTGGCGGGGGTTCGACCATCCGCGCGGCAAAAAAAGCTTACACGCCGAGTCGGTCGCGCATCGCATACCATGTCATCGCCAGCACCAAGAGCGGCGAGCGTAGCGCGCTGCCACCCGGAAAACGCGGCGCAGGCACGCGTGACAGCGTGTCAAAGCCTTCGGCCTGACCGGCGATAGCGTCCGCCATCAGCTTGCCCGCATGGGTGGCGGTGCCAACACCGTGCCCGGAATAGCCCGAGGCCGACAGCATGTTGGGGCCAAGTCGCGCCAGATAGGGCATGCGTTTCATGGTGATGCCCAAGGTGCCGCCCCACGTATAGTCAAACCGCACGTCCGCCAGATGCGGGAAAATCTGCGCCATCGGTTTGCGCACGGTCGCCCCGATATCGGCCGGAAAGCGATAGCCATAGCTTTCGCCGCCGCCGAACAGCAGGCGATTATCCGAACTGAGGCGAAAATAATTGACAACGAATTTGGTATCGGCCACCGCGATGTCACGGGCCAGAACCTTGGCGGCCTCCGGCCCAAGCGGTTCGGTCGCGGCGATGAAATTGTTGATCGGCATGACGCGCGCGGCCACGCGCCTGTCCAGACCGCCCAGATAGCCGTTGCAGGCAAGGATCACATGATCTGCGGTCACAGCGCCCTTGTCGGTCTGAACGCGCGCGGGCTGGCCCTTGTGGACCTGCGCCACCAACGTGTTTTCATAGATGCGCACGCCCGCATCACGCGCCGCGCGGGCCAGCCCAAGCGCATAGTTCAGCGGGTGCAGATGGCCCGCCGTCATGTCCAATGTGCCGCCCACATAGCGCGGCGAGGGGCAGATCGCCTGCGCTGCGTCACGATCCAGCTTTTCAAGCGCGGTGTAACCATAACGCGCGGCCAGATGATCGGCATAGGCGTGCTCGGCCGACACCTCGGACGGGGTAAAGCACATATGCGCGATGCCCGGTTTCAGGTCACAATCGATCGAATGCTTGGCGATCAGCCCTTTGACCAACGCCTTGGCGTCTTCGGCCAGATCCCACAATTTTGCGGCATCGTCGCGGCCCACCACCCGTTCCAGCGCGTCCTGTTCCATCCGTTGGCCCGAACCAAGCTGCCCGCCATTGCGCCCCGATGCGCCAAAGCCCGCGCGATGCGCCTCAAGCAGCACCACGTCATAGCCGCGTTCCGCCAGATGCAGCGCCGCCGACAGACCCGTATAGCCCGCGCCGACGATGCAGACATCGGCCCTCTCCTGCCCGCGCAGGGGCGCAAAAGGCTCCAGCGGTGTGGCGGTGGCGGCATACCAACTGGCGGGATACTGGCCCGGACGGTCATTGGTGAAAAGCAGGTTCATGCAGGGGCCCGGCCTTAGACGTTCATCAGCAGGTGTTCGCGTTCCCACGGGCTGATGACTTGCAGGAATTCTTCGTATTCCGCACGTTTGACGATGCTGTAGACGCGGGCAAACTCCGGGCCCAGAATATCGTGCAAATCGGTTGCGGCATCGAACATGGTCAGCGCATTGCCCAGAACACGGGGGATATCGGCTTCGCCGGCATAGGCATCACCCTTGAATTCGGCTTCGGGATGCTCCTTGTTGATCATCCCCAGCAACCCGCAGGCCAGACTGGCGGCGATGCCCAGATAGGGATTGCAATCCATACCCGCCAGACGGTTTTCCACACGCCGCGCCGACGGCGGGGCCAGCGGCACCCGAATGCCGGTGGTGCGGTTGTCGCGTGCCCAAGCCAGATTGATCGGGGCGGCGTGATCCTTGACATAGCGCCGATAGGAATTGACATAAGGTGCCAGCACGGCAATCGCGTCGGGCAGGTGCTTTTGCAAGCCCCCGATGAAGGTCTGGAACAACTCGGTTTCGTTACCATCGCTGTCGGAGAACAGGTTTTCACCGGTTTTCGCATCCAGAATCGAATGGTGGATATGCATCGAGCTTCCGGGCTCGTCCTCGATCGGTTTGGCCATGAAGGTGGCAAAGCAATCGTGTTTCAACGCCGCCTCGCGGATCAGGCGTTTGAAGTAGAATACCTCATCGGCCAGTTTCACCGGGTCGCCATGCAGCAAGTTGATTTCCAGCTGACCGGCGCCGCCTTCTTGGGTGATGCCGTCGATCTCAAAGCCCTGCGCCTCGGCGAAATCGTAGATATCGTCGATCACCGGGCCAAATTCATCGACAGCGGTCATAGAATAGGCCTGCCGTGCAGCGGCGGGACGGCCCGAGCGACCCATCATCGGTTCGATTTCCTTGGCCGGGTCCAGATTGCGCGCGACAAGGAAAAACTCCATCTCGGGCGCAACCACGGGCGTCATGCCGCGGGCATGATACATCTCGACCACGCGCTTGAGCACATTGCGCGGCGCAAAGGGAATTGGATGTCCGTCCCGATCAAACGCGTCATGGATCACCTGCAAGGTCCAATCGCCGGTCCACGGCGCGGCGGTGGTGGTGGACATATCGGGCGTCAGGATCATGTCGCGTTCGATGAACCCGTCTTCGCCCGCGGCTTCGCCCCAATCGCCGGTGATGGTCTGGTAAAAGATGGAATCGGGCAGGTGGAAATGCTCTTGCCGAGCAAATTTGCTGGCGGGCACGGCCTTGCCGCGTGCGATGCCGGGCAGATCGGCGATGATGCATTCCACCTCGTCAAGGCGGCGGCCTTCAAGATAGGTTTTGGCCGCGTCGGCCAGGGTGCTGATCCAGTTGGACATATTATGTTTCCCGCTTGAAAAAGGCGGCCATGTGATCGGCAATGGCCTGATTTGCTGTGGTTTCCGGCAGGCGCTGTTGCGCGGCCTCAAGTTGGGCATCGGGCACCACGCCACGGCCGCGATGAGTGATCAACTGTTCGATCACGCGGGCCGGAAATTCGGGGTGTGGCTGAATCGTCCAGATCCTGTTGTCATAAAGTAGCGCGGCGTTTTCGCAAAAATCAGATTGGCCAACCACCTGCGCGCCGTCGGGCAGGGCCACGACCTGATCTTGATGCCATGCGTTCAGCGGCAGGCTTTCGCCACCGATCTTGTAATCGGTGCGCCCCACCGACCAGCCGCCGGGGAATTTGACTACCGTGCCGCCAAGCGCCTGCGCGATGATCTGATGGCCAAAGCACACGCCGACCATGGGCCGCCCATCTGCATAAACGGCCCGAATGAATTCCTCCAGCGGGGGGATCCATGGGTGGTTTTCGTAGGCCCCGTGTTTGGACCCCGTAACCAGCCAGCCATCGGCGGCGTCCACGGCACCGGGAAAGTCATCATCGACAACGTTCCACGTCTGAAAATCAAAGCCGTGCCCGTCAATAAGGCGGGCGAACATGGCGTCGTAATCGCCCAACTCGTCGAGAACGACGTCGGGGGCGTGGCCGGTTTGAAGAATACCGATCTTCATGGGGGGCTCCATAATTTGATCAAATTAAGGCTATCGCAGCCTTTGCCACGGGGCAAGCCCCGTCGCAAAGGCATGTTTGGGGGCATCATACCGTTTCAAGATAGGTTTTCCACCATGCCTCATGCGGGATGCGCGACATCTGATCCAGTTCCTGACGTTTGGTCATCATCAGGTTCCGGATCAGTCCTTCGGGGAAAATCCGGGCCATCATCTCGGAGGCGCCAAAGCGTTCGATCGCGGTGCGCCAGTCGGCGGCAAGGCCCGGCGCGTCGTGTTCATAAGCGTTGCCGGTGATCGGGGCCGGGGGTGTCATGTCATCCTCGATCCCGATCATCGCCGCACCAAGGATCGCGGCAAAGCTGAGATAGGGGTTGATATCGCCGCCCGGCACCCGGTGTTCGATCCGTCGCGCCACCGGCGGCCCGCCGGGAATGCGCAGGGCGGCAGTGCGGTTTTCATAGGCCCATGTCGCGCTGGTTGGGGCATGGGCACCGGGCACCAGACGGTCATAGCTGTTGGCATGGGGTGCAAAGATCAGGGTTGAGGGCGACATCCCTTCGATACATCCCGCCACGGCGGCGCGCAGGGTGTCGGTGCCTTCAGGGCCACCGTTGTCGAACACGTTGCGCCCCTCGGCATCCAGCACCGAGAAATGCATATGCATGCCATTGCCCGCGTCGTCGTCGAACGGCTTGGCCATGAATGTTGCGGCAAAGCCATGACGCCGGGCCAATCCCTTGATCAGCGCCTTGAAAAGCCATGTGTCATCGGCGGCGCTCAGGGCGTCGCGGTGGTTGAGCGTGACTTCGAACTGGCCGACCCCGGCCTCGATCGTGGCGGTCTGCGCGGGGATATCCATCGCCGCGCAGCCGTCGTAAAGCGCGGTCAGAAACTCGTCGAAGGCATCCATCTGCCACATCGACAGGATCCCCGGCGCGTTCAGTCGTCGCCCCGACCGAGGGCTGCGCACGGGTTTAAGGGCATCGCCGCTGTCATCGACTAGCGTGAATTCCAACTCGGTCGCGGCCATCACTTGCCAGCCGCGCGCGGCATACCGCTCAAGCACCGCCACCAAAGCGTGGCGCGGATCCCCGTCAAACGGCGTTCCGTCGTCGTGATACATCGCCATCGGCACCAGCGGCTGTGGCGCGCTGAGCCATGGCAGTGGCGCCGGGTTGCGCCCGGTGGGCCGTAGCATGCCATCGGCATCGCCAGACTCGAAAACCAAAGGCGATCCTTCGATATCGGCCCCGAAAATATCAAGGTTCAGCACCGATAGCGGCATCCGCACGGCCCCGCGGTCCAGTTTTTCGGCATAGTCACCCGGCACGCGTTTGCCGCGCATCTGGCCATTCAAGTCGCAGGCGGCAACGCGGATTGTAGAAAACTGTGACAAGTCCATTTCGGCGGCTCCAGATCGTGGATCGCGCCAAGGCTAGCGGCAAGTGTGGTCGGACGCCACAAAAATTTGATCAAAATAATTCAGCCTACGCCAGTCGTGTTGGCCGATAGCCCCCGACGGAAAAAGCAGGGGCGCGGACCCCTGCTTACGTGTTGCCTCAAATGTGCCGGTGCCGTGCCTATGGCGTGGCGTGTCAGCCCGCGACAGACGCTGCGCGAATGCTGGCGATCGAGGCGGCGATCGTGGTGTTGAACTCATCATCTGACTGCTGCGCTGACAGGCCTTCGGTCAGCGCCCGGCTGAAGCTGGCGATCATGCCGGTGTTGCGCGACAGGCGGGCGTTGGCCTCTTCCCGGCTATAGCCGCCTGACAAGGCCACCACGCGCATCACGCGGGGATGGTTGACCAGCGGTTGATACAGGTTGTCGGTTTCCGGCAGGGTCAGTTTCAGCATCACCTGACTGTCGGCCTCCAACGCGTCCAGTTGGGCGGTGATTTCAGCCAGCAGCATATCCTCGGCCTCGGCCTTGTCGCTGATGGAAATCGTCACTTCGGGTTCGATAATCGGGATCAGGCCGTGGCCAAGGATTTGCTTGGCGACCTCGAATTGCTGAGCGACGACCGCTTTGATCCCCGCCGGGTTGGCGGCATTGATCACCGAGCGCATCTTGGTGCCGAAAATCCCGGCCTTCACCGCGCGCTCCAGCAGCGCGTCAAGATCGGGCATCGGTTTCATCATCTGCACGCCGTTGTCTTCGTCTGCCAAACCCTTGTCGACCTTCAGAAAAGGCACGACGCCGCGATCTTCCCAAAGGTAAGTGGCGGCGGGTTTGCCGCCCATCTCGCGGTCCATGGTCATCTCGAACAGGATCGCGCCCAGAACCTTGTCGCCGGCAAAGGCCGGGGCCTGTGCAATACGGGTGCGCATGGCGTGGACCAGATCGAACATCTCGGCATCGGTGCCGTATTGGGTTTCTTCAACACCATACAGACGCAGCGCCTTGGGGGTAGAACCGCCGGATTGATCCAAAGCAGCGATAAAGCCCTGCCCGTTGCGCATCTGCTCTGCCTGACGTTCCTTGGACATCTTCATTCCCCGTTTTCGACATATGATTTGACTGGTGACACAGACGGGCGCCACGTGCGACCCGCGCGATTGGCTTGCTTCTAGGCGAGGGGCGGCAGGGTTGCAATCGTGGTCGCGCTAACAGCGCATCAACGGTTTTGGATCGCAACCTGCAGACTGGCCAACGCCCACAATTTAGCCGCCAAGCGCGGCCACGCCGGGTAGGGTTTTGCCTTCCATCCACTCCAGAAATGCGCCGCCAGCGGTTGAGATATAGGTGAAATCCTGCGCCGCGCCCGATTTGTTGAGCGCGGCCACGGTATCGCCACCGCCTGCGACCGAGATCAGATCGCCCGCTTTGCTGCGGGCCGCGGCATGGGCGGCGGCTGCGTTGGTGGCGGTGTCAAACGGCTCGATCTCGAAGGCACCAAGGGGGCCGTTCCAGATCAGGGTCTTGGCCGCGTCGATGGCGGCGGTGATCCGCGCCACGGATTGCGGCCCGGCATCAAGGATCATCGCATCGGCAGGGCAGGCATGGGCAGGCACGGTGTCATGCGCGGCCCCGGCGGCAAATTCGCGTGCCACAACCACATCCGCCGGCAGCAAAATTTCACAGCCCGCAGCCCCTGCCTTGGACAGGATGGCGCGAGCGGTGTCGGCCATGTCGTGCTCGCACAGCGATGTGCCGACGCTCAGGCCCTGTGCGGCCAGAAAGGTGTTGGCCATGCCGCCGCCGATCACCAGATGGTCGACCTTTTCGACAAGGTTGCCCAGCAAATCCAACTTGCTGGACACCTTCGCGCCGCCCACCACGGCAACGACCGGGCGCTTGGGCTGGCCAAGCGCGGCTTCCAGCGCCTCAAGCTCGGCCTGCATCAAACGCCCCGCGCATGAGGGCAGGTGATGCGCCACACCTTCGGTCGAGGCATGGGCGCGATGCGCGGCGGAAAAGGCATCGTTGCAATAGATGTCGCCAAGCCCGGCCAGACGTTTGGCGAACGCGGGATCGTTGGCCTCTTCGCCGGGGTGAAAGCGGATGTTTTCCAGCAGCAGAACCTGCGCATCATCCGCCTCGGCGGTCGGGTTTTCGGCCCCTTCAAGCGTTTCGATGAAATTGACTTTGCGGCCAAGCGCCTGTTCCAGTGCGGGCACCACCGGGCGCAGCGACATCTCGTCAACCACTTTGCCCTTGGGGCGGCCGAAATGCGCGAGCAGCATCGGTTTGCCGCCTGCGGCGAGAATCGCTTCGATCGTCGGCACGATGCGGGTGATGCGGGTGGCGTCGGTGACGCGGCCGTTTTCGATGGGGACATTGATGTCGACGCGGGTCAGCACCGTCTTGCCGTTAAGGTCCATGTCATCGAGGGGTTTCCAGCTCATGCCACTGTCTCCGCTTGGGTCAAATGCGCGCCTGTCATGGCGTCTGGCGGGCAGGGCGTCAAGCACTGTGCTTGGCATTCGCGGCGTGGCGTCTTAGGTAGTTGGCGACAGATCACACGAAGGAGCGCCCGATGGCCGAGATCAAGGACCCCGAGAACACCATTCTGCTGGAACTGAAGGATGGCATCGTTACCATTGAGTTGATGCCCGACATCGCCCCCAATCATTGCGCGCGCATGAAGGAACTGGCGCGCAGCGGCCAGTATGACAACGTGGCTTTCCACCGGGTGATTGACGGTTTCATGGCCCAGACGGGCGATGTGGCCAATGCCAACATGGAAAAAGATTACAACCCGCGCGCTGCAGGGACCGGCGGTAGCGATCTGCCCAACCTCAAGGCCGAGTTCAGCCGCATTCCGCATGATCGCGGCACCATCGGCGCGGCCCGCAGTCAGAACCCCGACAGCGCCAACAGCCAGTTCTTCATCAGTTTCAGCGACAATCATTTCCTGAACGGTCAGTACACGGTTTATGGCCGGGTGATCTCGGGGATGGAGCATGTGGATGCCATCACGCGCGGCGAGCCGCCTGCGAACCCCGACCGGATGATCAGCGTGAAGGTGGCAAGCGATGCGTAAACTGGCAGTTCTTTTCAGCCTGCTGGCCGGTCCGGCCTTGGCCACCGGCTTGCAAATCGAGGTTGCGGGCGAAGCCAATGGAACCGTCACCATCGACCTGTTCGAAGATGTGGCCCCCGGCCATGTCGAGCAGATCACCGCACTGGCCCAATCGGGGGCCTATGACGGGATCGTCTTTCACCGGGTGATCGACGGGTTCATGGCGCAAACCGGCGATGTGGAATTCGGCAAGCTTGAGGGCGGCGACATGCGCCGCGCGGGCATGGGCGGCAGCGACCGGCCCAACCTGAAGGCCGAGTTTTCGGATGTGCCGTTTGAACGTGGGATCGTGGGCATGGCGCGCAGCCAGAACCCCGACAGCGCCAACAGCCAGTTTTTCATCATGTTCGCCTCGGCGGCCAATCTGAACGGCCAATACACCGTTGTCGGCGAAGTGACCGAGGGGATGGACGTGGTTGACGCAATCAAGCGCGGTTCGGGCCGCAATGGCGAAGTCGTCGGCCAGCCCGATGTCATGACCAGCGTCACGGTCACCGAGTAAGCGATGCCAGAGGCCACGGGATACGAGCCGCTTAATGCGCTCAAACCCGTGGCCGATGGGCTATGGTTGGTCGATGGGCCGGCGATCCGGTTCATGGGGCTGCCATTTTCAACCCGCGCGACGGTTGTGCGGTTGGCCAATGGCGATCTTTGGGTGCATTCGCCCACGCGGTTGACCGACAGCCTGCGCTTGGAGGTGCAGGCATTGGGCCCGGTTCGGCATCTGATCGCGCCCAACTGGATACATTACGCGCATATCGCCGATTGGCAGGCCGCATGGCCCGAGGCCACTGTCTGGGCCGCGCCGGGTGTGGCCGAACGGGCGGCAAAAAAGGGCCTGACCCTGCCCATTGACCATGATTTGCAATGGGACACGGCAGACGCCCCTTGGGACGGCCAGATCGACCAGATGATCGTGCGCGGAAGCAAAACGCATCGTGAGGCGGTGTTTTTCCACCGCGCCAGCAATACGTTGATCCTGACCGATCTGATCGAGGCGTTCGAGACGGAAAAACTGCCCGTCTGGATGCGGCCCATCGTCTGGCTTGCCGGGATTGACGACAGTGACGGCAAGATGCCGCCTGACATGCGCTGGACCTTTCGGGACAAGGTCGCGCTGGCCGAAGACGTGGAACGAATGATCGACTGGGCCCCCGAACGTATCATCTTGGCCCATGGACGGTGGTATCGGGCCAACGGCGTGGCCGAACTGGAACGCGCCTTTCGAAAACTGTTGCAGCCGCGTTTGTGGGACCGGGCATTGGGCGACATGAAGGCGCGCAAGTCGCGGGCGGCGGGGGGCGACCGAAACGCGTAAAACGCATCCGGGCTTGCCACTGACAGCAATTTGCGCAGCCGTTTTGCGTTGGCCTAGTCTGGTGTGCCCGGCGATTGAGGTTGGTCCACCGACCCAAAGGAACGCGCTATCGCGCGTGCTGGATATCTCGTCGTCGGCCTTTGGCCGCCGTCTCGGGCATTTGCGCCTTGGGGGGATTGCGGATAAAGGCGCTAGCATCTTGTGGTTGGGGTGGGTCGCCTTCGGCGGGAATAATATCAAGCGAAAACAGTATTTTGTGCCAGATGCATAGATTGAAACAGCCTAATACATCCTGCTTTCTGTCCACGTCTAACTTTCAAACGCACAACGCCGTGGTTTCCCTACTCCTATCCGCCTCATAGCCGGACGGTCGTAGGTTCAAATCCTACTCTGCAACTAAAATTTTTTGTAAGGTCAATCGCCCGCCTGCCGGCATCTGGATGCCGCACGCCATTTGGCGTTCACCTCAGCCCGACATCAACGCTTGATCAGAAAAACCGGGCCTGCACGCTTTTCTAGGCACTCGCGCGCAGTTGCCAACGTGCAAAACCTCTGATGGCTGGTCATCGCCGTGTCATAGGTGTCTGCCGTCCAGAAAATCGACGAAATGTTGTGTTGGGAGGCGTAGGTTCTCGGAGGCCCAGACCGCCTCTGTCACCATGTCCTCGCCGATGTCGCTGATCGGCAAGGGCACCAGCCGACCTGTGGCGAAATTGTAGATGCTTTCGGTCAGGATGGTGATGCCCATGCCACAGGAAACCAGACCAAGAATGCCGACGGAATTGAACGCCTCCTGCACGATGCGTGGCTGAAAGCCGGCCTTTCGGCACATTGGAAAAAGGTAATCGTAGAAATGTGCCCATGCCTCGGCGGGCCCGTGCACGAAATCCTCATCGGCCAGATCGGCCAGCGCAACCGCGCGTCGTGATGCCAGCCGATGGCCTTCCGGCACGATGCAGATCGGACGGTCGGTCTGAACGACCCGGCTGTGAAACCCCGGCTGGCGCACTGGCCCGGTGACAAATCCGATATCAAGCTTGTCGTCCCGCAACTCCTGCAGCTGTGACGTTGTCACCCCGTGATGCGGACGCACGGTGATGCCGGGATGCCTTTGGTGAAACTGCTTGAGCAATTCTGGCAGCACATCGGCGATCGCGAAATCAGTATACCCTACCCGCAGCGCACCGGCCTCGCCAATGCTGACCCGGCGCGTCAGGTCGATTGTGGCCTCCATGCCGTTGAGCACGCGTTGACCGCCCTCGCGAAAGGCACGGCCCGCATCGGTCAGGCGCACGAAGTTCTGCGCGCGGTCGAAAAGCGTAACCTGCAACTCCGCCTCAAGCTGTTGAATCGTGCGGGTCAGCGCCGGTTGCGAGATGTGCAGATGTTCCGAGGCACGCCGAAAATTCAAATCCTCAGCGAGGACCAGAAAGTAGCGGATATGGCGAAGACCTACTTTCATGATACCTTTTATGCATCGGAAACCAATCAATTGATATTATACTTGCAGGTCGCGCCTGGCTACCCTGGCCCGATAACAAAAAAAGAAATCCAACACACAGCCGGGAGCAATCATGTCACACTCAAAATTTCAGTATTTCGCCGGGCCTCTTGCGGCCCTGACCCTTGCCGCGGGTACGGCCTCGGCACAGGACGTCACCATTAACCTCGGGTATGCGGCCTCTGAGACCAGCACCTATGCCGTGCTTGCCGACAAGTTCGAGGAACTGGTCGAGGACTATACCGACGGCAGCGTCGATGTGAAGGTGCGCTGCTGCGGGCAACTGATGGGCGAGGACGAGGCGTTCAAGGCCATGCAACTGGGCACGGTGGACATGTTTGTCATCACCGGCAACAACGTCTCGCCGCATTTCCCGCTCATGGATGCGTTCGTGCTTCCTTATATCTTCCAGAACAAGGACCATGCCTACCGCGTGTTGGAAGGCGAGGTCGGTCGTGACTTTGCCGCTCAGCTTCAGGCGGCGACAAACGTGCATCTGCTGACCTACGGCTTTGTCGGCGACCGTGATTTCTATAATTCCAGAAGCCCGATCACCTCGGTCGAGGATATGGATGGTCTCAAGGTCCGTGTCCCCAAGAACCAGGTGATGATCGACACTTACGAGGAATTCGGCGCTGCCCCCATCCCGCTGCCATGGGCCGATACGCCCACGGCGCTCCAGACCGGCACGGTCGAAGGCGCGGACAATGGCACCTCCTTCATCAAGTCGCAGAAATTCTACGAGATCATGCCCTATTTCACGGTGCTTGAACATTTCAGCTATTTCTCACCGCTTTTCGCAAGCGACCGCGTGATGAGCAAGCTGGATGAGACGCAGCGCGACGCGGTGATGCGCGCCGCCGCCGAGGCAGGCATCTATCACCGTGAGGAAATGGCCGCCCGGATCGACGACATCCGCAGCTTCCTGACCGCAGAGGGCGGCATGGAGACGGCGGAGTTCGACCGCTCTGGCTTTATCGAGGCAGGGCTGAGGGTGCAGGACCGCTACGCCGCCGACAAGGGCGACGCGTTCATCACCTTGGTCGAGGCGATCCGGGCCGAAGCCGAGTAACTCTTCCGGCACACCGCATGGGGGCAAAGCGCCCCCATGCCGATCGGCACCTTCAGGGCAGAGGCAGGGAAATGTTGTCCAAAATCGACAGATACTTTGAAGAGGTGATCTGCACGATCTGCCTGACGGTCGTCGTGGGCTCCGTGCTTCTGCAGGTCATTCTGCGCTACTTCTTCTCTACCGCCGCCGCTTGGGCCGAGGAAACGGCCGTCTACGGGATGATCTTCGCGGTCTATCTCGGGGCCACGATGGCGGTGCGCGAGCGCGCACATATCCGCATCACGCTACTTGTCAGACGTCTGCCACGTGTCTTGCAAGTCGGTGCCGTGATGCTGGCCGACGCACTCTGGGCCGGGTTCGTGATCTTCATGATCGTGCAGACCACGATCTACACGCAGCTTTTGTTCAATGTCACCTACATGACCCCCGGTCTGGGGATCGAGCAGCGATGGGTTCAGATGATCATCCCCATGGCGTTTTCGCTGATGCTCTTTCGCATCCTGCAGGTCTATTGGCGGTGGGGACGGGACGGCTGGAAGGATTTACCACTATGAACGGTCCTCTTGTCATGGCCGCGGCCTTCGTCTTTGCGATGGCCATCGGCGTGCCCATTCCTTTCGCCGCCGGGCTGGCCACGGTCGCGGGCCTCTTGATCGCTGACATCCCGCTGACCCTGATGGCGCAAGCGGCTTGGACGGCGTTCGAGCCGTTTCCGCTGGTGACCATCCCGCTGTTCATCCTTGCCGGGCAGTTGATGGAACAGGGCGGCATGTCCGAAAAACTGGTCACAATCGCGAAACGCCTCGTGGGTGCCTACAAAGGTGGCATGGGGCTGGTGACGGTGGTGGCTTGCATGTTCTTTGCCGCGCTCTCGGGCTCGGGCCCCGCCACCACTGCCGCGATCGGCTCGATCACCATCCCCGCCATGCAAAAAGAGGGCTATCGCTCGCGCTTTGCCGGGGCCATCGCGGCCTCGGCGGGCGCGCTCGGCAGCATGATCCCGCCGTCCAACCTGTTGATCATCTTTGCGCTGGTCACCGATGTCTCGATCCCGCGGCTCTTTCTGGCGGGCATCCTGCCGGGCCTTGTTCTGGGGGTGATGTTGATGATCGTGGTTTTTGTCATCTCTTGGAGGAACGGCTATGGCGGCACAGCGGATCGGTTTCGCTGGGGCCCGCTACTTTGGGCGTTATTGGACGGGAAATGGGCGGTTTTCGCGCCGATCCTGATCCTTGGCGGCATCTATGCCGGCATTTTCACCCCGTCCGAGGCGGCGGCGGTCGCGGTGGCATATGGTCTTTTCGTCGGGCTGTTCATCTACAAGGGGCTGACATGGGCCAAGCTTCTGCATGCGTTCAAGTTCACCGCCATCGTCATCGGCTCGGTGCTGTTCATCCTCGGCTCTACCAAGGCGTTCGGCCAGCTTGTCACGATCTTCGACATTCCCAGTGACGTCCTGGCGCTTTTTCAGGGGCTGGCCGCCTATCCCTGGCTGATCATGCTGTTCATCGGTATGTTCTACATCCTCGTCGGCATGTGGCTGGAAAGCATTCCACAGATCATCATCTTTACCGCCGTGTTCTTTCCGCTGGTCACCAGCCTCGGAGTCGATCCGGTGGTGTTCGGCATCTTCACCGTGATGACCTGCGAGATTGGCTTTTTGACCCCGCCCATCGGCGTGAACCTTTTCGTTGCGGCCCGGATCAGCCGGATCACCATCGAGGATATCTCGGTCGGGGTGCTGCCGCTGCTGATCCCCTACATGCTGATGATCCTGCTTCTTGTCTTTTTCTCGGGATGGGTCACTTGGCTCCCCGATCTCGTCTATGGCCCGCAACTGAGGTAAGCACATGAACGAAGTCCCCCTGACCGGCTATACTGACCGTCTGTCGGCGCGTCCGGGCGAAGATATCGCTTTCAAGGTGTCATCGACCTGTGGCGGTCGTTATCGCGCGCGGCTGGCCCGGTCGATCTGTGCCGATCCAAATCCGTCGGGCATGGGCATCACAGAAGAGGATGCAAGCGCTTGGTTCACACCGCGC
The DNA here is from genome assembly GCF_011601345.1 of Roseovarius gahaiensis. Classification (GTDB taxonomy): domain Bacteria; phylum Pseudomonadota; class Alphaproteobacteria; order Rhodobacterales; family Rhodobacteraceae; genus Roseovarius; species Roseovarius gahaiensis. The sequence goes on from NZ_JAAORB010000003.1 coordinate 49,338, forward strand.
GAGTTGCCTGCCCGGCATCAACCGTTCTTTCCCGGATCGTATGGTTACAGCGACGCCGCGATCACGCTCCCCGCGCATAAGACCGTCACCCTTGGCGCGACGATCCTGCCCACGCATTTTAATGGCTGTGATCAGGCGGTTTTGTCGTGCGGGCCGCTGACCATGGGGCTGGATGCGAGGGGCTGTCTTTTCGTCACCGTGGAAGAGGCGCGCATCACGTCACCTGTGCCGCTGCCGCCCCATCGGTGGACGCAGATTGAGCTGTGTTTGAATGGTGACCGTGCAACGCTTATGCAGACGGTTCTGGGGCACCACCGCCGCGAGATACATGAAACAAGCGGTGCGGTGCAGTGCGCCCCGATCACGGCCCCCGTCGCGCTTGCCGCACGTCTGGCAGGCGCCCGGGCGGTGGACTTCTTCAATGGCAAGATCGAGGCACCGTCCATCGCTGGCACAGATGGGATGATTGCAGCCTGGGATCTGGCGACCGCGATGTCGACGGCCAGCGTACCCGCCCAGATCGGACCGGCTCTGCAACTTGTCAACTTTCCCACCCGCGCGATGACCGGCTCAGAGTGGGATGCCTCCGAAATGTGCTGGCAACACAAACCCGCGCATTACGGCGCGATTCATTTCCACGAGGACGATATCTACGATTTCGGCTGGCAGACCGATTTTACCCTGACCGTGCCTGAGGACATGCCATCGGGCGTCTATGTCATGCATATCGAGGGCGAAGATGGCCGCGACGCGCTGCCGTTCTATGTTTGCCCGCCCCGTGGCACGCGGCGCGCCGATCTTTGCGTGTTGATCCCAACCTTCACCTACGTGGTCTATGGCAACCATGCTCGCCCCGATTATGATCCGGCCTGGCAGGGCCGTATGCGCGACTGGGGGGCCTATCCGTATAATCCGGCCGATTACCGCGATTATGGCCTGTCGACCTACAACACGCATTCCGACGGGTCGGGCATCTGTCATGCCTCGCACCGGCGGCCTTTGTTCAATCTGCGGCCCGGATTTCTGACCTTCGGGGCGACGGGCTGTTCGGGGCTGCGACATTTTCCGGCTGACAGCCACCTGATCAGCTGGCTGCATGCCAAGGGCATCGACTATGACATCATCACCGACCACGAGTTGCATGCCGAAGGGGCCGAGGTTCTGGCCGGATACAAGGCCGTTACCACAACCACCCACCCGGAATACCACACCGCCGAGACGCTAGACGCGCTGCGCGATTATCGTGATGCGGGGGGCAATCTGCTCTATCTGGGGGGCAACGGGTTCTATTGGCGCATCGCCCGGCACACAGAGAATGACAGCTTGCTTGAAATTCGCCGGGCCGAAGACGGCATCCGCGCATGGGCGGCAGAGCCGGGCGAGTATTACAACGCCTTTGACGGCACCTATGGCGGTTTGTGGCGGCGCAGCGGGCGGGCACCGCAGGCGCTGGTCGGGATTGGGTTTGCCGCGCAGGGCGAGTTTCACGGCGCGCCGTATCAGCGGATGTGCTTTGATCCGGCCTTCGATTGGCTTTTCGAGGGGGTGACCGAAGATCTTTTTGGCGATTACGGGTTCAGCGGCAACGGCGCGGCAGGGTTCGAGCTTGATCATGTCGATCACCGCATCGGCTCGCCGCAGGATTACGTCTTGCTGGCGCGCTCGGCAGGCGACAACCGGGCCTTCATGCTGGTCCCCGAAGAGCAGCTAACCCACCTGACGAACCTGACCGGCGGGCCGGAGGAAGACGCCAAACACGCGGATCTGATCTATTTCGATTTGCCAAACGGTGGTTCGGTCTTTTCGGTTGGTTCGATCACCTTTTGCGGCAGCCTGCCGTGGAATGATTTCGACAACGATGTCTCGCGGTTGTTGGAAAATTACCTGAGCCGTAAACTATCTAGGGGGGTGTGATCGAAATGACCCTGTCGACCGGGGGCAGTTCGGGGCGCGCCAGAAGAATGATCGTGCTGGGCTGAGGCGATGGCCGAAACGGCCAGCGCCCGCGCATGCGCTTGGTTGCGGTAAAGAGAGGTGGTCCTGCTTTTTCGACCAGAATGCAGCCCAGTTAAGGTGGATCAGGGTTTCACATCAGGCTGCCATTCTCATGGGTTCGATTCTGCTGGCATGGACTTCGTCAGGGGGCAAGATGCCGTGGGTCAAGTGGGGCCGCTCGGCGTTGTAATAGGCCAGCTATTGGCCGATACCTTCTCGGGCCTGTGACCCGGTCTCGAAGGCGCGCAGGTAAACGCATTCGTATTTCGCTTCGCGGACCTGCGGTTCAGCGACCGCCAAGCGGCACCAACCCAGCGAACGGTCGATCAGTGTTTGAGTCAAACCATCCGAGAACTGGCTCCAATCGTATGACTATCGGTGTTGAAGATCTCCGGCGGGCCATATTTGGCCAGTGCATCCTTCAGAGCCGCGACGCAGAGGCGTTAGGATCGGATATCGACGCGCTGACGGGCCAGCGCGCTGTCGCGATCATTGACGCCCAGAAGGTTGGCCACCAGTCGCACCAGTGCATCTTCGTCCTGATCGCGCGCACCGTCGGCCAGTGCCACTTGCCACAGCGCTTCGATCACGCCGATCCGGTCCTCGTAGGGCACGGCATCCTTGATCGCGCGGGTAAAGCGCACCGTGTCGGGGGCTTCGGCCTCAAGCGTTTCGGCCTCGGTGCGCAGATCTGCGGCAGCGTCGTCGTCAAGCCCAAAGCGCGCCTTGATGATCCGGTCGATGCGGATAATCTCGGTGGCGGCATAATGGTTGTCCGAGCGCGCCAAGCGCACAAGCAATGCGGTCAGGGCGCGCTTGACGTCCAGTTCGTCCAGCGGGTCGGGTTGAGGCTGGAACAGGTTTTTTAGAAGATCAGCAAACATGGTGACAGATATAGTCGTTCGCGGTGTCAGGGCAAAGCCCTATTGCGCTTGGGCGCGCGCACGGGCGGAATCATTGTCGTGATTGCTCAGGCCAAGCGCCTCTTGCGCGGCATCGACAACCGCGACTTCCTCGGGGTGGCGTTGACCGTCGGCCAGCACCACCTCCCACAGGGCCTCAAGCGCATCGCGCCGCGCCTCAAGCGATAGCGTTTCGCGGATAAGCTGCGCCAGATCGGCGGTGCTGGCGGCTTGATGGTCCAGTTTTTCGCAGGTGGCGCGCATTTTGGCGGCGTCAATCGGCCCGATGCCGTGCAGCCGGGCCAATAGTTTGTCGATGCGGCTGATCTCTTCGAACCGATAGCGGTGGTCCGATTTGGCGACCCGGACCATCAAAGCGCCAAGGGCCAGATTGGCATCGGGCTTGGGCAATGGTGCGGGGGCGGGCGACGACAAGGCGTTCAAAATGCGGCTGAGCATGTCAGTCACCGTAGCCTTCGACGATCACCAGATCACCGGTCGAGACCGGGTCGCGCAACGCTTTGGCGGCTTGGTAACCCGCTGAGTCGTAGCACTCCAGCGCGGCCTGATAGCTGGGAAACTCGATCACCACTGTGCGGGCGCGTGCGGCCCCTTCGCGGGTTTCGCGTGGCCCGCCCCGGACCAAAAACCGGGCCCCGTATTCGGCAAAAGGCGCGGCATTGGCCGCCTTGTAGTTTTCATAGGTTTCGGCGTCGTCGATATCGACATGCGCCACCCAGTATCCTTTGGGCATTTTCAGTGGTCCTTATCGCTGTATCATTTTTCAGAATGCGGCCGGGGCAGTTTGATAGAGGATGTCATCCAGCGCAATCCCACCCGGATCAGTATTGGTTACGGTCACCGCTGCAATATCGGGCAGATCATTGCTGCGCTCAAAGCCTATTTCGTTGATCGCGCGCCCCAGCTTTTGCACGTGGCGGGCAATCAGGCGGCCCTGCCGGGTGTAGAACGACAGCGTGACACTGCCCTGCGGTCGCGCCTGCCCAAGCGGCGCGGCATAGTCACTGTGGATGCGCAGGCCGATGGCCCGCTGGTCCTGATCGAACAGGATGGCCAGCGCGCCTTCGCCGCGCGCCGACAGCGCGGGAAAGACATCCCGCCCAAGCGGGAACACCGCGTTGGAACCAAAACCGCGGTGATATGCGACCGAAAGGTTGGCCCCCGGTGCGCCGGGCGCTACGGCAAGCGGCACGGCGGGTTGGCCCGCCAGCACATCATGCGCCGTGTTTTCCGTGGCAACGGTTTGCCCGCTGAGACGTTCGCCCAACCACACGCGCCCCTCGCGCATCGGGGCGTCAAGGTTTATGCCCGGCTCGGCCCGCCGTGGCAGGGTTTCGAAGGTTACGACAGCGTCTAGATCATGCTGCAGGTGGGCATAGGGAACAGGCCGAAGGGCGGCCTCGGCCCAAACTGGCCCGGCGCCCAACGCCCCCGAAAGGGCGAGTGAAAAAAACATAAAATGCAAGGCACTGTGCAATCGCCGCAAGTCGGTCACAATTGTTCCTAACTCTTTCCGGTTTTCCGCATCAAAATCACGATAACACAGTTGAACATAACAGCAGATTTGCTTTGGCGGAGCCTTGCATGCAGTCTTTTGACGAATTTGATTGGTCACGCGGTACCGAGGATGACCATCTTGCCATGGCACGCCGGGCAAATGACGACCAATTGCGCCAATTGGCGCGCAGCTATGATTGGGGCATGTATCCGGTGTCGGTGCTAGGGTGGGTCATGGCGCAGACCTCGGTTGATCTGGGCACCGCGCTGACCGTTTTTCTGAACGGCGAGCCGGAAAGGTTCAACTACATTCCCAAGCATCACGTTCCCCAAGACTACCGTGATATTGCCCGGATGCTGGACAATATCTGTCTGCGGGTGAACAGCGGCTTTTACCTTGCCCATCCGGAACGCGATGTTTCAAGCCGAAAGCGTTTGGCTGATTGGGTGACCTACCAGAAAGCCGATCAAGCCGAAGGACGGCAGGGCCGCTATACGTTCAACGAAGACATACTGACGACGTTGCTCAACGATGCGCTGCGTCTGGACCCCAGTTCGGAAACGGCGGTGTATAGCCCGCGGCCCAGCCTGTTGCGTGATTTGTTCAGCCCGGTGCTGGAATTGGGCGTCTCGCGGCGTCTGTTGCGGTTCAAGCCACGCGATTGAGCTTTGCCGCAAAGCCGGGTGCAGACCGAGAGCTGTGCAAGGCTAGGGGCCCGACCCTTTGGCGGCTTTTCCTTTCAAGTTGCCCGGTGTAAGGCTTTGCCCTGCACAAAACGAAAGGCCCGGCCATGCCCGATACGATGTTATTGCTCCAAATGCTGCTGCTGTTGATCGTGATTGGCGGTTTTGCCGGTGTTCTGGCAGGCCTGTTGGGTGTGGGTGGCGGTATCGTTTTGGTGCCTGCCTTCTTTTATGCCTTTCAAACGCTTGGCTATGACGGCCCGCAGCTTATGCAAATCTGTCTGGCAACATCCCTTGCAACGATCATCGTAACGTCGGTCCGGTCAGTGCTGAGCCATAACAAGAAAGGCGCGGTTGATTGGCCGGTTTTGCGAACATGGGCGCCGGGCATTGCCATCGGGGCTGTGCTGGGGGTTCTGGTGGCCGCCAGCCTGCGGTCGACCACCTTGCAGGGCGTGTTTGGCGGCCTTGGCGTGATCATCGGCGCGTATCTTGGGCTTGGCCGCGCGCATTGGCGGCTGGGCCCCGAGATGCCGCGCGGCCTGATCCGGGCCACGCTGTCGCCGATTGTCGGGTTTTTGTCGGTGCTGATGGGCATTGGTGGCGGCAGTTTTGGCGTGCCGTTGATGAGCCTTTATGGCGTGCCCATTCACCGCGCCGTGGCCACGGCCGCGGGCTTTGGCGTGACCATCGCGGTGCCCTCGGTCATCGGGTTTCTGTTTCTTGAGATTGCCCCGGCCAACCGCCCGCCGCTGACAATCGGTGCCGTGAATCTGGTGGCCTTCGGCATCGTCATCACGATGACGATGATCACCGCGCCTTGGGGTGTCAAACTTGCCCATGCGATGGATCCCAAACCGCTGAAACGGATATTTGCGGTGTTCCTGACGCTGGTGGCGCTGAACATGCTGCGCAAGGCGCTGGGATGGTAGAGGCGCTGCTGCGCCAAGGCTGGGCGCAGTTCGCGCCCGAGGAAAGCGTCGCCCGGTGGGCGCAGGCCGCACAGGATGTTGCCGTCGAGCGCGTGGCCGACCCCGACGAGCGGGCCAAATGGTTGCAATGCGAAGGCACATGGTTTGTGGGCGTCGACAGTTTGCCCAACAGCAGCGATGGCGCGGTCGGCGCGTCTGGTCCGCTGACCGGGCAGGCGATCGAGGCCGCGCAGGGCCTTTACGGGGTGTTGCCTCTGCATCGCGGGCAGGTGTCGGTGACTTATCCGGGCTACCCGCGTCCGCGCGATGGCGAAAGTGACGCGGCGTTTCGCTATCGCCGCAACCGGGATGCGGCGCATGTCGATGGCCTGCTGCCGACCGGGCCCAAACGGCAGCGTATGCTGAAAGAGCGCCACGCCTATATTCTGGGCCTGCCGCTGACCGACTGCGCGGCAGGGGCCAGCCCCTTTGTGGTGTGGGAGGGCAGCCACCACATCATGCGCGACATGTTCACCAAGGCATTAGCCCACCTGCCGCAAGCGGAATGGGCCGATGTCGATCTGACAGAAGCCTATCACGCCGCGCGACGCACGGTGTTTGACAGCTGTAAACGGGTTGAGATTGCCGCAAAACCCGGCGCGGCCTATCTGGTGCATCGCTTTGCGCTGCATGGCGTGGCCCCTTGGGCCGATGGCGCGCGCGCCCCGGCGGATGGCCGGATGATTGCCTATTTCCGGCCCGAATTCGCAGGCGGCACACGGGACTGGCTGGATTTGCCTTAGGCGCGGCGCGCTGTGGTTTATTCGCTGTCCCGCGCCAGACGCGCCGCCCGCCCGCCGCGCCGTTTCGCCAGCATCGGCGCACGGTCGGGCAGGGCCGTCATCACTTCGCGGCGTTCTTCGTGGCTCATTTTTGACCAGCGGGCGATTTCATCCATACTGCGGTAGCAACCGGTGCATATCCGCGCCTCGGGGTGAACCACGCAGATCCGCACGCAGGGGCTTTCGATCTCGTTTCTGGTCCAGACGGTGTTGTCGTTCACGAAGATCCCCTTATGTGTCGCAGCCGGTCCAATATACCCTGCAGGATATAAGACGCGGCGATGTTGTCGATAACCTCGGCGCGACGTTTTCGTGACGCATCCGCCTCAAGCAGCGCGCGTTCGGCGGCGACGGTCGATAGCCGCTCATCCCAAAAGGTGATCGGCAGATCAGTCAGCCGGGAAAGATTGCGGGCAAAGGCGCGGGTCGATTGGCATCTTGGGCCTTCGCTGCCATCCATGTTGCGCGGCAGGCCCAGAACGATGCCGCCGGCCTCGCGCCTAACGGCAATCTCTAGCAGCTGCGCCGCATCAAGGCCGAACTTGCGCCGCTTGATGGTTTCAAACGGGCTGGCCACCGACAGCAACCGGTCCGACAGCGCGACACCGATGGTTTTGGTTCCCAGATCCAGCCCCATGATGGGACGGCCGGGGGGCAGTGCGGTGACAAAATCTGCGATATCCTCGCAGATCATTCTGCCACGCCAGCCGCGCGGGCCGCCGCGCGCACCTGATCCAAGGCCTCGGGCTGTTCGGCGAACACGCCCTGAGCTTCGGCCCATATGTTGGCGGCTTGTTCTGTGTTCCCCAGAACCCCAAGCGCGCGGATCAACTGTGACCATTCGGCAGATGTGCCGCCTTCGGTCGCCAGACGTTTTGACAGGCCTTGAACCATGCCTTGGATCATCTGCTGGCGGTCCTCTTCTGACATATCTCCAGCGGCGTCGATATCGGCAGTGGACGGCCCGGCAACGGGCGGGGTTTGCGCGGGTGCATCCGTTTGCGGCATCTCGGGCAGTTCGTAATCGGTCACCCCGGCGCGCCATGCCAATTCCTCAATCCGCGCGCGGATCGGCGCGACCCACGGCGCGTCAGGGCTGCTTTCGCGCAACAGGGTGTCCCATGTGCGGAAGGCGGCATCGGGGCGGTCAACGTCCATTAGATAGATACCCATGTAGAAGCGGGCGATTGCGTTGCGTGGATCACGTTCCAAGGCGGCGCGCAGGGCCTCTTCGGCATCTTTGCTGACATAGCCGCCCGCCGCTCTGACCTTAAGTTCGGCCAGATAGGCGTAATCGGAGGCCGGGGCCGCATCGCCCTTGATGTCGATGATCTTTTGCTGCGCCTCATACGCGGCGGCGTTATTGCCAAGCGCGGATTCGTTGCGGACCAAAAGCGTCAAGCCGCGCAAATCGCCAGGCCGGTCTTTGACGGTTTGGCGCAGCTGCTCCATCAGGCGCATGAAATCTTCGCTGGTGTCGGGGCTGATATCGGCGGCAGGCATCTGCGCCTCGGCCTCGGCCTGTGTCAGTCGGCTGGCGCGCTCGGCGTCAGATGCGGCCATCCGTGCCTTGAGCGGCAAATCGCCCATGCCCGGCGCACCAAGTTGCGTGTAAAGCCCAAAAGCGCCGCCAATCATCACAAGTGCCAGCGCGAACGCGATGAAAGCGCCACTACGGTTGGGCTTGCCTGCGGTATCTTCTTCTTGCTTCAGTTGCGCATCGGCGGCCAGAACCCGGCGCGAAATTTCGGCGCGGGTGCGTTCGGCATCTTCCGGCCCGACCACACCGCGCGCCAGATCGCGGTCAACCTCTTTTAATTGATCGCGATAGACTTGCAGGTCATAGGCGGCCGGGGGCTTGTCGCCGACACGCCCGCGCAGCAGGGCAAGGCCGATAATTCCGCTGACAAGCAATGCCAACACGCCGGTGATGATCCAGAACAGCATGATCTCTCCTTAAATCCGTGCTTCCATGTAGCCATCGCGCGCGGCAGAAAAAAGAGGCAAAGGAGCGCAGGGGTGCGGTTTGGGCCGCAGACCTGACACAAGTTGGCGTCATGTCGCATATTGCGCCCTTTATGCCGCGCCGGGTATCCTTTGATTTTGCAAGCTGTCGCATTACGCTGGCATGGCAGTTTGACTGCGATTCCAACCTTGGTCGAAAGAGCGCGCATGAAACGTTACTCCGCCTTTGCTGTCGCCCGCGAAGCCCTGCGCAACCATATGGGCTGGGAGCGGGCCTGGGCCTCGCCCGAGCCGAAAAAGAAATATGATGTGATCATCATCGGGGCCGGGGGGCATGGTCTGGCCACCGCTTATTACCTTGGCAAGAATTTCGGCATTACCAATGTCGCCGTTCTGGAAAAGGGCTGGTTGGGGGGCGGCAATACCGGCCGCAACACCACGATCATCCGCTCGAATTACCTGCAGGATCCGTCCGCGGCGATGTATGAAAAATCGCGCAGCCTGTATGAAACGCTGAGCCAAGATCTGAATTATAACATCATGTATAGCCCGCGTGGCGTGATCATGCTGGCTCAGACCGAGCACGAGGTGCGCGGCTACAAACGCACGGCCCATGCCAACGCGCTGCAAGGTGTCACGACCGAGTTCATCTCGCCGCAGCGGGTCAAGGAAATCGTGCCGATCATCAATCTGGACGGACCCCGCTACCCGGTGTTGGGCGGGCTTTGGCAAGCGCGGGCCGGCACCGCGCGGCATGATGCGGTGGCGTGGGGCTTTGCGCGGGCCTGTTCGGCCATGGGCATGGATATCATCCAGAAATGCGAAGTGACCGGCATTTCCCGCGAGGGCGGCCGCGTCACCGGCGTGAGCACGAATCGTGGTGACATCGCCTGTGACAAGCTGGGCATCGTCGTGGCGGGCCATTCGGGGCATCTGGCCGATATGGCAGGATTCCGTCTGCCGATCGAGTCGGTGTCGTTGCAAGCACTGGTGTCAGAGCCGATCAAGCCCTGCATGGATTGCGTCGTCATGGCCAACACCGTGCACGGCTACATGAGCCAGTCTGACAAAGGCGAAATGGTGATCGGCGGTGGCACCGACGGGTATAACAACTACACGCAGCGCGGCGCTTTCCACCACATCGAAGAAACCGTGCGCGCGCTTGTCGAAACCTTCCCGATGATCAGCCGCCTGAAGATGCTGCGCCAGTGGGGCGGGATCGTGGATGTCACCGGCGACCGCTCGCCGATCCTGTCGAAAACCCCGGTCGAGGGGGTGTTCATCAACTGCGGTTGGGGCACCGGCGGGTTCAAGGCGACCCCGGGCAGTGGTTGGGGCTTTGCCGAGTTGATGGCCAAGGGCCATTCGCCTTTGTGCAACGAATTCGGGCTGAACCGTTTCAAAGAAGGCCGGTTCATTGATGAATCGGTGGCTGCGGGGGTGGCGCATTGATGACCGCGTTGCAAACGACTTTCTGCCAAACGTTGCGCCTGTGCGCGGCCAAACGCTTTGACATCCAGATCACCGGAGGCACGACATGCTGATCCTGACCTGCCCCTGCTGCGGCGTGACCGCGGAAGAAACCGAATTCCACGGCGGCGGCGAGGCGCACGTCACGCGCTTTGGCCCCGGCTCGTCCGAGGATGACTTTCACGGCTACCTGTTTGAAAAGGTGAACCCCAAGGGGGTGCATTTCGAACGCTGGCGGCACAACAATGGCTGCGGCAAGTGGTTTCATGCCGCGCGCTGCACGGTCACGCTTGAGGTGTTCGGCACCTACAGCGCCCAGACCACCGAGCCCCCGCAAGACATCAAGGACAAGATCTCGGCCAAGCGGCCGGGCTGGAGCTGGAGAGAGTTCGCATGAGCACACGTCTGGCCAATGGCGGCCGTCTACTGAACAAGGGGCGGGCGCTGGAATTTACCTTCAACGGCAAACGCATGACCGGGGTCGAAGGCGATACGCTGGCCTCGGCGCTGCTGGCGAACGATCAGATGATGGTGGGCCGGTCGTTCAAATATCACCGCCCGCGCGGGATTGTTGCTTCGGGCGGCGAAGAACCCAATGCGCTTGTCGGGCTTGGCGAAAACGGCAAATTTGAACCCAACCAGCGTGTCACCACGACCGAGCTGTTCGATGGGCTGACCTGTGCCAGCCAAAACCATTGGCCCAGCCTTGAGTTTGACGTCGGTGCGATCAACTCGAAACTTTCGCGGTTTTTGCCGGCGGGTTTTTACTACAAGATGTTCATTCATCCGCGCCCCCTGTGGAAGCACGTATACGAGCCGTTCATTCGCCAATCGGCGGGTTTGGGCAAAGCCCCGCGCGACCGTGACGAAGACAGCTATGAGCATTTCTATGCCTTCTACGACGTGGTCGTTGTTGGCGGCGGTGTTGCCGGCTTGCAGGCCGCAAAGGCCGCAGGCCAAGCCGGGGCCAAGGTGCTGGTGATGGAACAGACCCCCCATTGGGGCGGGCGCGCGCCGGTAGATGGCGGCGAGGTTGACGGCCTGTCTGTGGATCGGTTCGTGGAACAGAGTGTTTCTGAATTGCACGCAATGGAGAACGTCACGCTGCGCACCCGGATGATGGGCGCGGCAGTGTACGACCACGGCTATGTCATGGGCTACGAACGGGTCAATGATCATCAGCCCGACGCCAAAGGCCCGCGGCACCGCCTGTGGCGGATTCGCGCCGGGCAGATCGTCACGGCAACCGGTGCCATTGAACGCCCGCTCAGCTTTGCCGGGAATGATATTCCGGGGGTCATGCTGGCCTCGGCGGTGCGCGACTATGCGGTGGATTACGGTGTGTCCGTGGGTGATCGCACTGTGGTTGTCACCAATAACGACGATGCCTATCGCACGGCCATCACCCTTAAAAATCTGGGGCTTGAGGTTCCGGTGATTGTCGATGCGCGCCCAAGCGGCGGTGGCCCGCTGGCCGGTGAAGCGGTGGCGCTTGGCATTCGGGTAGAAAACGGCAAGGGCATCGCCAAGGTCAAAGGCGGCAAGCGCGTCGAAGGTGTTGAGATTTGCACCCAAGCCGGCGAAGGGGCCGCGCTTGAGACCATCAAATGCGAAGCGGTTGCCATGTCGGGTGGCTGGTCGCCGGTCGTGCACCTGTGGTCGCATTGCGGTGGTAAACTGCTGTGGGATGACGAAAACGTCATGTTCCGCCCCGATGGGGACAAAGCCCCGACCGGAGCCGAGGGTGAGCGGTTCGTGATCCCGGCAGGCTCGGCTGATGGCTGTCTGGATTTGGCATCCGTTTTGGACAACGCCGATGCGGCGGGCAAGGCGGCGGCGCAGGCCACGGGGCACACACCGGGCAAGGGCGCAGCCCCGCAGGCGCAGCCGGAAACGATGACGCCGATTCAAGCGGTTTGGATGATGCCGCAGGGCGCAAGCTATAAGCTGCGCATGAAGGCGTGGCTGGATTATCAAAACGACGTCAAGGTGTCGGATATCCAGCTGGCGGCGCGCGAAGGGTTTGAATCGGTTGAACACGCCAAGCGTTATACGACCCTTGGTATGGCAACGGATCAGGGCAAGCTTAGCAATATCAACGGCTTGGCCATTCTGTCAGACGCGCTGAGCCAAGGCATTCCGCAAACCGGCACCACCACGTTCCGTCCGCCTTATACGCCGATTTCCATGTCGTCGATCGCGGGTGAGGCGCGCAACGAGACGTTCCAGCCGATCCGCAAGACGCCGATGCATTCTTGGCACGAAGCGAACGGCGCCCATTGGGAGCCGGTGGGCGCATGGCGCAGGCCGTACTGCTTCCAAAAGCCGGGTGAATCGGTGCACGACGCGGTTAATCGCGAGATCAAGCAAACCCGCGACAGCCTTGGCCTGCTGGATGCCTCGACCCTTGGCAAGATCATCGTCAAAGGGCCGGATGCCGGTAAATTCATGGACATGCTCTATACCAATATGATGTCCACGCTAAAGCCCGGCCGCTGCCGCTATGGCCTGATGTGCAACGAGAACGGATTCCTGATGGATGACGGCGTGGTTGCCCGTCTGGATGAGGACACGTTCCTGTGCCACACCACAACCGGCGGGGCCGACAATATTCACGGCCACATGGAAGAATGGCTGCAGACCGAATGGTGGGATTGGAAGGTTTACACCGCCAACGTGACCGAGCAATTCGCGCAGGTCGGCGTGGTTGGCCCGAAATCCCGCAAGGTTTTGCAAAAGCTGACCGATGATGACATCAGCAATGATGCGCTGACCTTCATGGGGTGGACGGAAATCACCCTGAAAGGCGGCCTTCCGGCCCGCGTGTTCCGCATTTCCTTTGCCGGTGAATTGTCGTTCGAACTGGCGGTTCCGGCCTCGCATGGTCGCGCGTTGTGGGACATGCTGATGCAGGCCGGGGCCGAATTTGGTGTGACACCCTATGGCACCGAGGCGATGCATGTCATGCGCGCCGAGAAGGGCTTTATCATGATCGGCGACGAAACCGACGGCACGGTCATTCCGCAAGATCTGGGGATGGACTGGGCGATTTCCAAAAAGAAAGAGGATTATCTTGGCAAACGCGCACAGCAGCGCAGCCATATGACCGATCCGACCCGCTGGAAACTTGTGGGGCTGGAAACGCTGGACGGCAGCACATTGCCGGATGGGGCCTATGCCACGGCCGACGGCACCAATGCCAACGGTCAGCGCAATGTGCAGGGGCGGGTCACCTCGACCTACCATTCGCCGACATTGGGCCGGGGCATTGCCATGGGGCTGGTTCTGAACGGGCCGGACCGCATGGGCGATGTGCTGGACTTCCCCAAGGTGGATGGGACAGTGATCAAGGCCAAGATCGTTGACCCGGTCTTTTATGACAAGAATGGGGAGAAGCAAAATGTCTGAGGCAGTCAGCGCATTGAAAGGCGCATCCTTTGACGGGTTCGTCACGGTCAAGGATACTGGCCTGCATGGCATGATCACCTTGCGCGGTGATCTGGCCTCGGACGCAGTGAAGGCTGCGGTGCAGGACGCCACCGGCGCACCCGTACCGGGACAGCGCGAAGTCTCGGGCGCGGACGGCAATTGGGTCGCCTGGATGTCGCCCGATGAATTGCTGTTGATTGTAGCATATGACGCCGCCCCGCAGATCGAAGCGGACCTGCGTAAGGCGTTGTCGGGCAGCCATCATCTGGTGGCCAACGTGTCTGATGCGCGGGCGGTGTTCCGGCTGTCGGGCAGCGCGACCGGCCTGCGCGAGGCGATTGCCAAGCTGTGCCCGGTGGATATGACACCGGGTGCCTTTGGCCCCGGCCAGTTCCGCCGCACACGTATGGCGCAGATCCCCGCAGCGCTGTGGATGCCGACCGACGACAGCTTGCATGTGATCTGCTTCCGCTCGGTCGCGGATTATGCGTTCAACCTGCTGAAAGGTGCGGCTGCGCCGGGCAGTGAGGTGGGTCTTTTTTCCTGAGAGTTTTGCGCGGAAATACAGAGCAGCCCCTTGACCTTGGAGGTCGGGGACTACCATGTATAGAAATGTAATTCTCATAACGAACAGGGGACCTGAAATGGCATTTGAACTACCCGAACTGCCCTATGCGCATGATGCACTGGCGGATTCCGGCATGAGCCGCGAAACGCTGGAATATCACCACGACATTCACCACAAGGCCTATGTCGACAATGGCAACAAGGCCATTTCCGGGACCGAGTGGGACGGCAAATCTGTCGAAGAGATCATCAAAGGCACCTATCAGGCCGGCGCGGTCGCACAGAATGGTATTTTCAACAATGCCTCGCAGCATTGGAACCACACCCAGTTCTGGGAAATGATGGCGCCCGGCGGCACCGGCATGCCCGGTGAGTTGGAAAAGGCGCTGGTCGAATCCTTCGGGTCGGTCGATAAATTCAAAGAAGAGTTTGCCGCCGCAGGGGCCGGTCAGTTCGGGTCGGGTTGGGCTTGGCTGGTCAAGGACACCGATGGCAGCCTGAAAGTCACCAAAACCGAAAACGGTGTGAACCCGCTGTGCTTTAATCAAACCGCGCTGTTGGGCTGTGACGTGTGGGAGCATTCCTACTACATCGACTTCCGCAACAAGCGCCCGGTCTATCTGCAAAACTTCCTGGACAACCTCGTGAACTGGGAAAACGTGGCGTCGCGCATGTAATCGCGCCGACAGCACATCAGACATTTAAGCCCGTGCAGGTCACCCTGCGCGGGTTTTTTATTACCCGGCTTGATTTGGGTTATCGTCTTTTCAGACGCATCAAGCATGCTTACGTCATCATAAGTGCAGTGACACAGGAGGATAACCGATGACCGAATTGGCACATGGTGTATGGGTTTTGGTGGCCGACGGCGAAAAAGCGATGTTTCTTGAAAACGTCACCGACGGGCAAGATCCGTTCTTGCGGGTGGTGCGGCTGGAAAGCCAAGACAACCCACAGCACGGGGATCAGGTCAGCGACCGGCCCGGCCGCATGCCGGATACCGGCCACGGGCAACGCTCGGCCATGGACGACCCGGATTGGCACCTTTTGGCCAAGGATCGTTTCGCGTCCGAGTTGTCGGACATCCTGTATCGTCTGGCGGCGCGCAAAGCCTATGAAAAGCTTGTTTTGGTCGCCCCACCCAAAACGCTTGGGGCTTTGCGGGATGGGCTGCACAAGGAAGTGCGCGCCCGGATCGTGGCCGAAGTCGACAAGGACATGACCAACCACCCGGTGAACAAGATCGAAGCCTTATTGAAGGCCGAGCTGGCAAAAGGCTAATCTTTGTTCCGTCGCGGCCCGTCAAGGCGCGGTTTTCGGCCTTGCCATTGTGGCCATGCTGCGCCAGCACTTAAGACTGGCACAGCAGGACACAGGGCAGGGCAGGCGCGGGATGAACGATTCGATCAAGGGCGTGGCGGCAATTGTCGCCTGTTGCACCGTGTGGGGGCTGTCGGGGCTTTACTACAAGCTGCTAGAGCACATACCCCCGATTGAAATTCTGGCGCATCGCACCTTGTGGTCGTTCATCTTTTTCGCCGCCGTTTTGGTCGTGCAGGGACGGTTCGGGCTGGTGCGGATCGCGCTGCGGTCGTGGCGCTCGGCGTTGGTGATCGGGTTTGCCGCGTTGATGATTTCCACCAATTGGTTCGTGTTCATCACCTCGATCCAGATTGGCCGCGCGATGGAAGCCTCGCTTGGCTATTACATCTTCCCCCTTGTCGCCGTTGTTTTGGGCATGATCGCCTTTCGCGAACGGCTGGACCGGGCGCAGGCGGTGGCGGTGGCCTTGGCGGTGGCAGCGGTGATCACCCTGACCGTGGGGTTGGGCGTGGCCCCGTGGATCGCCTTGATACTTGCGACATCCTTTGGCCTCTATGGTCTGGCCAAGAAGGGACTGGATGTCGGGCCGGTGGTTTCGGTCACGACCGAAGTTTTGTTTCTCAGCCCGATTGCCCTGATTGTCTTATGGGGGTTTCACGCCGAGGGGCAGGGTGCTTATGGCACCTCGTGGCGGGACACGGCCCTGTTGATGTTTTCCGGAATCCTGACAGGCCTGCCGCTGGTTCTGTTCAGCTACGGCGCGCGCCGGGTTCGACTGGGCACAGTCGGCTTGGTGCAATATCTCAACCCGACGCTACAATTTCTGGTGGCGACGTTGATCTTTCGCGAACTGTTCAGCCTGTGGCACGGCATTGCCTTTGCGATGATCTGGACGGCGCTTGCCATCTATACCGCCGCCAGTTGGCGTCAGGACAGGGCCGCGCGCAGGGCGCTTGAAAGTTCCTGAAGGTCATCCACCGTTCGGATGAAATCGCGCAGGCTGTCATCGGCAAACTCTTCGGCGATCACATGGTCGATCAAGCCTGTTAACGGTTGCCAGTAACCTTCTGTGTTCAATAGAAAAATTGGCTTTTGATGCAGGCCAAGCTGACGCCATGTCAGAACTTCGAAAAACTCGTCCAAAGACCCTGCACCACCGGGCAGGACAACGATGGCATCCGAATTCATGAACATCACCTTTTTGCGTTCATGCATATTTTCGGTGACCACAAAGTGGCTTAGATCGCGTTTGCCGACCTCGCGGTGCATCAGGTGCGCGGGGATAACGCCAAAGGTCTGGCCGCCGGCCTGCTGTGCAGCGCGCGCTGTCGCCCCCATCAATCCGACATCGCCAGCCCCATAAACCAGCCGCCATCCCTGATCGGCCAGCATCCGGCCCAGATCGGTGGCGGCGGTGGTGTAGGCCGGTCGCGCCCCGCTACGCGAGCCACAAAAGACACATACAGAGCGCATCACCATGAAAATAATCCTATTTTGCCAAGCGGTGTTTTGACCCCTGATAGCCGGGTTGCTATTGTCCGGCAACCTTGCACGCGGGGTGCGGGCATGTCAGGGGGATGGCATGAAAAAATCTATTGGGCTGATTGGCGGGCCGGTCATCGCTGTGGGCGCGATATGCGCGGCGGTCACGATTGTGGCCGCGCTGTATCTTTTTGGCAGGTTCGAGTCCGAACCCGTGCCGCCGGATGACGTGGCAGACTACGTGAACGACGACGCGCAAGAGTCTGACATAATTCAGGAAACTCCAGAACCAAAGGTCGCGGAATCAACCGCGCCCGATGTGCCAACTCTGCCCGGCATCAGCACGTTCCGGCTTGAGACCGATGGGCGTATGTTGGTGGCGGGACGATCACAAACCGGATGGGAAACCTCGATCCTTGTGGATGGCGAAACACTGAAAACCCTGACACCGGATGCCGGGGGGGAATTTGTCGAATTCCTGTCGCTTGACGAAAGCGGTCAGCCGCGCGTTTTGTCACTGTCCATGCGCTCACCGGACACCGGCGAGGATGTTGTATCGTCCGATGAGGTGATTATCGCGCCGACGCCTGCCATGCCAGACCCGGCCTCAGACCCATCCCCGGCCCCGGCAGAAACAGCCGAGGAGGTGGCAAAGTCCAGCAGTGACCAAGCCGCGCCAGACCCGACACAGGAACCGGCCACCGATACACAACCGCCGCAGCAACAGGCGGTTCTGTTGTCCGATGAAAGCGGTGTTCGGGTGTTGCAACCCCCCGCCGCGCCCGAGGCAGCCCCCGACGTCATGTCGAGTGTGGCTTTGGATGCGATCACCTATTCCGATGAGGGCGAGGTTGTCTTGTCAGGCCGCGGCAGCGGTGACGGGTTCGTGCGCGTGTATCTGGACAATCAGCCGGTGGCGTCTTCGCGGATTGCGACCGATGGTGGCTGGCGCAGCGACCTGCCGCAGGTGGAAAGCGGCGTTTACACCCTGCGCGTTGATGAGGTGGATGCCGATGGCAATGTCACATCACGGGTGGAAACCCCGTTCAAGCGTGAAGACCGCAGCTTGGTTGACGCGCAGGAGGATGCCGCGCCAGCGGCCCGGGCCGTGACGGTGCAACCGGGCAATACCTTGTGGGAAATTTCGCGCAACCGCTATGGCGAGGGGCCAATGTATGTGCGGATATTCGAGGCAAACCGGGATCGCATTCGCGACCCGGACCTGATTTATCCCGGCCAAGTCTTTACCGTCCCGCAAGACCAGTAAGCGCACCAATACCCCGCACCGGGGCAGGTGGCGGCACGTGGGTAACGGATGTGGGGTGGTCTTATTGCAGGGGCAGGCCTAGGTTGCTGATCTAGGAAACAACATCGGATCGCTTGATGCGTCGCACCACCCTGACCACCTCAGACATGCCTGCCGACGGCTGGGCCACGATCCGCCGTGTTGCCCCCTACCTGTGGCCCAAGAATCAGGCTTGGGTCAAACGCCGGGTGGTGCTGGCGCTGATCGCCTTGGTGGTGGCCAAACTGGTCGCTGTGGGCACCCCGTTTTTTTACAAGGCGGCTGTCGATGCCCTGTCGGGCGAAAGCGACAGCGCGGCGTGGATGCTGGGATTTGGGGCCGTGGGCCTGACGGTGGCCTATGGCATGGCACGGTTGCTGAATGTTGGGTTTCAACAACTGCGCGACGTGATTTTTGCCCGCGTGGCGCAGCGCGCCCTACGGCAATTGGCGTTGGTCACGTTTCAGCACATTCACCGCATGTCGCTGCGCTATCACATCACCCGCAAGACCGGCGGCCTTAGCCGGATCATCGAGCGCGGGGTCAAGGGCGTCGAGTTCTTGCTGCGGTTCTTGCTGTTTTCCATCGGTCCGCTGGTGCTGGAACTGCTGATGATCGCCATCGTGCTGTGGACCCTGTTTGACTTTTGGTATCTGGTCGTCGTGGTCGGGGTGATCGCGACCTATGTCGCCTTTACACTCAAGGTTACGGAATGGCGGGTGAAGCTGCGCAAGCAGATGAACGACCAAGACACCGACGCAAATCAGAAAGCGATTGACAGCCTGCTGAATTTCGAAACCGTCAAGTATTTCGGCGCTGAATCGCGCGAAGCCTCCCGGTATGATGCCGCGATGGAAGGCTATGAACGCGCGGCTTTGCAAACCTCGTATTCGTTGGCGCTTTTGAATTTTGGCCAATCCATGCTGATCACCGGCGGGTTGGTGGCGGTGATGGTGATGGCGGCCGTGGGCGTTCAGAATGGCGATATGACCGTGGGCGATTTCGTGATGGTCAATGCCTACATGATCCAGATCACCATGCCGCTGAACTTCCTTGGGACGGTCTATCGTGAAATTCGCCAATCGCTGGTCGATATGGGCGAAATGTTCGGATTGTTAGAGCAAGCCCCGGATGTCACCGATAAACCGGACGCAAAAGTTCTGAATGTCCAAGGGGCCGAGGTGGTCCTGGACGATGTATTCTTTGGATACGATCCCGCCAGACCAATCTTGAAAGGCGTGTCGGTGCGCGTGCCTGCCGGGCAAACGGTGGCGGTGGTCGGGCCGTCTGGGTCGGGCAAGTCCACCATTGGCCGTTTGTTGTTTCGCTTCTACGACGTGCAGGGCGGATCGGTTCAGATTGACGGGCAAGACCTGCGCGATGTGACCCAAGCCAGTCTTCATGCGGCCATCGGCGTGGTGCCGCAGGATACGGTGCTGTTCAATGATACGGTGGGCTATAATATCGCCTATGGCCGTGCTGGGGCCACCCGCTCCGAGGTGGAGGCCGCCGCGAAAGCCGCGCAAATCCATGATTTCATTCAAAGCCTGCCCGATGGCTATGACACGCAGGTGGGCGAACGCGGGCTGAAATTGTCGGGCGGTGAAAAGCAGCGTGTCGGGATTGCCCGCACCTTGCTGAAAAACCCGCCGATCCTGTTGCTGGACGAGGCGACAAGCGCATTGGATACCGAAACCGAACGCGACATTCAGGGCGCGCTAGAACGCGCAGGGCAAGGGCGCACAGTGATCACCATCGCGCATAGGCTGTCCACGGTGGCGAATGCCGACAGAATCGTCGTGTTGGAAGACGGGAAAATCGTTGAACAGGGCACCCATGCCGAGCTGATCGAGCGGCAAGGACGCTATGCTAGCCTTTGGCAACGTCAGCAGGCCGAAGAGGCCGCATGAGCCGCAAGGCCTACCCTGAAACACCGGATGGACGCTATTTCGTGTCCAAAGGAAAGCTGTGGCGAAAAACCGATCCGTCGCTGTCCGATCAGGAGCGCCGGGCGGCGATCAAGGCCCTGATGCAGGCCCGACGCGCCGGGCAGGTGGCGCAAACCGAAGCTGAACACATCCGGGCGCATTCCGATGTCGACGCCGCCAAGCGCCGCTTGGGCGAGCGTGGCCCGGTTTGGTGGGCGGATGGGGCGCGGGACGAAACCGGGCAACACCCGGCCAATAGCAGCTATGCGGCGTGGTGGTCAGGGCTGGAGGCCGCAGCGCGGGCGCGCGGCGAGGGCGAGCCGTCAGACCGCTAGCCACCGCCGCGCTTATTCTGCCGCGCGCAGCGGGTTGCCGTTGGAATCGTGGCCCTTCAACGCCTTTTTGATTTCCGAAAGACTGGGGCGTTGGACGGTTTGGCCGCCATCGCCGTCCATCTGCTCAATCGGCCACAAAATTTCGGGTGCCTTGACCTTGCCCGCCGCCGTTTGCAGCGCCCAATCTTGTGCCGCGCGGCTGGCGCGGCCCATCGACAGGGCGGCCAGCCCGCGCGACATCCAAAGCACATAAGTGCCCGCCCAAATCCGCAGCGCCAGCATCGAGGGCGTGAAGACCAGCGTCAGCATGGTGGCGATCCCAAGCCCAAAGACCACCGCCGTCGCCAGTTGTTTCCACCACAGCGAGGTCGGCGAGTTGAAGGCATACCCACCGTTGACGAAATCTAGGCTGAGGCCGAACATCATTGGCGCCAGCCCGGCCATCGTGGTGATCGTGGTCAGCAACACGGGGCGAATGCGGGCTTCGGCGGTGCGAGTAATCGCCTCGACCCTTGGCATGTAGCGGCTGTATTCTTGATAGGTGTCGATCAACACAATGTTGTTGTTCACCACGATCCCGGCCAAGGCCACAATGCCTGTGCCTGTCATGATGATTGAAAACGGTTGGTTCATCACCAGCATCCCGATCAAAACGCCCGTGGTGGACAAGACCACCGCCAGCAGGACGAGAACCGCGTTGTAGACGCTGTTGAACTGCGCCAGCAGGATAATGAACATCAAGCCCAAGGCCCCGGCAAAGGCTTTTTGCAGGAACGCGCCGGATTCGGCCTGATCCTCTTGGTCGCCGGTCCATTCATAGCTTACGCTGTCGGGCAATACGCCGCTGTCCAACCACTTGGACAAATGTGCGATCCGTTCGTTGGCGGTGACCGGAACCTGTTTTTCGCTGCCATCTTCAGTTTCGACGCTGGTGGTCAGCCCGTCTGTAACTCCGGCCTTGATGTCGAAATGACGGGTTTGATCGACGCGGTCGATCTGGGCCAGTTTCTGAACCGGTTTGCGGGTGATGAAATTGGATAGCGGCACCAACCCATCCTCGGTGCGCACCTTCAACGTATCAAGCGTGGACAGCACCCGGTCTTTTTCTGGTAGGCGGACCCGGATGTCGATCTCTTCGTCCGATGAGGGCACGCGCATCGTGTCCAGCAATATCCCGCGCGTCACAAGCTGTACCATCGCGCCCACCGTGGCGACATCAGCGCCGTATCGGCCAGCCTTTTCGACATCGACGTCGATTTGCCAATCAATGCCGGGCAGGGGCAGGGTGTCTTCGACCTGCGTCAGACCAAAGGTCGTGTCAAATTTTTCGCGCGCCATGGCGGTGGCGTCCTGCAACTCTTGCCAGTTGTCGCCCTTCAGCCGCAAATGAACGGGCTTGGCCGAGGCCGGGCCGCGCGCCTGCGCCAGAATTTCGATCCTGATGCCCGGCTGTTGCTCCAGTTGCTCGGTCAGCTCGGCGATGATCGTGTCACCATCATAGGCTTCTGCGCTGACCGCGCGTGTGACCTCGACATCGAAAAACGGGATGGTGAACCATGGCTCGCGGCTTTGTGGGCGGTTTTCCCACGGGATCGTTTCCAGTTGCACTTGCCCGATGGTATCAAGCGGGGCTTCGGCCCCGCCGGTGTTGTTGCTCAGGCCGCCTTCGCCCGAGAAGGCAAACACGGTTTCGACGCCGGGATGCTGCATGACAGTTTGTTCGACGCGGGCAACCAGCTTGTCCTTTTGATCAAGCGACAGGTTTCCGCGGCTTCTGACATAGACGATGGCCTGTTCGGGCTCGGACTCGACAAAAAATTCGGTCCCTTTGTTGTTGTTCATGTAGAAAATCAGGACCGAGCCGACCAGAACGAACACCATCGCGAAGGTGACCAAAGGCATCACAGGATTGCCAGCAATCGCTTGGATGACATGGCCAAAGGCGCTGCGGCGATACCCCGCCTGAACGGTGGTGCGCCGTCGTTTCGGAACGGCCCATGCGAAAAGCCCGCCAATGCTGCGGCGCACCCGCTGTCCCAAGGCCATCAAGCCCAACAGCAGGGCCACGACCGCCGACAACCCGGCAACCGCCAGCACGGCCACCCCCAGTAGACGGACAAAAACATTCAACAGCACTGGAATGACCGAGCCAAGGATGCGCCCGCCATCCATCTGCGAGAACTGGTCGGTCACTTGCGCAAGCAACGTGGGCACGGTGCCACCTGCCAGCACAAGCGCGCCGGCGGCGATAGGGAACAGCATGATATGCCACAGCCAAAAACCGTTGGTGATCTCATTGGTGCGAGTGGTGAACCAACGTTCCAACCGCCCCGTCACGCCACCCATAACCGGCAGATACACTAGCGCCACCAACAAAGACGCCGATAGAACAAAGATCAGCGTCACCGGCAGCATGCCCATGAATTGCCCCGGCACACCGGGCCAGAACAACATCGGCAAAAAGGCGCAGAGCGTGGTCGCAGTGGAGCTGACCACCGGCCAGAACATGCGCTTGGCGGCCTCGACATAGGCATGCATCGGGCCTTCACCCTCGGCGATGCGTTTGTCGGCGTATTCGACCACCACAATGGCCCCGTCCACCAGCATGCCCACGGCAAGGATCAGGCCGAACATCACGATGTTGGAAATCGACACGCCCATGATCGCCAGCAGGGCAAAGCACAAAAGGAACGAGGTCGGAATGGCAAACCCCACCAACAGCGCAGGGCGAATACCAAGCGCGGCCAGCGTGACGATCATCACCAACGCAATCGCCGTCAGCACCGATCCTTCAAGCTGCTTGACCATGGATTCAACCGTGCGGGACTGGTCGTTCGATGTGCCAAGGGCGACGGCGGCTTTCAGCTCCTCGGGCCATTCGGCGCGGGCCTCGCGCACGGTTTCGCGGACCCGATCAGCGGTCTGGATAATGTTAAAGCCCTTGCGCTTGACCACCTGAAGCGCCACGGTTTTTTCGCCGTTGAAACGGGCGGTGCCCAGACGATCTTCGAAAGTCAGGTTGATGCGCGTCAGATCGCCAAGGGTCACCACGCGGTTGCCATTGGTTTTCACCGGCAGGTCATAGATATCGCGTGTATCATCAAAGGACGACGGGATCTTGACCGAAAACGCACCCGAGGCGGTTTCAACCTCACCGGCGGCAATCAACAGGTTGTTGTTGCGCACCACGTTGATCAGTTCATTGGCGGTGACATTGTAAGCCTCAAGGCGTAGCGGGTCGATCATCACCTCGACCATCTCATCACGGTTTCCGGCAATGCCCGCCTCCAGCACAGCCTCCAGCCCTTCAAGGCGATCCTGAAGATCCTTGGCCAATTGGGCCATGGTCCGTTCGGGCACATCGCCTGTCAGGTTGACGATGATGATTGGAAATTCACTGAAATTGATTTCGTTGATCGAATACTTTTCTGCGCCTTCTGGAAACTTGGCCTCGGCCGCATTCATGGAATCGCGCACATCGGCCATGATCTTGGTCTTGTCCCAGCCGAATTCGAATTCAAGCGCAACACCCGCGTAATTCTCCGCGGCTGTGCCGGTTATGGTTTTCAAACCGTCCAAATCGCTCAGTTCGGTCTCCATGACCTTGACCAGCAGTTTCTCGCTGTCCTCGGCGGAAATGCCGGGGAAGGGCACCGAGACGAACAGCGCCGGAATTTCGATATCCGGCTCGCCTTCTTTGGGAAGGCTGACATAGGCCAGCGTGCCGGCCAGCAGCGAAAGCGCGATAAATGCGATGACCATCCGCGCGCGGGCAGCGGCCCAATCGACGATGCCGGTCATTGGCCAAGCTCCTGATAGCTGGGGGTGACCTTAACACCGTCCGTTACGTATTCTTGCCCGATGATAATCACATTGGCCTGATCAGGCAGGCCGGACAACCAAACCCCATTGGGGGTGTCGCGCAGCAAGGTCACGGGCGTGAACGGCGCGGTGTTTTCCTCAGAGACCAGCCGCACGCCCAATGTGCCCTCATCGTTCAGCGTCAGGGCCGATTGCGGCACCAGATGGGCCTTGGTGCCGTCGGCGGAAATTGTGATTTCCGCGGTTTGGCCGTCGCGAAGGGTCAGGTCGGGGTTCGGGACGCGGATTTCCACTTGGAATGTGCGGGTTGTGTCATCGGCGCGGCGTGACAGAAACGTCACCTTGCCGGCCACTTCGCCGCCCGACGCCAGCCTTGCACGAGCGGTCGCACCGGGAGTGATGCGCGCCACATCCGTTTCAGGCACGAAGCCGACCAACTGAATCGGGTCCAACTGGATGACGGTCGCGCACAGCGCGCCGGGCTGCAGAAGGCTGCCCAATTCGGCGGTGTCACTTTCCAAGAGACCGGCAAAAGGCGCCGTGATCGTCAGGCGTTCGATCTCTTTTTCTGCCGCGTCCACAGCGGCCTGCGCCGAATCGATTTGCGAGCGTGCGGTCTGCACCCCGGTGCGTGCCGATTCGACAGCCGCTTCGGCCGAGCGCAACGCGGCATTGGTCGCGGCCGCCCTTGATTGCGATGCAAAGCCTTCTTCAGACAGACGTATGGCGGCATTGTCGTTGATCCGGGCCTCATCCAGCCGTGACAACGCTTCTTCCAGACGGGCCTTGGATTCAGGCACACTGGCGCGTGCCGCGCTCAGGCGCGATTCGGCTTCGGCAAGGGCCGAGGCACGTGTGCCGGGGTCCAATTGGCACAAGTCTTGTCCTTCATCCACAAAAGCGCCTTTGCGCAGTGGGTCCGATATGACTTTTCCTGATGTCTCGGCGCGCAGGTCCACTTGGCGAAAGGCTTGGGTCTGGCCCCGCAGAACCACGGCGCTGTCGATGGTGCGGGCCGTGGATTTCACAGCAATCACACGGATCGGGCCGTCAGCGTCTTGCGCCGGGTCTGCGGCGTCGGACCCTGTCTCAACCGGCGTGTCGTCTTGCTGTTCCACGGGGGCCGGCATCATGTCTGTCAGCCGGTCGCGTTCAAACACAAAGGCGTAAACCAGAACCGCAACCACAACAGCGGCAAGAATAGGGAAGAGTCGCATCATATAACCTTTTTCGCGGGCTCTGGACCGGTAACGATGCCACATAAGCTGGCATCCAGCTGTTCCAATGCCGGATACGTCTGAACTACGCAGTTTAGATTACTATTTTGCACCTGTAGCCGCAAGATGGGCTGTTTGTGCCACAACACGAAGCGCCAAGACAGAAAAGATGCGCTGGCACGACGGCCGTTTTGCCGCATCAGACGGGTACCAAGACCGCATGGCGTGCTGCAACCGCGTGGCTTTCGCGTCTGTCGGCCCGGTGCGCGCCGCAAATCCCGCCCCTTGGCAGGCCGGGGCCGACACGCTAAGAGGGGCCAAACGCAAAGGATATCAGGCGTGAGCGACACAGACAGTTTTATCCAAGAAGTCACCGAAGAGGTCCGGCGCGACAGGCTGTTCCGCTTGATGCGGCGGTATGGCTGGATTCCGGTTTTGGCGGTGGCTTTGATCGTGGGCGGGACGGCTTGGAACGAATGGCGCAAGTCGGAAGAGCGGTCGCAGGCACAAGCCTTCGGCGATGCCGTTCTTGGCGCTCTTGAGGCCGAGGATCGCACAGCGCGCGCGTCTGCGCTGGATACGGTCGCGGCACCGACGCCGGGGGCCGGTGCGGTGTTGGACCTTTTGACCGCCGCAGAGGAAACAGACGAAACACCGCAACAGGCCGCCACGCGCCTGTTGGCGCTTGCCGACAGCGATGGCGTCGATCCGGTCTATCGCCGGATAGCGACGCTCAAGGCGGTTGCGCTGCCGGAGTCCGGGCTCAGCGTCGAAGACCGGCGCAACCGGGTGCAAGCGCTTGCCATGTCCAGCGGGCTGACCCGGCTGTTGGCCGAAGAACAACTGGCTTTGATCGATATCGAAACCGGCGATACCGTATCCGCGCTAGAGCGTTTGACGGCGATTGCGGGCGACGCTGAAGCGACAGCAGGCTTGCGTCGGCGCGCGTCACAAGTGATTGTAGCCTTGGGCGGTGACGTGCCGCAGTCCGGACAAGGCGGGTAAAAACCCGCTCTCGGGCTTTTACCGGTTCGGGCGAATGCGTAAATTTGGGGGGCTTCGGCTTTGAAACCAAACGGGATAATTCTGGGGCTGGTGGCGGCAGTGTCGCTGACGGCATGTTCGAAGGAAGAAGCCATACTGCAAGGCGATCGCGAAGGTATTCGCGAGGTGCTGCGCAGCCCGCAGGCCACCGCAGAGGCCGAGGCGCCCACCCGGGATCGCAGCCAACCGATTTCCCTTGTCGCGACACAGACCAACAAGGATTGGCCGCAATCGGCGGGCACCCCCGCGACTCGCACGGCCCACCCCGCATTGTCAGACGCCCCGCAATTGCTGTGGTCGACGTCGATCGGCGCGGGCGATGGGCGCAAGGAGCGCATCACCGCAAGCCCGGTTGTTGCGGATGGGCGGATCTTTACGCTGGATGCCGGCGCACGCGTTACGGCTGTTTCGACCAGCGGGGAAACGCTGTGGTCGCGTGATCTGGTGCCGGCCAATGATTCTGCCAAAGACGCCACGGGCGGCGGCCTGTCCTATGATGACAGCACGATTTACATATCCTCGGGATTTGGCCTGATGACGGCGCTTGATGCGGCGACGGGGGCCGAAAAATGGCAGCAAAACCTGCGCGCCACCGGATCGGGCACCCCGACCGTGGCGGGGGATCTTGTCTACCTTGTCGCTGGCGATGAATTGGCATGGGCCTTGGAAAAGGATACCGGACGCATCCGTTGGCAATTGTCAGCCACGCCCAATCTTCACAATGTGATGGGCGCGCCTGCGCCTGCGGTTTCGGACAAATATGTCGTGTTCGCGTTTGGGTCGGGCGAGGTTCAGGGCGCGTTCCGCAAAGGCGGTCTGCGGCTATGGGACTCGCAGGTTGCCGGACAGCGCGACGGATATTCCATGGCGCGCGTCGGTGACATTACCGGCGATCCGGTGATCGACGGGGACAAAGTCTATGTCGGCAGCCATTCGGGGCGCACTGTGGCGCTTGGGCTGGCCAACGGTGAGCGGCTTTGGACGGCGAACGAGGGCGCGCTTGAGCAAGTGTGGCCCGCGGGCGATTCGGTGTTTCTGGTGTCGGACCGGAATGAATTGATCCGCCTGTCTGCCGAAGATGGCAGCCGGATTTGGGCCACGAAGCTGCCGTTCTTTACCAGCAACAAACCGCGCCGGCAGGCGGAAATCTATGCGCATCACGGCCCGATCATGGCTGGTGGCCAACTGGTTGTCGCATCGGGAGACGGTTATTTGCGGATGTTTGACCCGGTTTCGGGCAAGCTGACGGGCCGGACCGAATTGCCCGGTGGCGCGACGACTGAACCGGTGGTGGCCGGTGGCACGCTTTACGTCGTGTCGCGCAAGGGCCAACTGCACGCTTTCCGTTAAGCGCGTGATGCTGTAACAGGACGGCTTGACCCGTTCCGGAGCCTAAGAAATGAGTTTCACCCTTGCCATCGTGGGCCGCCCGAATGTGGGCAAGTCTACGCTGTTCAACCGCCTTGTCGGCAAACGTCTTGCTTTGGTCGATGACCAACCGGGCGTAACGCGTGATCTGCGCGAAGGCGAGGCGCGTCTTGGCGACCTGCGCTTTACCGTGATCGACACCGCCGGTCTGGAAGAGGCGACGGACGAATCCCTTCAAGGCCGGATGCGCAAGCTGACCGAACGAGCCGTCGACATGGCCGATATCTGCCTGTTTTTGATTGATGCGCGGGCCGGGGTGACGCCGACGGATGAAGTTCTGGCCGATATTTTGCGCAAACGCGCGCGCCACGTGATCCTTGCGGCCAACAAGTCCGAAGGCAGTGCCGCCGATGCGGGCGTCTACGAGGCCTATGGTCTGGGTCTGGGTGAACCGGTGCGCCTGTCGGCCGAACATGGCGAGGGGCTGAACGACCTCTATTCGCAGTTGATGCCAGTGTCGGACGAGTTTGAAAAACGCGCAGCCGCCGAAGCCCCGCAAACCGAGGTTCTGCTGAACGAGGATGGCGAGGCCGAAGATCCCGATGCGGTGCGCACACCTACGGCTGAGCGGCCGATGCAGGTGGCCGTGATTGGCCGCCCGAACGCCGGAAAATCCACCCTGATCAATACGATTTTGGGCGAAGACCGCTTGCTGACCGGCCCCGAAGCGGGGATCACCCGCGATGCGATTTCCCTGCAAATTGATTGGGACGGCCTGCCGGTGCGGATTTTCGACACCGCCGGTATGCGCAAGAAAGCGCGCGTGCAGGACAAGGTTGAAAAACTCTCGGTGTCGGATGGATTGCGCGCCGTCAAGTTTGCCGAAGTCGTGGTGGTTTTGCTGGATGCGGCCATTCCGTTTGAGCAACAGGATTTGCGCATCGCCGATCTGGCCGAACGCGAGGGACGCGCGGTGGTTGTTGCGGTGAACAAATGGGATATCGAAAGCGAAAAGCAGCAAAAGCTGCGTGACCTGCGCGAGGCGTTCGAACGGCTGTTGCCACAGTTGCGCGGCGCGCCCTTGGTCACTGTCTCGGCCAAAACCGGCAAGGGGCTGGACCGGCTGCATGCGGCTGTTGAAAAAGCCTATGACGTCTGGAACCGGCGTGTGACCACAGCACATTTGAACCGCTGGCTGGCCGGTATGATCGAAGCGCATCCCCCGCCTGCGCCGGGGGGACGGCGGATCAAGCTGCGCTATATGACGCAGGCCAAAACCCGTCCGCCGCATTTCGTGGTCATGTGTTCACACCCCGATAAATTGCCAGACAGCTATTCGCGGTACCTGATCAACGGGCTGCGTCAGGATTTTGACATGCCCGGCACGCCTATTCGCCTGCACATGCGCTCGCAATCCGACAAGAACCCCTTCAAGGGCAAGAAAAAATCAACGCCGTCACGGCTGCGCAAGCACATCCAAGGCAAGGGCACCCCGCCGAAATAATCCATTGCTGGCATTGGCGGGCCGCTTAGGCGCTGGTGATCTTGCTGCGCACGCCAAGGGCCAGCAACGCCAAACCGGCGGCGCAAAGCGAGAGGACCGCGATGTTCGGCGGGCTTAGGTTGGATACGGATATCCCCACCAAGGCCCAAGCGACGGTTGCGGCATATTCCGGCGTATCGGGCCGCAGGGCCATCACCACAAGGGCAATGATTAAGGCCAGCACGATCATCGCCAGTGCCGCAACCTGTGCATCAACAACCCCATGGCCCGCCAACATCAGGCCCAAGGCCACGCAACTGGCGGCTGTCAGCCAACCTGCATAAAGTGCGATCGGGGTGCGTAGCCACAGCCTGTCTTCTGTTCCGGCTGTCATCAAAGCCCATAGCGCCGTGGCCAGCATGGCCCAAATCAGCATCGTCGCCCATAGCGGCGATATCTGCGCCACGGGAATCCACGCCGCGCCGATGATAAGGCTGGCAATCAGCGGCCAGCGGGCGGCATCCCATCCCGGCACCATGTCGCGTTTGATAAGGCCAAACCCGGCCCCGGCGACCAGCCAGACATAGATCAGCCCCCATATAGCAAAGGCATAGCCCGCCGGTTGCACCGGTGGATCAACCTGAGGAATCGGAAATTGATCGGGCCGGAACCCGTTAAAACCTTCGGTCGTGAGGGGAGACAGGGCGAAGGCCAAGGCCGCTGTCAGGGTCAGGATCGCTTTCATACGTTTCATACGCCCAACGTGGGGGTTTTCCCGGCGCGGTCAATCCCTGATGCCTCATAATCAGGCGCGGTGAACGCGGTGTCGTGTAAGTTTCATGACCTGCGGTCTTGCCCGGTTTTGAAATTCAAGGTGTGATAGGGTTGTGTCCAACGGGAGGAATCTGAATGACGATTCGCGAATTCACCCGCGCCTATACAGCCAAAAGTGACCTTTTGGGCGCGTTGTCTTTCTTTGCGACACTCACCGTATATTTCGCCGCGCTGGTGATCGGCGCACTCAATGGTGGCAACGCCGCTCTGGTCGCGCTGTCTATCGTGGTTTTGGCCTTCGCGTCGGTCCGGCTTTACGTGTTGCAACATGATTGCGGGCACTACGCGCTGTTCGCGACCAAGCCGTGGAACGATCTGGCAGGCCACGTGATCTCGGTGTTTTCGCTGACGCCCTACCGGGTCATGCAATACAACCACAATCTGCACCACGCCTATCTGGGCAATCTGGATCACCGCGAAACCACCGAAGTTTACACCATGACGCTGCGCGAATGGCAGGCGGCCCCGTGGTCGCGGCGGCTGTGGTACAGGCTCTATCGCAACCCGGTTCTGATGTTGGGACTTGGGAGCATTTACGCCTATTTCATCGCCTATCGCTGGCCCCACAACACCCGCAAGGTTGGCGTGGCCGGGGTGGTCGCCCATAACTTTGCTCTGACGGTTTTCATCGCGGGGCTGTGGTGGCTGCTGGGTTGGTCCGGTGTGGCCGTATGGGCGGCAAGTGCCGTTCTGGCTGGGGCGATCGGGGTGTTTTTGGTCTATCTTCAGCATAATTTCGAAGACACCTATTGGGATCGCAAACCCGATCTGGATTTCCGGCGCGCGACATTGCAGGGCTCAAGCTCGCTTGATCTGGGCTGGCTTTGGGATTTGGGCACGGGCAACATCGCCTATCACGATTTGCACCACTTCAATCCCGGCATTCCGTCTTACCGTTTGCGGCGCTGTCAAAAGGACATGCCCGACGCTTTGAAATGTCACGACGTGATCCGCTGGCCCGAAGCCTTGGCCAGTTTCCGGCTGAAGCTATGGGATGAGGACTGCCAGAAACTCGTGCCGTTTCCGCCTGTGCAAAACGGGCAGGGCACCGTGCCGGCCGAGTGATCGGCCCGATGGATGGGCCATTGGCCGACGGTTCCTTGGCGGGGGATCAGGCCAAAGTGCCGTCGGCTTGCAGCACGGATTTGCCGCGCAGATAGGGGTACAGCACCTCGGGCAGCGCGACCGAACCATCGGCCTGCTGGCCGTTTTCCAGCACCGCAATCAGGCAGCGCCCCACGGCCAGCCCTGACCCGTTCAGCGTATGCACGAATTGCGGCTTGCCGCCATCGGCGGGCTTGAAGCGCGCGTTCATGCGCCGCGCCTGAAAGTCCCCGCAGACCGAGACCGAGCTGATCTCGCGGTAAGTATCCTGACCGGGCAACCAAACCTCGATGTCATGGGTGCGGCGCGCGCCAAAGCCCATGTCTCCGGTGCACAGAACGATGGTGCGATAGGGCAGACCCAGTTTTTCAAGGATGCCTTGCGCGCAGCCTGTCATCCGGTCCAGCTCGTCGCGGCTGTGGTCGGGGTGGGTGATCGACACCATTTCCACCTTTTCAAACTGGTGCTGGCGCAGCATCCCCGCGGTATCCTTGCCTGCGCTGCCCGCCTCCGAGCGGAAACACTGGGTATGGGCGGCATAGCGCTGTGGCAGGGTGGATGCATCGACGGTTTCGCCGTTGACAAGGTTGGTCAGCGTCACCTCGGCTGTGGGCACCAACCACCAGCCGTTGGTGGTCTTGTAGCTGTCTTCGCCGAATTTGGGCAATTGCCCGGTGCCATACATCATGTCATCGCGCACCAGAACGGGCGTCCATGTTTCCAGCAGGCCGTTTTCCTCGACATGAGTGTCGAGCATGAACTGCGCCAAGGCCCGGTGAATGCGCGCCACGGCACCTTGCAGCACCACAAAGCGCGAGCCGCTCAGCTTGGCGGCCATTTCAAAATCCATGCCCGGCTTGACGCCGTCGATCTCGAAATGCTCTTTCGGGGCGAAATCCATCGGTGTCGGCGTTCCCCAACGATGCAATTCGACATTGTCGGCCTCGTCCGCGCCATCGGGGGTATCGGCCAGCGGCAGGTTGGGAAGGCTCATCAGCAGATCGGTCAGTTGCTGGTCAAGCTCTTTGGCCTGCGCCTGCATCGCGGCGACTTCGGCCTTTTTCTCGCCCACAAGGGCGCGCAGCCGTTCAAACTCGGCCTCGTCACCCTTGGCTTTGGCGGCGCCCACCTCTTTGCTGGCTTTGTTCTGTTCGGCCTGCGCGGTTTCGGCGGCATGGATCTTGGCGCGGCGCGCCTCGTCCAGCTCTAGGATCGGGGCCGAGGCATTTTCAACCCCGCGCCGCGCCATGGCGGCGTCGAAAGCGGCGGAATCGTCACGGATGGCGCGGATATCGTGCATGTCTTTGGTCCTCGGCACTTGGTTCGAGTCGGGTCAAGCCGCTTATGCACCAGATTTTTTGTAAGGTGTAGGGTGTGTGATGTGGGCCGGCGTTTCAGGGTGGCGCAGAGGGGTTAGGGTTTGGGGGATGGGGAAAAACGTGACATCTTTCTACGGGTCAAGCAGTGAAAAAGTCGATTTCAAAAGTTATCGCTCTCCGTAAAGCTGATGCCACTCATCTTCGGCATTATCGTGATCTGTCGGAGTTCGAATGCTTTTTACGTTCTCAGAATCCCAAGTTTCAGGCCAGTCTGCCAAGTAGATTAAATTTCCCTCAAGAATGTCATTTATCCCCTTACTTAGATATTTTATGAAAGCCAAATACCAGAGTGTCCCAGTTATTTCGCAGTCTCGAAACTCTGACATAGCAAAAGACGCTCCAGAAAAATCAGAGAACTTTATTCTGCAATCGACGAATATTGCGCCGTCAAATACAGCTCCCACAGCACGTGCAAACTTAAATTCACATTTCCTGAAATACGTTTGATACAAGGTAGCGCCGTTTGCTACATGAAATGAGCATCCATCGTCGCTAGATTTCTCAGTTTCTTTGGTGCCATTGAATGACGAACCTAAGAACCTGCAATGATGGAACTTGGCACCATCCAGTTTCGTGGATGTGAAGTTTATTTGGCTAAGGTCACAATCTACGAATTTCACTTTCGTAAAATTGCAATCGCTGAAATCAGTCTTGAACTTTTCTTTACGAGGCAAACGGCCCCAAAGAGTGATGGCCGTCTGTAGTTCCTCGGATGGTTTGGGTAATTCTTCAAGCCACTTGGAAAGAGATTTGTCGTTCCGCTGCAGAAAGGCGAAATGGTTTTTGCAACTAAATGCGCGAGAATGACTGCCCTCATAAACCTCAGGAATTGGGTCCGGGAAAGGTTCAGTCTTGCGTTTCTTCGCCAGCATTCTGATATGGCTGGCCATAATACCGGAAACTTGGCCGGGAAAAACGCGCTCATCACGCCCCAGGGTATACAAGCTGTGTAAGGCGCCAATTCGCACGCTTTTCTTCGCATGACCCAAACCCTCAACCGCCTTGTTGATCCGATCAGTGATCAGGCCTTGTTCGGCGGTCTCAGTTTGCCTGTTGTTCAATGCGGTTTTTATCAAAGTGAAGGGAAGCGCAATCACCGCCCCAAGTGCCGCTGTAACTGCCGTAAGCGTCAGTAGATACCACCGTAGGTCTTGCCCTTCTTCTTCCGAAGAAACGCTCATCCTTTCCCCGATAGCGAAAAGCACCCAGAAAACGCCGGTGAGCAGAGCCACAAAAAGCGCAGCCCACAAGATGATGAAAAACACCACCAAAACCTGATGCAAACCGGTCAACCCCAAGCGCTGACGCAGTGTAGAAAGCCAGTCTTTCCGCTTTGCTTTTCCCGTCGCCCAGAAAACAAAGATTGATAAGAGAGCCACGCCCAGAACGGTAATGATAACACCAAACGCATGGCCTGATATTGGTAGCGTGATAGTCACCTGATCTTCGCCCAACTGATTACCCTTCCCGAGTCACATTTCCGCAACCTAAGCACGAAAATCGCGCAGCGCCCACCCCTCAGCCACCGTCGGTTTTCTCCACTCAAAACATTGCAACCAAACCCAACCACCCTTAGCGCCTTGCAAATGGTTTGCTCGGGTCATAGGTTCCGCGCAATTCGGCAGGGCGGGTAGCGCCCCTTGAAACAAAGGATAAGACCCAGATGGAAGCCATTGGACAGTTCATTCCCCTCATTCTGATCTTTGCGATCATGTATTTCCTGTTGATCCGTCCGCAGCAAAAGCGGCTCAAGGAGCATAAGGCGATGGTCCAGGCCCTGCGCCGTGGTGATCAGATTGTCACCCAAGGCGGGCTGATCGGTAAGGTCTCGAAGGTCAAGGAAGAGGACGAGGTCGAGGTTGAACTGGCCGACGGCGTGCGCGTGCGTGTTGTCAAATCGACCATCGCCCAAGTCTTGAACAAGACCGAACCCGCCGAGGGCTGAAGCCCAATCATTAATACGCCAAAACCCGGCACCCTATTGAAAAGGCAGGATAATGCTGCAAATCGACCTGTGGAAACGCATCGTGATCTGGGGTGTCGTTGCCCTGGGCTTGTTGCTGGCCTTGCCGAACGCTTTTTACAGCCGGGTCGAAACGCACAATGACGCCCTGAAGGCTGTTGAGGCCGGTGCGCAAACGCCGCAATTGGTAGAACAAGCCGCGCAGTGGCCCGAATGGCTGCCCTCGGGGCTGGTCAATCTGGGGCTGGACCTGCGCGGCGGGGCACATCTGTTGGCCGAGGTGCAGGTTGAGGACGTTTACCAGTCGCGCATCGAAAGCATGTGGCCCGAGGTGCGGGATTTGCTGCGCGAGGAACGGGGCCGGGTCGGTCCTATTCGCCTGCAACCCACGCAGGCCGCCGAATTGCGGGTGCGCTTGGTGGACCAGCCCGATGAGGTTGGTTATGCGGCCAGCCTTGTGCGCGGCTTGGCCCGGCCTGTCACTAGCCTGAGCGGGGCAGGGGCCAGCGATATTGAGGTGACGACCGAGGGCGACGAGATCGTCATCCGCCTGAGCGAGGCCGAGCAACGCGCCACCGATGACCGCACCGTGCGGCAGGCGCTTGAGATCATCCGCCGCCGGATCGATGAGGTCGGCACCCGCGAGCCGACGATTCAACGCCAAGGCGCGGACCGTATCTTAATTCAAGTGCCGGGGGTCGGCAGCGCGGCAGAACTTAAGGCGATTATCGGCACGACCGCGCAACTGACGTTCCAGCCGGTCATCGGCCGCACGCAGGATGCCGACGCGGCCCCCGGCGCGGGCAATGAGATTCTCCCCTCGCTTGATGAAGAGGGCCAATTCTACACGTTGGAGCGCGCACCGGTCGTGACCGGCGAGGAACTGGTCGATGCGCAACCCGATTTCGATCAGAACGGGCGGCCTGCGGTGTCGTTCCGCTTTGACCCCACGGGCGCGCGCAAATTCGGCAATTACACCGCCGAAAATATCGGTAGCCCCTTTGCCATCGTCCTGGACGGCGAAGTGATCAGCGCGCCGGTGATCCAAAGCCATATTCCTGGCGGGTCCGGGATTATCACCGGTAACTTCACCGTCGAGGAAAGCACGCAACTGGCTGTCTTGTTGCGGGCCGGTGCCTTGCCCGCGGGGCTGGATTTTCTGGAAGAACGCACCATCGGGCCGGAGCTGGGCGCGGACAGCATCGAGGCGGGCAAGATTGCCTGCATCGTGGCCTTTGCGCTTGTGCTGGTCTTCATGGTCGTCAGCTACGGCACGTTTGGGATTTTCGCAAATATTGCGCTGATCGTGAATGTCGTGCTGATTTTCGGCTTGCTCAGCATGATTGGGGCCACGCTAACCCTGCCGGGGATCGCTGGCATCGTTCTGACCATCGGCATGGCGGTGGACGCCAATGTGCTGGTGTTCGAACGTATCCGCGAGGAAATGAGAACCGCCAAAGGCCCGGCGCGGGCCATCGAACTGGGCTATGAAAAAGCCCTGAGTGCGATTACCGATGCCAATATCACCACCTTCATCACGGCGTTGATCCTCTATGCCATGGGCTCGGGGCCGGTGCGAGGCTTTGCCATTACGCTGGGGCTTGGCATCATCACGTCGGTCTTTACCGCGCTCTTTGTCACCCGTCTGATCGTGGTGATCTGGTTTGAACGCAAGCGCCCGAAAACCGTGCTGGAAGGCCGCGCGCTGCGTCTTGTTCCGAAAGACACCACATGGGATTTCTTCCGCCGCTGGAAGCTGTCTTTGGGCCTGTCGGCTGTCCTGATCGTGGTCGCGTCGGGCTCGTTCCTGTTGCAAGGCCTGAATTATGGGATTGATTTCCGTGGTGGAACGACGATCCGAACCGAGGCCGTGCAGCCTGTGGATATCGGGGCGTATCGCGATGCCATCCAGCCTTTGCAATTGGGCGATGTCAGTATCACCGAAGTGTTCGATCCAACGTTTGAGGACGATCAGAACGTCGCCATGATCCGCATTCAGGCCCAAGAGGGGCAGGAAAGCGTTTCGGCGGATGTGATCGCAGAGGTGAAAACCGCCCTACAAGCGGTGGCGTCCGATCTGAAATTCACCTCGGTGGAAAGTGTCGGGCCGAAAGTTTCGGGCGAACTGATCCAAACCGCGATGATCGCGGTCGCCTTGGCCATCGCGGCGGTCCTGGTCTATATCTGGATGCGGTTTGAATGGCAGTTCGCGCTTGGGGCCGTGGCGGCCTTGGTGCACGATGTGGTGCTGACCATCGGAATCTTCTCTGAATTGCAAATCCAGTTCGATCTGGCCATCATCGCGGCCTTGCTGACCATCGTCGGCTATTCCTTGAACGATACCGTGGTGGTGTTTGACCGGGTGCGCGAGAACCTGAGAAAATACAAAAAGAAATCGCTGAAAGAGGTGCTGAACATCTCGATTAACGAGACGTTGTCGCGCACAGTGATGACATCGGTCACCACCTTGCTGGCCTTGCTGGCGCTGTTTGTGCTTGGCGGCGATGTGATCCGCGGCTTTGTCTTTGCGATGATATGGGGCGTGATCATCGGCACCTATTCGTCGGTTTTCGTCGCCAGCACAGTGCTGTTGTGGCTGGGTGTCAAACGCGATTGGTCCAAGCCCGACGCGAACCAAGGAAATCAGTTTTCGAACGTAGATGCCTGATGCGTTGGTGCAGGCTTGGTCCATGCCGGGCCTGCTGTGGCTTGTCCTGACGATTGGTATTGCCGGTCTGGTGCGCGGGTTCACAGGGTTCGGCACGGCGCTGATTTTCGTGCCGGTGGCGGGCATCTTTTTGCCGCCTGCCGTCGTGATTGGCCTGATTGCCCTGACAGGCATTGCCAGCACAGCGGCGCTTTTGCCGCGCGCGTGGGGGCAGGCCAACCGCCCCGAGGTGGGGCTGTTGGCGCTGATGGCGCTGCTGACGGTGCCGCTTGGCCTGTGGTTGCTGGATCGTCTGCCAATCGAGTCGATACGATGGATCGTGGCGGCCATTGCCTCGGTCACTTTGGTCGCCTTGGTGGCGGGCTGGCGGTTTTCGGGATACGTGTCGAAACTGCGTCTTGGCGGTATTGGCGCGGTGGCCGGTGTAATTGGCGGGCTGACCGGGTTGACCGGGCCGGTCGTGATCCTGTTTTATCTGGCTGGACGCGCCACGGCGCAATCGGTCAGGGCCAATACGATTTTGTTTCTTGCCGCCTTGGATGTGGTGATCGTTGTAAACCTATTGTTGCGGCAGGCGGTGACGCTGAACACCGCATTTCTGGCCGCGATACTGGCGGTGCCCTATTTTTTCACCACATTGATCGGTCAGTCGATGTTTGACCCACGCCACGAGCGGCTGTACCGGTGGGCCGCATATGGCGTAATTGGGGCAGCGGTTCTTACCGGCCTGCCGATCTGGACCTGAGGGAGACGTGACATGCAGATGCACGAAGTGACCTTTTCCGAGGCGACGCCGATTGATGGCTATGGGCCGGGCTTTTTCCGGGTTGGCGGCGAAGTTCTGGACGGTGCCGTTCTGGTTACGTCCGGGCACGTGCGCAGGTGGTCCGGGTATGACGATCTCGCGCCTTTGCTGGACTTGGCCGGGCAGGTGGATGTTCTGTTCATCGGCACCGGGGCCGAGACGGCCCATTTGCCCGCCGATCTGCGCCAGATACTGGAAGACGCAGGCCTTGGGGTTGAGGTGATGCATTCCCCTGCGGCATGCCGGACCTTCAATGTCCTTTTGTCCGAGGGACGCCGGGTGGCGGCCGCACTGTTGCCGGTGTGAAAAAACGGCCGCTTTTGATCCAGGTCACTTTCAGCAGGTATGGCTTTGGGGTAGGGACATTTGCATGGGATTGAATGTGTCAAACCTCACCATCGCGCGCGGTGGCGTCAGAGTTCTGGAAGGCGTGTCATTCACGCTTGATCCGGGCCATGCGATTGTGTTGCGCGGCCCCAACGGGATTGGCAAGACCACGCTGTTGCGCACGGTCGCAGGGCTTCAGCCGCCGGTGTCCGGGCGGGTTGAGACCGACCCTGACAGCATTGTGTATGCCGGGCATTCCGATGGCATAAAGGCCACGTTGAGCGTTGCCGAAAACCTGCAATTCTGGGCGCAGGTTTTTGGCGAAACGGATATTGAAACCGCGATTGCGGCGTTCCAGTTGGAACGATTGGTCACACGGCCCGCCGGTGGGCTGTCGGCCGGGCAAAAGCGCCGCTTGGGGCTGGCGCGGCTGTTGGTGACGGGGCGGCCGGTCTGGATTCTGGACGAGCCGACCGTGTCACTGGATGCCGAAGCGGTCGCCATGTTCGCCGAAGCGGTGCGCGCGCATTTGCGCAGGGGTGGCTCGGCCTTGATCGCCACCCATATCGAGCTTGGATTGCCCGAGGCCTATGTGCTGGAGGTCGGACCATACCGGGCCGTTGCCGCCGAAGTCGATGATTTCGACGAGGCGTTCCTATGATTGCCTTGCTGATCCGCGATTTGCGGCTGGCGATGCGCGCCGGTGGCGGCTTTGGCCTTGGGTTGGCGTTCTTCCTGATTGTCGTCACGCTGGTGCCCTTTGGCGTGGGGCCGCAAAGTGACCTTTTGGCGCGCATCGCGTCGGGTATTTTGTGGCTGGGGGCGCTGTTGTCGTGCCTGCTGTCGCTGGATCGTATCCTGGCCTTGGATTGGGAGGATGGCAGCCTTGATCTGCTGGCCACGGCCCCCTTGCCGATGGAGGCGATCGTAACCATCAAGGCGCTTGCCCATTGGCTGACAACCGGGCTGCCACTGGTGCTGGCGGCGCCGGTGTTCGGCCTGCTGCTAAGCTTGCCTGCGCCGGGTTACATGCCGCTGGTCGTGTCGTTGTTGTTGGGCACCCCGGCCCTGAGCGTCATTGGCACATTCGGCGCGGCGCTGACGGTGGGGCTGAAACGCGGCGGGCTGCTGCTCAGCCTGCTTGTCTTGCCGCTTTATGTGCCCATATTGATCTTTGGCGCGGAAATGGCGCGCCGTGGGGTCGATGGGCTGGATTATACAACGCCCTTGTTGATGCTGGCTGGCATCACCTGCGGCACCATCGCGCTTTTGCCTTTTGCCTCGGCTGCGGTATTGAAGGTCAACCTGCGCTAAGCATACGGGATACGACAATGAATCTGAACGCACTTTGGGCCTACGCGAACCCCAAGAAATTCATTCAGACCACCGAGAAGGTGTTGCCGTGGGTGTCTGTCTTGGCCGTCGTGTCATTGATCGTCGGGCTGGTCTGGGGGTTCTTCTTCACGCCGGATGACTATCGCCAAGGCTCGACCGTCAAGATCATCTACCTGCACGTGCCAAGCGCGCTGATGGCGATCAATGTCTGGCTGATGATGCTGGTGACATCGCTGATCTGGATCGTGCGGCGGCACCATGTCAGCGCATTGGCCGCACGGGCGGCGGCGCCCATAGGGGCGGTGATGACGGTGATTGCCTTGGCCACCGGCGCGATTTGGGGCCAGCCGATGTGGGGCACATGGTGGGCGTGGGATCCGCGCTTGACCTCGTTCCTGATCCTGTTCCTGTTCTATCTGGGCTACATGGCCCTGTGGGAGGCGATTGACAACGATGATACCGCCGCTGACCTGACCAGCATCTTGTGTCTTGTCGGATCGGTCTTTGCATTGCTCAGCCGCTATGCGGTGAATTTCTGGAACCAAGGATTGCATCAGGGGGCGTCACTGAGCCTTGATAAGGAAGAAAACGTGGCCGACGTGTTTTGGTATCCGTTGTTGGTGTGCATTGCGGGGTTTGTGTTACTTTTCATAGCGTTGGTATTGCTACGGACGCGTACGGAAATTCGCGCGCGGCGGATGCGGGCGCTTTTGGCACGGGAGCGGATGGGATGATGCCGGATCTGGGAAAATATGCTGACGCGGTTTTATCGTCTTACGCGGTGTCACTTGTGCTGCTGATGGTCTTGGTGTGGTTGAGCGTGCGGCGCTCGAAACGCATCAAGGCGCAGTTGCAAGACATTGAAATGAAAGTGAAAAGAAATGGCTAAAATCTCACCGCTGATGGCGGCGCCGCTGGTGATCGTGGCCGGGTTTACCGTGTTGGCCTTTGTGGGATTGCAGCGCGAAAACCCCAACGACCTGCCGTCGGCGATGGAAGGGCGCGCTGCGCCTGCGGTTGAGGTGATCCCCTTGGGGGAGAAAACGCCCCTGCGCGACAGTGACCTACGCTCAGGTGACGTAAAGCTGGTAAACTTTTGGGCCAGTTGGTGCGCGCCGTGCCGGGTAGAGCACCCGAACCTTGAAACGCTGTCTGATCAGGGCATCACGATTTACGGCGTGAACTACAAGGACAAACCTGGCAACGCGTTGAAGTTTTTGAATGATTTGGGCGATCCCTATACCGCCATCGGTGCCGACGAGGCCGGGCGCATGGCGCTGAACTGGGGCGTATACGGCGTGCCGGAAACCTATGTGATTGATGGCAACGGGCGGGTCGTGTTGAGGTTTGCCGGCCCGATCACCGAACGGGCCATGGAAAACCAGATCTTGCCCGCCATCGAAAAGGCGCGCTGAGGGGCGCACGCACGGCTGTAACGGCGCGTTGTGCCTGCCGAGATGCGCCGCCGATCATCGACGGTAGGGCGCATCAAAGGCTGCATTCAACCTTGGCATTTGGGGTCAGACTGGGGCAGGGCTTGTTGCTTTCGCTGTCGCCCTGCGCGCCGATGACCGCCATCATCGTCAGAATGCCCGCTTGAACCAGAATGATGATTGCCCGCATAAATCCGTCCCGCCATTTGCCCGCACTTTGGGTATGGGCCCTAATTGGGGTGTTCAGAGGTAAATAAAAGGGGGAGTTTTCGGGATTATGCCCCATACTTGTGCGGAGCACATTTTTGCTTCCGGTGGCGCTTAAACCGGGTTGCGGCACTCGGACGCGTAAACAAAAAAGGGCGGCCCGCAGGCCGCCCCGGTGTTCCAAGCCGATCCGCGATCAGGCAGCGGATTTGGCGAGGTTGCGCAGCACGTAGTGCAGCACGCCGCCGTTTTCGACATATTCCTTTTCCACCGCCGTATCGATGCGTGACTTGAGCGTAATCTCTTTCGTCGTGCCATCGGCATAGGTGATGGTGCAGGGCACCTCGGCTTGCGGTTTCATGTCGCCTTCCAGCCCGGTGATATCAAAGCTTTCATCGCCGGTCAGGTTCAGCGTATTGCGGCTATCACCACCTGTGAACTCGAACGGGATCACGCCCATGCCCACAAGGTTTGAGCGGTGGATCCGTTCGTAGCTTTCGGCAATCACGCCCTTGACGCCCAACAGGTTGGTACCCTTCGCGGCCCAGTCCCGGCTGGAGCCTGCGCCATATTGCTCGCCTGCGACGATGACCAGCGGCACGCCCTTGTCCTGCCATGCCATGGCCGCATCGAAGATCGAGGTCTGTTCCCCATCCGGGCCTTTGGTATAGCCGCCTTCGACACCGTCCAGCATTTCATTGCGAATGCGGATGTTGGCAAAGGTGCCGCGCATCATCACTTCGTGGTTGCCGCGGCGTGACCCGTAAGAGTTGAACTCGCGCACCGGCACCTGACGTTCGGTCAGGTATTCACCCGCCGGGGTCGAGGGCTTGAAGCTGCCTGCCGGGCTGATGTGGTCGGTGGTGACCATGTCCCCGAGCAGGGCCAGCATCCGCGCGCCCTTGATATCAGAGATGGTGCCGGCCTCTTTGGCCATGCCTTGGAAGTAGGGCGGGTTTTGCACATAGGTCGATTGCGGTGGCCAATCATAGGTTTCGCCTTCGGAGGTTTCGACCGACTGCCACTTGTCGTCGCCCTTGAACACGTCGGCGTATTTCGATTGGAACGCCTCGCGGGTGACGGTTTGTTCGACCAGTTCGGCAATTTCGGCCTGCGTGGGCCAGATGTCTTTCATGTAGACATCCTTGCCGTTTTTGTCGGTGCCAATCGGTTCGTTGACCAGATCGATATTCATATCACCCGCGATGGCATAGATCACCACCAGCGGCGGTGAGGCCAGATAGTTGGCGCGCACGTCGGGGCTGATCCGGCCTTCGAAGTTGCGGTTGCCCGACAGAACGCTGGTTGCGATCAGATCGTTGT
Organism: Roseovarius gahaiensis; assembly: GCF_011601345.1. GTDB lineage: Bacteria > Pseudomonadota > Alphaproteobacteria > Rhodobacterales > Rhodobacteraceae > Roseovarius > Roseovarius gahaiensis. Next base: position 92,286 of record NZ_JAAORB010000003.1, read on the forward strand.
CGTTGATGGCCTTCGAAATTTCGTCTTGGAGCGGGCCCGAGTTGCCGATGCATGTGGTGCAGCCATAGCCGACCAGATTGAAGCCAATGGCGTCAAGATCTTCTTGCAGGCCAGCCGCCTCAAGGTAATGCGACACCACCTGACTGCCCGGCGCAAGCGAGGTTTTCACCCAAGGCTTGCTATCAAGGCCAAGGGCGCGCGCCTTCCGGGCGACAAGACCCGCCCCGATCATCACATAGGGGTTCGAGGTGTTGGTGCAGGAGGTGATCGAAGCGATCACGACCGAGCCGTCATGCAGTTTGTAGTCCTCACCATCGACCTCGGCGATCTTGCGCGGGTCGATCAGGGCGTCGGGGGTGGGCCCTTCCGATGCCATGTCAGTGGCGGCTGCGGTTTCATCTTCGCCGCGGTATTCAGCAACCACGTCAAAGAAGGCCGATGCCGCCTTGTCCAGCGTCACGTAATCCTGCGGGCGTTTCGGGCCCGAGATGGCCGGAACGATGGTGCCCATGTCCAGGGTCAGCGTATCGGTATAGATCGGCGCATAGCCGGCATCGCGCCAGAAGCCGTTTTCCTTGGCGTAGGCTTCGACCAGCGCAACCCGGTCTTCATCGCGGCCCGTGTTGCGCAGGTAGCGCAGGGTTTCGTCGTCAATCGGGAAGAAACCACAGGTGGCGCCGTATTCGGGGGCCATGTTGGCGATGGTCGCACGATCTGCCAGCGGCAGGTTGTCCAGCCCCTCACCGTAGAATTCGACAAACTTGCCGACAACGCCTTTTTCACGCAGCATTTCCACGACCTTCAGGACAAGGTCGGTGCCGGTGGTGCCTTCCATCATCGCGCCGGTCAGCTCGAACCCGACAACCTCGGGGATGAGCATGGAAATCGGCTGACCCAGCATGGCGGCCTCGGCCTCGATCCCGCCAACACCCCAGCCAAGAACGGCAGCGCCGTTGACCATGGTGGTGTGGCTGTCTGTGCCGACCAGCGTGTCGGGATAGGCCACCTCGACACCGTCCTGATCGACATCGGACCAGACGGTTTGCGCAAGGTATTCAAGGTTCACCTGATGGCAGATGCCGGTGCCCGGTGGCACCACGCGGAAATTGTTGAACGCGCCTTGGCCCCATTTCAGGAACTGGTAGCGTTCCATGTTGCGCTCATATTCGCGGTCAACATTCATTTGGAAGGCGCGGGGATTGCCGAATTCGTCGATCATGACCGAGTGGTCGATGACCAGATCGACCGGGTTCAGCGGGTTGATCTGTTCGGCTTTGCCGCCAAGCGCCACAATTCCATCGCGCATCGCCGCAAGATCGACCACGGCGGGAACGCCGGTAAAGTCCTGCATCAAAACGCGGGCCGGGCGATAGGCGATTTCGCGGGGGTTTTTGCCGCCCTTGTCGGCCCATTCGGAAAACGCCTTGATATCCTCGGTCGAGACGGTCTTGCCGTCCTCGAAACGCAGCATGTTTTCCAGCACCACGCGCAGCGCGGCGGGCAGTTTTGAAAAATCACCAAGGCCGGATTGCTCGGCGGCTTTGATCGAATAATAGGCAAAGGTCTTGCCATTGATGCTAAGCTCTTTGCGGGTTTTGGCGGTGTCGTGTCCAACGGAGATGGGCATATGGCCTTCCTTTCACTCTCAAGGCAGGAATTCGCTGCGTTGCTTCTGACCGATTTGACACAAGCGATCAAGGGGGCACGGTGCAATTTGTATACTATTGCACACAAAAAGTCCACTCTCAGGATACGCCGCCGGGATCACCGTGGTCTCGCGAAACCTTGATTGGTCATTGCACCACCATGGCGATACATGAAATATCACATTGCACATGCGCAACAGGCACATCGACATGACACGATTTTTTTCCAAAACGGTTTTTGCCACGGGCCTATGCTTTTTGGGAGCGGTGGCGGGCCTGACTGCGTCGCCTGCGCAGGCCGAACAGCGCAAGGTGGTGGTTGAATTGTTCACGTCGCAGGGCTGTTCGTCTTGTCCACCGGCTGACGCGTTGCTGGCCGAGTTGGCAAAGCGCGACGACATTGTCGCGCTGGCGCTGCATGTGGATTACTGGGATTACATCGGCTGGAAAGACAGTTTCGGTGATCCGCGCAACACCGCGCGTCAAAAGGCCTATGCCGCCGCGCGCGGCGAAAACATGGTCTACACCCCGCAGATCGTGGTGAACGGACAGCATGCCATCGTCGGCACCAAGGCGATGAAGTTGGCCGACCTGATCGCCAAGCACAAATCGGTTGGCCGCAGCATTGAGTTGCAGGCAGAGCGTGACGGCGATCAGTTGCGCATCCGCGCCGAGGGCGCGTTGAAAGCGCCAGTGCAAGTGCATGTGGTGCGCTACATCCCGCAAAAAGACGTCAAGGTGCGCAAAGGCGAGAATGCAGGCCGCACCCTTGGCTATTCCAACATCGTGACAGATTGGTCGGTGGTGGCGGATTGGGACGGGGCGGCACCCTTGTCGATTAGCCTGCCCATCAAGGGGGATCAGCCCGTGGTCGTGTTGCTACAGAAAATTGGGCAGGGGCCAATTCAGGCGGTCAGCATCCTGCGCTAAGCGGCTGTGTCGGGCCTTGGCCGGCGAATTTGAATGCTCGTTGAAAGACTGCCCCTTTTCTCGGGGCGTAGAAAAGTTATATTGCCTTTTTGCAGGACGACACTCAGCAAAGTACGGAACAGCATGTCAACGTATAGCCTATGGATGATGTCCAGCGAGGACGACGGCGATGATGACACCGATACGTCGGTCGTTGTCAAAACGCGCCCAAAAACCAAGCGCCCGCCGCTTTACAAGGTTTTGCTTTTGAATGACGACTACACGCCGATGGAATTCGTCGTCGCCGTGTTGGAACGATTTTTCGGAATGAACCACGCGCAAGCGTTTGAGATCATGCTGACGGTTCACAAAAAGGGCGTCGCCGTTGTGGGCGTGTTCAGCCACGAGATTGCCGAGACCAAGGTCACGCAGGTGATGGATTTCGCCCGCCGTCACCAGCATCCGCTGCAATGCACCATGGAAAAAGAGTAGCGCAGGGATGAGCATCCAATCCCGCTTGTCGCTGGCCCTTGAGGCTGGCCTGCTTGAGCTGCCCGAGGCCGGGCGCATCGCGCTGTTTGCCCCGCGCGAGGGGGTGGATCTTTCCGGGTTGCCCCTGTCGCGCTGTCATCTGATCAGCGGCTTGAAGCCCGATCATGATTATTTCGGGGGGCTGGGGCTGACCTGTGCGGTCAAGCCCGAGGGCCGCTATGCCGCATCGGTGATTTTCCTGCCCCGCGCCAAGGCGTTGGCCCGCGCCCTGATTGCAAAAGCAGCCAGTGTGACGGACGGGCCTCTAATCGTGGACGGGGCCAAAACGGACGGGGTGGATTCGATCCTGAAGGCGTGCCGTGAACGCGCCGATCTGTCCGCGCCGGTGAACAAGGCGCACGGCAAACTGTTCTGGTTTACCGCGCCACAAGGTGCGTTTGACGACTGGACCGCGCCCCAGCATCAAGAGGTTGAGGGCGGATTCGTGACCGCGCCGGGGGTGTTTTCAGCCGACGCGATTGACCCGGCGTCGAAACTTCTGGCCGATCACTTACCCGTCAAACTGGGGCGGCACGTGGTGGATCTGGGCGGTGGCTGGGGCTATCTGAGCGTCCGGGCGCTGGATGGCCGTGATACCATTGAACGGCTTGATCTGGTCGAGGCTGATCACGCCGCACTGGCTTGCGCGCGTGAGAACCTGACTGATCCGCGCGCCGTGCTGCATTGGAAAGACGCCACGCGCTGGCGCCCCGAGACACCGGCCGACACGGTGATCACCAACCCGCCGTTTCACAGCGGGCGCAATGCCAATCCCGATCTGGGCCGGGCCTTCGTGCGGGCCGCCGCCGCGATGCTGGCCCCGCGCGGCGTGCTTTGGCTGGTGGCCAATCGTCATCTGCCCTATGAAGCGGAAATGCGCGCCTGTTTCTCTCATGTGGAGGAAGTGACGGGCGACAATCGGTTCAAGGTTTTGCTGGGGCGCGGGGTGGCTCGCAAGCGCCGGTAAAATGGCTTAGGTTGCGTGCGGGCGCAAACACGAAAGAGGGTTCCCACTCATGTCATTTTCCATTTCAGGCAAGACCGCCATCGTGACCGGCGGCGCCAATGGCATCGGTTTGGCCATTGGCCGCCATTTCGCGGATAAGGGCGCAAACGTTATGTTCGCCGACATGGACGAGGAACGGCTGGTCAAGGAACTGGGCCAGAACGAGGACGCGTCGAATATTCGCTATTTCGCCGGGGATTTGCGCGAGCGTCTGACGCAGGCCAATCTTTTATCGGCGACGATAGATGCTTTTGACAAGGTAGATATCCTTGTGAATGCCTGCCGTCAGGTGATGCCCTCTGACGCGCTGAACCCCGATGACGACGCGGTTGAGCAGTTGTTGCAGCAAAACCTGATGACCTCGCTGCGGCTAAGCCAAATGGTCGCCAAGCGGATGATCAAGCAGTCCGAAGGCAAGACCGAGGGCAATGCCGGCGCGATCGTGAACCTGTCGTCGATCGCGGCGCGGCGCACGCATCCAGATTTGATGGCCTATTCGGTGTCAACCGCCGCGCTGGACCAGATGACACGCAGCATGGCCGTGGCGTTGGCCTCCTATCGGATACGGGTCAATGCCGTGGCCTTCGGTTCGGTCATGTCGGCGTCGCTGAAAGACACACTGCGCGAGAAAAAAGACTATCGCGCCGACATCGAGGATCACACCCCCTTGGGGCGCATTGCCTCGCCCACGGAACTGGCCGAAGCGGTGCAGTACCTTGCCAGTGACGGCTCGGGCTTTATGACCGGGCAGATCATGACCGTGGATGGTGGGCGCTGCCTGCTGGATCCGGTCGCGGCCCCGGCGCATTGAAGAGGGACAAGACATGAGTGGTGATATGCTGGATCAAAAGGCCCGCGCGGCGACATGGTTCCGCGAGTTGCGTGATCAGATCGTTGCAGCTTTCGAAGGATTGGAAGACAGCCACACGACCGGCCCGTTGAACGAGGCTGCGGCGGGTCGTTTTGAGGTGACCGAGACCACGCGCGCCAGCGACGACGGATCGGATGCGGGCGGCGGCTTGATGAGCGTGATGCGTGGCGGGCGCGTGTTTGAAAAGGTCGGTGTGAACGTATCGGAAGTCTACGGCACCTTGGGCGAGGCCGCGCAAAAGGCAATGGCCGCGCGCGGCGTGCCGGGGATTGCGGACAACCCGCGTTTCTGGGCCAGCGGCATTAGCCTTGTGGCGCATATGCAAAACCCGCATGTGCCCGCGGTGCATATGAACACGCGGATGTTCTGGACGCCGGGCGCATGGTGGTTTGGCGGCGGCTCGGACCTGAACCCCTGCATCGAATATGACGCGGATACAGCACATTTTCACGCCACCCAAAAGGCGCATCTGGACCCGCATGGCACGGATATTTACCCGCGCCTCAAGGCTTGGGCCGACGAATATTTCTATATCCCGCACCGGCACCGCGCGCGTGGTGTGGGCGGGATTTTCATGGATGATCAGAATTCCGGCGATTGGGAGACGGATTTCGCCCTGACGCAAGATATTGGCCGCGCGTTTCTGCCCGCCTTTGTGCCGCTGGTGGAACAGCGCCGGGTGCAGCCATGGGACGACGCCGACAAGGACGCGCAACTGGTGCATCGTGGGCTTTATGCCGAATATAACCTTGTCTACGACCGGGGCACCAAGTTTGGTCTGGCGACAGGCCATGACGCCAATGCCGTGCTGATGAGCCTGCCACCACTGGCCAAATGGGTCTGAGTCGCGCGGCTTGTCGGCCCTGACAGGCCGCCGCGCCGGACGCCGTTCAATCGTTGCGGTGTTTTTTCAATTGTTTCGCGCCACGATCCGCCAAGGGGCCGGTGCCGTTTTTCCAGCGGCGATGAATCCAGAACCACTGATCCATGTGCTGGCGCACCATCGCTTCCAGCCGGTTGTTGACCTCTTGGGTCATGGTGACCGGATCGGTGGCAGGCACCGGCTCTTCGACGATGACGCGGAAATCCAGCCCGTTTTCGGCGCGGATCGCCCAGACGGGCACCAGCGGCGCGTCGAACTTGAGCGCCATTTCCGCGGTCGCCAGTGACGACAGGGCGGGTTTGCCAAAAAAGTCCAGCGGCACGCCATCAAGCGCGTTCAGGTCGGTCAGGATCGCCAGAACGCCACCCGCGCGCAGGTGCTTGACCGTTTGCATCATACCGCGCCGGCCCTGTTGGAACATTGGCGTGCTGAGCGTTTCCATGCAGTGCGTGTAGCGGCGATTGTAAAACGCGTTGGCCATGGGGCGATAGAACACCCCCATGTCAAACCCCTGCGCCACAAGCGCCACGCGCGCCGCATGAAAATTCCCAAAATGCCCGGTGACAAAGATCACCGGGCGGCCTTGGGCACGGGCGGCGCGGATCAGGTCGACGCCCGGACCCTCCAGAGGAATATCGCGGGTGCGCGCGATGAAAGCATTCGGGGAATGCAGTTCGATCATGTTGCGCCCGGCGTTGTCGGCAACAGTGCGGCTAAGTCGCCGCACCTCGGCCTTTGGCAGGTCTGGCAGGACATGGGCGAGATTGTCGCGCACGCGGCGGTCATACCCGGCGATCGGGGCTATGATCCGCGAGGTGATCCAGCCCATCACCGGCACACGCCAGCGGTAGGGCAGCCGCCGTGCCAATGCGATCGGCGCATAGATGGCCAGCCCAAGGGCGGTGTCACGCGCGCGGTCAAGAAAACTTGGGCTTGGGTCTGTCATCGGGGGTGGCCTTTGGAGTCTTGCTGCGCAGACATACGCCCTGCGCAACATGATCACAAGACCAAGGGCGGCGTCATGGGGTGCGGGGCAGACCGGTGCCGATCATGCTGTCGCGGGTCACAAGCGCGGCAAGCTGGTCTTGTGTCATGCCGTCGGTTCCAGCGGGCCGGGCGGATAAAACGATATAGCGCATGTCGGCGGTACTGTCATGCACGCGGATGGTGGTGCTGTCGGGCAGGTCCACCCCAAACTCGCGCAGTACGGCCCGTGGCTCGCGCACGGCGCGCGCGCGGTATTCGCGCGTTTTGTACCAATCCGGCGGCAGACCCAGCAGGTTGCGTGGATAGCATGAACACAGTGTACAGACGATCATGTTATGGGTGTCCGGCGTGTTTTCGACCGCGATCAGATGCAGCGGGCCGATATCGAACCCCATATCCCGGCACGCTTGCGACGCATTGTCCAACAGGCGCGCCTTGAAGGCCGGATCGGTCCATGCGCGGGCCACGACCGCCGCGCCATTGGCGGGGCTGCGGGCATCCATCGCGTCGATCTGCGCGGCCACCGCGGCGGCATCAAGGTGGCCCTTTTCGATCAAAAGCTCGCGCACCGCGATTTCCATGCGCTGCCAATAGCTGAGCGGTGTGTCGTTATCGGCGCGGTAGGGATGGCCCGAGGGGCTCAGCCCGGAATGGTCGTGGTGATCGTGGGGCATGTGTCAGACCTTCTCCAGCCAATGGCCATAGATTTCGGCATCCAGCGTATCGTTGGGGTGTTCGGCGGCGGTGCCCCAAAGCTCGTCCATGGTAAATCGCACGCGGTACAACGGTTGGCTGGCAGCGGGCAGGCCATAGGCCAGTTGCTCGGGGTTGGGGAAAGGGCCAAGCGCGCGTTCGATCACGCCGGTTTTGCCGCGCAGATAGGCCGGGATGCGTACATGGCCCGGCGGCATGATGGTTTTGACGCGCACACGCTCAGGCATCGTGGGCCTTTTGGGCGGCGGCATAGGTGGGGCCGCGTTCGGCGATCTGTTCCATCCGTTCGCCCAACTCAGACGGGGTGTAGGCCCCGTATTCGAGCAGGTTTTGATTGATCGCGGCAATCCAGCGTTCGTAATAAGACATGGTTTCAAACGCGTCTTCGCCCATATCTTCAAGCGCGCGGCGCAGGCCGTCGACGGTAAAAAACCCTTTGGCACCGCAAAGCACCATCAAGGCATCGACACGCTTTTCCCAAAGCGCGAAATCATGGTCATCGGCACAAACCGGGCCAGCATCCTGCCCGCCCATATCGTGCCAGCGGCGTCCATCGGTATCCATCATACGGGCAGGGTAGGGCCAAGGGGCGCGGCTGTCCAGAGGTCAGTAAAAGCGCAGATCACCCAAAGCCAGATCGGCGGTAAACGCACGACCGATGGCTACAAGGCCGACCCGGCGCAGGCTGGATAGATCCAGCGGGGCGGTCAAACGGTGTGGCGTGAAATCCGAGAACGGCAGTTTTATGGTCGTCCAGTGGCCCGGCGCGGTAAATTCCGCCCGGTAGGATTGCCACGGTCGCGTGACATCGGCGGTGCGCAGGTGGATATTGTAGCGTTGATCGTTGCCCAGAATGTCCAGCGCCAGCCCGGTCTGGCCGCTGGCATCGACACCGCAGCCATCCGGGCGCAGATCCAGTGCCATTTGCAAGAATCCACCGTCGTTCTCAAGGCTGACCGTGCCTGTCATGCGCAGGGCGGGGCGGCCTTCCACCGTGCAATGGGTCAGCGAACCGTCCGAGACCCCGCCCATGACCCGATCCGAGACCAATTCCCATGTGGTGCCACAGGTGGTTTGGCCTGCGGGCAGTGAAAGATTGTCTATGATGGGGGATGATGTGGACATGCCGTTAACCTAGCGCAGGCAGTTGTTTTGGCCAAGAGCAGCTTTCGCTACCGGCTTATCTGGTCAGGCCAAGCACGGGAGGGCGCGCTGTCGATTCGAGGCATGTCATTCGTCGCCGTCCTCCTCTTCCTCTTGGCTGACGAGGGTAATCTCGCCGCGGGCTTCGAGCGTGCGGATGGCGTTGACGATCTCGGTCATCGCTGTTTCGCCGTCGCGGGGTTTGACGCGGCCCTGCTCTTCGATTTCTTCGCGCAGCGCATCGGCCATCCGGGTCGAGATGTTGCCAAGAATGAACTCGGCCGCCGGGGCCAGATCACCGCCCTGATCGCTGGCCGAGGCAAGCGCGGTGACAAGAACGGCCTGATCCACCTCGCGGATGATCTTGGGAATATCGACGGCGGCGACACGTGCAGGGATATGAACAAAGGTGAAAATCGCCTTGCGGACCAGTTTGGCAAAGTCCTGATCGGTTTCATCCAGCCCGGTCAGCACGTCGTCACGCGTGGTGGCGGCGGAAAAGTTCAGGATCGCGCCGACGCGTTCCACCGGGCCTTCATCAAAGGCGGTTTCGGGCACGTCGTGCAGTTGCGCGGCCAGTGCCAGCCCAATGCGGTCGACCGCTTGGGGGGTGACCGCGCCAGTTTGCGAGACGGCATAGGTGATGCGCCGGGCCTGATCGCCGGGCAGGCGGCCCAAAAGTTCGGCGGCGCGGGCGACATCAAGCTTGGACAGCATGACGGCGGCGACCTCGGTGCTTTCGCGGGTGATCATGTTCATAAGGTCGTCGGTCGCGGCGGCGCGCACCTGTTCCCAAGGCTCACCGAATTGGCGCACGCCAGCCTCTTTGCGCAGGCGGGCGGCGGTTTGCGGGCTGATCCGGCCATCAAGCGCATTCAGCGCGCCGGCCACGCCGCGCGGAAATGTCAGGCCCATCGCCTCAAGCTCGGCGGCGAATTCGGCCACCACATCGGCGAGCGTGCTGCGATCCACATAGCGCATCGACCCCATCTGCGTGGTCAATTGCGCCTGAAGCTGTTCCGGCAGATCGGTCAGCGGAATTTCGGCACCTTCGTTCAGCAAGAAGCGCACGATGATCGCCGCCTTCTGACGACGTGACAAGCGTGCACTGGCCGGGCCGGGGCTGCGGCTTGGTGTGATCTGTGCAAGCGGTCTTGAAGTGCTCATCCCCGTCCCTCGATGCGGTGTTCTTTGCAGTCTAGGGGCAGAGGAATGAAGAATTGCCTAAAGAAAAGCAGGGCGCGGGCGCATTATCCGAGGTGCGCTTGCACACTTGGTTTTGAGCTATGGCTCAACTGCTGATTTGCGGCACACAGGCCTTGGCGTCGGCATCCCACGTGGTGCCTTCGATGCACGACATCGCCTGATGATCATGCGCGGGACAAGCAAAGCCCGCGGCACCCGAGGTGAGGGTCAGCGCGGCGGCGGCCAGAATGGTTTTGAGGGTCATCTCTGTTTCTCCTGTTGAACCATTTTCCCCTTATAACATGGATTTGCCCGCTCTCAAAACGCCGCACGAAAAAGGCGGCCCAGATGGGGCCGCCCTTGCTGAAATTCTAGGCACCAAAGGCGATGTCAGCTTTCACCGAACACCCTTTTGAAAATCGTATCGACATGTTTGGTGTGATAGCCCATATCGAATTTTTCCTCGATCTGGTCCTTGCCAAGCGCCGCGACGACATCGGCGTCGGCCAGCAGTTCCTGTTTGAAATCGGTGCGGTCTTCCCAGACTTTCAGCGCGTTGCGCTGCACCATGGCGTAGGCATCTTCGCGGCTGACACCGGCCTGCGTGAGCGCCAAAAGCACCCGCTGCGACATGACAAGGCCCGGAAACTTGTTCATGTTTTCCAGCATATTTTCAGGGAAGATCAGCATCTTGTCGATCACGCCCGTCAGGCGGGCCAATGCGAAATCAAGCGTGATGGTGGCATCCGGGCCGATCATCCGCTCGACCGAGGAATGCGAGATGTCGCGCTCATGCCAAAGCGCCACATTTTCCATCGCCGGCACAACAGCCGAGCGCACCATCCGGGCCAGCCCGGTCAGGTTTTCGGTCAGCACCGGGTTTTTCTTGTGCGGCATGGCCGAGGAGCCTTTTTGACCCATCGAGAAAAACTCTGCCCCTTCAAGAACTTCGGTGCGCTGCATGTGGCGCACTTCGATGGCGATATTTTCAATCGACGACGCGACGACACCAAGCGTGGCAAAGAAGGCGGCGTGCCGGTCGCGCGGGATCACCTGCGTGCTGATCGGTTCGGGCTGAAGGCCCAGTTGTGTGCAGACATGCTCTTCGACGCCCGGGTCGATATTGGCGAAGGTGCCAACCGCACCAGAAATCGCGCCGGTGGCCACTTCGTCGCGGGCGGTTTTCATGCGGGTCAGGTTGCGATCCATCTCGGCATAGAAGCGTGCGAAGGTCAGGCCCATGGTGGTGGGTTCGGCATGGATGCCGTGGCTCCGGCCAACGCGCAGCGTCGTCTTATGTTCAAGCGCGCGGCGTTTGAGGGCGGCCAGAAGCCCCTCAATATCGGCAATCAGAATATCGGCGGCGCGCACAAGCTGCACGTTGAAACAAGTATCCAGAACGTCCGAGCTGGTCATGCCCTGATGGACGAAACGCGCCTCGTCGCTGCCGACATGTTCGGCCAGATGGGTCAGGAAGGCGATGACGTCATGTTTGGTGACAGCCTCGATCTCGTCGATGCGGGCCACGTCAAACTCGACATCCTTGGCTTTCCACACGGCTTCGGCGTTTTCACGGGGGATGACGCCCAGATTGGCCATCGCATCGCAAGCGTGCGCCTCGATTTCGTACCAGATGCGGAATTTGCTTTCTGGCGACCAGATTGCAACCATGTCGGGGCGGGAGTAGCGAGGAATCATATGACGAGCCTTTGTCTGTCCTGTAACGGTTGTGCCGGGTTTAGACGGAAGCCAAGGTCACGGCAAGCAGACGGGATCTGAAAGGATGGCTATGGCGGATGAGCATAACGAGGCGGAGGCACGCACGCTGGCCGACTTTGAAGGCCGTTGGCAGATGGTGCGCCGCATTGTCCACGCCGATGGCACCGTCGCGCGGATGGAGGGCGAGGCCTGCTGGACCCCTGCGCCCGATGGGCTGATTTGTGAGGAACGCGGGCTGTTGCAGGTGGCTGACGCGGCACCGCTGGAGGCGCAGCGGCGGTATTTATGGTCCGACGGTCTGCGCGTATGGTTCGACGACGGGCGCTTTTTTCATCAGGTGCCTGCGCGCGGTGGGACATGCAGCCATTGGTGTGATCCCGATCAATATGAGGGGCGCTACGTGTTTGGCCAGTGGCCTTCGTGGCGGTGTATTTGGCAGGTGCGGGGGCCGCGCAAGGATTATATCATGATGACCGAGTATCGACCGGAACACGGCACCGGGAGAGGGAAAGAGGGGGCGCTGCCCCCGTCGCCGTAAACGGCGACTCCCCTGGAGTATTTTTAGAACAATGAAAGGCGGGTCTGGTCGAGCCGTGTTTGGATGGGGCGATAAAGAGAAAACGCGAAGGGCAAGAGCCGGGTATGACAGGCATTTTTCAATCTACGATTCCTTATGATGTTCAAGCGCAGCCGCGTCTGCCGGGGATTGCGCCGCTGGATCCGGCGCAGTGGTTGTTGGTGGACGACGCCTTTGAGGCGCAGATGGCGGAACGGGCGCGGTTGCTGGACGCGCGGCGCGACGCGGTTGTGGCGGTGACGCCGGAGGGGCGGGCCGCGGCGGCAGAACTGTTCGACGTTGTGCTGGCTTGGTTGCACGCGCATGCGCCGGGTTATGGCGTGGCAGGCGACACTGTGCGCCGGCCCGATGGCCTGCGGGTGCCTTTGGACCGGGACGATCCGATGGGCACCTTGGGGCATTTGGTGCAGGAAGACCTGTGCGTGATGGACAAGCAGGGCGACGAGCACGTTTTGACTGCCGCGACCGTGTGTTTTCCCGCCAGCTGGCGGCTGGCCGACAAGATCGGCAAGCCGTTGACCGGCATTCATGTGCCAGTGCCGGACTATGACGACGCGCTTGCACGGCGCGTGCAGCGCCTGTTTGACGGGGTGCAAGTGGGCCGCCCGCTATGGCGCTTCAACGCGCTGCGATATGAAGACCCGGCCTTGTTTCAGCCCTGCAAGCCGCAGGCGCCGCATCCGGTGGACCGGGCGGACCTGCCTTACCTGCGCAGCGAGCGGCAATGCGTGCTGCGGCTGCCGGAAACGCAGGCCTGCGTGTTTTCGATCCATACATTCGTGCAGCATGTCGGCTGAGGCCGGGTTTGGTCAGGCCGAGACCGGCACGATATCGCGCAGCATGGTATAGGTGAACAGGGACGCCCCGAGCGGCGGAACATACAGCATCAGGGTGAGGGCCAGTGTATGCACCGTCAGGCGCAGCGGTTTCGAGGGGTCGGCACGTTTGGACAGCCAGCCGGCAACCGCCTGCCATGGCGGGGCCTTGGTGGCAATGTCGATGGTGTTGGCGTCGTCTGGTGAAGGTACAAAGCCCGGTGCCGCTTGCCCATCGGGTATGACATTTGACGCGGCGCCCGCGATATCCGGTTTGGCAACGGTGTCGCACGCGGCGGTTGCCGTCAGGCGCAGCAGATCGAAGATGTCATCGACAAGTTCGGGGCCGACCGGGCCAGATGCCGGGCCTTGTAACACCGCGTCCGCTGGCAGCACGTTTTGGGTGCGCGCGATGATCTGATCCACCAGAAAGGTCAGTGAATTATCATCCAGCAGGCACCCTGCCGCGGTCTCACAGGGACCGACAGCCGCAACCAAATGCCAAGCGCCGCCGTCCTCGTCGGGCGGAAGCCAGCCAAGCGCCACGCGCAGATAGTCGCGGTCGATCACGGCGATGTCGTCACAATCCCAGGTCAAAGCACGGGTTTGGGCATCAGCCAGTTGAAAGGATAGGTCGAACTCTTCGACGATATCCGGAAATTCCATGCGCGGACATGCGCGATACTCGAACCCGATAACCACACCGTAGGTCTGCATTGCGCCTACTCCTGTCTGGGTTTGAATCTGTCCTTGCGTTGATCAATGCCCGGCGATTTTGATGCGAGTTTGATCGAAATACGGCGGAACCGTGAAGTCAGCCAGAATGAGTGGGAATAAGTGAATTTTCAATGCCTTGGACAGCCTGTGCCGACTATCCGCCCGCATCAATCTGTGCCGCCATGATCGCGATGGCCTTTTGATACACGCCAGCGGCGTTCCATTGCTTGATGACGCTGAAGTTTGGTTGGCCTTCTTGGTAGCCTTCACCGGGACGCCAACCTTTCTGGCGCAGGAAATTCGCGGTTGAGGCCATTGCATCGGCCTGATTGTAGAAATCAATGCGGCCATCGCCATTGGCGTCAATACCGTATGTCAGGGCATTGCCAGGCAAGAATTGTGTGTGGCCCAACTCGCCATGCTTGGCGCCGCGGGTCTCGGCGGTGATTGCCCCTTGATCCACAAGTTTCAGGGCGCCGATGGCGTGGGGGACAAAGAAATCAGAGCGGCGGCAGTCATAGGCCAGCGTGGTGATCGCCGAAACGACCCTGCTGTCGCCCATGAAGCCGCCAAAGCCGGTTTCCATACCGTGAATGGCGATCAGAACACCGGCTGGAACGCCATATTGACGCTCAAGCGCTGCGTAGAACGCGGCATTGCGCGCCTTGCGGGTGCGGCCTTGCGCGACGATGGTGTTGGCACCGCGCACTTGCATGAACTTGGCGAGGGAGTAGCGAAAGCTTTTCTGATTGCGGTCGGCGGCAATGGTGCGCGAGGCATATTGGGCCTTGGCCAGCGCCTGAAGGCCACGCTTGCCAACACCGGCACGTTGGGCCTCGGCGGCGAAGGCGGTTTTCCATGCGGCAAATCCAGACCCGTCATTGCCACAAGGCGCGGCGATGGCGGTGCCGGGCATCAGGCTGACGGCAAGCATCGTGAGCGCCAGAAGGCGGATTGACCGATTGTGTGTTGTTGGGAAAAACGTGGGTGTGAAATTCATTGTGCGCTCCCGCAATAATTTGTGGCGTTGCGGGTGAAAGCTTAGCGGACAAGGGCCGCGCTCACAAAGCTCTAAATGGGCCGGCCCCGCAAAGAGGGCCGGCGATGTGCGCGTGTTCAAAAAAGAACGGCCTGCATGGCCTCCATGGCTTGCGCGGTCGTGCCGAAGGTCTGAAACGACAAAAACGTTCCCGTCAGGGCAGCGGTTTGCGAGGCAAGGCGCGGGTTTTCACCCTTGAAGACAGTCATCAGGAACAAAAACAGCCCCACCGGAAACGCAAGCAGCATGACGGCATAGGTCAGCAGCCACGCAGACAACCGTTGCGGTGCGCTAAGAGGTTTTGGCATCTCATCTAGCAACGCATCAGCGACGGCTTGTGGGTTGGTGTCGGCCTCGACGAAAAACTGGCGAAGGTCGGCCAGATCGGCGGCACAGGCTTGTTCGGCCCTGGCTGATCTGGCGACACTGGCGTCGGCGGTGCCGCGGGCCAAGCGCGTCGCCGGGGCCTTGATCGGGCCGGGTAAATCGGCTGTCATCAAGGCAAAATCCGCCGAGCTGAGCAATCGGCCATGGCCCACCCAACGGACATAATCCGCAGACAGTTGCCATTGAAGGTCGCGCTGCACATGCGTGAGAACCATGTCATTGGTCAGTCCCAGCCCATCCGGCACCGGCACAGAATCTTCTTCTGCGACCGAGAGTGTCAGAACCCGCGGAACCTGTTTGGAAAACTCGTCGACAAAGCCGTCTTGCGTGATGTCGATGCGCAACGTGTGGCAACACGATGCCACATAAGCGCTGGAATCCGATCGAATGTTGGCCCCTGTGATCCGATGGCCCAAGCGCGCAAGGGCGGCTTGAACGCGGTTCGAGGTTTCAACGATGTCGATGTCTCTCATACCGAGAAATACTAGTCCTGCTGTAACCCATCTTGTGTCATTGGTCATGGTTTTGCCTGCTCATGGGGATTTCAGGAGCATCCCTTTTGCATGCGCAAGTTGGAAAAGGTTTGTTTCAAATAAGAATACATTGGGGCAATCCCGCGCTGAGCGCCCTATTGTTGCGCGGTGTGGAACGATCAGATTGGCACGGACATCCCGTCTGGCATCGGCGCACGAAAAAGGGCGCCCTGTGCAGGGCGCCCCGGTGTTCACTGTCCCGTTCTCGGTGATTAGCAGCTGTAATACAGCTGGAATTCAACCGGGTGGGGGGTGTGTTCGTAGGTTTCGACCTCTTCCATCTTCAGATCGATATAGCCTTCGATCTGGTCCTTGGTGAACACGTCACCGGCCAGCAGGAAGTCATGGTCGGCGGCCAGTGCATCCAGCGCTTCACGCAGGCTGCCGCAGACGGTCGGGATGCCTTCCAGCTCTTCGGCGGGCAGGTCGTAGAGGTTCTTGTCCATCGCCTCGCCCGGGTCGATCTTGTTCTTGATGCCGTCAAGGCCGGCCATCAACAGCGCTGCAAAGCACAGGTAGGGGTTGGCCGACGGATCGGGGAAGCGGGCCTCGACGCGCTTGGCCTTGGGGCTTTCGGTCCACGGAATACGCACACAGCCCGAGCGGTTACGAGCCGAATAGGCGCGCAGAACGGGGGCCTCGAAACCCGGGATCAGACGCTTGTAGCTGTTGGTCGACGGGTTGGTGAAGGCATTCAGCGTTTTCGCGTGCTTCAGGATGCCGCCGATGAAATACAGCGCCTCTTGGCTGAGATCGGCATATTTGTCGCCTGCAAACAGCGGCTTGCCGTCTTTCCAGATTGACATGTTCACATGCATGCCGGTGCCGTTGTCGCCATAGATCGGCTTGGGCATGAAGGTGGCCGATTTGCCATAGGCCTGCGCGACGTTGTGAATGACGTATTTGTATTTCTGAAGCTCATCGGCCTGCGTTGTCAGCGTGCCGAAGATCAGGCCCAATTCGTGCTGGCACGAGGCGACTTCGTGGTGATGCTTGTCAACCTTCATGCCAAGGCGCTTCATGGTCGACAGCATTTCACTGCGGATGTCCTGCGCATCGTCAATTGGGTTGACCGGGAAATAGCCACCCTTGACGCCGGGGCGGTGCCCGGTGTTGCCCATTTCATATTGGGTGTCGCTGTTCCACGACGCATCCATCGCATCAACTTCGTAGGATACCTTGTTGATCGTGTTTGAAAAACGCACATCGTCGAACAGGAAAAACTCGGCTTCGGGGCCAAAGAAGGCGTTGTCGCCGATGCCCGAGGATTTCAGATAGGCCTCGGCTTTTTCGGCCGTGCCGCGCGGATCGCGATTATAGGGTTCGCCGGTATCGGGCTCAACGATCGAGCAGTGGATGCACAGCGTTTTCTCGGCATAGAACGGATCCACATAGGCCGACTCGGTATCGGGCATCAATTTCATGTCGGACGCTTCGATGGATTTCCATCCTGCAATCGACGATCCATCGAACATGAAACCCTCTTCGAGGAAGTCTTCATCAACCTCGTCGGCAATGATAGTCACGTGCTGCAGCTTGCCGCGGGTGTCGGTAAAGCGAATATCGACATACTCGATGTCTTCTTCTTTGATCTGCTGAATGATAGCTTTGTGGCTCATTCGTGAAATCCCTTTCTGTCTGGGTCGCGTCTAAGTGTTGGTTGAGATGCGCCGGGTGGCGCGGGTGTTTTGTGCTATTCGCAAAACGGCGGTATGCGTCAGAGAGCGTCTGACCCGGTTTCGCCGGTGCGGATGCGGATGGCTTGTTCGACGGGGCTGACAAAGATCTTGCCATCGCCGATCTTGTCGGTGCGGGCGGCATCAACGATGGCCTCGATGGCCTGATCGACCTGATCATCGTCGATCACAACGTCGATTTTCACCTTGGGCAGGAAATCCACCACGTATTCGGCACCGCGATACAATTCGGTGTGGCCTTTCTGGCGACCGAAGCCTTTGACTTCAAGCACGCTGAGGCCCTGAATGCCTGCGTCTTGCAGGGCTTCTTTGACCTCGTCCAGCTTGAACGGTTTGATGATCGCTTCGATCTTCTTCATGGCTCGGCCTCCTCGCCCTTCAGTATCTTGCTAGTTGCAGACCACTTCTCAGGTGGGCTCTCAATCGGATAGGGTTGCGGTGGGGCGTTGTGCGGGTGTGCTGCGCAAGTAATGCACAAAATTTAGGCAATACGCCTTTCGTATGGGCGAAATTGAATCGCAGAGGTGGGGAACAATGACGGAATTGCTGACGGCGGCACAGATGCGGGCCATCGAACAGGCCGCCATCGAGTCGGGTGACGTGACCGGGCTAGAGCTGATGGAGCGCGCCGGGCGCGGCGTGATCGAGGCAGTGTTCGAGGAATGGCCCGATCTGGCCAATGCCCCGCACAAGGCAGTGGTTCTGTGCGGCCCCGGCAACAATGGTGGTGATGGCTTTGTGGTGGCGCGGCTGCTGAAAGACTGGGGCTGGACGGTGCAGGTGTTCCTTTATGGAGACCCCGCCAAGCTGCCGCCGGACGCCAAGGTGAATTACGACTGGTGGTGCGCGATTGGGCAGGTTGGGGCGATCGAAGCCGCGCCCCGGTTCGCGCATGAGGCGGATCTATTCGTTGATGCGTTGTTTGGCACAGGGTTGGCGCGACCCTTGGAGGGGGCGGCGTTGACATGGGCCACGGACCGAGAGGCGGACCCGGACGCCCAAGGCAAGACCGTGGCCGTGGATATGCCCTCGGGGCTATGTAGTGATAGTGGGCGTGAATTGGGGCACAATGGCGCAACGGTTCTGGCATCTCTCACGGTATCATTTCACGCGGCAAAACTTGGCCACTACCTGCAATGCGGGACTTTCAAATGCGGACGCACTGTCGTTGCGGATATTGGTTTGCGTCCCGACACGCAGCGCGACAAGGTACGTGTTGTCGAGGCGTCGCATGCAAAATTTTCCTATAAAGTGGATGGTGCGCACAAATACACCCACGGCCATGCGTTGGTTCTGACAGGCGGGGCAGGGCGCACCGGTGCGGCGCGATTGGCGGCACGGGGGGCGCTCAGGATCGGCGCAGGGTTGGTGACGCTCGGCGCGCCGGGATCGGCGCAGATGGAAGTGGCCTGCCAGATCACCGCGCTGATGCTGCGACGGGTAGATGACAGCGCGGCGTTAGCTGAGGGGTTGGCCGACACGCGGATCAATGCGCTGTGTCTGGGGCCGGGGCTGGGGATTGAACGGGCGCGCGACCTTGTGCCAGTGGCGGTGCGTGCCGAGCACGCACCCTACGTGGTTTTGGATGCCGACGCGCTGACAGCCTTTGCCGACGCGCCCGAGGCGCTGTTTGGCATGTTGCATGACCGCTGTGTGCTGACGCCCCATGGCGGCGAGTTCGCGCGGCTGTTTCCCGACATTGCCGAAAAGCTGAACGCTGTGCCCAGCAAAGGCCCGGCCTATTCCAAGGTGGATGCGACGCGCGACGCGGCCAAGCGGGCAGGTTGTGTGGTGCTGTTCAAGGGGCCCGATACGGTGATCGCCGCGCCGGATGGGAAATGCGCGGTCCATGCGGCGACAGGTGATCGGGCCGCGCCTTGGCTGGCGACGGCGGGGGCGGGGGATGTTCTGGCCGGGTTTATCACCGGCCTGCTGGCGCGAGGATTTGACCCGATGCAGGCGGCCGAGGCGGCGGCATGGCTGCATGTGGAGTGTGCGCGATCCTTTGGCCCCGGCCTGATTGCCGAGGATCTGCCCGAGGAACTGCCCAAAGTCTTTCGCAGGCTAGGTCTGGGGTAAGGGCCAAGGGCCGCCTGGCATGGGGATGCCAAGCAACGCTTTGAAATATCGGTGTGCAATTCTGCGTGGTCAGGCGGCTGTGGCCTGCGCGGATTGCACGGTGTGGCAGGCCACTTCCAAGCCGTCCACATACAGAACATGCGCGCGATCAAACTCAAGCTCGATCACGGTCATCTCGGTGGAGGCTTCGCGGCGAATGAACTCACCATCAATCAGGCGTTCTGTAGCGACCAGCGCCTGACGACTGCCAAACAGCGCCTCGGCGCGCCAATCGCGGATCAAGACCGGCTGGCCTGCGGGCAAGACAGTATCGCAATCGGGACGTTTGTCGCCAAGCGATCCGGCCTGAATGACAACCGTGTCACAGGTGATTTTGCGGCGGCGCACAGTGCGCACCACTGCGGTGCCGCTGTCGCGGGTGATCACTCGATCCCCGGCTGTTACGTCAGCCACGGGTTTTTCACCGTCCAGCGTCAGGATAATGGACTGGGCCAGCAGCCCGGTAGATTCAATGGGGGCATGTTCGGCATTACCGCCGACTGTGCGCCCGACCGTTTTCGGTTTCATGGCGTTGCTCGCTTTATGACTGCCTCAGTTTTCTGCTATAATATGGCAAGATTGCGTTAATGTCGCGCTTTTTTTGCGCAGGCTTCTGCGCTTTTTGAGGTGTATTTTCCGCTCGCATCCGTTTTCGGGCTTTGCTAAGACGCAGCTCAGATGCGGGTGTGGCGGAATTGGTAGACGCACCAGATTTAGGTTCTGGCGCCTTTGGCGTGGGGGTTCGAGTCCCTTCACCCGCACCATGTTAGCTTGCCTACCGCCTTGGGCTACTTGAGGCGGGTTAGATGGCCTACCGCCTTTGGTTGCTTGAGGCGGGTTAGATGGCCTACCGCCTTTGGCTGCTTGAGGCCGGTTAGATTGCCTACCGCCTTTGGCGACTTGAGGCCGGGCGCAGCTTCCTCACCGTCGGCTGTGATTTTTCATAAATTGACAAGCGGTGGGCGTCTCTCGCGCGTGTTCGGATCGCGCGCCACAGCCATAGATTGCAACCTTGCGATGCGGGGCCTAGGCTTGCGCCATGGGCACGGGCAAGGGGTGACATGGGGATGCGTAAACCGCTGAAAAATCCAGAGCTGCCGCCGGGGGCGATTGTCGAGACCTATGAGGACGGCGGCGCGCTGCGCAATGACGGGGTGACGCTGACCCCGGCCAGTAAGAACCCGTGGTATGTGCTGGCGACGGTGGCGGGGGAGCAGGATGGGGCCTCTATTGCCGATATTGACCATGACCTGCATGCCAACAACCGGCGGTTCTGGAATGGGTGGATGTGTCAGGGAATGGAGGAAGGTGAGCGCGCCGCTTTGGCGGAGACACTGGGCCTTTCGGAAAAGGCACTTGCGCCGTTGAGCGCGGAAGAGATGAAGGCGGTCAAGGCGCGGTTCAAAAAGGCGTTCCCGCAGAGTGCGCCAGAAAAGATGATCCCGGCAGTCAATGAAATGGCGGACTTTCGCCTTGTTTACTTTCTAAATACTTGTGTGCTCGCGAAGTGTTATTTCGCCCGGCGTGCCTTATTTCACCAGGCAAATTTTATTCGAGGTGCCGATTTTCACGGGGCGCATTTTCTCTTGGGTGGTTCTTTCTCAGGAGCCTATTTCACTGGGTTCACCTCTTTCTCAAAAGCGCGTTTTACCGGACGTGCTGGTTTCCAAGAAACGTATTTCGCCGAGTTTGCCTGGTTCACGGAAGTGCAATTTAATGCAATTGCGGAATTCCAAAGGTCACGTTTCATCGGGCTTGTCTATTTCAAAGAAACACGATTCGAACGAGGCGCAGATTTCTCGGATGGCAGCTTTAAAACCCGAACGTTGTTTGAGAAGGCTGAGTTCAAAGGCACGGTGCCAGAATTCTTTCATCGCGAAATGCACCAAAACACCAATTTTACCGATGATCCAAAGCTCTGGCCGAATGTGACGGCGGAGAACGCGAAGCAGGGCAAGCGCGCCTATACCCGGCTTAGGCAGGTGGCAGCGGAGATTTATGATCCGGACCTTGAGCATTTCTTCCTGCGGCAGGAGATGAAGTGCAAAGAGGCGCTCGCGGGGAGGTTTGAAAAGGGGTTGTTCGTTCTATATCGCAAATTCGCCGATAGTGGGATTTCGGTGGCGCGGCCGGCGGCTGCCTTGGCCGTGCTGTGGGCGCTTGGGGCGGCGATGTTTGCGGGGTATTTTCTGGCCCCGATGGGCCATGATGTGCCCGATACTGTCGCGGCGTCGCCCGGATGGTCGGGGATTGGCCTGTCATTTGCGAATGTCTTGGCCTTTCTTGGGCTGTCGCGCGCGTTTTTCACGGAGGTCTTGGCGGCTTTGCCGATTTCTCTGAAATATTTTGCGGGATTGCAGACAATTTTTGGGGCGGTGTTTTTCTTTCTATTGGCTTTGGGCCTGCGCAATCGGTTTCGGTTGAAGTGAGGGGCGCGGAATCGAGGCGCGGAGCGCCGCCGCGCCATCGGTGGGCCGCGCCCGACCGGCCCGGCGATTGAGCCGGTGTTGGTGCGCCGTCTGAACGTCGCGCGCCAGTTTTTGGATAAATCGCTATAGCCCATAGGTTAGGTCGCCGTGCCGCGGCCCGCCGATGGAGCGGCTTTGTGCCTTGCCCCAAGACTCTGCTTGCGCCTTTGTCGTGTGATCCCTAGAACGAGCCCTGATTTTGACCGCCGCGGACGCCTCCGCGGCCCGATGCTATGGATGAGGACGACTATGCAGGTCACCGAGACCCTGAACGAAGGGCTAAAACGCGCCTACACGATGATTTTGACCGCCCAGGAACTGGACGACAAGGTCACTGAAAAACTCAAAGAGGCCCAGCCCGAGGTTGAGCTGAAGGGCTTTCGCAAGGGCAAGGTGCCCCTGCCACTGCTGAAAAAGCAATTTGGCCAGCGTGTGCTGGGCGAAGCCATGCAAGAGGCCGTGGATGGCGCCATGGCCCAGCATTTCGAAGACAAGGGCGAGCGCCCCGCCGCGGAACCCGCCGTCAAGATGGTCAATGAAGACTGGAAAGAGGGCGACGATGTCGAGATCGAGATGTCGTATGAGGCTCTGCCCGATATTCCCGAGGTGGACCTGAGCCAGATCAAGGCGGAACGTCTGGTCGCCAAGGCCGATGACGAAGCCGTTGACGAAGCGCTGGCCAATCTGGCCGAGAGCGCGCAGGACTTCAAAGACCGCAAGAAAGGCAGCAAGTCGAAAGATGGCGATCAGGTCGTGATCGACTTTGTCGGCAAGGTTGACGGCGAGCCATTCGAAGGCGGCTCGGCGGAAGATTACCCGCTGACCTTGGGCTCGAACAGCTTTATTCCCGGCTTCGAAGAACAGCTGGTTGGTGTGAAAGCGGGCGACGAAAAAGACGTGACCGTCACGTTCCCCGAAGAATATCAGGCCGAACATCTGGCGGGCAAAGAAGCTGTCTTTGAATGCAAGATCAAGGAAGTCAAAGAGCCGGTCGCCGCCGAGGTCAATGACGAGTTGGCCACTAAATACGGCGCCGAAAGCCTTGACGATCTGAAAGCCCAGATCAAAGAGCGGCTGGAAGCTGAATATGCCGGGGCCGCGCGCGCTGTGCTGAAGCGCAATGTGCTGGATGAGATGGACAAGCTGGTCAGCTTTGATCTGCCCCCCAGCATGGTCGAGGCCGAGGCCAAGCAGATCGCGCATCAGCTGTGGCACGAGGAAAACCCCGAGGTCGAGGGGCATGACCACCCCGAGATCGAAGCGACCGACGAGCACAAGACACTGGCCGAGCGCCGGGTGCGTCTGGGCCTGTTGCTGGCCGAGCTGGGCCAGAAAGCCGAAGTGGAAGTGTCGGATGCCGAGATGACCCAAGCGGTCATGCAGCAGGCGCGCCAGTATCCCGGTCAGGAACGCCAGTTCTTTGAGTTCGTGCAGAACAACCCGCAGATGCGCCAACAGCTGCGCGCGCCGATCTTTGAAGAAAAGGTCATCGACCATGTGGTCGAACAGGCGCAGATCAGCGACAAGGACGTGTCAAAGGCCGATCTGGAAAAAGCTGTCGAAGCGCTGGACGACGAATAAAGACTGCGCAGCGGGGCCATCTGGCCCTGTGTTGGTCAATGCTCAAAAAGGCCGCCCCGGGGACTGGGGCGGCCTGTTTCGTTCTGGCATGGCAGACGGGCAGGGGAGATAATCTGCACCGCCTGCGCATGATCTGCAGAGGCCTATCTGGGGTGGGTCTCTGGCCTTGCAGGTCCGCTTGAACGAAACATCTGGGTGATCTTGTCTTGCAGGGCCAAGGCGGCTTGACGCTCGTCCTCGGTTTCGGCGGCTGCGATCTGATCATGGCAATAGGCCCGCAATTCAGGGGCAACCGCGATGTTGGCCTTGCGTGCCTCAAGTGCATCCACGACCGCGTCTTCATCAGCAAACACGTCACCTGTGATCCCGGCGAAGTCACGTACGTTTTGAATTCGCTAGTCTGTACAATCGTTCAAAGCGGCCATGGCACGGGTTTTCCCCATTTGCACGGTTTTACCGATGTAGTCATAAGGCGCATTGTTCGAGCGTTTCAAAACCCGGTTCATCAGCGGGTCGATCACGCTGATGACATCCGATATGCCCGAGTCGCGACCATACTCAAGGATCCCGACCATCAATTCGCAGGTTGCGGTTGAGACGGTTTGAGACACTTCGGGACGCTTGAGCCGTTCAGTGTCCACGCAAAACCGGGTATTTTCCCAAACGGTGGCACTGCGCAGCGGCGGTTCACCGCACAAAATGTCCTGAAACACATCGGCCAGCATATGTGGCCCCGTCGTTTGAAGCATCCGGTTACAGCCGATGACATTGTAATCATCGTCAAGCGCGATCAGGTAGGCTGGATCGAGATCATCGAACAAATCGGATTCGCGACCGTTTTGAACGGTGACATCCCATCCAAGCCGGTCCCGGAACACCCGCGCGCGCAATTGGTACATATCGTCGATGATCGATCCGAAACGGTGACGGTTCAATGCGTCAATAACAAGGATCATGGTTTCACTTCCCCCAAAATAAGTGATGATGGGGAAAGCTTAGCGAGAGTTCAAAATTAGGATATTGGGGAAATCCCGTAGTGCGGCCGCGTCACAAACACGGCGGCAGCATTATGGGGGGACGTGCTGTGACGTGCACAGCGACGGCATAGGGCACAGCAATTAGCCGGGATGAACGATGCCAAGGCTGACCGCGCGGCCCACCGCCTGTGGGGTTGATATGGTGCATAGTTTCTCGCGAACTGAGCGCAGGTGCACCTCGACCGTGCGGGACGAGATCGACAGGATATCGCCAACGTCCTGCTGCGACTTGCCAGCGGCAACCCATTGCAGGATTTCGATTTCCCGCAGCGATAGACGGGGCTTGCGCAAGGCCTTCATCAAGGGTTCCGAGTTCATCACGGTGTCGTGTAAATGCACCGCGTTGGTCAGCAGGTCGCCCATGATGTGGCGTTTCAGTTTGCGCCATTCCGGCACGCTTATCGACGTGCAGATGCACAACAAGCCGGTTTCACCCAAAGGCCCCCGCACGGGCACGGTCAGGCCGGTATCCGGCATGCCGAAGTCATGCGCTTCGGAAAACACGGATTGAAAGCTTTCCGTTCTTTCAAGGCGGCTCCAATCAACCGGGGCGACGGAGCGGGCGGCGGCGTTCAGCGTGGGATCCAGATTGTGCAGCCCGCGTTCCATGTAGTGGTTCTTCCACCTGTCGGGGTAGGTGGTGAAGGCGTGCAGTGTCCCGGTTACGGGATTGGCTGCGGCATATGTGGCATGCTCGACGCCAGCCCCATCGCAAAGTTGCCTTAGATGCGCGACATAGTCGCGCTGGCCTTCCGGTGTTTCCGCGAGATCAATCAAATCCATGCGTTTGTTCATATCGCTAAAGGGACGCGTTGTGCCCCTCTCCCCACGTTCTACGATACTGCAGGGGCACTCTGCCGTAAGCCAAGATCCTGCCGGTAGGCAGGCCAAGCTGTGCAGAGCCACCCAGTTCAACGAAACCTTCCGAACCGATGGCACCCCCATGCCATATGTTAATCACAAGGCCACTTTTGTGCAGTGATCCACGTCAAGTGTGGATTCCACGTTAGGTGGCTTACGAAAACACAACCAGTCGTACTCGTTACTCAGTAGGTGAGCGGCATAACCAACCCTATGGCGCAGCACAGACTATGCGAAAATCTGCAATCACATGCCGTCGCGCACCGCATGAACTAATCAAAAGGACTGGTTCATAATGAAACATGATTGACGCAGAGTAAACACCAAACGCACTTCGGCCGCGCGAGGGTGCCGCGCGGCCGAAGGCTGGTTTGTCTTAAGAAGGCGTCGCTTTATGCGTTGTCTTCATCCGAAGCCCGGTCTTCTGGCAGGGCCTCGTCAACGGTGTCGGCCAAGTCGTCATCATCGGCGGCGGCGCTGCCAATGTCTTCGAACAACTCGGCGATCTCATAATCAGCGGCGGCCTCTTCTTCGGCGGCCGCGTCCTGAATGGATTTGCCCGATTTCTGCAATTCAGCTTCTTCGGGGGACCGGGCAACGTTAAGCTGCATGGTGACTTCGACCTCGGGGTGCAGATGCACTTCGACGTCATGCAGGCCCAAAGTTTTGATCGGTTGACGGATCAAAACCTGCTTGCGGTCGATCGTGAAGCCCTCTTCGGTGGCGACAGCGGCGGCGTCACGGGTTGAAACTGACCCATAGAGGCTACCACCATCAGATGCCTGACGAATCACGATGAACTGCTGGCCGTCCAGTTTTTCGGCCAGTTTTTCGGCTTCTTTGCGGGTTTCCAGGTTGCTGGCTTCCAGCTGCGCCTTTTGGGCTTCGAAGCCTTTGATGTTGGCGTCAGACGCCGACAGGGCTTTGCCTTGGGGCAGCAGGTAGTTGCGAGCGAAACCGGGTTTGACGTCGACGACTTCGCCCATCTGGCCCAGTTTGGCCACGCGTTCGAGAAGGATAACTTGCATGATGCTCTCTCCTTACTTCACGGCGTAGGGCAGCAGGGCCAGGAACCGTGCGCGTTTGATGGCGCGGGACAGTTCACGCTGCTTCTTGGCCGAGACGGCGGTGATGCGCGACGGCACGATCTTGCCACGCTCGGAAATGTAGCGCTGCAGCAGTTTCGTGTCTTTATAGTCGATCGCAGGTGCATTGTCGCCCGAGAAGGGGCAGACCTTGCGGCGGCGGAAAAACGGTTTTGCGGCCATGGTTTAGTGTCCTTTCGTCAGGCGAATATCAACGGCGCTCGCGACGGGTGTCGCGTTCTTCGCGCTTCTGCATCTGGACCGAGGGGCCCTCGGCATGCTCGTCGACCTTGATGGTCATAACGCGCATTACGTCGTCATGCAGACGCATCAGGCGTTCCATTTCCTGCACGGCCGGCGCGGGTGCGTCGGTTTTCAGGAACGAGTAGTGGCCCTTGCGGTTCTTGTTGATCTTGTAGGCCATCGTTTTGACGCCCCAGTATTCGCTGTCCACGACGCTACCGCCGTTGTCGGACAGAACCGTACCGAAATGTTCGATGAGGCCTTCAGCCTGCGCGTTGGACAAATCCTGACGCGCGATAAAAACATGCTCATACAGCGGCATGTGATCTCCATTTCTATCAAGGCGCATTTCATAGGTGGGCCAACTGTCCTTCCGCGGCCCCACCACGAGAGTCTGCGCGGGTCAAACGTCGTGCGGAAGGTTCGGGGCGTATACGACGCTTTGATCAATGGCGCAAGGGCCGTGCGTCAGCATGGTCAGGCGGGCTGGCGTTTGTTTCTTCAATTGCCAGAAAACGTCCGCACCGCGCCAAATTCGCGCCGTAATTGCCACATTAACTGACCCGCGTTGCATCAATAGAACGAGGCCTGCCATGGTTGCCCTGCCGGATATCGCCGATCTGCAAAACTCAACTGCTGTCGAGCGTCAGGCGCGCCGGGCGCTGCGGGGTCAGGCAACCACGAAACGGGCTGTATACATGGCCGTTGGATCGGCCTGTTTGATGGCTGCCGTCGGTGTCTGGGGCTTTCAGCCCGGCGCGGGCGATGCCGCCATGCAGTTGATCAAACTGCTGGTCTCGGCGGTTTTGTTGATCACCGGCATGATTTTCGTCTCGGGCTTGCGTGACCGGGCCGGCCCGCCCGAGCTGCATGTCGATCCGCTTAACCGGCAGGTGCGCGTGGTGGAGTTCGATGGCGCGGGCCGGGCACGGATTGCCGCGGCGCATGACTTTGATGGGCTGTCGGACCTAGATTTGCAGGGTGGGGTGCTGACGGCGCATGACCGCAAGGGCAAAAAGTTGTTTGATGTGCGGGTCAACAACCCCGATGTGGTAGAGGCCCTGCGCGCCGCGCTGTGACCTTCGGGCCGCCTTTTGCGCACAGAAGGACAGGCGGCTGTTCGCTTATTCACACCATTTGTTGAATTTAACAGGATTGCACCGGGGCCAAGCCCTGCGGTTAAGTAGGGTTACGAAACACTTTGAACTCTTGAGGGAGAAACGCAATGAACAAGATGCTTTTGGCCGCCGCACTGGCATTCGGAGCCACCGGCGCGCTCGCCGCCCCCGAAAAATATACGCTCGATCCCAGCCACAGTCAGATCGTGTTTTCATATAACCACCTTGGCTATTCGACCACCTACGGCATGTTTTCGGGCTTTGAGGGTGACATCATGTTCGACGAGGAAGACCCCGCCGCGTCGTCGGTGAACGTGTCGATGCCCGTGATGTCGATGCTGACCGGATGGGAAAAGCGGTTCGAGCACTTCATGTCGGGTGACTTTTTCGACGCGTCAGAAGACGACATGGTCAGCTTCACGTCGACCGGGATCAACGTCACCGGCGACACCACCGCCGAAATCACCGGCGACCTTACCGTGAATGGCGTGACCAAATCGGTCGTGCTGGACGCTGCGATGAACAAAATGGCCGGTCACCCGATGAAAGACGGTCAGCCATGGGTCGGCTTTGACGCCACCACAACGCTGATGCGCAGCGATTTTGGCTTGGGTAAATTTGCACCGGCGGTTGGAGACGAGGTTGACGTGACGATCTCGATCGAGGCTGGTAAAGCCGAATAAACCGCAGACCTGTTATTGAACATTAAAGGGCCAGTCATCTGCGACTGGCCCTTTTTTGTGTGTGGTGAAAGGCCACGTATGACCCCGAACGCAATATGGGTCTACACAGGCTCATACCCTCGCAAGACTCTGCGGGTCCGGTTTCATCGGTCTAGAGGCCGCCGGTGCGCGGCTTTGTTACCGCTCAACTTGGCCGGGGCAATGGCGGTTTTATCGGCCCCGGCGCAGACATTGGAATGCGAATCTCCTGCGCGGAATCAAGGCGCTTAGCGCCGCCGCGCATCGCCGACGCGCCCCCACGCGGCGGCGATTTGGTGACGCTGGGCGCATCGCCATGATGTCTTTCGGATTTGGCTGACATCAAGTGCGCCGCTCCATCGTAGCGTCGCCACCGCGCGCGTCGGCGATGCGCGGCTTGATCCGGCGTCTGCTCCATCCTGCAAAAGGTCAACCACGGTGCCACTTTGCAAGCCCCGCTCCCTGCGCCTTGCCGCCATTTGTAATTGGCACAGCACCCACCACTCTGCGCTCGCAGTGGGCACTCTCTTGTGACGCTCGCGATCCTCAACATATCCGGTCGGGGTTTGCGTCTGCGACTGGCCCTTTCGTGTCGTCAAGTTACGGCCTGTCAGCCCCGCGCCGCCGTCAAGTTGAACTGGATATCCACCGTGGCCCCCAATGAATCCGTGCCTTCTGACCCGATGCCAAAGGTGCGCCGATCCACGCTGAGCCCGCCCTGCGCCTGTGCCGTGTCACCGTCAATCTCTAGCTCGAACGGCATCTCGACCGGCACGGATTCGTCCCGAATCGTCAGATCTCCGCGTGCCACATGGCCTTGCTCGCTGCTGAGCAGGTCTGCGGTAAAGCGTGCTGTGGGGAAATTCTCGACATTGAAATACTCGGCCCCCATGGCCTGATCGGTGACCGATCCCAAGGTCAGCGACCCGATCGAGATGGTCACCGTGACCTCACCATGTTTGCCAGTGGCGTCGGGCGTTTGCGCATATGCGATGTCGGCGGTCCAGTCGGCAAAGCTGCCGGTCACCTCGGACCCCATCTGCAAAACCGTAATTTCAAGCGCGCCCTCCTGCACCTGCCATTCGCCTTGCGCGGCCTCAAGGGATTGTGGCGCTGTGCTGGCCCGCTCGGATGCGTCACCACTCACCGATAGCCAGCCAAGCGCGCCCGCGCCGCCAAGCACCACCGCCCAGACCGTCAGGGCGGTCAGGGCGGGCAGAACATGGCCCGGTTGCTTTTGCGTCGGTTGGCCGGGGGTGTGGCCGGGCAGCATACGGCGCAGGGTGGCGTCGCGGTCGATCACATGGTGTTTCAACGCGCCCGCCACATGCAGACCAATGGCCCCGATCAGCACCCATTGCAGGATATAGTGCAGGCTGGCCGACAGATCGGCCCACTGCGGATCTTGGGGAACGAAGGGCAGGGCTTGCCCGAAGGGCCACCAGATCGGCGCAAATCCGGTGGTGGACGCGTGATGCACCCAGCCGGTCAACTGCACCGCGATCAATGACCCGTAGAGCAGCCAATGCACGGTTTCGGCCAGCCATGCCTCGGGCCCGCGATCTCCGTTCAGCAGCCCCGGCTTGGTTTGGCGCAAGGCCCATAGGATACGGGCAAGCGCCACGAAAAAAAGTGTCACGCCGATGGTCTTGTGTGTCGAGAACAGCGTTGCCGCCCATTTCAAAGTGGCATCGGACGTGGCGATATCAGGGTTGCGCACCTGATGGGCCAGATCGTTGGCGATAACCCCAAGCGGAATCGTTGCGAAAATCAGCAGCGCGGTCAGCCAGTGAAAGGTCTTGGTGACGCTGCCGTAGGTGGTGCGGGTATTGCTGGCGGGCATGGTCTGCTCCTGATTGGTGACTTGGGCTAAGTTTAGACTTTTGTGCAGGCTGAACAATTGCAGGTCATGCACAACGCTCGTGCATTGATGCCGGGGCCGGGGTTGGCCGTTGCCTCAGCGGGCAAGGCGCGGTATCGGGGGATTACCGCATCAGAGAGGCAAGAGACAGACATGACCCGAGCATTCGTTTTCCCCGGACAGGGCGCGCAAACCATCGGTATGGGCCGGGCCTTGGCCGAGGCATATCCAGCGGCGCAGGCCGTGTTCGATGAGGTGGACGCGGCCTTGGGCGAAAAGTTGAGCGCCCTGATCTGGGAGGGGGAACAAGACGCGCTGACCCTGACCCATAACGCGCAGCCCGCGCTGATGGCCACGTCGCTGGCCGCGATGCGCGCGCTTGAGGCCGAAGGCGTCGGGATCGAGGCCGCGTCGATGGCGGCGGGCCATTCCTTGGGTGAGTATTCGGCCCTTGCGGCCGCAGGCGCGTTGAGTGTCAGCGATTGCGCGCAGCTTTTGCGCACGCGCGGCGCGGCGATGCAAAAGGCCGTGCCGGTGGGCGAGGGGGCAATGGCCGCCATTCTGGGCCTTGATCTGGACGCCGTGCGCGCGGTGGCCGAGGCCGCAGCGCAGGGTGAGATCTGTCAGGCTGCCAATGACAATGATCCCGCGCAGGTCGTGGTTTCGGGCCACAAGGCCGCCGTCGAACGCGCGGTCGAGATCGCCAAGGAAAAAGGCGCCAAGCGCGCGATGCTGCTGCCGGTCAGCGCGCCTTTTCATTGTGCCCTGATGCAGCCCGCCGCCGATGCGATGGCCGAAGCCCTGAGCGCCGTCACCATCAACGCCCCGAAGGTGCCCGTGGTGGCCAATGTGCGGGCCGAGGCGGTGAGTGACCCGGATGAAATTCGTGCCTTGTTGGTCGAGCAGGTCACCGGTGCGGTCCGGTGGCGCGAGGGCGTGCAGTATATGGCCGCGCAAGGCGTGACCGAGATTTGGGAAATCGGCGCGGGCAAAGCGCTAAGCGGCATGATCCGCCGGATCGAGCGCAGCATTGACACCCGTGCTGTCGGCAACCCTGATGATGTCAAAGCCGCTGCCGAAGCGATGACCGCATAAGCCTGGGCCACACACCATTTGAAGTTTCGTGCCGCGTGTCATGCAACACACCGGGCACCAGAGTAAAAGGATACATATCATGTTCGATCTGACCGGAAAGACAGCCTTGATCACAGGCGCCTCGGGCGGCATTGGCGGCGGCATTGCCAAGGCGCTGCACGGCGCGGGGGCCACAGTTGGCCTAAGCGGCACGCGGGTTGAGCCGCTGGAGGCGCTGGCCAAAGAACTGGGCGAGCGGGCGCATATTCTGCCCTGCAACCTTGGCGATGCCGAGGCGGTCGAGGCCCTGCCAAAGCAGGCGATCGAGGCGATGGGCGGATTGGATATACTGGTCAACAACGCCGGGATCACCCGCGATCAGATTTTCATGCGCATGTCCGACGAGGAATGGGCGCAGGTTCTGGATGTCAACCTGACCTCATCGATGCGGCTGTGTCGTGGCGTGATGCGCCCGATGATGAAGGCTCGTTGGGGGCGGATCATCAATATCAGCTCGATTGTCGGGGCCACGGGCAACCCGGGGCAGGCCAATTATGCCGCGTCCAAGGCGGGGCTTGTGGGGATGACGAAATCCATCGCCTATGAAGTGGCCAGCCGGGGCATTACCGCCAATGCGGTTGCGCCGGGCTTTATCGCCACGGCGATGACCGACAAGCTGACCGATGATCAGAAAGACAAGATCAACGCGCAGATCCCGGCGGCCCGCATGGGCACCCCCGAGGAAATCGCGGCCGCGGTTCTTTACCTTGCCAGCCCGGAAGCAGGCTATGTGACGGGCACGACCCTGCACGTGAATGGCGGCATGGCCATGATCTAAAGGCCATTGGCGTGGCAACGACAGTGGGAATCACTTGCGACCGCGCTTTGCAGGCCAGCCTTCATTGGCCCGGTCGCAAGTTGCAATATGTCAGGGCCATGCAATCCGGCCGGCGTGCGGTATTGATCCGTCGTGATGCAGAAAATGCCGGGTTTGTTTCGCAGCACCAGAGGTTTAACCGAAGGGCCGGGCTTGCAATCACCATGCAGCCGGGGTTGGGTTTTTGGGCCAAGTCACTGGCCAACAGGCTGGGCGAAAGGATTTGCCAACGCCGCGCCATGTGCTATAGGCGGCGCAGATCGTCCGGGGGATGACACCCGGAGCCCCCGGGCAACCTTCTGTGACGAAAAGATACAGCCGCCCCACGGGGCACAACCAAGGCCGCGTCCCGCCGGGGGCAAGGGCACCAAATCGGGTCGGCAGACCCCGAAGTAAATGAGGATTATGACCATGAGCGATATCGCAGACCGCGTGAAGAAAATCGTTGTTGAGCACCTTGGTGTGGAAGAAGACAAGGTAGCCGAGAACGCTTCGTTCATCGACGATCTGGGCGCAGACAGCCTTGACACGGTCGAGCTGGTCATGGCCTTCGAAGAAGAATTCGGCATCGAAATCCCCGATGACGCAGCCGAAACCATCCAGACATTCGGCGACGCGGTGAAGTTCATCAACGAAGCGTCCTAAGCCGCTACCTTATCCTTTTCGGATGAGAACAAGGCCCCTGCCATAACGGCAGGGGCCTTTTGCGTTGGGCGGCGCGAACAGACCCTATCATGCCGATTTGAAAACACCGTCACAGGCAAGGGAGGTGCACAGTGGCAACGGGTCCGGCCGTGCCGGGCGCGTCATATGCAACGAAAGGTCCAACTGTCATGATCATCTACCCGACCCTTGAACTGATGAATGGCAAATGCGTGTCGCTGACGCGTGGCCGACTGGATGCGCCGGTGATCTGGCATGTGGACCCCGTCGAAACCGCCCGCAGTTTCGCGGCAGCGGGGGCCGATTGGATGCATATCACCGATATCGACGCGCTGCGTGGCGAGGGCGACAATGACGCCTTGATCGAAGAGATCATCCGCGCGGTGGGTATCCCGGTGCAATTGGGCGGCGGTTTCCGCTCGCGCGAGAGGGTGGCCCAATGGATTGATCGCGGCGCCGGGCGTATCGTGATCGGAACGATGGCGGCACATGATCCCGACCTTCTGCGGGAACTGGCGAAATTCCACCCTGATCAGATTGTTCTGGCCGTCGACATCCACGACGGGTCGGTGGTGACAGAAGGCTGGAAAATCCGCAGCGCGTTCCAGCCCGACAGCTTTGTTCAGGCGTTTGATGATGCGCCATTGGCCGGAATCATCGTCACCGATGTCGATGCCGATATCGAAGACAGTGATGGCAGCCTTGGTGTTATCAGCAGCCTTGCTGCGCAAACCCGTCACCCGGTGATTGCTCGGGGCACCGTGCGCAGCGCGGATGATGTGGCGCGTCTGAAATACGTGCCCAATATCGCGGGCACATTGATCGGGCGAGCCTTGTTATCAAAGGATGTCGATCTGGCCGATGCGGTTGCTTTTGCACAAGCCGAGACGGAACCCACGGCAGAATTTCAGTAAGCCCCGCGCGAAATCGTCGGCGAAAGAGTGTCGAAGGCGGCTGCCACATGCAGGGCCGCTCTTGCCCCCCATGGTCAAGGCGGGTTATGAGCAGCCGGGAAGCGATAAGGAAAGGGCAGCAGCATGCGTCGAGTGGTTGTTACCGGGCTGGGATTGGTCACACCGTTGGCCGCTGGCGTCGAGGAAACGTGGTCACGTCTTCTGAAGGGCCAGTCCGGAGCGGGGACGATCACCCGTTTTGATCCCGAGAACGTGATCACGAAATACGCCTGCGAAGTGCCTTTGGGCGATGGCAGCGACGGCACATTCAACGCAGATGACCACATGCTGCCCAAAGAGCGCCGCAAGGTAGATGATTTCATCCTTTTCGGCGTCGCCGCTGCGGATATGGCCGTCAAAGATGCGGGCTGGACCCCGGAGGACGAGGAAAGCCGCCTGCGCACAGGGGTGATGCTTGGCTCTGGCATTGGTGGCCTGCGGTCGATCGAGGAAACCACCTTGCTGATCCGCGACAAGGGCGCGCGCCGGGTGTCGCCATTCTTTATTCCCGGCGCGCTGATCAACCTGATCAGCGGGCAGGTCAGCATTCGCTACGGTTTCAAGGGGCCGAACCATTCGGTTGTCACCGCCTGCTCCACCGGGGCGCATGCCATCGGCGATGCGGCGCGCCTGATTCAGTTCGGCGATGCCGACGTGATGGTCGCCGGCGGTGCCGAGGCGGCGATTTGCGAAATCGGGATCGCGGGCTTTAACGCCTGCAAGGCGCTCAGCACCAAGCGCGCAGATGACCCCAAGGCGGCCAGCCGTCCGTATGACGCGGACCGTGACGGGTTTGTCATGGGTGAAGGCGCGGGCGTTGTCGTGTTGGAGGACTACGAGCACGCCAAGGCGCGCGGGGCCAAGATCTATGCCGAGGTGCTGGGGTATGGCCTGTCGGGGGATGCATACCACATCACCGCGCCGTCAGAGGATGGCGATGGTGGATACCGGGCGATGAGCATGGCGCTGAAACACGCGGGTATTACGCCCGATCAGGTGGATTACATCAACGCGCATGGCACCAGCACCATGGCAGATACCATCGAATTGCAAGCCGTCGAGCGTTTGATGGGCGATGCCGCGTCAAAGGCCACGATGAGTTCGACCAAATCGTCGGTCGGGCACCTGTTGGGCGCGGCTGGCGCGATCGAAGCGATCTTTTCGATCCTTGCCCTGCGCGATCAGGTAGCACCGCCCACGATCAATCTGGACAACCCGGCCGTGGACACGCCGCTTGATCTGGCCCCCAATGCCAAGCGCGAGCGCAAGATCGACGTGGCGATTTCCAACAGCTTCGGCTTTGGTGGCACAAACGCCTGCCTTTGCATCGGGAAACCGCGCTGATGTGGCGACATATCGCGTCGAACTTCTTGACGTTTCTTGTGGTGATCGTGTTCCTGATCGGGGGCGTGATCCTTTGGGGGCAATCCGAGTATAACGCGACCGGCCCACTGGACGAACCGATCTGCCTGCAGGTCGAGCGTGGTAGCAACATGCGTCTCATCTCGCGCCGGTTGGCGGATGAAGGTGCGATTACGAATGATACGATCTTTCGTGTGGGGGCAGAATATAGCGACCGGGTTTCGTTGTTGAAGGCCGGTAGCTGGCTGATCCCCGAGGGTGCCAGCATGTCGCAAATCACCGACCTGATTACGAAGGGCGGGGCCAGCACATGCGGCACTGAAATCGTGTATCGCGTCGGCGTTAACAGCACAGGCATCCAAGTGCGCGAACTGGACCCGACCACCAGCCGCTATGTCGAAAAAGCGGCCTTTGGCCCCGGTGATGACAACGTGCCGGATCTGTTTCAGGACGTGCGCGAAAAGGCCGATACGCGCTATCGGATTGCCGTGGCGGAAGGCGTGACAAGCTGGCAGGTGGTCAATGCGCTGACGGCGGTTGATGTGCTGACAGGCGAGGTGCAGGACATCCCCGCCGAAGGCAGCCTTGCGCCGGACAGCTATGAAGTGCGCGATGGTGACAGCCGGGCCAGTGTGATCGCGCGTATGCGCGACGCGCAAGATGTGATTCTTGCCGCGGCGTGGGAGTCGCGGCAAGAAGGTCTTCCGCTGGATAGCCCAGAGGAGGCGCTTATTCTGGCCTCGATCATCGAGAAAGAGACAGGCATTGCCGCCGAACGGCGGCAAGTGGCCAGCGTGTTCGTCAACCGCCTGAATCAGGGGATGCGCCTGCAAACCGACCCAACGGTGATTTATGGCATCACCCAAGGTGAGGGCGTATTGGGCCGCGGCCTGCGCCAAAGCGAATTGCGCGCAGAAACGCCTTGGAACACGTATGTCATTGCTGGTCTGCCCCCGACACCTATCGCCAATCCGGGCCGGGCCAGCATCGAAGCGGCCGTCAATCCCGATAACACCGATTATATCTTTTTCGTCGCGGATGGGACCGGCGGGCATGCCTTTGCCACAACGCTGCAAGAGCATAACCGGAACGTCGCCCGCTGGCGCGAGATCGAGGCAGAGCGCGCAGCCGAGTGAGGCATCGTAGTGTCAGCCCTGCGGTCAAGGCGTATAAATCTTTGGGTTTATACCATCTGATTAGTCCCGTTGGGGCGATCAATCAAATGGTCTAAGCTATTGAAAAAATTGACTTACTTTGAATTTCATGTCTTATTTGACCCGTGGGGTTTATCGGATGCCTTGGTGTCCGTTTATTGGTGGGAAGGAAGGCTTACGAGTACGCCGTAACTAAACCAAATCAATAGCGGCCTATTACCTATAGATTTTTGAATTTTTGCTTTCCCATGACAGGCGCTGTCGAGCTTTCGGGCCGCTGTCCATTTTGGACCGCAGATGGGGGACGTTAAATTGAAACTGATTGATTCACATCCGTCGTGCGTAGCGTTGGCACAAAATCGGCCCATTGGGGCCAAGCGTAAAACTGTTGTTGTCACCGGGGGGGCCGGATTTCTGGGCTCTTACCTTTGTACTTTGCTGGTTGACGCCGGCCATATAGTCATCTGTGTTGACGATCTTTCTACCGGCCGGATGTCCAACATCGCGCCTTTGCAGGGCCGGGTAAATTTTACCTTCATGCAGCATGACGTGGTCAATCCGCTGGACGTATCCGGCCCGGTCGACGAGATTTTTAATCTTGCTTGCCCGGCGTCACCGCCCAAGTATCAGATTGACCCAATACATACGTTCAAAACAAGCGTTTTTGGCGCGATCAATATGCTGGATCTGGCGTTGGCACAGGGGGCCAGAATTTTGCAGGCCTCCACCTCGGAGGTGTATGGAGATCCGGAAATCTCGCCACAGCCCGAAAGCTACACCGGGTCGGTCAACACGGTTGGGCCGCGGTCATGCTATGATGAAGGCAAACGCGCGGCGGAAACCTTGTTTCATGACTACCACGCACGCCACGGTGTCGAAGTCCGTATCGCGCGTATTTTCAACACATATGGCCCCAACATGAGCCCCGATGACGGGCGCGTTGTGTCGAATTTCATCATGCAGGCCCTGCTGGGAGAGGATCTGACGGTTTACGGGGACGGGATGCAGACCCGGTCTTTTTGTTACCGTGACGATCAGATTGCGGGGTTGATGGCCCTGATGGCCGCGCCTCTGGGCACAGTCATGCCGATCAACATCGGCAATCCCGAAGAATTCACCATGTTGGAACTGGCCCACAAAGTGCTGAACCTGACAGGATCAGAGGCGCGATTGGTGTTCCGCGATCTGCCTGTGGATGATCCGCGTCAGCGTCGCCCAGATATCAGTTTTGCCAAGCGGTATCTGGAGTGGCAGCCGGTCGTTTCGCTGGATGAGGGGCTTGCCCGAACGACCGCGTATTTCCAAAACGAATTGCTGGATATGAAGGCACCGGTTCTGGTCGGGGCGGAGTGATGAAACCGGGTGTTCTGGTGACAGGAGGGGCCGGGTTTATCGGCGCGCATGCATGCAAATGGCTGGCCGAGGCCGGGGTGCGACCGATTGTTTTGGATAATCTGTCGACGGGTCATGCCGATGCGGTGAAATGGGGCCCTTTGGTGCGCGCTGATGTGCGGGATCGCGACGCCGTGGCAAAGGCCCTGCGCGATCACCGCGTGCAAACGGTCATGCATTTCGCCGCCTCTGCCTATGTCGGGCAATCCATGCAAGATCCGGCGCTCTATTACGACAACAACGTCGCCGGGATGATTGGGCTTTTGGCCGCGTGTCGCGATACCGGGGTGAGGCAGGTTGTCCTGTCCAGCAGTTGTGCCACTTACGGCACCCCTGACCATCTGCCGATCACCGAGAACACGCCGCAGCGCCCGATCAACCCCTATGGTTGGACCAAACTGATTTGCGAACAGATGCTGGCCGATCATGCGCGGGCCTATGGTGTGTCTTACGTGGCTTTGCGGTATTTCAACGCGGCTGGTGCCGATCCGGACGGTATGCTGCGCGAACGCCACGACCCCGAAACGCATCTGATCCCGCTGGCTTTGATGGCGGCGGCAGGACAGATCGAGCGTTTGGACGTGATGGGCGGCGATTACGACACGCCCGATGGCACCTGCATTCGCGATTATATCCATGTGGCCGATCTGGCTGCCGCGCATGTGGCGGCGTGGCGTCATGTGCAGGCGTCCGGGCCGGGCGCGGCGTTGTCGGTCAATCTGGGGACGGGGCAGGGCGCTTCGGTTCTTGAGGTGATCGAAACGGTGCAAAAGGTGACAGGCCGCCGGGTGCCTTACGTGATGCGCGACAGGCGGCCCGGTGATCCGGCCATTTTGCTGGCAGATGCGTCAAAGGCGCAGCAATCGTTGGGTTTTGCGCCAAAATGGCCCAATCTTGCGGCGATGGTTCGCGATGCGGCGCCAGGCTTTGGACTTGAGGTGCGCGATGCGAAACATTTACAGCGCACCTGATATGGCCGCCCATCCGGGACGGATCCCGCCCAAGGCAGACAGCCCCAGAATTCTGGCACCTTTGATGGAGGGGCCGCAGAGGGTTAAATATATGTGTCTTGTGCTTTTGTGGGCTGTTTTGGCTGCGTGGTTCTGGCGGTGGTGGCTACAGCCCGAGCATATCATCGGCATGGGGCGCTATATTCTGGTAACGCTTTGCATTTTCTGGCTTTTCTTTCTTCAGGCCTATTTTATCGTGCTGTTTTTGAACGGTCGGAAGGTGGTGGCATCCTTCGATGATCTGGGGCAGCCGCGCATTGCGATGGTGGTCACAAAAACCCCGTCCGAGCCGTTTGCGATGGTGAAAACCACGCTTGAGGCGATGCTGGCGCAAGATGTGCCGCATGATACATGGCTGGCCGATGAAGACCCGCAGCCAGACACAATCGACTGGTGCCGCACGCATGGCGTGCGAATTTCCAGCCGAAAGGGCCGGGATGCGTATCATCGGACGGAATGGCCCCGCCGAACCCGGTGCAAAGAGGGCAATCTGGCGTTTTTCTATGACAACTGGGGCTATGACGATTATGATTTCGTGTCACAGCTCGATGCCGATCACGTGCCGCAGCCCAGTTACCTGCGCGAACTGATGAAGCCCTTTGCCGATCCGTCGATTGGCTATGTATCTGCCCCGTCGATTTGCAATGCCAACGCGGTTCAAAGTTGGGCGGCGCGCGCCCGTCTGTATATCGAGGCGATGTTTCACGGCGCGTTGCAGGCGGGGTATAGTGGCGGATGGGCCCCGATGTGCATCGGCTCGCATTACGCCGTGCGCACCCGTGCCTTGCGGCAGATTGGCGGTCTTGGCCCAGAACTGGCCGAGGACCATTCGACCTCGCTGATCATGAACGCCAATGGCTGGCGCGGAGTTCATGCGATGAACGCCATAGCGCATGGGGCTGGGCCGGGCACCTTGGCGGATATGGCCACGCAGGAATTTCAATGGTCGCGCAGCTTGGTGACGTTGTTGTTGCAATACACACCGCGGTATCTGGCGGGGCTGCCCGCGCATTTGAAGTTTCAGTTTGTGTTTTCGCAGATGTGGTATCCAATCGCGGCGCTGTTCCTGCTGGCGATCTATACGATGCCGGTTGTGGCGCTGACATTCGATGTGCGCTACGCCGATGTCACCTATCCGGGTTTTATCGGCCATGCGGTGCCAGCCACTTTGGCCTTGATCCTGTTGGTATGGGTGGCGCGGCGTGACGGCTTTTTCAGGCCGCATGATGCCAAAATCCTGAGTTGGGAAAAAATCCTGTTTGCGGCGGCGCAGTGGCCATGGATGTTCTGGGGGTGCGCTGTTGCGGTCTGGGACCGGTTGACAGGCCGGTTTGTGGATTTTCGGATAACGCCCAAGGGCGATGCGGTGGAGGCGCGGCTGCCGCTGCGGTTTTTGGTGCCTTATGCGGCGATTGCGCTGTTTTGCATGTGGCCGATATTAACCGTGGATAATGTCACGAACGCCGCCGGGTTCTATATTCTGTCCCTGTTGAACGCCGCTTTGAACGTCGCCTTGGTGGTGGTCATTGTTTGGCATCACCTGAAAAACGCCGGGATCGGGGCTTTGACCCAGCCTTTGGTTTTGGGGGCGCAGATTGCGTTATGTTTTGGCTTGGTCGGATTGGGGATGATGGCGCTTTGGATGCGGGGGCCAGAGTCGCTTTATGCGCTTATGCTGGGCCTTGATGCCATGCATGTGGTGGAAACCCAGCACATCGTGTCCGGGGCCGGGCGCGCGCCGCCCGGTGAAGTGAAATACGTTTTCAAACTGGGTTGGGATTAGAAAACATTACGGCACAAGCTGTTGTGGGGAAAGGAGTTCGAAATGCGACATTTAACAAAAGCCATGTTTGCAAAGGCGCTGAGTGGGACATTCTTGGCCGGGTTCTTGGCCGGCAGCGCGGGTGCAGCACCGCCCGGTGAAACGCCGTTCGGGGTCTATGATCCCGAGGGGCAGTTTTCGGATGACAGTGACGTGCAGATCGAACATTTGTTCCTGCCGTGGGAGGATGTGTTCCTACCCAGTCTTGTTGATGCTGATGTATATGCTTTGGCGCGCGCACGCGCCTTGTTGGTCACAATCGAGCCATGGACATGGACGCGCAGCGAACGCAACACGCCTCAGAGACTTCAACAGGGGTTACAATCGGGCGAGTATGATCAATACATGCGGGCGATCTGCTCGGTCCTTGGCACGCTCAATAGTCCTGTGACGGTGCGGTGGGCGCAGGAAATGGATGATAATACCACCCAGTTTACTTGGGCCAAATGGGAGCCGGGCACCTATATCGACGCGTATAGGCGGATGGTGGATATCTGTCGCGCCGAAGCCCCGCAAGTAAACTACATGTGGTCGCCGCTTGGCTTTGAAAACATGGATGAATATTATCCCGGAGACGATTATGCGGATCTCGTCGGGCTGTCGGTATTCGGCTTTCAGGCTTGGGAAGAAGAGATTTTGGGCAAATCACAGAGCTTTGTCGACATTCTGGAGCCGCGCTATGAGCGGGCCAAGCAGTTTGGCAAACCAATCGTTGTGGCCGAAACCGGGTTTTCGGGCGATCAGGCCTATGTCGAGGCGTGGCATAACAGCATTCGCCAGACCTATGAACAATTCCCGGATTTGGTGGGCGTCGTCTACTTTAATCAGGTCGAAGTCTATCCTTGGCCAGATGGGTTTGGGCTACCGGATTGGCGTGTGGATAACCGCGTTACAGGTGCCGACGAATAAAACGGCGCAACCTCAAGCGCGGGATCGCAGGGCTGCATTCGGACGGGGCAGCTGCAAAGCCTGCCCCGTCTTTTTAAGTAATCCAAACGATTAGGCGGCGGCACTTTAAGGGTGCACGCCAAAAATTAAGGCTTTAACACCATATTTTCGCCAAGGTCATGCGCGAGAGTCAGCCATACAAGGGCTGTTCTGGCCCGGTCGATTGACTTTAGCTGCGTAAAACCGCCACTATTGGCGCGTGGCAGGAAGGCTGTCGGACGGGGCATGACATGTCTTGTCTGAAACTCGATAAAACCGGAACAGACG
Organism: Roseovarius gahaiensis; assembly: GCF_011601345.1. Classification (GTDB taxonomy): domain Bacteria; phylum Pseudomonadota; class Alphaproteobacteria; order Rhodobacterales; family Rhodobacteraceae; genus Roseovarius; species Roseovarius gahaiensis. The sequence goes on from NZ_JAAORB010000003.1 coordinate 134,240, forward strand.
ATAACCGGCATCGGGGCGGCTGCGAAACAAAACTGGAGTAGAGCAGTGAAACTCAATATAATCAAGCGCTTGGCGCATATCGCGCCAGCTATCTCTATAGGTGCGGTCGCTGTTGCGGCGTCGCCGGTTGAAGCGGCTGGTGGCACCAAATCAGTAACGCCTTTGCACAAAAGCTATATGTGGGTCACGCCAATCAGCAAGGCAGAGCGTCAGGCAAGGCTGAGCCATGCACAGAAACGCCAAATTGCGCGCAATCAAAGCGCAAAGGGAAGCGGTTCGTGGATTTGTTCGCCCAGTGGATTTGGCAAGCGCGCGTCGTGTTTCACCCGCCGCTAAGGCGGGGATTGCGCCAGTAAGTTCTTTGTTTGAAAGCAAAATTATGCTACCATCTTGAGCGTTGGTAGAAGGTTTGACTGTGCGTTCTGGCCTCCCTTTTTATGGGGGTTCAGGAGCACGCTTTTTAAAATCGCGTATTTTGTGGGGGACAAAACATGACATTTTCCAAAGTGTTCGTTTGTGGTGTAGGTCTGGCTGCATTGGCAGCCTGTGTGCCGATGGATCCGATTGAAATTGATCGGGAAAGTCTGCCGACAGCACCTGAATTTTTGCCGTGCCATCAAGTCGATGATCAGCTTGCCTATGCGGACGAAGCCGTGCGCCGGATCAGCTATTCGACCAATCCCAAAGAGGCAGCATATTGGGAAAAGCGGCAGGAACGTCTGGTCGCACGGGCCTATGAGTGTAAACGCTGACCAAAGATAACGCCTGATCGGGGCGTTTCGGACCCATCCTACAAAATGGACGCGGGTTTTGTCTAAAAGCCCGCGTCGTAAACGTGCGCGCGTCGATCAGGCGCGCTGAATGGTTTGTCGTGATCATGGCCCCGGTGAAACCGCAGGGCCTGATACCGCCCGACCGCACCCCCCCTTTAATCAATCTTAACGCCCGATGACGCATCTTTCCGGCCTGCCAGCTGGAGGGGTGGCATGTGTGCTGTTCCCTCACTCGGACGTGACCGGGCACGCAACGCATGAGGCATGAGCACGAATGGTTTTGATCACCCCCGACGAGGGGCCCACGGGCCTGACCACCTCGATCGACTCGCTGGAACGGCAACTGTCGGACATGCGCGAGGATATCGAGATCATCTACCAAAAGATCCGTGCAGGGGATTTCGATGAATTGAAAAACGCGGCCAAGGCGACGGCGGAAATCCGACAGTGGCTGAAGATCGCGATAGAAGCGGAGGCGCAACTTGAAAAACGCAGAAAGCAGGAAAAAGGCATCGTCAACGACTATGCCCTCGACCTTGGAGAAGCACGGGCTTCGATCTGCTACCGGTTGGATCGTCTCAGAAGGGCCCGATGTTCAGGATGCGTTCCTCGATAGTCTTGAGGAAGGCGAGCTGATGGCGCTGCCCTATCTGTTCGAGTTTTGGGCCCTTGAGCATCAATTGCCGCCTGATGGGGCGTGGACCAACTGGATCATCATGGGGGGGCGTGGCGCGGGGAAAACCCGCGCCGGTGCCGAATGGGTGCGCGCCCAAGTGGAAGGCGACAAGCCGCTGGATGCCGGGCGCTGCCGCCGTTTGGCCCTGGTGGGTGAAACCATCGATCAGGTGCGCGAGGTGATGATTTTCGGCGAAAGCGGGATCATGGCCTGTTCGCCGCCCGACAGGCGCCCTGACTGGCAGGCCAGCCGAAAGCGGCTGATCTGGCCCAATGGCGCGGTGGCACAGGTGTTTTCGGCGCATGAACCCGAGGGCTTGCGTGGCCCGCAATTCGACGGGGCGTGGGTGGATGAACTGGCCAAGTGGAAAAAGGCCCGCGAGACGTGGGATATGTTGCAATTCGGGTTGCGGCTGGGCGAGCATCCGCAGGTGTGCATCACCACGACGCCGCGCAACGTGGGTGTGCTAAAGGATCTGGTGCGTCAGGACAGCACGGTTGTCACCAACGCCCCGACCGAGGCCAACAGCGCCTTTCTGGCACAGTCTTTCCTTGAAGAAGTGCGCGCGCGCTATGCAGGCACGCGGTTGGGCCGTCAGGAACTGGACGGCGTGTTGCTGGAGGATGCCGAGGGCGCGTTGTGGAATTCGGCCATGCTTGAGGATGCAAGGCGCGAGGCCCCGCCCGATCTGGACCGGATCGTGGTGGCCGTGGACCCGGCGGTGAGTGGCAAAGACGGATCGGACGAATGCGGGATCATTGTGGCGGGGGCCTGCACGCAAGGCCCAGTTCAGGAGTGGCGGGCTTGGGTTTTGGCCGATTGCAGCGTGGCCGCGGCCAGCCCGGTGGGCTGGGCCACTGCCGCGATCCGCGCGATGGAGCAATTTGGGGCCGAGCGTCTGGTGGCCGAGGTCAACCAAGGCGGCGATCTGGTGGCGCAGGTGATCCGGCAGGTGGACCCCATGGTGCCGGTCAAGGCCGTGCATGCCAGCCGCGGCAAGGTGGCCCGCGCCGAGCCTGTCGCGGCGTTGTATGAGCAGGGCCGGGTGCATCATCTGCGCGGCCTTGGCCGTCTGGAGGACCAGATGTGCGCCATGACCGCGCAGGGCTATGAGGGCAAGGGCAGCCCCGACCGGGTGGATGCGCTGGTGTGGGCGCTGCACGAGTTGATGATCGCGCCAGCGGCGAAATGGCGGCGGCCTCAGGTGCGCGCGGTCTGATTTACAATTCTTAAACCTTTCGGGGTCTGATGCTGGGCAAGACGTGAAAACGATTTCGACTGCGGGCAGACCCAAGGAGACGAGCCAAGATGATACTGGATTTTTTCCGAAGCGCCGGATCGGCAGGGGCCGCGGACCGGGATGTGCCTGAGACCAAGGCCAGTGCCGCCGGGCCGGTGATGGCGTGGCACGGTGCGGGCCGCGTGGCCTGGAGCCCGCGCGATACCGTGACGCTGACGCGCACCGGGTTCAGCGGCAACCCGGTTGGGTTTCGCTGTGTCAAGATGCTGGCCGAGGCGGCAGCCGCGCTGCCATTGGTCTTGCAGGATGTCGAGCAACGCTATGCGCGCCATCCGCTGTTGGAACTGGTGCGCCGCCCCAACCCGGCGCAGGGCCGCGCCGAATGGCTGGAGGCGCTTTATGGTCAGCTTTTGCTGACTGGCAATGGCTATGTCGAGGCTGCGGGCGGCGGCGAGGGCAGTGTTCCAATGGAACTGCATGTGCTGCGCTCGGACCGGATGAGCGTGGTTCCGGGCGCGGATGGCTGGCCGGTGGGGTATGAATACACGGTCGGCGGGCGCAAGCATCGCTTTGATGTCAGTGCGGGGCATCCAGCGATCTGTCATCTGAAATCGTTTCACCCGCAAGATGACCATTACGGGCTTTCGGCTTTGCAGGCCGCCGCGCAGGCGGTGGATGTGCACAATTCCGCCAGCCGCTGGTCGAAAGCGCTATTGGACAATGCGGCGCGGCCCAGTGGTGCGATTGTCTACAAAGGGGCCGAGGGGCAGGGCAGCCTGAGCACTGATCACTATGATCGGTTGGTCAGCGAGATGGAAAGCCATCATCAGGGCGCGCGCAATGCTGGGCGTCCGATGCTGCTGGAAGGGGGGCTGGACTGGAAGCCGATGGGGTTTTCGCCCTCGGACATGGAGTTTCAGAAAACCAAGGAGGCCGCCGCGCGCGAGATCGCGCTGGCCTTTGGGGTGCCGCCGATGCTGTTGGGCATCCCGGGGGATGCGACCTATGCCAATTACGCCGAGGCCAACCGTGCATTTTACCGTCTGACGGTCTTGCCGCTGGTGGCACGAGTGACCGGGGCGTTGTCGGACTGGCTGTCGGGCTTTGCCGGTGACGTGCTGGAGCTGCGCCCCGATCTCGATCAGGTGCCGGCGCTATCGGCCGAACGCGATGCCCAATGGGCGCGTGTGGCCGGGGCTGATTTCCTGAGTCCGGCGGAAAAGCGGGCCTTGCTGGGGCTGCCCGCGCTGGAGGCGGAGGATGGCTGAGCGTGACCCCGGTGAGCGCTATGGGTTTGAGCCGTTCGACTGTGCCCCGGCGCTGAGGCTTGAGGCGCATGAGCGGGTGGCGCGGTTGCAACATGATGCGTTGCTGCATCGGCTGCAAAAGATCGAAGAGGCGCTGGCGCAGCTAGAGCGGCGGTTGTGGCTGGCGGTCTACGGCGTGATGGCGGCCATTCTGGCACAGGCGTTTCAGCCCCTTTTGGCGGCAATGCCCTAAGGCGGGTGATAGGTGAAAGGATGAAGGTGATGGATATGGATTGCGGGCTGGAACACAAGTTCTGCCGAGGGGCTGACGATCTGGTCGTAACCGATGGCACGGTGATCGAAGGTTATGCCAGCCTGTTCGACAATCGCGACCGGGGCGGCGATATCGTCGCCAAGGGCGCTTATGCGGCCAGCCTCAAGCGGCTGGCGCAAGAGGGGCGCGGCGTTAAGATGCTGTGGCAGCACGACCCGGGCCAGCCCATTGGCGTATGGGACGAGGTGCGTGAAGATGCGCGGGGCCTTTATGTCAAAGGTCGTCTGCTGGACGGCGTGGCGCGCGCGCGTGAGGCGGCGGCGCTGATTGCGGCCGGGGCGATTGACGGGCTGAGCATCGGCTATCGCACCGTGCGGGCGGCAAAGAACGACAGGGGCCGCAGGCTCTTGCAGGAACTGGAGCTGTGGGAGGTGTCGCTGGTGACCTTCCCGATGTTGCCCAGTGCGCGGGTGGGGGCCAAGGGCGATACGCTGGATGGCCATGACCTGCGTGATCTGGCGGCGGTCTTTGAGGGCGCCCGCCGGGAGTTGGCGCAATCCTGACAGAAATACGCGCCGCACACCGACCTTAACCAAACGGGATCAAACGATGAGCACAACCGAGGCACAGTCTCGGACCGGGGAAGATTTGTCTCCGGTGGCCGAGATGAAAACCGCCGTGGCGGGTTTCATGAGCGACTTCAAGGGCTTTCGGGCCGACATTCTGGAACGACTTCAACAACAGGACGACAAGATGACCAAGATTGAACGCAAATCCATGGGGCTTGCACGCCCGGCATTGTCCACCGCTGACGCAACCCGCGTCGAGGCTGGCGCGCCCCACATCAAGGCTTTTGACGCGTATTTGCGCAGTGGCGATGACGATGGCCTGCGTGGGCTGGAGTTGGAAGGCAAAGCCATGAGCAGCGCCGTTGCGGGCGATGGTGGCTATCTGGTCGATCCGCAAACCGCTGACACGGTCAAATCGGTGCTGGCGTCGACCGCGTCGATCCGCGCGATTGCCAATGTGGTGCAGGTCGAGGCCACGTCTTATGACGTGCTCATCGACCATTCGGATGTGGGCCACGGCTGGGCCACCGAAACCGATCCCACCACTGAAACCGGCACCCCGGCCATTGATCGTATCACCATTGCCCTGCACGAGTTGAGCGCGCTGCCGAAAGCCAGCCAGCGCCTGCTGGATGACAGCGCGTTTGATATCGAGGGCTGGCTGGCAGGTCGGATTGCCGACAAGTTCGCCCGCGCCGAGGCAGCGGCGTTCATTTCGGGCGATGGCATTGACAAGCCCAAGGGCTTTTTGACCCATCCGACGGTTGATCACGATGTCTGGACCTGGGGCAATCTGGGCTACGTGCCCACGGGCGTTGACGGGGATTTCGGTGGCGCGGATGCGATCATTGATCTGGTCTATGCGCTGGGCGCGCAATACCGCGCCAAAGCGGCTTTTGTGATGAACTCAAAAACCGCCGGTGCGGTGCGCAAGCTGAAGGACAATGACGGGCGGTTCCTGTGGTCCGATGGTCTGGCCGCCGCCGAGCCTGCGCGCTTGATGGGCTATCCGGTGCTGATCGCCGAGGACATGCCCGACATCGCCACCGGGGCCGATGCCATCGCCTTTGGCGATTTCAGTGCGGGCTATACCGTGGCCGAACGCCCCGATCTGCGCGTACTGCGCGATCCGTTCAGCGCCAAGCCGCATGTGCTGTTCTACGCCACCAAGCGCGTGGGCGGCGACGTCAGCGATTTTGCCGCGATCAAACTGCTGAAATTCGCCGTCTCGTAAGGGATGTGCGGATGGGGCGGGCGCGCGATGCCCCGCCCCAAGGCGCGCGCCGGTTGACCCAATCGCGTTGTCCAGCTGCTCCCCTCCGACCGAGCAACGCGGGGCGCGGCGCGCGCCTGACCAGAACCACCGGAGGGGTCCGGGATTTGTGGAGAGCATCCATGATGTTGATCGAAGAAACCGCTGTGCCGCAGAGCGCATTGCCACTGGCGCAATTCAGGGCGCATTTGCGGTTGGGTACGGGGTTTGCCGACGACGGCATTCAGGACCCCGTTTTGGAAAGTTTCCTGCGCGCGGCCATGGCGGCCATTGAGGCGCGCACTGGTAAGGTGCTGATCCGGCGTGCGTTTTCATGGACGTTGACCCGCTGGCGCGATCCGGCGGTGCAGGCTTTGCCGGTGGCCCCGGTGACGCAGATCACGCGGTTGGTGCTGCGCGACCGGGGCGAAGGCGAAGAAGTGATCGCGCCGGATTTTTATACGCTTGAGACCGATATGCAGCGGCCTGTGATCCGGCCCAAGGGGGCGGTGCTGCCCTACATTCCTTCGGGTGGCACGGCGGAAATCGTGTTTGATGCAGGCTATGCCGACAATTGGGGCGGCTTGCCCGCTGATCTGGCGCAAGCGGTTTTGTTGCTGGCCGCGCATTACTACGAATACCGCGAGGAGACCGCGCTTGGCGATGGTTGCATGCCGTTTGGCGTGACCGCCTTGATCGAGCGCTATCGCACGGTACGCCTGTTTGCAGGGGGCCGGGCATGAGTGGCCGCATCCATCTGGCCCGTCGCTTGATGCTGGAAGAAGCTGTGCGCGCACCTGACGGCGCCGGTGGGTTTTCCGAGCAGTGGCAGGCACTTGGCAGTTTTTGGGGCGAGGTGGTGCCGCGTGCCGGACGCGAACGCGGTGGCGAGGCTGTCAGCCTGTCGACCACCAAATTTCGTATCACCGTGCGCGCCGCGCCGCAGGGGGCGCCGTCGCGGCCCCGCGCAGGTCAGCGGTTTCGCGACGATACGCGGCTGTTTCGGATCGAAGCAGTGACCGAACGCGATGCGCAGGCACGGTTTCTGACCTGTTTCGCAACCGAGGAGGTGGTGCCATGAGCTACGCGGCAGCGGCGGCCCTGCAAGAGGCGGTTTTCCAGAGGTTGGCCAGCGATACAGACTTGGCGGCGCTGGTGGGCGGGGCGATCTATGACACGGTCCCGGCGGGCAGTTTGCCAGAAACCTATGTGACCCTTGGCCCCGAAGACGTGCGCGCCCGCAGTGACGGCAGCGGCGGTGGCGCGTGGCATCGCTTTGCGGTGTCGGTGATCACCAGTGCGGCGGGCTTTCACGCCGCCAAACAGGTGGCGGCCACGATCAGCGAGGCCTTGACTGATGCGGATTTGCCCCTTGGGCACGGCCATCTGGTGGCCTTGCATTTCTACCGCGCGCGGGCTCGGCGGGAAGGCACCGGCGCGCAGCGTCGGATCGACCTGACCTTTCGGGCGCGGACGCAAGACACTCTTTAACCCACTGAACAAGCGGAGAAACGATATGGCGGTTCAGAACGGCAAAGACCTGTTGGTCAAGATTGACCTGACGGGTGACAGCAATTTCCAGACGGTGGCGGGGCTGCGCGCCACGCGTATCAGCTTCAACGCCGAAAGCGTTGATGTGACCAGCCTTGAATCGGCGGGCGGCTGGCGCGAATTGCTGAAAGGCGCGGGCGTAAAATCGGCGGCGATCAGCGGCTCTGGCATTTTTCGCGATGCGGCCAGCGACGCCCGTGCGCGGCAAATCTTTTTTGACGGCGAAGTGCCGGAGTTTCAGGTGGTCATCCCGGATTTCGGGGCGGTCGAAGGGCCGTTTCAACTGACCGCGATCGAATATGCGGGCACCCATGATGGTGAGGCGACCTATGAGCTGTCCTTGGCTTCGGCGGGGCAGTTGACCTTTACGGCGGTGGCGTAAGGCGATGGCGAACCCTTGGGCAGGCGAGGTGGCGCTGGTGATCGACGGGCAGCGCCATGTTCTGAAGCTGACATTGGGCGCGCTGGCGGAATTGGAGGCTGGGCTTGAGACCGGCACGCTGGTTGATCTGGTGGAGCGGTTCGAAAGTGGCCGCTTCGCCAGCCGTGATGTGCTGCGTCTGATCGTGGCGGGGCTGCGCGGCGGCGGCTGGCGCGGGCAAGCCAACGATCTGATCACTGCGGAGATTGAGGGCGGCCCGATGGGGGCGGCCCGCGCGGCGGCTGAGTTGCTGGCGCGGGCCTTTATGGCACCGGGTGTCAGCGAATGAGCGGCCCGGTGGACTGGCCTACATTGATGCGCGCGGGCCTGCGGGGGCTGGGCCTGCGCCCGGCAGAGTTCTGGGCGCTGACCCCGGCCGAGCTGGAGCTGATGCTGGGCCAGCAGGCCGGTGTCGCGCCGCTGAAACGCGAACGGCTGGACGCATTGCTGTCTGCCCATCCCGACGGCGCACAAGCACGAAAGGAGTGTGACGGTGGAACAATTGGATGATCTCGATGCGCAGGTTGAGGCGCTGGACGACAACCTTGGACAAGCCGCCGGCATGGCGGCGGCGTTCAACGGCGAATTGGCGCGGGTGCGCGCGGGCTTTGCCGAGGCGGGGCAGGACGTTGCCACGCTGGAGCGGGGGATGAGCCGTGGTCTGAGCCGGGCGATCCGCGGGCTGGTGGTGCAAGGCGACAGCCTGAGCGAAGCCTTGGACAAGATGGCCAACACCATGATCAACGCGGCCTTCAATGCGGCAGTCAAGCCGGTGAGCAACCATTTCGGCGGCTTGCTGGCCGAAGGGGTGGGCAACCTGATGTCGGGGCTTTTGCCGTTTGAGAAGGGCGGCAGCTTTGCCCAAGGGCGGGTGCAGCCCTTTGCAAACGGCGGGATTGTCAGCAGGCCCGTCACATTTCCGATGCGCGGTGGCATGGGATTGATGGGCGAGGCCGGGCCAGAGGCGATCATGCCGCTGTCGCGTGGCCCCGACGGCAAGCTGGGGGTGCAGGCGCGCGGGGGCGGGGCGCCGGTGAATGTTGTGATGAACATTCACACGCCCGACACCGAGGGGTTTCGCCGCTCGAAGGGGCAGATCGCTGCCGAGTTGGGCCGCGTCATCGGGCGCGGCGGGCGCAATCGCTAAGGCAAAGGGGAACCAGACATGGCATTTCACGAGATACGCTTTCCCACCAGCCTCAGCTTTGGCTCGGTCGGGGGGCCGGAACGGCACAGCGATGTGGTCACGCTGGCCAATGGCCATGAAGAGCGCAACACGCCGTGGCGGCATTCGCGGCGGCGCTATGATGCAGGTGTGGCGATGCGCAGCCTTGATGACATTGAAACGCTGATCGCCTTTTTCGAGGCACGGCAGGGGCAGATCCATGGCTTTCGCTGGAAGGACTGGACCGATTACAAATCCTGTGGTGCGCGCGCCGAGCCGGGGATCGGGGATCAGGTGATCGCCAATGGCGACGACACGACGGCGGTTTTTCAATTGGTCAAAACCTACCGATCGGGGGGCCAAAGCTATGTCCGGCCGATCTCTAAGCCGGTGGAGGGCACGGTGCGCATCGGGCTGGATGGCACGGCGCAGCAGGATGGTGTTCATTATACGGTGGACGACACCACGGGTTTGGTCAGTTTTGTGCATCCGCCTGATGCGGGGGTCGAGATTACGGCAGGTTATGAATTTGACGTGCCTGTGCGGTTCGACACCGACCGCATCCAGACCAGCCTTGCGAGTTTTCAGGCTGGCGACGTGCCCAATGTTCCGATCATCGAGGTGCGGGCATGAGCGGGCTGAACGCGGGCCTGAAGGCGCATCTGGAAAGCGGTATCACCACGGTTTGCCGCTGTTGGGCGGTCACGCGCCGTGATGGCGTAGTGATGGGGTTTACCGATCACGATTGCGGGTTGGCCTTCGATGACATCCAATTCAAGGCCGATACCGGGCTGAGCGCACTGGCCTTGCAACAAAGCACTGGCCTGTCGGTGGACAATACCGAGGCGCTTGGGGCGCTGAGCGATGCCGCGATCCGTGAGGATGACATCGAGGCCGGTCGTTTTGACGGGGCCGAGGTGCGCGCTTGGCTGGTCAATTGGGCCGATGTCAGCCAGCGGCAGTTGCAGTTTCGCGGCAGTATCGGAGAGCTGCGCCGCGCCGGTGGCGCGTTTGAGGCCGAGTTGCGCGGCCTGACGGACGTTTTGAACGTGCCTTTGGGCCGGGTCTATCAGAAACCGTGCAGTGCGGTTTTGGGTGACCGGACCTGTGGGTTTGAGACGCAAACGCCGGGCTATTTCGCTGATCTGGTGGTCGAGAAGGTCGAGGACCGGCGCGTGTTCCGCTTTGCAGGACTGGATGGATTTGATGCCGGATGGTTCCGCCACGGTCTGTTGCGTATGCAAAGCGGGGCCGCCGATGGCCTGCGCGGCGCGATCAAGCGCGACGTTTTTGATGGCTCCGCGCGGGTGATTGAGCTTTGGCATCCTTTGCGCGCAGAGATTGCGCCCGGGGATCAGCTGCGCCTGACGGCGGGTTGTGACAAGCGCATGGAAACCTGCCGCCTGAAATTTCAAAACCTGCCGAACTTTCAAGGCTTTCCCGATATTCCCGGCGATGATTGGTCAATCACCGACCCGGCGCGCGCTGGCAGCCTGACAGGCCGGAGCCGCCGAGGATGAGCACACATTCAGACCGCATTGTCACCGCCGCGCGCGGCTGGATTGGCACGCCATATCGCCATCAGGCCAGTTGCCGGGGCGCGGGCACCGATTGTCTGGGCCTGCTCCGGGGCGTCTGGCGCGAGGTGCTGGGCCATGAGCCCGAACGCCCGCCTGCCTATAGCATGGACTGGTCCGAGCCGTCGCGCGACGAGGTTCTGTGGCGCGCCGCGCAAAGGCATTTGCAGCCCAAGCCGGTCAACAATGCCGCACCGGGCGATGTGTTGTTGTTTCGGATGCGTGACGGGGCAGTGGCCAAGCATCTGGGGGTCGCGGGCCGGGTCGGTGCAGCGGCCACATTCATTCACGCATATTCGGGTCACGCGGTGGTCGAAAGCCCCCTGACGCCGCCATGGGCGCGGCGCATCGTGGCCCGGTTTTCATTTCCCGAGGAGGGCTAGGTCATGGCAACGATACTTCTTTCAGCGGCGGGGGCGGCGATTGGCGGCTCGGTCGGCGGCACGGTTTTGGGCCTGTCTATGGGGGCAGCGGGCCGCTTTGCAGGGGCTGTCATCGGGCGCTCGATTGATCAGCGGTTGATGGGCCAAGGCTCGGAAACGGTGCATACAGGGCAGGTCAAGCGGTTGCGTCTGACTGGCGCGGGCGAGGGCGATGCGATTGCGCAGGTGTATGGGCGCATGCGCGTGTCGGGACAGGTGATCTGGGCGACAGAATTTCGCTAACAGGTGTTCATCTTTGCCGGAAGCGGCGGCGGCAAGGGCGCGCGCCCGCCACAGCCGACACAAATAGTGCATCGCTATTCCGTGTCCTTGGCCATTGCGCTTTGTGAGGGCGAGATTTCGCATGTTGGCCGGGTCTGGGCCGACGGGCAAGAGATCGCGCGCGACAAGCTGTCGATGCGGGTGTATCGCGGCACCGCTGATCAGATGCCCGACCCCAAGATCGAAGCCGTTGAAGGGGCTGGCCGGGTGCCTGCCTATCGCGGCACGGCCTATGTTGTGATCGAGGATCTGGCGCTGGCGCAGTTCGGCAACCGTGTGCCGCAATTCACCTTCGAGGTGATGCGCCCCGCGCAACCCGGCCAGCCGGGGGCCGAATTGGACCCACCGCAGGCGATGCGTGGTGTCGCACTGTTGCCCGGCAGCGGGGAATACGCCCTTGCCCCCGAGCCTGTGCGCATGACCTACGGATTCTGGTCGCAGGGGCTGGTCAATGTGAATTCCCCGTCGGGCAAGGCCGATTTCGCAACCTCGCTTGAAAGCCTGATCGGTGAATTGCCAGCCTGCCGGACCGTGTCGCTGATCGTCAGTTGGTTTGGTGACGATCTACGCTGTGGCACGTGTGATATTCGGCCCAAGGTCGAACAAAAGCGGTATGATGCCTCGAACATGCCGTGGATGGCCGGTGGCCTGACGCGGCAGCAGGCGCGCACTGTGCCTTTGGACAACGAGGGCCGACAGGTTTACGGCGGCACGCCTGCGGATCTGTCGGTTGTGCAGGCCATCGAGGCGTTGAAAGACGCGGGCCAAGACGTGATGTATTACCCCTTTATCTTGATGGATCAGATGCCGGGCAACGGGTTGGCGGACCCCTATAGCGATGCGGGCGAACAGCCGGTTTTGCCATGGCGTGGGCGGATCACCACTTCGGTCGCGCCGGGGCAGCCGGGCAGCCCCGACGGCACCGCCGCTGCCGAGGCCGAAGTGGCGGCGTTCTTTGGCACCGCCAGTGCCGCGGATTTCCAGATCGGACAAGAGGCGGACAACGCGGGAGATTTGGCCGACACCAGCCCTCAGGGCTTGATCTACGGCCTGTCGCGCCCGGCCAGCAGCCCTGTGCGCTATGAAGGCCCGGAGGAGTGGGGCTATCGCCGGTTCATTCTTCATCAGGCGGCGCTGTGCGCGGCGGCGGGCGGGGTCGAAAGCTTCTGTATCGGCTCGGAAATGCGCGGGCTGACGCAGATTCGTGGCGCGGACAACAGTTTTCCGGCGGTCGCACACCTGATTGATCTGGCCGCCGAGGTGCGCGCGCTGTTGGGGCCCGATGTCAAGATCGGCTACGCCGCCGATTGGAGTGAATATTTCGGCTTTCAGCCCGGCAATGGCGACCGGTTCTTTCACCTTGATCCGCTATGGGGCGATGACAATATCGATTTCATCGGGATCGACAATTACATGCCGCTTTCGGATTGGCGCGAGGGTCATGATCATCGCGACGCGCAGGACTACGCGTCGATCTACGATCTGGACTATCTGCAATCCAATATCGAAGGCGGCGAAGGCTACGACTGGTTTTATCACTCACCCGAGGCGCGGGCTGCGCAAATTCGCACCCCGATTAGCGACGACGCGCATAACGAGCCGTGGATTTGGCGATTCAAGGACATTCGCAACTGGTGGGTGAACTGGCATCACGACCGGGTGGATGGCGTGCGGAGTGACACGCCCACCGGCTGGGTGCCGCGCTCCAAGCCGATCCGCTTTACCGAATACGGCTGCGCGGCGGTGGACAAGGGCAGCAACCAACCGAACAAGTTTTTGGATGCCAAATCGTCCGAATCCAGCCTGCCGCGCTATTCAACCGGGCGGCAGGACGAGTTGATGCAGTTGCAATATCTGCGCGCCATGGCCGGCTATTGGACCGATCCGGCGCATAATCCGCTGTCTGACGAATACAGTGGCCCGATGCTGGATTGGGATCATAGCTGTGCCTGGGCGTGGGATGCGCGGCCTTACCCGTTCTTTCCCAACAACCGTGGCCTTTGGAGCGATGGCGACAATTACGGTCGCGGGCATTGGCTGAACGGGCGTGTATGCGCGCGCACGCTGGCCTCGGTCGTTGATGAGGTCACGGCGCGCGCGGGGCTGGACCCTAAGGTGACGGATAGCAGCGCGCTGCATGGTCATCTACGCGGCTATCTGGTGGATCAGGTCGAAGAGGCGCGCGGTGCCTTGCAGCCCTTGATGCTGCGCTATGGGTTTGACGCCCTCGAACGCGATGGCCTTTTGACCTTTCGGATGCGCGATGGCCGAACCGATCATGTTCTTGATCCCGAATGGCTTGTGCGCGATGCGGATTTGGATGGGGTGATCGAAAAGACCCGCGGAAACAACGCCGAACTGGCCGGGCGTGTGCGCCTGCGCTTTGTTGAAGCGGGTGCCGATTTCGAGGTGATTGCCGAAGAAGCCGTATTGCCAGATGACGCCACCCATGCGGTGGCCACATCGGAAATGCCGCTGCTGATGGCGCGCGGCGAGGGACGGCAGACCGTCGAACGCTGGCTGTCCGAGGCGCGTGTTTCGAGCGATACTGTGCGCCTTGCGCTGCCGCTGTCCAAACTGGCTGCCGGGGCCGGAGACGTGATTGCACTACCCGAGCACGGTGGCCACGGGCTGTTTCGCATCGACCGGGTCGAACAACTGGCGCAGACCCAAAGGGTCGAGGCCGTGCGGATCGAGCCGGAAACCTACCGCCCGACCGATCTTGAAGATTTGCCCACACAAATACGTGCGTTTACCGCGCCTGTGCCGGTTGCGCCCGTGTTCATGGATTTGCCCTTGATGACCGGCGAAGAGGTGCCACATGCGCCGCATATCGCGGTGACAGCCGACCCTTGGCCGGGCGGCGCGGCGGTTTATGGCTCGGACGAAGACGCCGATTACCAGCTCAACCGCCTGATCGAACAGCCCACGCCGATGGGCCGAACTGAAACCCCGCTGCGCGCCTCATGTTCTGGGCGGATCGACCGGGGCGAGGGGTTGGTGGTGCAAATGGCCGGGGGGCACGTTGAGCAGCGTCAGCACCGCAGCCTTTCTTGGGGGCGCGAACCTCTGTGCCATTGGCGATGGCACCCCCGATGGATGGGAGTTGTTTCAGTTCCGCGATGCGGAATTGGTTGGCCCGGATACCTATATTCTGCATCACCGCCTGCGCGGCCAATTGGGCACCGAGGCGGCGATGCGCGATGTCTGGCCTGTGGGGTCGATCCTTGTGCGGTTGGATGGCAGCGCGACGCAGATGGATTTGCCCGAGGTCAAGCGCGGGCTGGCGCGGTATTACCGCGTAGGGCCGGCTGATAGGCCGGTGGATGATCCGTCGTATCAGGCCACGCAAGTTGCGTTCGACGGTTTGGGTTTGCGGCCCTACGCACCGGTGCACTTGCGCCACAGACAGGCGCTGGACGGCGCGCGCCACCTCCAATGGGTGCGCCGCACCCGGATCGGCGGCGACCGTTGGGACACGCCCGAGGTGCCACTGGGCGAAGAGACCGAACGCTATGTCGTGCGCGTGATGCAAGGCACGGCCCTGCTGCGCGAGGAAATCACCAGTACCTCCGATTGGACCTATGACAGCGCGGCACAGGTCCAAGATGGCCTGTCTGGTCCGTTCACGGTGCAGGTGGCCCAAGTTTCGGCCCTATACGGCGCAGGCGTGTTCGTGCGGTTGGACGTGGCGGAATAGCCACGGTCACCCCGTCGCACACTCCACGCAACGGGTTGCTGCCGGGTCAAGTTCAAGTCGGCCCGGCGCAATCTCGTCGCCGCAATCCTCGCAGTAGCCGTATTCGCCCTCGTCCATACAGACGAGTGCGGCGGCCAAGCGTTTCCGTTCCACTTGCCTGCGGGCCTGTGTGGCCTTGGCCATGGCCTGATTTTGCAGGGCATCCTGACGGCTGAGGCGGCCAACGGCCTGTTGATCCAGCTCGACCGTGGCCTGTCCTGTTTCGCCCAATTGGTCCTCGGCGTTCAACTCGGCCAGCCGCATGTTGATCAAATCGCGAAATCGGACAAGGTTTTCTTTATTCATCAGCCTGATCCTTTCGATCACAGCTTTGCGTTTTCTCTGGCTGTGCTATCTGCTACACTCAATCATCGAATTTGGGAGCATGCAAATGGCTGAAACCCGCGCAAAACTGGCCCAGCTTGACCCGGTTTGGGGCCGTATCCGCACAGAAGCCGAACAGGCAATCGACGACGAACCGCTGTTGGGCGGGGTGATTCACTCGTCGATTCTGCACCACAAAACGCTGGAATCGGCCTTGGCCTACAGGATTTCCCTGAAACTCGCCTCGACCGAGATGCCCGAGCAGATCCTGCGTGAGATTTGTGATGAGGCACATGCCGCTGACCCGTCGCTGGCGATGGCCGCGCGCGCCGATATCGTGGCGGTGCATGACCGTGACCCGGCTTGCGACCGGTTTATCCAGCCGATGCTGTTTTTCAAAGGCTTTCAGGCCATTCAGGCCTACCGTATCGCGAACTGGCTGTGGCGTGAGGGGCGGCGCGACATGGCGCGGTTCGTTCAGATGCGCTCATCCGAGACTTTTGGCGTTGATATTCACCCGGCTGCCACGATCGGCAAAGGGATCATGATCGACCATGCCCACTCCATCGTGATTGGTGAAACGGCGACCGTGGGCGACAACGTGTCGATGCTGCATTCGGTCACTCTGGGTGGCACCGGCAAGGAAGAAGAGGATCGTCACCCCAAGATCGGCAACGGTGTTCTGATCGGGGCAGGGGCCAAGGTGCTGGGCAATATCCGTGTGGGAAACTGCTCGCGCGTTGCTGCGGGCTCGGTCGTGCTGCAAGAGGTGCCACCATGCAAAACCGTGGCGGGCGTTCCGGCCAAGATCGTCGGCGAAGCGGGCTGCGATCAGCCCTCGGTCAGCATGGATCAGTTGTTGGGCACCAAGGGGTCGGACTGAAATATCTATCGAACCAACGTTCATGCGTTACATGAAAAAGCCCCGCCAACATATTGTTGTGCGGGGCTTTTGTTCTTTTGCGCTTAGGCCAGCATGACCATCGGGTTTTCCAGGTTCTCGACAATCTGTTTCAGCAATTCGGCCCCAAGCGCACCGTCGATCACCCGGTGATCGACGCTGAGCGTGACCGACATCACCGTGGCCACGGACAGCTCGCCATCCTTGCCGACAACCGGTTTTTTCACGCCTGCACCCACGGCCAGAATGGCGCCGTGTGGTGGGTTGATCACCGCATCGAAATTGTCGATCCCGAACATCCCAAGGTTGGAAATCGCAAACGTGCCGCCCTGATATTCTTCGGGCGACAGCTTGCGATCCCGCGCGCGGCTGGCCAGATCCTTCATCTCGGATGACAGGGCCGAAAGCGATTTCATCTCGGCGTCTTTCAGAACGGGTGTGAACAACCCGCCTTCAATTGCCACAGCCACCGCCACATCCGATGGTTTGAGCTGCAACACCTTGTCACCGGCCCAAACGGCATTGGCAGCAGGAACTGCCTGCAAGG
Source organism: Roseovarius gahaiensis (assembly GCF_011601345.1). GTDB lineage: Bacteria > Pseudomonadota > Alphaproteobacteria > Rhodobacterales > Rhodobacteraceae > Roseovarius > Roseovarius gahaiensis. The sequence continues at coordinate 151,200 of NZ_JAAORB010000003.1, forward strand.
CCAAGGCGCAGGCTTTGATGATGAAATCATTGACCGACAGTTTCACGCCGCGGCCTTCAAGCTGCTTGTTCAGATCGCCGCGGAATTTCAACAGCGCGTCCAGCTGGATATCGCGCCGCAGGTAGAAATGCGGCACGGTCTGCTTGGCTTCGGTCAGGCGCGCGGCAATCGTCTTGCGCATGCCGTCCAGCTTGATTTCCTCGTAGTCGCGGTCTTTGTACATCGCGGCAATGGCATCGCCTGACGGGCCGGCTGGCACAGGGGCCGGGGCCTTGGCCGCCTCGGCCGATGCCTCGGACTTGGCCGGGGCCGCGCCCGCCTTGGCGCTTTCCACATCCGCCTTGACGATCCGGCCATGCGGGCCCGAGCCGGTGATCTGAGTCAGGTCCAACCCTTTGTCGGCGGCAATCCGGCGGGCCAGCGGCGAGGCGAAAATGCGCGCGCCGCTGTCGTCCTTGGGTGCGGCGGGGGCGGCTTGGGCCGTGCCCTCGTCAGCCTCTTGCGAGGCTGTCTCGGGCGGGGTCTCATCGCTTTCGGATTTTGCCTTAGGGGCCGGGGCGCTGCCCGTATCACCGATGTCATCGGCGCTTTCGCCCTCTTCCAGCAGCACGGCAATCGGCGTGTTCACTTTCACACCTTCGCTGCCTTCGCTTACCAATATCTTGCCGATGGTGCCTTCGTCCACGGCTTCGAATTCCATGGTGGCCTTGTCGGTTTCTATCTCGGCCAGCAGATCGCCGGAATTGACGGTATCGCCTTCCTTGACCAGCCACTTGGCAAGCGTGCCCTCTTCCATGGTGGGGGACAGGGCGGGCATGAGAATTTCAGTTGGCATCGTCCATGTCTCCTTAGCGGTAGGTCACTTTGCGCACGGCCTCAATCACCTCGTCGGTTGAGGTCAGCGCCAGTTTCTCAAGGTTGGCGGCATAGGGCATCGGCACGTCCTTGCCGGTGCAATTGATCACCGGGGCATCGAGATAATCAAACGCGCGCTCCATCAGCACCGCCGAAATGTGGTTGCCGATCGAGGCCACGGGCCAGCCTTCTTCGACCGTCACGCAGCGGTTGGTTTTCATCACCGACGCGATCACCGTGTCATGGTCCATCGGGCGCAATGTGCGTAGGTCGATCACTTCGGCGTCAATGCCATCTTCGGCCAGCTTTTCGGCGGCCTCCAAGGCATAGGTCATGCCGATGCCAAAGCTGACGATGGTCACATCGCTGCCGTCGCGGGCGATGCGCGCCTTGCCGAAGGGGATGGTGAAATCGTCCAGCACCGGCACCTCGAAGGATTTGCCGTAGAGGATTTCGTTTTCCAGAAACACCACCGGGTTGGGATCGCGAATGGCGCTTTTCAACAGGCCCTTGGCGTCGGCGGCTGAATAGGGCTGCACCACTTTCAGGCCGGGCACCTGCGCATACCACGCGGCATAGTCTTGGCTGTGCTGCGCGCCCACGCGGGCGGCGGCACCGTTCGGGCCACGGAACACGATGGGGCTGCCCATCTGCCCGCCCGACATATAAAGGGTCTTGGCTGCCGAGTTGATGATCTGGTCAATCGCCTGCATGGCGAAATTCCATGTCATGAATTCGACAATCGGGCGCAGCCCGCCCCACGAGGCCCCAACACCGATCCCGGCAAAGCCGTGTTCGGTGATCGGGGTGTCGATCACGCGTTTCGCGCCGAACTCGTCCAACAGACCTTGGGTGATCTTGTAGGCGCCTTCGTATTCGGCCACCTCTTCACCCATGATGAACACGGTCTGGTCGCCGCGCATTTCCTCGGCGATGGCCGCATTGATGGCCTCGCGCACGGTCTGCTTCTTGGTCTCTGTGCCTTCGGGCCAATCGGGGCTTTGATCGGGCTTGGGCGCGTCGGGGGCCTTGGCGGTGGCCGGGGCAGCTTTGGGTGCGCTATCGGCGGCGTCAGACTCGCTTGCCGTGTCGGCCTGTGGGGCAGGGGCGTTGCTGGTGGCACTGTCGATGTCGTCGGCGCTTTCGCCTTCTTCCAGCAGTACCGCAATCGGCGTGTTCACCTTCACGCCTTCGGCGCCTTCTTCGATCAAGATCTTGCCGATCGTGCCTTCGTCGACCGCCTCGAATTCCATCGTGGCCTTGTCGGTTTCAATCTCGGCGATGATATCGCCGCTGGACACCTCGTCACCTTCTTTGACCAGCCATTTGGCCAGCGTGCCTTCTTCCATAGTGGGCGAGAGGGCGGGCATCAGAATTTCGGTTGCCATTGTCGTCTCTCCTGCTCAGGCGTTCTGGGGGGCGATGTCGGTGTAAATATCGGTCCACAGCTCGGCCTCGGCAGGCTCGGCGCTGTCCTTCGAGAAATCGGCCGCATCGCTGACGATTCCCTTGATTTCCTTGTCGATGGCTTTGAGATCGTCTTCGGTGGCGTGTTTGCCCGACAACAGCAAATCGCGCACATGTTCGATGGCGTCTTTTTCTTCGCGCATCTTTTGCACTTCTTCTCGGGTCCGATACTTGGCCGGGTCCGACATCGAATGCCCGCGATAGCGATAGGTCTTGATTTCAAGGATATATGGCCCCTTGCCCGCGCGACAGTGCGCCACGGCCTTGTCGCCCGCTTCCTTGACGGCCAGAACATCCATCCCGTCAACCATATCGCCGGGGATGCCGAACGCTTCGCCCCGGTGATAAATATCCGGTGAGGACGTCGAGCGCTGCTGCGACGTGCCCATGGCGTATTGGTTGTTCTCGATCACGAAGACCACCGGCAAATCCCACAAGGCGGCCATGTTGAACGTCTCGTAAACTTGGCCCTGATTGGCCGCACCATCGCCGAAATAGGTGAAGGTCACGCGGTTGTTTTCCAGATACTTGTCGGCAAAGGCCAGACCCGCACCAAGCGGCACATTTGCACCCACGATCCCATGCCCGCCGTAGAAATCCTTCTCGGTCGAGAACATGTGCATCGAGCCGCCCTTGCCACGGCTATAGCCACCCTCGCGACCCGTCAGCTCGGCCATGACGCCCTTTGGGTCCATCCCACAGGCCAGCATATGCCCATGATCGCGATAGGTTGTGATCCGCTTGTCACCCTCTTCGGCGGCGGCCTCAAGCCCGACAACAACGGCTTCTTGTCCGATATAAAGGTGACAAAACCCACCGATCAGGCCCATGCCATACAACTGGCCGGCCTTTTCCTCGAATCGCCGGATCAACAGCATGTCGCGGTAATATGCCTTCAGCTCGTCAGCGGAAACATTTGGTTTCTTTGCGCTTTTTCGGGTGGTCATCTGTGGCCCGCTCCTCTGCTGCAAACTAGTTTAGCGTTAAACTAATTCATACAACAAAACCGCTTAGCATGCGAGGGTCAATTTTTCATGGCTTGGGACTCGGCGCTTGCGGGCCAACAATATCGCGCGGCGCGCGGTGACGCGCGACAAGCAGGAGTTACCGAATGACGATCTCGTCGGCGCGCAGCATCCCCAGCACATCGCGCGCCTGCTGGTCCAGCAAGTCCAGATCCAGATAGTCGTCTGACAGCCGCCGCGTCAGGTTTTCCATCCGTGCGACTTGCCCTTCCAACGCGTCTAGCTGCGCCTGCAGAGCGCGGGTCTCGCCTTCGATCTCGGCGCGCCGGAATAGACCGTAATCGCCTTGCACGGCGGCAAAGGTGAAATACAGCCCAAGGCCGAAGGCCACGGTGAAAAAGATCAAGACGCCCAAAGCGGGCCGGGTGCGACGGGTCATGGTGATGTCTGCTCTGCCTTACGGGCCGCCTCTTACCGGGCGGTCCTACATACCATGTCACAGCTGATTCGCTTTGTGAATCCCTCTTTTCACCTTGACCGCATTGCGCGATACTTTCCCGGCACAGGAGAGTCCACCATGCCACACGTGCCGCCGCGCAGCGATCTTGCCACCCATGAGGTCAGCAATCAGCCCGCTCCGCGTGGCGATCTGGACTTGTGGCACAGCGACCCCGCCCTGCGCGATCACGCGCGGGCCAGCGGCGCGCAGGCCGATCACCTTGCCAGTTATGGCGCGCGCATCGGCACTGCCGACATGCAGGCCGCCGGGCGCGATGCCAACCGCCACAGCCCCGAACTGGTGCTGTTCGATGCCGGTGGCCGGCGCCTGGACGAGGTGCGCTTTCATCCGGCCTATCACCACCTTTTGCAAACTGGCATCGCCGCAGGCTATGCCGCCCTGCCGTGGGAGGGGGCAAAGGGCGGCCATGCCACCCATGCCGCGATGGTCTACCTGACCAGCCAGATCGAGCCCGGTGTCTGCTGTCCGATGACCATGACCTATGCTGCTGTTCCGGCGCTGAGGGCCGACAAGGCGCTGCTGTCGCAATGGGTGCCTAAGCTGACGGCGCGCGCCTATGACGGTGCGCCGCTGCCGCTGGCCCGCAAACCGGGCGCGACCCTTGGCATGGCGATGACCGAAAAGCAGGGCGGCTCGGATGTGCGCGCCAATACCACCACCGCCACCCCCGAGGGTGAGGTGTACCGCCTGAATGGGCATAAGTGGTTCTGTTCCGCGCCGATGTCCGACGGGTTCCTGACGCTGGCGCAGGCCCCCGGCGGGCTGACCTGTTTTCTGGTGCCCCGTTGGTTGGAGGACGAGCGTAATACGATCCACATTCAGCGGCTCAAGGACAAGCTGGGCAACCGCGCCAATGCCTCGGCCGAGATCGAATATGTGAACACGCTGGCCCACCGTCTGGGCGACGAGGGGCAGGGCCTTCAGACGATCATCGAAATGGTGCATCACACAAGGCTGGATACCGCGATGGCCCCGGCGGGGCTGATGCGCGCGGCGCTGGATCATGCCCACCATTGGGCCTGCCACCGGACGGCCTTTCAGAAACAACTGATCGACCAGCCGCTGATGCGGTCGGTTCTGGCCGATCTGACGCTGGATTGGGAAGGGTCGCTGGCGCTTGGCCTGTATGTGGCGCGGTTGTTCGACACACCGGGCGAAGAGGCCCGCGCCTTTGCCCGCCTGTCCGTTGCCTTGGCCAAGTTCATGGGCAACAAGCTGTGCCCCAATGTCGTGTACGAGGCGATGGAGGCGATGGGCGGCATGGGCTATGTCGAGGATACGCCGCTGCCGCTGCTGTATCGCGAGGCGCCGTTGAATTCCATCTGGGAAGGATCCGGCAACGTGATCTGCCTTGATATCCTGCGCACCCTGCGGCGCGAACCGTTGGCCGGTGAGATGCTGAGCGCCGAACTGGGCGCGGCGGCGGGCAGTTATCGCCGGTATGACGCCGCCTTGCGCGACCATATGGGCCGCTTTCCGCGGTTGCCCGACGAGGCGCAGGCGCGCTGGTATGCCGAAAGCCTTGCCACGCTGCTGACCGCCTCGGTGTTGATCCGCCACGCCCCGCCGGCGGTGGCCGAAGGCTTTATCGCCACCCGCCTTGCCGGGGCGCGCGGCCGGATCAGCGGTGCCATCGAAGGCATCGACAGCGCGGCTATCCTTGCCCGGTTGGCAGAGGGATAGGGAGCGAAGCGCCAGTAAATTGGATAAAGCCCGGTCGATCCGGCATAGGCGCGAATGATCCATGTCCAGCGTTTGCGCTTGCCATCTGTGCGTCGCGGGCATAGCGTCGCCCGCATGACACCCCGTTGTATCACCGATCGCTGCATTACCACCTGACATATCCGGGGCGGGCCGTCATCTATTCCATATCCAGACATGACTTGATAAGCCCGCCGCGGGAGATTTGCGCCTGCGAGGACATTCATGACGACGATCAAGCTGTATAACACCAAGGCCCGCGCCAAGCAGGTGCTGACGCCGTTGGACCCCGACAATGTGCGGATGTATGTCTGTGGCCCCACGGTCTATGATCGCGCCCATCTGGGCAACGCGCGACCGGTCATCGTCTTTGACGTGCTGTATCGGCTTTTGCGCCATTTCTACGGCCCCGATCATGTGACCTATGTGCGCAATTTCACCGATGTTGATGACAAGATCAACGCCCGCGCCATCGACAACGTCGGCCAAGGCGGCGATGTGAACGCCGAGATCGGCCGCATCACTGCGCAGACGACGCAATGGTTTCTGGATGACATGGGCGCGCTTGGCGCATTGGAACCCGACGCCATGCCGCGCGCCACGCAGTATATCCCGCAGATGATCGCCATGATCGAAGACCTGATCGCCAAGGGCCACGCTTATGAGGCCGAGGGGCATGTTCTGTTCTCGGTCGAAAGCTACAAGGAGTATGGGCACCTGTCGGGCCGCACCGTGGACGACATGATCGCGGGGAGCCGGGTGGAGGTGGCCCCCTACAAACGCAACCCGATGGATTTCGTGCTGTGGAAACCCTCAAGCGAAGAATTGCCCGGATGGGACAGCCCTTGGGGCCACGGACGGCCCGGCTGGCATATCGAATGCTCGGCTATGAGTTATGAATTGCTGGGCGAGAGTTTCGACATCCACGGCGGCGGTAACGACCTGATGTTCCCGCACCACGAAAACGAAATCGCCCAAAGCTGCTGCGCCCATCCCGAAGGGGGCTTTGCACAAATCTGGATGCATAACGAGATGTTGCAGGTCGAGGGCAAGAAGATGTCCAAAAGCCTTGGCAATTTCTTTACCGTGCATGATTTGCTGAACCAGGGCTATCCGGGCGAGGTGATCCGCTTTGTGTTTTTGTCCACGCATTACCGCAAACCGATGGATTGGACGGATGCGAAGGCGCGGGAGGCTGAGGCGACACTGCGCAAGTGGCGTGCCATGACCGAAAGCGTGCAGGCCGGTGAGTTGGCCGCTTCCGTTCTCGAGGCCTTGGCCGATGATCTGAACACCGCAGGCGCGGTGGCCGAATTGCACAAACTGGCCGCCGCTGGCGATGCGGCGGGGTTGAAGGCCTCGGCCCAGATGCTGGGGCTGTTGAATGATGAATTGGGAGATTGGGCGACCACCCCCGTGGCCGACCTGTCGGGTCTGGAAAGCCGTCTGTTTAAAGCCCGCCAAACCGCCATGGAGACCAAGGATTTTTCCGAGGTGGACCGGCTCAAGGCGGCGCTTGTCGAGGCCGGGGTCGAGGTGCGGATGAGCAAGGATGGTGTCGAGCTGATCCCCGGTGCGGGGTTTGATCCGGCCAAGCTGGAGGGGTTGGAATGATGCACCTGTCCGGACAACGTTTGCGTGTCGCGCAGCGTCCGGCCGCCGGGGGGGCGCTGCGACAGGTGTTTGGTGCCGTTTATGGTTGCCAAATACATCAAACAACAGTGCGGGACTGCGACGTTGCAAAAGCGCCCGCCCGAGGGGGCGGTCGGGCGCTGCGCGGCGGCGGGCAGGCCCGCCTTTATTCCGCGCGGGGAGATATGGTTGGGGGGCGATCGGCATTTGCAGCCCGAATGCGGTTTGGCGCGCGGCGGAGTGAGGGGCCAGCCCCTCACACTCCCCGGGGTATTTTGACCAAGAAAAAGAAGGTTCTGCGTGATGGATAAGGAGCGCCTTTACCTTTACGACACCACCCTGCGCGACGGGCAGCAGACGCAAGGTGTCTCGTTCTCGACCCACGAAAAGGTGCAGATTGCGCAGGCGCTGGATGTGTTGGGGGTGGATTACATTGAAGGCGGCTGGCCCGGTGCCAACCCCACTGACAGCGCCTTTTTCGACGCAGCCCCGCAGACGCGCGCCACGATGACGGCCTTTGGCATGACCAAGCGGGCGGGCCGCTCGGCCGACAACGACGATGTGCTGGCGGCGGTGATGAATGCCGGCACCCGCGCGGTGTGTCTGGTGGGCAAGACCCATGATTTTCATGTTGAGACCGCGCTTGGCATCACGCTGGCGGAAAATACCGACAATATCGCGCGCTCGGTCGCGCATATGGTGGCGCAAGGGCGCGAGGCGCTGTTTGACGCCGAGCATTTCTTTGACGGCTGGAAAGCCAACCGCGACTACGCGCTTGAGTGTTTACACGCCGCCTATGACGCCGGCGCACGCTGGATCGTGCTGTGCGATACAAACGGCGGCACCTTACCCGACGAGATCGAGCGGATCACGGCGGAGGTGATTGCCGCCGGTATTCCGGGCGACCGATTGGGCATTCATTGTCACAACGATACCGAAACGGCGGTGGCTGGATCGCTGGCGGCGGTGCGGGCCGGGGCGCGGCAAATTCAGGGCACGCTGAACGGTTTGGGCGAACGCTGTGGCAACGCCAACCTGACCGCGCTGATCCCGACGCTGTTGCTGAAAGAGCCTTATGCCAGCCGGTTTGAAACCGGGATCACGCAAGACGCCTTGCAGGGGCTGACGCAAGCCAGCCGGTTGCTGGACGAAATCCTGAACCGGGTGCCAACCAAGCAGGCGTCGTATGTGGGCGCGTCGGCCTTTGCCCATAAGGCGGGGCTACATGCCAGTGCGATCTTGAAAGACCCATCGACGTATGAGCATATCGACCCGGGCCTGGTGGGCAACACGCGGATCATCCCGATGTCCAATCAGGCGGGGCAGTCGAACCTGCGCCGCCGTTTGGCCGAGGCCGGGATCGAGGTGGTGCCGGGCGATGCGGCCCTGGCGCGCATTCTGGACGAGATCAAGCAGCGCGAGGATCGCGGCTATACCTATGACAGCGCGCAGGCCAGTTTCGAGCTTTTGGCGCGGCGTGAACTGGGGCAGTTGCCCGCGTTCTTCGAGGTCAAGCGCTACAAGGTGACGGTCGAGCGCCGCAAGAACAAGTATGACAAGATGGTGTCGTTGTCCGAGGCTGTGGTTGTCGTCAAGGTGGACGGCGAAAAGAAACTGTCGGTCAGTGAATCGATGGATGACTGCGGTAATGACCGTGGCCCGGTGAACGCTTTGGCCAAGGCGTTGGCCAAGGATCTGGGGCCGTATCAGGCCGCCATCGACGATATGCGTCTGGTGGATTTCAAGGTGCGGATCACCCAAGGCGGGACCGAGGCCGTGACCCGCGTGATCATCGACAGCGAAGACGGGCAGGGGCGGCGCTGGTCCACCGTGGGCGTCAGCGCCAACATCGTTGATGCCAGTTTCGAGGCGCTGCTGGACGCGATCACATGGAAATTGTCCCGCGATTATGGCATGACCGGGGCCGTAGCCTAGGTGCAGGGTATGGAATTTGATACTGATCTGATCGCCTGTGCGCAACTGGTTGAACGCGGCGACCCCGACAGGTTTGCAGCCGTGATGGCCGCGCCGCCGCCGGCCCGGCTGGCGCTGTTTCCGATCTATGCTTTCAACATCGAAGTGTCGCGCGCGCCATGGGTGACCCAAGAACCCATGATTGCCGAAATGCGCCTGCAATGGTGGCGCGATGTCTTGGCCGAAATCCGCAGTGACAAAAAAGTCCGCCGGCACGAGGTGGCGACGCCGCTGGCGCAGGTGCTGGATGCCGATGGGGCGGCCCTGTTGGACAGATTGATCGAAGCGCGGCGGTGGGATGTCTACCGGGAGCCCTTTGAGGATATGACGCATTTTCGGGAGTATCTGGACAAGACCTCGGGCAATCTGCTGCTGGCGGCGGCGCGGGCCTTGGGGCCGGTGCCGGACCGGGTTGTCCGGCGGGCGGGTTTTGCGCTTGGGGTCGCCAATTGGCTGCGCGCCGTGTCCGCGTTGGAACAGGCAGGCCGGGTGCCGTTGGTTGAAGGCACGCCGGATGCTGTGCGCGCTTTGGCGCATGAAGGGCTGGAGGCGCTTGGCGCGGCCCGCAAAGGCCGCGGTGATCTTTCCCCTCAGGTTCGGCCCGCGCTGTTGCCGATGTGGCAGGTCGCGCCGATCCTGCGCCGCGCCGCGCGAGATCCGCGCCGGGTGGCCGACGCGGCGCTTGAGGTGTCACCGATCCGCCGCCGTTTGGGCTTGATGGCCGCCGCCACCACCGGCCGCTGGTAGGCGATCAGGCCATCATTTCCTTGGTCGCGGTCAGGGTGATGTCGGGGTAATCCCGTTCGACCCGGTCAATATCCCATTGCAGCCGTGTCATATAGACAACGTCGCCGTCGTGATCATGGGCGATGTGCTGTTTGTTGGCCGCGGTGAACTTGTCGACCGCGTCACGCGGGCCGTTCACCCACCGGGCCGAGGTGAATTGCGACCCCTCAAAGCGCACGGGCAGGCCGTATTCCATCTCGATCCGGCTGCCCAAAACCTCGAATTGAAGCGCGCCGACGACGCCGACGATAAACCCCGATCCAAAGGCGGGCTTGAACACCTTGGCTGCGCCTTCCTCGGCGAATTGCATCAGGGCTTTTTCCAGATGCTTGGCCTTCATGGGATCGCCCGCGCGGCAACTTTGCAGCAGCTCTGGCGCAAAGGACGGGATGCCGGTCACGCGCAGGGCCTCGCCCTCGGTCAGCGTGTCACCGATGCGCAACTGGCCGTGGTTGGGGATGCCGATGATATCCCCGGCCCACGCTTCTTCGGCCAGTTCCCGGTCAGAGGCCAGAAACAGCACCGGGTTGGACACCGTCATGGGTTTCTTGCTGCGCACATGGTTCAGTTTCATGCCGCGCTTGAAATGGCCGCTGGCCATGCGGACAAAGGCCACCCGGTCGCGGTGCTTGGGGTCCATGTTGGCCTGAACCTTGAAGACAAAGCCTGACACCTTGGTTTCGTCGGGCGCGATCTGGCGCGTGTCGGCCGATTGCGGTTGTGGTTCGGGGCCGTAGGCGCCGATGCCATCCATCAGTTCCTTGACGCCGAAAGAATTGATCGCCGAGCCAAACCAGATCGGCGTCATATGGCCTTCAAGCACCGATTGCGCATCAAGCGTGGGCAGCAATTCGCGCGCCATCTCGATCTCTTCGCGCAGCTTTTCGACCAGATGGTCGGGCACATGGCGGGCCAACTCGGGGTCGTCCAAGCCGTTGATCTGGATGGATTCGGCCACTTTGTTGCGGTCGGCACGGTCCATTAGTTCCAGCCGGTCGTTCAGCATGTCGTAACAGCCGATGAAATCACGGCCCACGCCGATGGGCCAACTGGCCGGGGTCACGTCAATCGCCAGATTTTCCTGAATTTCGTCGATGATATCAAAGGTATCGCGGCTTTCTCGGTCCATCTTGTTACAAAAAGTCAGGATCGGAAGATCGCGCAGGCGGCACACTTCGAACAGTTTTCGTGTCTGGCTTTCGACGCCTTTGGCCCCGTCAATGACCATCACGGCCGCATCCACCGCCGTCAGCGTGCGATAGGTGTCTTCGGAAAAATCCGAGTGGCCGGGCGTATCGACCAGATTGAACCGGAACCTGCCGAAATCGAACGACATGGCCGAGGCTGACACCGAGATCCCGCGGTCCTTTTCCATCTGCATGAAGTCCGAGCGCGTGCGCCGTGCCTCGCCCTTGGCGCGCACCTGACCGGCCATCTGGATGGCACCGCCATACAGCAGGAACTTTTCGGTCAGCGTGGTTTTGCCCGCATCCGGGTGCGAAATGATCGCAAAGGTGCGGCGCCGCGCAATCTCGGGCGGCAAATCGGGGCGGTTCGGGGTCTGATCCAACATGCTGCGGCATATAGAGGGCGCAGGGCAGGGGCGCAATACGCGGTGATAGCCTGTTCTCGAGACCGAGTGTTCAGCACGTCGCACAGGAGGCAGGTCGTCCGAGAGGAATTTTTCAGGTGAGCACAGTCAGCGCGGCTGGTCGTGAACCCATAAACCGTCGGACCGGATAGAAGGATATTCTCTGCGCGGAACAAGGCGCATAGCGCCGCCGTGCATCGCCGGGCCGCCCGGCGCGGCGATTGGGTTGGTCTAAGCGCATCAAGCATGGGGTGTGCGCCAGTGTTCTGGATTAAGCGCCATAGACTATCGATTAGATCGCCACACCGCGGCCCGACGATGCGCGGCCGCTGACGTCACCCTCCTTACCCTTGGGCCATTCGTTTGAACCTTAACGGCGGATTTCATCAAGCCACCCACAGGGCGCAGAACACTACCGCGTCGAGGCGCGTTTGAGAATACTGGCGGCGTCGGGGTGTTTCAGCAACGCCTCGCTGACCTCAAGGTCTTTGTGGGTTTGATCACCATGATCCGACAGCAGATCGGCCAAGGCGTCATGCAGGTCTTGCGGCAGGGCGGCGCGGGTGCGGGTATCAACCAGCAGCGTCTCGGCGGCGATCCCTTCGGCATAGATGATCTGATGATGATCGAAGAGCAACTGAAAATAGTCGATAAACCCGCCATCCTGTTGCACCACGGTATCGCCGTTCACCAGATACCGCGCCCGCACCAGCAATTCGCTGCGGCCCGCCCCAAGCGCATCGGAGCGTTGATAGATGAATAGGCGATGGTCGGGGCTGACCAGCAGATCGTGCTCATTGTGCAGCGCCCCGGCCTTGATCCGGATCGGGGCAAATTCACCAACCGCGCGCACGGTGGACTGGCCGATCCAACGCACTTGCTGCGGCCCATCGTTGCGGGTCAGCACCATGTCGCCCACGTTCAGATCTTCGATCCGCCGCTGTTGGCCCGAGGCCATGGTAATATGCGTGCCGCGCGAGAACGAGACGCAGGCCACTTCGGCAAACTTCTGATCGGCATTGTCCCGATCAATCCCGACAAGCGCATAACCTATACGCGGCGCCAATGCGGCCAAGGGAAGAATGTAAACCTCGGTCACATTGCCATTGCCGTCGACTTCGACAAGGATCAGCATTTCCGTGGTCTGGCCGGTGCCCGACATCATGGTCAGACAAGAATCAAGATGCAATGTTGCACCGGGATGGCCCAAGACCGTGTCGGCGGCGATGGTGAATACGCCACTGTCATCGCTGAAAACCGACAGGCGGTGCTGACGGGCGGTTTTGCTGAGCTCATATGTGTCGTCCAGATCCAGTTCGGCGGCGAATGAAATCGGGTCGCCCAAATTCGCGCCGTTCACGACGCGGAAATCAACCGCCCTGAAGACCGGGATGGATTGGCATGGTTTAAGCGTTGTTTCGGTCATGAGTGTCCGGCAGCAGCTTATTGGGAAATTACACTGGAAGGTCAGCGAGGTAACGGTATAGTCCCGCGCAAATATGGTCAATCATTCTGCGCTTGTCTGGTGTTGCCGGTCGAACTGGTGATAGGGACAAGTCAGACAAATGCGGGAGAATTCAAATGGATCTGGGACTTAAAGGGAAAACAGCGCTGGTTTGCGCGTCATCGAAAGGTTTGGGTTTGGGCTGCGCGCGGGCACTGGCCGAAGCGGGTGTCGATCTGATCATGAACGCGCGCGGCGCCGAGGCGCTTGAGGCTGCGGCGCAGGACATTCGCGACACGTTTGGCGTGGCCGTGACCACCGTGGCCTGCGACGTCACAACCGAAGACGGGCAGGCGACATTGATCAATGCCGCGCAAGACGTGGATATTCTGGTGAACAATGCAGGCGGCCCGCCGCCGGGCATGTGGACCGATTGGGACCGCGATGATTTCATCGCCGCGCTGGATGCCAACATGCTGGCGCCGATTGCCCTGATCAAGGCGATCGTGCCGGGCATGATGGAGCGTGGCTGGGGCCGGGTGGTGAACATCACCTCGCAATCGGTCAAATCGCCCATTCCGGTGTTGGGGCTGTCCAACTCGGCCCGGGCGGGTCTGACGGGGTATGTTGCGGGCACGTCGCGTCAGGTGGCTGGCAAAGGCGTGACCATCAACAATCTTTTGCCGGGCATCCATGCAACGGACCGGGCCGCAGCATTGGACAAGGGCGTGGCCGAGGCCGAAGGCATTACGGTTGAAGAGGCCAAGGTAAAACGCTGCGCCACGATCCCCGCAGGCCGTTACGGCACGGCGGAAGAATTCGGCGCGACCTGTGCGTTTTTGTGCAGTCAGTATGCAGGCTTCATCATCGGGCAGAATGTGTTGCTGGACGGTGGTGCCGTGAACACCACGATGTGACCCAAGCATCAGGCATCTAAAGCCTGACCAGCGTAGTTAATCGGTGGCGGCGTGGTCCGATGCACCATGCCGCGCCAGCCCCCGCTGGCACCCACCAAGGGACGTGGCACCGAACACGGGCCGACAAAAGCCCATCACATTCGCGTGGCACGGGGGCCAAACTCTGGAGAGAGAGGGCGGCGACTGCTAAAGGCATGTGTCGCTTCAACCCTTCGGATCGCCCATGCAAACTTCTGTCGTCATTGCCCTTTTCGTCCTTCTTGTCATTGCCAGTATCGCGATTGCGCCGCGTCGGGCCACTGTCGAGGGCTTTTTTGGCGGTGCGTCTGCCGCGGGGCGTGCGCCGGGCCTTTGGACCCTTGTCCTTAGCCAGGTGACAACTTGGATCTTTGCACGGTCTTTGATGAATGCGGCCATCCTTGGATACTTTTACGGGATCTGGGGCGTTTTGGCTTATGCCACGTATTACGGATCGTTCCTGACCGGTGGATTCATTGTGGACCGGCTGCGCGAACGCGGTGCTGGATCGGTGCAGGGCTGGCTGACCGCGCGATTCGGTCTGGTGGGGGTGACCTGCTATAACATCGTGATCGCGCTGCGGCTGTTGTCCGAAGTGTTTGCCAACCTGCTGGTGGTTGGGCTGATCTTTGCGGCGGCCCTGCCGCACTGGGCCGGGGCCGATACGGCGGCCATTCTTGCGGTGGCCGGGCTTGGGCTGGCCTATAGCGCATGGGGCGGGCTGAGCGCATCCTTGCGCACGGATGTGTTGCAAATGAGCGTGTTTTTGGTGGTGTTTACGGCGGCCTTCGTGGCGCTGTTGGCCAGCCCGGCGTTTGACTTTGGCGCTGTGATGACTGCACCGGGCACAAGCGGCGCATGGAACGGGCAGGTTTTGTTGCTGGTGGCATTTTTACAGGTGTTTTCCTATCCGGCACATGATCCGGTGATGATGGATCGCGGCTTTTTGGCCGACCGCGCGACCACACGGGCGTCGTTTCTGCATGCGTTCTGGATTTCGGCCCTGTGCATCATCGCGTTCGGGTTGTTCGGGGTGCAGGCGGGACTGGTCGGGGCAGACTATGAGGGCGAGCTTTTGGGGACGTGGGCGGGTATGTTCCCGGCTTGGGTCTATGGGGCACTGTTGATCTCGCTTTTGATCAGCGCGCTGAGCACGCTGGATTCGGCCTTGGCCAGTGCCGCACGGCTGGTGGTGGATGAGCTGCGCCTCAGCCCACGCAGCCTGATGGGTGGGCGATTGGCCATGTTGGCGTTCATGACGCTTGGTGCTGTTTTGACACTTTGGGGCAACCAAACCCTGTTCGATGCTGTGGCTGTCAGCGGAACAGCCAGCATGTTCCTGACCCCGGTTTTGGTGGTCGGGCTGATCTTGAACCGGCACGTTGCCGTTTGGGCCTATCTGGTGGCGTTCAGCGCCGCGATCTTTGGCGCGGTCACGTATTTCGCGCGCGAGGCTAGTTGGGCCGCAAGCCTGCTGCCCGAGGGGCACAAATACGAGCAATTGCTGATGGTTTGTGTCGCTGTTCTGCTGGTCGGGTTTGTGGCGGTTATGAGTGGTGCACGGCGCAGCAACGCCTGAATTTCATCCCCGGCGCGCGCGCAGCGGTCGGCCGTCGGGCAGGGAAATATTGGCCACCTGCTCCGAGATCGGATCGTTGGACAAAGGGTGCAGTTGCGCGTCATAGGTTTCGGGCGCACGCATCTTTTCCCACGCGCCGTTCACATGCAATTCCAGACCTGAAAACGCAGCCTTGTAGCCCATTTTCGAACTGCCCGGCACCCAATAACCCAGATAGACATGCGGCAGGCTGTTTTGTCTTGCGATTTCAATGTGATCAAGGATGATATAGGTGCCAAGCGACGCGGTGGCGCGGTCGGGCTCGTAAAACGAATACACCATGCTGACCCCGTCATCCAGAACGTCGGTCAGGCACACTGCCACCAAATCGCCGCTGTCGGTGTCCACATATTCGACCACGCGGGTTCTGATCGGCGTTTCTTCCACCATTGCGGCGAATTCAAAGGTATCCATGTCGGCCATTCCGCCATCTGCATGGCGGTCCGCCAGATACCGGCGAAACAGGTCGTATTGTTCTTCGGTGGCCCATGGCGAGGTTGACCGGCGTTCAAGGGTCTTGTTGCGCTTGAGCGTTTTGCGCTGACTGCGCGACGGCGAAAAATCTGCGACGTTGATCCGCGCTGACAGGCACGCGTTACATTCGGCGCAGGCCGGTCTATAGAGGACGTTCTGAGACCGGCGAAAGCCCTGTTTCGACAATGTGTCATTCAACTTTTGAGCCCCGTCGCCTTGCAGGGCGGTGAACAATTTCCGCTCCATCCGACCCGGCAGATACGGACAGGGCTGCGGGGCGGTGACATAGAACTGGGGGGCAATTGGTAATGTATGACGCATCAGGCCGGGCTTTTTCCATTCCTTTCGTTACGGTAACAACCTTGTCCGGGCGCGCCAAGAGTCAATAGCGTGCGGCGCGCTGCGTTAAAAAACTAACTTGGCATCAGACGCTTGCGCGACGGTTCAGCGCAACCGTGCCAAGCAGGTGATCGCTCAGGCCTTGGCGGCGTTCGGTGGTCAGCATCAAAACGATTGAAATCACTTGCAGCACTGGCAGGCCAAACGAAACGGTCAGGCCCAATGTGTGCAAAAACGCCATAGCCAGATCAAACCGATGGCCGTTCATCTTGCGAAATTCAAGGGCCACCACCCGCATACCCCATGTCGCTGATCCCCGTGCGATGGTGATGACGCGATAGGCAAAGCCCACTGTGAGCAGCAAAAAGGGAAAGAAAAACAGGCCTGTAAACGCTGTGAACGGCACGATCAGAAGGCAGATCAGGACGATCAGAACCGTGTCGATGATCCACGCCAACAGGCGCTTGGCCACAACATCCGAATAAAATTCGGGTTGTGTGGCCGGGTCGGGGATATGCCAAGAGATTTCGGTCATCGCAGAAGCCATATAAGCACGTCTGTGGCGCGGTAAAAGCCCGACCGAGGCGCGCGGGTGGTGCGCGGCACCGCTGTCATTGGGTGAAAGCGCCAACCGTGGCCCCGGAAAGGGCCTGAAGCTCAACCGGACTGATTGCGAAAAGGTGGCGCGGGGTGCCCGCTGCGGCCCAGACTGTGTCAGACTCCAACAAGCGCGGATCAAAAAACGCCCGTGGTGGGGTCAGATGCCCGACTGGAGACACCCCGCCAATGGCAAAGCCGGTTTGCGCCCGGATCAGCGCGGCATCGGCCTTGCCCAAGGGTTCGCCCGCAAGCGTAGCCGCGCGATCGGCCGCAACCTGATTGCCACCGGCGGTGATGAAAAGAATGGCCTCGCCTGACATGTCGCCGCGAAAGATGATTGATTTTGCGATTTGATCGACATCGCAGCCGACCAGATCGGCGGCCATGCGGGCTGTGGTGGCTTGGCCCACTTCAACTGGCAGGGCGGGGCATCCGGCGTTTTCTAGGGCCTGCATCACCCTTTTAAGGCTTTTGCTCATTTTCTGTGTCCGCGTTGGTGTTGGCGCAGTATTCCAAGTGCGCGCCCCATTGACCAGACCCGACGCACGGGTATCAGTAGGGCCATGGATTTTTTGTCACGCATCACCCGTTTGCCGCGCGCCCATGACCCCGAACAGGGCCGGGAGGCCCGTGCGCTGTTTCCTGACCTGCCAGATCAGTTGGCCGATTTGATCGACGGCGCTGCAGGCAGCAGCCCCTATCTTAAATCCCTGATCGAGAAAGAACGCGACTGGCTGGAGCCTGCGCTGCAAGCGCCAGAGGCCGCTTTCGACCGGGTGCTGTCTGATTTGCCGGATGTGGATCACGCGGATCTGCCCGCCGCCTTGCGGCAGGCCAAGCGGCGGGTCGCGTTGCTGACCGGGCTGGCCGATCTGGCCGGGGTCTGGCCGCTGGAGGATGTGACAGGGCGCTTGACCGACTACGCCGATCTGTCGTGTGATCTGGCGATGAAAGCCTGCGTTGCGGCGGAAATCAAACGCGGCAAACTGCCCGGAAAAACCGAGGACGATATCGCCACCGCCGGCGGCATGGTGGCCTTGGCCATGGGCAAGATGGGCGCGGGCGAATTGAACTACAGCTCGGATATCGACCTGATCTGCCTGTTTGATGAAACGCAGTTTGACGAAGACGATTACCACGACGCGCGGGCCTCGTTCGTGCGGGCCACCCGCAAGATGGCCGCGATGCTGAATGACCGCACCGCCGAAGGCTATGTGTTCCGCACCGATTTACGCCTGCGCCCAGATCCAAGCGTGACGCCGGTCTGCATGGCTATGGCGGCGGCGGAAACTTACTACGAAAGCCTTGGCCGCACATGGGAACGCGCGGCCTATATCAAGGCGCGGCCCTGTGCGGGTGATCTGGCCGCCGGGCAATCCTTTCTGGATACGTTGCGCCCTTTCGTGTGGCGCAAGCATCTGGATTTCGCTGCGATTGAGGACGCGCACAACATGCGCTTGCGAATCCGCGAACACAAAGGGCTTGGCGGGCAATTGGCGCTGCCCGGTCATAACATGAAGCTTGGCCGCGGCGGCATTCGCGAGATCGAGTTTTTCACCCAGACCCGGCAGATCATCGCAGGCGGTCGCGACCCGGATTTGCGCGTGCGTGGCACGGTCGAGGGACTTGCGCGACTGGCCGAGAAAGGCTGGATTCCCGAAGAGGCCGCGCAGGTTTTGACCCGGCACTACCGCTTTCACCGCGAGGTCGAGCATCGCTTGCAAATGCTGCGGGATGCGCAAACTCATGATTTGCCCACATCCGAGGATGAATTTGACCGGCTGGCCGCCTTCATGGGCCGCGAACCTGATGACTTGAAGGCCGATCTGACGAACCGGCTGACCGAAGTGCATGATCTGATCGAGGGCTTTTTTGCCCCCGAAGGCCCCGAGCCTGTGCCCGAAGAGGCCGCAGAGGTCTTTGATGATGAAATCATCAGCCGCTGGCCCGGCTACCCGGCGCTGCGGTCGGGGCGGGCGGTGGATATATTCAACCGGCTGAAGCCCGATATCCTGTCCCGTCTGGCCAAAACATCGCATCCCGCCGAGGCGCTTTTGGCGTTTGATGGTTTTCTGGCGGGCTTGCCCGCCGGGGTTCAGGTGTTTTCGCTGTTCGAGGCCAACCCGCAACTTGTTGATCTGCTGGTGGATATCGCAGGCACCTCGCCGAAACTGGCGGCGCATCTGTCGCGTCATGCCAGTGTGTTTGACGCCGTGATCGCCGGGGATTTCTTTGCGCCGTGGCCGGGCCGGGACGCGTTGCAGGCTGATTTGGCCGCGCGGCTGGACACGGAAAGCGATTACGAGCGCAAACTGGATACCGCCCGACGCTGGATGAAAGAATGGCATTTTAGGGTTGGCGTGCATCACCTGCGCGGCTTGATTGGTGCTGATTTGGCCGGGGTGCAATATGCGGATCTGGCAAGTGCGGTAATTGCCGCGATCTGGCCACATGTGGTGGCGCAGTTTGCCGAAAAACACGGGGCCCCACCGGGCCGGGGCGCGGTTGTGATCGGGATGGGCTCGGTCGGGGCCAAGCGGTTGAACGCCGAATCCGATCTGGATTTGATCGTGATTTACGATGCGGACGGCGTCGAAGGGTCTGACGGGCGGCGGCCGTTGGGCACACGGCCCTATTATGCGCGCCTGACACAAGCCATGATCACCGCCTTGACCGCGCCCATGTCCGAGGGGCGGTTATATGAGGTTGATATGCGGCTGCGCCCATCGGGCAATCAGGGGCCGGTGGCGACGGGCTGGCCTTCTTTTCAAGAGTATCAAAGACACGAGGCTTGGGTGTGGGAACATCTGGCGCTGACCCGCGCGCGGGTGATTGCCGGGCCGCAGAACCTTGCCAGCGATGTCGAGGCGTTTCGCGTCGCTCTGTTGGCCGATAAAGGCGCGCCTGACAAAGTGCTGCAGGAGGTCGCGGCGATGCGCCGCCGTATTGCCGACGCCAAGGCCCCCGCCGGGCCGTGGGATACCAAGCTTGGGCCGGGCCGCATGCAAGAGATCGAATTGCTGGCGCAAGCCGGGGCTTTGATGGCGGGCGACGCCGGTCGCACAGTTGAACAAGGATTGCAGGCCGGTGTCGCAATCGGCTGGTTAAGCGACGCGGACAAAGAGGCGCTGTCGCGCGCCTACAGGCTTTGTTGGGACATCTTGCAGGCCGCGCGCCTTCTGAGTGACCGGCCGCTTGATCCGGCCAATCTGGGCGAGGGCGGTGCCGGGTTCGTGCTGCGTGAAACCGGGCATGACACACTGGCGGGTTTGCAGCGCGAATTGGAACAGTCCACAACAGGGGCCGCAAAAGTGATAGATGCAGCGTTAAGGCGCTCGCCCGAAGGGATATGAAAATGGAACGCGATCCGATTGACCACAAGGGCCTGATCCAAGAGGCCTATCGCATCGAGGGCATCACGGCGGCCGAATGCCGATCCATCTTTCTGGATTGGGCCTTGTCCTTGCCGCCAGAGATGGACCAGCAGCAGGCCATCACGACCCTATTGGATCGTTACGGCCTAGAGTACCAAGCGCACCCGATGACACAGGTGCTGCAAGACGGGCTGACCGTGCTTGAGCAACCGCGCCGGCGCGGCGGCTGGCGCGCGCGATCGCGGGACTGACAGGGCGGCATCCGGGCGCAGGGTGGCGGTTTCAGACATGTTTAATTCACCGTAATGTACGGCATTTGACGAAATTGCGCCGTATTTCCGGGCGAGAGTGGCATCAGACAACCAAGGGCAACAGGCCCTCAGGAGGATGCCATGAACCCGTTTCGTTTTATTGCTGTGATTTTCATGGGGCTGGCCGTATCGGGCTGTGCTTCGGTCGAGACAGCCACCCGCAACGCGCCGCTGGATGCGCCGCAGATGCAGGCCGCGCCGCCGTCGTTTGACGTCAAGGAGATCCGCGTTTCGGTGCCCGAAACTCTGCGCGTGTCCGAGGCCAACCGCTATTACCCCGGCGGCGATATCGTTTGGCGCGAAGATCCGCGGGGCGACCGCTATGCCCAAGTCAAAGCGATCTTCGAAACGGCCTTTGAACAAGGCGTGAGCGAGCTTGACCCCGGCCATGTGCCCGTGATCCTTGACGTCGAAGTCACGCGCTTTCACGCGCTGACGGAAAAAGCCCGCTACACCATTGGCGGCGTGCACGCGTTGCAATTCAAAATGCAGATGCGCAACCCGGAAACCGGGCAAGTCTATGGCGAGCCGCATTTTGTCAAAGCCGACTTCCGCGCGCTTGGCGGAGCTGCGGCGATCAAGGCCGAACGTCAGGGAATCACTCAGAAATACCGCATCACCAACCATCTGGCGCAGGTCATCAAGACCGAACTGACCGACCCCGAAGGCTACAAGGCGGCGTTTCTGGGGATGATGGGCGCGATCAATCAACTCTGATCTTTTCGATCTCAGTGAAACGGCTTAAGGGGATGGCATGACACCGTCCCCTTTTCCGATCATCCGCCTTCGTCCCAAGGCGCAGGCCCGTGCCATCCGGCATGGGTTTCCTTGGGTTTATGACAATGAACTGGTCACCGACAGGCGCAGCAAGGCCCTGACGCCCGGCACCATCGCGCAGCTTGAAGATGCCGAGCGAACGCCCGTGGCCTTGGTCGCGGTCAATCCCAAGTCGCGGATTATCGCGCGGGTTTTGGAGCGCGACTGCACAGCCCGCATTGACGCCGATTGGCTGCGCCAACGGCTGACACAGGCGTTGGTTCTGCGCGACCGGCTGTATGATGCGCCGTTCTACCGGCTGGTGCATGCCGAGGCGGACGGGCTGCCGGGGGTGATCATCGACCGGTTTGGTGACACGGCTGTGATCCAGCCCAATGCGGCATGGGCCGAGACCTTGCTGGGCGACCTGACCGATGCGGTGATGGCGGTGACCGGTGTGAAAAACGTTTTGAAAAACGCCAGCGGACGGGCGCGGGTGTTGGAAGGCCTCGACGATCAAAACGCCGTGCTGCGTGGCCAAGCGCCGTCTGCGCCGTTGCCGGTGCCGATGAATGGCGCGACCTATATGGCCGATCTTGTGGGCGGGCAGAAAACCGGGTTGTTTTTCGATCAGCGCCCCAATCACGCCTTTGCCGCAGGCCTAAGCCGTGGCGCAAGGGTGCTGGACGTGTTTTCCCATGTTGGCGGATTTTCACTGGCGGCGCTGGCCGGTGGCGCAGACCAAGCGATGGCGGTGGACGGATCGCAAGCGGCGTTGGATCTGGCCACCGAAGGCGCGGCACAGATGGGGCTTGGCGAAAGGTTTTCCACGCGCAAGGGCGATGCCTTCGAGGCTTTGGCGCAGTTGGCCGAAGAGGGCGCACAGTTCGACGTTGTGATCTGCGACCCGCCAGCCTTTGCCCCGTCAAAAAAGGCAGTGGAGGCCGGGCTGCGGGCTTATGAGCGCGTGGCGCGTATGGCGGCGGCGCTGGTGGCCGATGGCGGGTATCTGGGGCTGTGTTCGTGTTCGCATGCCGTTGATCTGGCTAGGTTCCGCGGCGCATCGGTGCGCGGTATCGGGCGGGCCGGGCGACAGGCGCAATTGATACACACGGGCTTTGCCGGGCCGGATCATCCGCTGCATCCGCAATTGGCCGAAAGCGGATACCTTAAAGCCTTGTTTTTCCGCCTGCGATGAAAGTGCTGCTGGATACCTGCGTGATTTACCCCACGGTGATGCGGCAAGTTTTGCTGGGGGTGGCGGCGCGCGGCGTTTTCACGCCGCTGTGGTCCAAGCGCATTATCGGCGAATGGCTTAGGGCGGCGGAAAAACTGGGGCCCGACGGCGTGGCGCAAGCGCGCGCTGAAGCGGCCTTGCTGGCGGGTCGCTGGCCAGATGCGGACGTGGAGTATCCGCCCTCACTTGAGGCGCAGTTATGGCTGCCCGACGCGGCGGATATTCACGTGCTGGCGGCAGCCATTTCCGGGTCGGCGGATGTGATCATAACGCTGAACGTCAAGGATTTCCCACGCAACATTCTGGCCGAAGAGGGGATCAGCCGCGCCGATCCCGACAGTTTCTTGCATGGGCTCTGGCAGGCGCAGCCGGATCTGGTGCAGGCGGTGGCCGAAGAAGTTTTAGCGGAGGCGATCCGATTGTCCGGCAAAGAGTGGCAGATGCGGCCCTTGCTGAAAAAGGCGCGGTTGCCGCGTTTGGCCAAGGCGTTGTCGTAGCTCCGGGTGATGTCCGGATTGCTGCCGTAGATGGGGGCGCTGCCCCCGTCGTCGCAAGCGACGACTCCCCCGGAGTATTTTTGGAACAATGAAGGTGGTGGTCAGTTGTTGACCGCCCATTTGTCTTCGAGTTTCGCGATGGCGGCGATACGGTCGGCGGTTTTGGGGTGGCTCATCAGCCATGCGGGGGCGGCCCCGGCGCGCGATTGCGTGAGGGCTTCGAGTTTTTCAAACAGGGATTTCTGTGCTGCTGTGCCGATGCCGGCCTTGGTCAGCAGGGCGGCGGCGTATTCATCGGCCTCGTATTCATCGCCGCGCGACAGCCGTGCGGCCAAAAGCGTGGTCAGCCCGTTGGCGATCCAGACGCCGATGCCCGGCAAGAACCGCGACAGGATCATGGCAAGCGCCGTGCGCAGGGCGTTTTGGCCGGAAAAGTCGATCACCCGGCGGCGGGCATGGCCAAGGGCGACGTGGCCCAGTTCATGGGCGATCACGCTGGCCAGTTCCTCGGCGGTGACCTCGCCCTGTTGGAATTTGCGATAGAAACCACGGGTGATGAAAATACGCCCGTCGGGCGCCGCCAGCCCATTGACCGGGTCAATTTCGTAAATGTTGACGCGGATGCGCGGCAGGTCAAGCGCGCGGGCCAAGCGATCGGTCATGTCTTTCAGGCGCGGGTCGGCCAGCTCGGTCGAGCGGGAATCCAATTCGCGCCGCGTGCGCCAGACCGAAAAGCGATACATGACGACGGCGTAAAGAATGGCCAGCAGGATGGGCGTGAAGCGGATCATGATGGGTATATGGGGCAGCCGCCGGTCTGGGGCAAGCGCACAGTTCAGGCCGAGCAGCTTGCGCCACCCAGGACACAGAACTTTGCGCAATGGGGATGGTTGAGCGCAACGTCGCGTTCGGCCTGTTCCAGCGTGTTGCCCAGTTCAAACTCGGGCGAATAGGGCAAAAGCGTACACGCCAGAACCGCCGGGCGATCCGCTCCGCGCCGTTTGACCACCATCCGCGAGGAGGCGCACATCACGTCATCGGGTGATTTACCTAGAATGGACCAGCAGGCGGTTGTGATTTCGGGCACCTCGACGGATGCGTCCATTTCCGGAAACAGAACCGTTTGCGCCGGATCGTGGGCGTCGATTTCAAAGCCGTGCTGTGCGTAGAGACGCGCATAGCCATCGCGCGACGCGGCATCGGTTTCGCCCCAAACGGTGCGCCCGGCGACGCTCATCTTGATGCGATTGTCGCGCAGCCAAGACATGCCTTGCAGCGTCTTTTCAAAGGCACCTTTGCCGCGCTCTTGGTCGTGCAAGTCTTGCGACCAGTGATCGACCGAAATGCGCAAGGTCAGCCGATCGCGCCATTGGGCTGTCAAATCCAGCAGGCCCTGCTGCATGGTTTTGCGCATCATCGGGCGCATGGCGTTGGTCAGGATCAGCACCTGATAGCCCCGCTCTAGTGCTGCGCGCGCCATGCCGATCATGTGCGGGTTCATGAACGGCTCACCGCCAGTGAAACCGATTTCGGTGATCGGCCAGTTGCGCTCTTTGATTTGGTCAAGATAGTCCCGCACTTCGTCTTCGGTGATATAGACCAGCCGATCATTTGTTGGTGAGCTTTCGATATAGCAGTTGGCGCAGGTGATGTTGCACAGCGTGCCGGTGTTGAACCAAAGCGTTTCGGGATGGGACAGGGCGACCGTCGCGCGCGGTTGGCCATCGGCCGTGGTCGTCGGATCGGCGAATTTTTCGGCAGTCGTTTCGTGCAGGTTGGCGTCTTTCATCGGGGCCCCGTTTTTTGTGTCTGAAAACAGGTAGCGAAGCGGGATACGGAAAGAAACCCGCGATAGCCGGGCTGACACCATTGTGAACGTCGCAGTGCATGGTAGACTTAAACGCGAGGCGAGTATAAGCCTGCGCCTGTTAACGCTAACACGGCAAGCGAAGAAGACGACAGGAGGATTTCGATGGTTTCACGTGTGATCCCGGTTGACCCGTTCGACCTTGTCGTTTTCGGCGGCACGGGGGATCTGGCGCGACGCAAGATCCTTCCGGCATTGTTTCGGCGTTTTTGCGCCGGTCAGATGGGCGCCAATGCGCGCGTGATCGGCGCGGCCCGCGCGGATATGGACGACGCGGGCTATCGCAGCTTTGTCTCGGATGCGATTGCCGAGTTTGACCCGGACGCCGCGCGCCACAAGGATCATCTGGACAGTTTTCTGGCCAATGTGAGCTACGTCGTGCTGGACGCCAAAGGCGACGCCGGGTGGGACAAGCTGGCCGCAACGGTGCAAAAAGGTCGGGTGCATGCCTATTACTTTTCGGTTGGTCCGGGGCTGTTTGGCGATCTGGCACAGCGTCTGCATACCTATGGCATGGCCGATGCCAACAGTCGGATCGTGGTCGAGAAACCCTTTGGTCATGATTTGGCCAGTGCCCGAGATCTCAACCGTGTTTTGGCGCAGCATTTCGATGAACACCAAGTGTACCGGATCGACCACTACCTTGGCAAAGAAACCGTGCAAAACCTGATGGCAGTGCGGTTCGGCAATATGCTGTTCGAGCCGCTTTGGAACAGCCAATACGTGGATCACATTCAAATCACCGTGGCCGAAAGCGTGGGTGTCGGCGGGCGTGGTGATTACTATGATCGCGCCGGTGCCATGCGGGACATGATGCAAAATCACCTGATGCAGCTTTTGTGCCTGATCGCGATGGAACCCCCGGCCAAGTTCGATCCCGATGCGGTGCGCGATGAAAAGCTCAAGGTGATCCGGGCACTGGATCCGGTTGCGCCGGATAATGTGGTGCGCGGCCAATACGAGGCGGATGGCGACGCGCCGGATTACCGCACGCAGGTTGAAACACCAGACAGCCGCACCGAAAGTTTCGTGGCCCTGAAGGCCCATATCAGCAACTGGCGTTGGGCCGGGACGCCGTTTTATTTGCGGACGGGCAAGCGGTTGAAGGACCGGGCCAGTGAAATCGCGGTGGTCTTCAAAGAAGCCCCGCATTCGATTTTCGGGGCCGAGGCCGGACGCCATCGCAACATCCTGACGATTAAATTGCAGCCCAATGAAGGCATCGAATTGGGCGTCACCATCAAAGAGCCGGGACCGGGCGGGATGCGTCTGCTGGATGTGCCGCTGGATATGACCTTTGCCGAGGCGCTTGGAGAGGACGGCCCTGATTTTCCCGACGCCTACGAGCGTTTGATCATGGACGTGATCCGTGGGAATCAGACATTGTTCATGCGCGGGGATGAGGTTGAGGCCGCTTGGCAATGGGCGGATCCGGTCATTCAGGTCTGGGAGGAGGGCGGAGAGACGCCGATCCCGTATGCATCGGGCAGTGCAGGCCCCGATGACGCGCTGATGCTGATGCATCGCGATGGCCGCCGCTGGAGGGAGATCAAGGCATGAAATTTCTGGAGTATGCTGACGAAGAGATGTTGGCCATTGATCTGGCCAATGTGCTGGCCGGACAGTTGAAATCGGCCCTCAATCATGAGGATCGCGTGTTGTTCGTGGTGCCCGGTGGCAGCAGCCCGGGCCCTGTGTTTGACACGCTGTGCGATGCCACGCTGGATTGGTCGCGGGTGGATGTCATGCTTAGCGATGAACGGTGGGTGCCCGAGGTGCATGTGCGCTCGAACACCCGGATGATCCGCGAGCGGCTGTTGGTCGGACGCGCGGCCGCGGCGCGCTTTTTGCCGCTTTATGCGAAGGCTGCGCATCCCGATGATGTTCTGGCCGAGCTTGAGGCCAATATCGTGCCACGACTGCCGATATCAGTTTTGTTGCTTGGCATGGGGGCCGATATGCATACGGCGTCGCTGTTTCCAAAAGGCAACAACATTGAGATGGCGATGTCCGATGAGGCCCCGGTTCTGGTGTCGATGGAAACCCCGGATCAGCCCGACATTCGGGTAAGCCTTTCGGCGCATGTGTTGAACGATGCCATGGCCAAACACTTGCTGATTACCGGCAAGGCCAAGCGGGCCGCGCTTGACCGGGCGCAAAGCCACACCCGGCTTGAAGCCCCGATTTGCGCCGTGTTGGATGATATGGTGGTTCATTGGACTGCGTAAGAGGTAACGATGTTTGAAAAGCTAAAGTCTATCGCCGCTGATTTGGCCGGGCGTGATATTGTTGACTTGTTCGCGCAGGATGCCACCCGCGCCGAAAAGTTTTCGGTCGGTTTTGATGATATGGTGCTGGATTACGCAAAGACCCGGATCACCGCCGATGTCCGCACCGCGTTGTTGGATCTGGCGCAATCTTGCGACGTGGCTGCCAAGCGGGACGCAATGTTCGCGGGGCAGGCCATCAATGAAACCGAGGATCGCGCGGTTCTGCACACCGCGTTGCGCAATCTGGACGGTGGGCCGGTGCTGGTCGAGGGCCAGGATGTGATGCCCGATGTCTTGCACACGCTCGCGTGGCTAGAGAGTTTTGCCGAAGACGTGCGCAGCGGGCGGTTCAAAGGGCAGGGCGGGGCGATCACCGATGTTGTGAATATCGGAATTGGCGGCTCACACCTAGGGCCAGAGATGGCTTGTTTGGGGCTGCGCCCCTATCATGACGGGCCGCGCTGTCATTTCGTGTCAAACGTGGATGGGGCGGATATCACCGATACCTTGGCGGGGCTTGATCCGACGACGACCTTGGTCGTTGTCGCCTCGAAAACCTTTACCACGATCGAAACCATGACAAATGCCGAAACGGCACGAGCGTGGATGGCGGGCGAGGTCAGCGATCCGGCCGCGCAATTCGTGGCTGTGTCCACCGCACAGGACAAAACCGCCCAGTTTGGCATCCCGCCGGAGCGAGTGTTTGGTTTTGCCGATTGGGTTGGCGGGCGCTATTCGATCTGGGGGCCGATTGGCCTGCCTTTGATGATCGCCATCGGCGCGGATCAGTTTCGCGTATTTCTGGCCGGGGCCGAGGCGATGGACACGCATTTCCAACACACCCCTTTGGATCGCAACATGCCGGTCATGCTGGCGCTGGTCGGGCTGTGGCATCATCAGGTCTGCGGATACCCGACGCGCGCGGTGTTGCCCTATGATCAACGTCTGGCACGGCTGCCCGCCTATTTGCAGCAACTGGAAATGGAATCGAATGGCAAACGCGTTACGATGGGCGGGACCGCGCTGCACGGGGCGACCGGCCCCATCGTATGGGGAGAGCCGGGCACAAACGGCCAGCACGCGTTTTACCAATTGATTCACCAAGGCAGCCAGATCGTGCCGTGTGAATTCATGGTCGCGGCCAAGGGGCACGAGCCGCATCTGGCCCACCATCACCGCTTACTGGTGGCCAATTGCCTTGCCCAATCCGAGGCCCTTATGCGGGGCCGGTCCATGGACGAGGCGTTGGCGCTTATGCGCAAGGCCGGGTTTGAGGGCGACGAACTGCACCGTCAAGCCGCGCATCGGGTGTTTCCGGGCAACCGCCCCTCGACCACATTGATCTACGATCACCTTAGCCCGCGCCGCTTGGGGCAGATCATTGCGCTCTATGAACATCGGGTCTTCGTCGAAGGGGCGATCCTTGGGATCAACTCCTTCGATCAATGGGGCGTGGAACTGGGCAAAGTTCTGGCCACCGAGTTGGAACCGATCCTGAGCGGCGACGCAGACGGCGCGGGCAAAGATGGCTCAACCCGCGCCTTGGTGGCCTATGCACGTCAGCATTTCGACTGACGATGTAGGTCGCCTTTCAGGTCAGCCCGCCGGCGGCACGCAGTCCAATTCCGCCGCATCCATATCCTGCACCGGATCGCCGGGCGCGCATTCTTCGCCGCTGACAGGGTAGGTGTTGTCATACTCGCATCCCGCCAAGAACGCAGGGATCATCACAATGGCAAAAATTTTCAATAGGATATTCATGCTTACCTCGTATCGCTAAAGCCGGAATTGGCTGGTTGCGGGGTAAGCCTAGCAATCTCGCCCGCGCCTTGCGTTGACCGGCATCAAGGCGCGGGCGGTTTTCATCACTTGAGGATCGAACGGCCCGCATATTCGGCGGTGTCGCCCAGCATTTCCTCGATGCGGATTAGCTGGTTGTATTTCGCCAACCGGTCCGAGCGCGCAAGACTGCCGGTTTTGATCTGGCCGCAATTGGTGGCCACCGCCAGATCGGCGATGGTGGCGTCCTCGGTCTCGCCCGAACGGTGTGACATCACGTTGGTCATCCGCGCGCGGTGCGCCATGTCCACCGCTTTCAGCGTTTCGGTCAGGGTGCCGATCTGGTTGACCTTGACCAGCATCGAATTTGCCGCGCCGCGTGCAATGCCATCGGCCAGACGTGCGGGGTTGGTCACGAACAGATCATCACCCACAAGTTGCACCTTGTCGCCGATGGCTTGGGTCAGGGCGACCCAACCGTCCCAATCATCCTCTGACATGCCGTCTTCGATGGAAATGATCGGATAGTCGTCACAAAGCGATTTCAAATAATCAACATTCTCGGCGCTTGTCAGGCTTTTGCCTTCGCCGGAAAATTCATATTTGTCATCTTTGTAATATTCTGTCGCCGCACAATCCAACGCCAAATAAATATCCTGCCCCGGTTTGTATCCGGCCTTTTCGATTGAGGCCAGGATCAGGTCAAGCGCCTCGCGGGTTGATCCCAGTTCGGGGGCAAAGCCGCCTTCGTCGCCCAATCCGGTGGACAGGCCTTTGGCCGTCATCTCTTTTTTCAGGGTGTGGAACACTTCCGAACCCATGCGGACAGCATCGCGGATATTGCCCGCGCTGACCGGCATGATCATGAATTCCTGAATGTCGATCGGGTTGTCGGCATGTTCGCCACCATTGATGATGTTCATCATTGGCACCGGCAGAACGCGGGCCGAGGTGCCGCCGACATAGCGATACAGCGGCTGCGTGGTGAAATCCGCCGCAGCCTTGGCCACCGCTAGTGAGACACCCAAAATCGCATTCGCGCCAAGGCGGCCCTTGTTGGGGGTGCCGTCCAGCTCGATCATCGCCATGTCGATTTCGACCTGTTCGGTGGCGTCCATGCCCACCAGTTCCTCGGCGATCTCGCCATTCACCGCCGCCACGGCCTCAAGCACGCCCTTGCCCATATAGCGGGCCTTGTCGCCGTCGCGTTTTTCAACCGCTTCATGCGCACCCGTAGATGCGCCCGACGGCACAGCGGCGCGGCCCATTGTGCCGTCTTCCAGAAAGATGTCGACTTCGACGGTCGGGTTGCCCCGGCTGTCCAGAATTTCGCGTGCGTGAATGTCGATGATGATGCTCATTGGCTGTCCCTCGGGATAAAAATGGTTGCGCTTGGCATATCAATTCTACCGCGGAATACAACTGGGCTTGGTCAGTTTGGGCCGGGTCTGCCGCGCGCCAGACGGCGGCGCAGGCGGCGTTCGCGCAGCAACGTGTAAAGCCCCGAAGAGATGATTATACTGGCCCCGATCAGGGTCAGGGCGTCGGGGCGTTCGTCAAACAAGGTGACAGCGATGATCAATGCAAAGATCAGGCGCGAATAGCGAAACGGCGTGACAAACGACACCTCGCCCACCCGCATCGCGGCGACAATCGCATAATACCCGGCAACACCGAGGATCAGGGCAAGACCGATGTCGCGCCATTGTGTGGCGTCAGGGTTGACCGCGCCGCCACTGATCCAGACCATGATCAACCCGGCGGGCACGATGGTAGCGAAGCCATAGCATGACAACTGCATTGACGTGACCGTGCGCGGCACCGCGCGCGTGGCCAGATCCCGCAGGGCCAAGCCAAAGACCGCCTGAACCGCAAACAGCGAGGCGGGCTCAAAACCCGCTAAACCGGGGCGGATCACCATCAAAACGCCGGCAAAGCCAACCAGAATGGCGCTCCAGCGGCGCCAGCCCACGTCTTCGCCCAGAAACAGCGCCGCGCCCAAGGTCACAGCCAGTGGCGTGGCCTGCAAAATGGCCGAGGCCGACGCCAGAGGCGTCAGCGCGATGGCCGTGACAAACCCCAAGGTGCCGATCAATTCGCCCAGATTGCGCAACATCACCGGGGTTGTGATCAAATCGCGTGAAAACAGCCGATGGCCGCGCCCGACTGCAATGGCGCCAAACATCACGGCCCCGCCTGCGCCCAGAAACACAAGGATCTGACCGACAGGCAAATCATAGGACAGCCGCTTGACGAACATGTCCTCAAGCGCAAAGCCGGCCATCGCCAGCACCATCAGCGCACTGCCGCGCAGGTTTTCCATTCTGTGGCCTCGGAGGGTCGTTCGCGTCCTGATCTGCCTATGCCTGTCTTGGTGGCTTTGCAAGCTGCGGCAGGGCCATGCTATTTCTTGATCGGCACGCCATATAGTTCCAGCCTATGGCCTTTCAGCCGATAGCCCAGCTTTTCCGCGATCTTTTCCTGCAAGGCTTCGATCTCGGGGTCGACAAATTCGATCACCTCGCCGCTTTGCATGTCGATCAGGTGGTCGTGATGGTCGCGCTCGGCGTCTTCATAGCGGGCGCGCCCGTCGCCAAACTCAAGCTTGTCCAAAATGCCCGCTTCTTCGAACAGTTTGACGGTGCGATACACCGTGGCGATCGAAATGCGCGGATCAATGGCCGAGGCGCGGGCATATAGCTCCTCGACATCCGGGTGATCGTCCGAGGTCTCCAGCACCGATGCGATGGTGCGGCGCTGGTCTGTCATGCGCAGCCCCTTGGCCTCGCAACGCGATATGATGGTGTCGGACATGCCGTTCCCCTGTCGTCTTTGTGGCGGTGGATAGCTTTTACGTCAAATTGAATCCAGCCGTTTCTAGTGCTGGTGCTTGACTTTGGGCTGGCAAAGGTGCATTCGCCATCCAACCGATGTTTCCTGCCGCGTGAGCAGCCGGGCGGCCCTTGGCCATACCCAACATGAAACATCGTGGAAAGTTCCCAAAATCACGCGTGGGTCCGAACCATCATGGCGATGACTGGCAAGAGGCCGGGCATGGGCCTTGGTGTCACCACGAAATCCCGGCCCCTATCGGGCAGGGTGCGGCATGTGCATGTGCGATGCCCGAAAGGAAATGAATGAACCTGTTTCAGGAAATGGGCCTGCCCGGCCCGCTGGTCAAAAAACTGGCCGCCATGGGCATCACCGACCCCACCCCCATTCAGGAACGCGCGATCCCCTTCGCGTTGGATGGGCACGATGTCATGGGGCTGGCGCAGACCGGCACCGGCAAAACCGCGGCCTTTGGCCTGCCGCTTTTGACCAAGCTGATGGAAGAGCCGGGCAAGCCCGAGCCGAAAGCCGTGCGCAGCCTGATCCTTGCGCCCACCCGCGAATTGGCTGGCCAAATCCGCGACACGCTTGTGCCGCTGGTCAAAGACTCGCCGATCAAGGTCGGGCTGGTTGTGGGCGGCGCGTCGATCAATCCGCAGATCAAGCGTTTGGAACGTGGCACCGATATTTTGGTCGCCACCCCCGGACGCCTGCTGGACCTGTTGGATCGTCGCGCGCTGACACTGAGCGCGACGCGCTTTCTGGTGCTGGACGAGGCCGATCAGATGCTTGATCTGGGCTTTATCCACGCGCTGCGCAAAATCTCGGGGCTGTTGCCTGCCGAGCGTCAGACCATGCTGTTTTCGGCCACCATGCCCAAGCAGATGGAAGAAATCGCCGGCAGCTATCTGACCCACCCCAAGCGGGTTCAGGTTAACCCGCCGGGCAAGGCCGCAGACAAGATTACGCAATCGGTGCATTTTATCGCGAAATCCGAAAAGCCCGATTTGCTGATCGAATTGCTGAAGGGCCACCGCGAGGAATTGGCGCTGGTCTTTGGCCGCACCAAGCACGGGTCGGACAAGCTGGCCAAGCGTTTGCAGGCCGCAGGGTTCGAGGTGGCTGCGATCCACGGCAACAAAAGCCAAGGACAGCGCGAACGCGCCCTGAAAGCATTCCGCGCGGGCGAAGTGCAGGTCTTGGTTGCCACCGATGTGGCCGCGCGCGGGCTGGATATTCCGGACGTCAAGCACGTCTACAACTACGAGCTGCCCAATGTCGCCGAAAACTATGTGCACCGGATTGGCCGGACTGCGCGGGCCGGGCGTGACGGGGCAGCCATTGCCTTTTGCGCTCCGGATGAAATGGGCGAGCTGAAGGACATCCAGAAAGCCATGGGGATCACGATCCCTGTCGCGTCTGGCCGTCCGTGGGCCGATTTGCCTGACCCCAAGGCCAAACCGAAGGGCCGTGGCGGCCCGCGTCGCGGAAATGGTGGTGGCGGACAGCCCGGCAAACCACAAGGCGGAGCACGCCGTCGCAGAGGCGGACAGGCCCGGCAAGCGGCCTGATACCTTTCCAACATGGCCTGCCCCCAAGGGGGCGGGCCTTGCAGTACATGTTTTAAATGATCCTCAAGGGCGCGGAGCGCAATGACCGCTCTCGGGGCATTTGATCAAGACGTTCCAGCGCGGATTCAAGGCCGAAGGCCGCCGCGCATCGCCGGGCCGCCCCCCGGCACGGCGATTTGGCAAAGCTGGGTGCCGCACTCAAAGGTTTTGCGGATTTGGCTGGGATAAAGTGCCATTGAGCACGCTTTGGATCGCCGCGCCGCGGCCCGCCGACGCGCGTCTGTTGCAATTTTCATTTCAGCGTCACGTCAGCCCATACCGGCAGGTGATCCGAGGCGATATGCGCCGGTTGCCGCGTATGCACCCCCGTTTGCTGCGCCAATAGGTCGGGGCTCAGCGCGATGCGGTCCAAAGGGGCCACAGGCCGCAGCGCGGGAAAAGACGGGCGGGCCGGCAAAAACTGCAGGTGTTTGATCGCCGCATCCAAGGCCAGCCCCTTGCCCCATTCGTTGAAATCCCCGGCAAAGACCGTTGGCAGCATGGGCAAGTCCTGCAAGGCCCGGCAGACCGCGGCCACTTGCAGCAAACGATAGCGCCGAACCAAGCCAAGATGCAGCCCCACCACGCGCAACGGGCCAATCGGTGTTTGCAAATCAGCCCGGACCGCGCCGCGCGGCTCAAGCCCCGGCAAGTCGATATGCGCGGTTGTCGAAGAGGTAATATCGCCGCGGATCAGCATTGCATTGCCATGCCAACCCAAGGATCCGCCGGGCGCCCCGAAGGGCAGAATGGTCCAGCCGTCTTCTTCGATCATGTCGTGGGGCAGGGCGGCAGGCCGTGGCGGCAGGCGCTTGTCGGCCTCTTGCAAGACGGCGATATCAGCCCCAAGTGCATTAAGGACATTCAGGCTGCGGTCGGGCCTGCGGCGCAAGTCCAGACCGACGCATTTTTGCAGGTTATAGGTTGCAATTCTTAGCCCGGATGCCTTCATGACCCCCAATAAAGGCAATAATAGCGAGGTTGTCACCCGGTGTTTTCCGAACAAACATGGCTGGCGCGGCTGATTTGGCTATCCTTGTTCGCGGTGGCGCTGTGGGCTTTGTTGGAATGGCAGTTAGAGCTGGCATTCGTGGCCTTGGGGACGCTGGCGGTGTTTGTCGTGCCGGTTCTTGCCGCGAAATGGGCCGATGTCCAAGTGCCGCCCAGTTTTATCGCGGCTGTGGTGTTTTTCGTCGCCGCAACTTTGTTTCTGGGCGAAGTCTTTGATTTTTATGAACGGTTCTGGTGGTGGGATATCGCCATGCATGCCAGTTCGGCGGTGGGTTTTGGCCTTGTCGGGTTTGTGCTGGTCTTCATTATGTTCCAAGGGGATCGGTTTGCCGCCCCGCCCATAGCAATGGCGTTTTTCGCATTTTGCTTTGCCATGACCATCGGCGCCGTCTGGGAAATTTTCGAGTTTGGCATGGACCAAATATTTGGCATGAATATGCAAAAAACCGGCCTTGACGACACGATGGGCGATTTGATTGTCAACACATTGGGGGCCGTCATTGGCGCGGCATCCGGGTTTGCCTACCTGAAGGGGCAAGCGCGTGGCGGTGTCCAGCAAATGATCGACGAATTCGTCAAGCGCAATCCAAGGCTGTTCAAACGCTGGCGCAAATAAATCTGTCAGGTTCCACAGAACGTGCGATGAACAACCTCTGACGGGCCGGGCGGGCGCGTCAGGTCGTCGGCACCGTCCTGCCTAGTGAACGGATCGGACAGCACGCGCATCAGGCGGTCAAAGGGGCGGAAATCGCCGGATACGGCGGCTTGGATCATGTGTTCCACTTGGTGATTGCGCGGAATGTAGACCGGGTTTGCGGCGCGCATCGTCTCAAACGGTGCAGCCTCGGACTTGATCCTGTCTTGCCAGCTTGGTGCCCACCGGTCAAAAGCAGCGGGGTCTGTGAAGTGATCACGCGCGGTGCCGTCGACAAGCGCGCGGAACGTGTTGGTGAAATCGGCATCATTTTCAGCCATCGCTTGCAAAAGATCGGTGATCAGGGTTTCGTCCTCGGGCGTTGCCTGCGCGATACCGATCTTGCGCCCATAGGCCGCCAGCCAATGGGCATGTATACGGTCCGGCATGGCATGCACCAGTTGGGTAAACTCGGACACTGCGGCGTCTTGATTAGGCATCAACCCCACCAAGGCCGTCGCCAGTTGCGCCATGTTCCAGACAATAACGTTGGGCTGATTGGAGAACGCATAGCGCCCCTGCGCATCAATCGAGCTGAACACCGTATCGGGGTGGAACCCATCCATGAAGGCACAGGGGCCGTAATCAATGGTTTCGCCCGAAATGCTGGTGTTGTCTGTATTCATCACACCGTGGATGAACCCCACGGACATCCACTGCGCCACCAGCTGCGCCTGCCGATCTATCACCGTTTCCAACAGGTCTGCCGGGGTTTCGGCCTCGGGGGCGTGGCGCTGAGCGGCATAGTCGAACAAGGCCTTGAGGCCGGGCATATCGCGCCGGGCGGCGAAATATTGGAAGGTGCCAACGCGCAAATGGCTGGTCGCCACACGGGTCAGCACCGCGCCGGGCATTGCCCCTGTGTCACGATAGACAGATTCGCCGGTGGCCACGGCTGCCAGCGCGCGGCTGGTGGGAATGCCAAGCGCATGCATCGCCTCGGACACCACGTATTCGCGCAGCACCGGGCCAAGCCACGCGCGGCCATCGCCCATACGGCTATAAGGTGTCGGGCCCGAGCCCTTGAGTTGCAGATCAACGCGCGCGCCACCCGGCGTGACGATCTCGCCCAGTAAATGCGCGCGCCCGTCGCCAAGTTGCGGCGAAAACCCACCAAACTGATGCCCGGCATAGACCTGCGCCAGCGGCTCGGCCCCCTCGGGGGGCGTATTGCCGCCAAAGACCTGCGCCATCACATCGTCAGGGCCGGGCTTGATCCCCAACTCCTTGGCCAACCCGTGATTGAAGGCCAAAAGGGTCGGTGCCTTGACGGGAACCGGCAGCATGCGGCTGAAAAACCTGTCGGGCAGGCGGGCGTAGCTGTTTTCAAGGGGAATGTGCAAGCTCATTCCATAAACCTAGTATCTGGCAGATGGAATGCTAGACCTCGCGGGTCAGGATCAGCACTTCATCGCGGGGATGAAACCGCATACGGCGATACAGCGACTGCGGCCGCGTCGCCGCGCGCGGGGTTTCGACATGCAGCGCCTTCAGGCCTGCGCCTTTCAGGGCTTTGGGCAGGCTGGTCAGCACCTCGGCCCCGATGCCGCGATTGCGCACGCCCGGCCTGATGAACACCTCATCCAGCGTCGCGGTCATGCCACCTTGGCGGATCGACCAGCCGAAGGATAACACAACATAGCCGATCGGCGCACGCACAGGCCCGATCAGATAGGCCGCGCCATGCGGCGCCCCGTCCAGCAATGCGCCAAGCGCCGCGCGCCGCGTTTGGGCATCCTGCGCAATTTCCATTTCGGCGTGATGCGAGGCAACCAGAGTGTCAAGACGATCAAGGTCGTCTGGTTTGGCAAGGGTCAGATGAGGCAATGGGAAACCATTCTTGTGATCGGATTGACGGGGCTGACCGTGAAGCGTGGGGCCGGGAATGTCCACCACTCATCTGGCGGTGTCGGCGCGGTTTTGCCACTTGCGGCTGAAACCGGTTAACCGCCCGCTTTCTCGTGCATCTTGGCGCGGGTCCATAGGGCATCCATTTCGGCCAGATCGGATTGGTCCGGGGTTTTTCCGTCCTCGGCCAGCCACTTTTCGATCAACGCGAAACGCCGTGTGAACTTGGCGTTTGTCCGGCGCAGGGCGGATTCGGGATCGACCTTCAGGTGCCGGGCAAGATTGGCCATAACAAACAGCAGATCGCCCATTTCATCCTCGATCTCATCATGGCTTAGGCCCTCGGCCGCTTGCACCAATTCGGCGGATTCCTCGGCCAGTTTGTCCAGCACCTGTGTCGTTTCCGGCCAGTCAAACCCGACGCGCGCGGCGCGTTTTTGCAGCTTCACCGCCCGCAACAGGGCGGGCAGGCCAACAGCAACCCCGTCCAGCACGCCGGTTTGTGCTTTTTGCGCGCGTTCGGCGGCCTTGATCGCCTCCCAATCGCGGGTTTGTTGCGCCGCCGATTTATCGCGGCTTTCGGAGCCGAACACATGCGGATGGCGGGCCACCATCTTGTCGGCAATCGCGCGGGCTACATCGTCAAAGCAAAACAGGGCCTGATCGTCGGCAATCTGTGCGTGAAACACCACCTGCAACAGCAAATCGCCCAATTCATCGCGCAAGTCGCCCCAATCGGCGCGTTCGATGGCGTCGGCCACCTCATAGGCTTCTTCGATGGTGTAGGGTGCGATGGTTGTGAAATCCTGTTCGATGTCCCACGGGCAGCCCGCGTCAGGGTCGCGCAGGCGGCGCATGATGTCCAGCAACCGGGGCATCGCATCCTCAGGCGTGTTCAACGCCGGGTCTTGTGGCATCGGGTCTGTCCTTCTGTTGACTGATTGGTACCGTGCCGCGCGGATGTCGCTAAGTCCACCCGTGGCATGGGCTTGCATCCGGTGTGCATTACCGACAAAGATCACGCAACAGGCGGATGATCTTGGTCGCCCCGCCTAAAGAAAGGAACGCGCAGCATGGCCCTTGAGGATGCAAAAAATCAAGTAGATCAGTCTTTTACGAAACAAAGCTCACGTGGCTTGAGCTATGAGAACAGCTTTGGTGGTGCCCTGTCATTTCTGCGGCGGCGGTACAGTAAGGATTTGCAAGGGGTTGATCTGGCGATCACCGGCGTGCCGTTCGATCAGGCGGTCACGAACCGTCCGGGCACACGGTTGGGTCCACGGGCGCTGCGCGAAGCCAGCACCTTGCAAGTGTTCGATCCGCCTTATGGGTGGGACGGGTTCAGCCCGCTGGAAGAGTTCGATATCGTCGATTATGGCGATCTGGCCTTTGATTACGCCAATGTCCCGGCCTTTCCCGGCGCGCTGACGGATCATATTCGTGGCATTCTGGCCGCCGGTGCCGGCAGTATCGCCTTGGGTGGCGATCATTACATTTCGTTCCCGATTCTAAGGGCTTACGCGGAAAGGTTCGGGCCACTATCACTGCTGCAATTCGATGCCCATTCGGATACATGGGCCGATGATGACATGAGCCGCGTCGACCATGGCACGATGTTTTACAAAGCGGTGAAGGAAGGTTTGATTGATCCCAAACGTTCCGTTCAGGTCGGCATTCGCACCGTCAACGCCGACAATCTGGGCGTGCCGACGATTGACGCGCGCGAGGTGCACGAGCGTGGACCGGCTGAAACCGCACGTAAAATCAAAGAGATACTGGGCGATGCTCAGGTCTATGTGACGTTTGACATCGACTGCCTTGATCCGGCTTTTGCGCCCGGCACCGGCACGCCTGTTTGGGGTGGGTTAAGCAGCGCGCAAGCCGCCATCATCCTGCGCGATCTGGCCGGGATCAACATGGTGGGCGGCGACGTTGTCGAGGTGTCGCCGCCGTTTGACAGCACTGGTGCCACGGCCATTGCGGGCGCGCATGTGGCGATGGAATTGATCTGCCTTTGGGGCTGGACACGACGCCCTGACAAAACCGGCTAGAGTGGTATTTGCCGCCCAAGTAAGAGGACAGACGCGATGAAAATTTTTCTGATCGGCCTTGGGGTTTTGGGGCTTATTGCTGTTGCGATCAGTGCGTATGTCCGACTGACCCCAAGCGACCCCGATCGGTGGCACAGCATGCCCGCCGCGGTGACCAACCGGGATACCAGCGGCGGGGCGATGCGGGTGGTTGGCGCGGGGCAGGACGGGCTGGCGCGACTAAACAAGATCATCCGCGCCACGCCGCGCACACAGGTGCTGGCCGGATCGGTCGAGGAAGGGATGATCACCTATGTCACACGCTCGCGCGTGTTCGGCTTTCCCGATTACACCACGGTTCGGCAGGCTGGTCCGCAACTGGAAATCTATGGTCGGCTGCGGTTTGGGGGCTCAGATCTTGGGGTGAACGCGGCGCGCATCGACGGTTGGTTGCACTCTTTCGCGCAGGGATGACGACAGGCACCCGGCCGATATTTCGCGCCACATCGGCACGTTCAGCGACATTTGGCATTGCGCCATGAAGCTACGGCCGCCGACATGCAGGCAGATCATCTCGCCCATTTCCACGCGGGTTCCGTTAGGATCCGTACAATAGCAATCCACGGCCTTGCCGCCGATGGTCTGATCGGCAAGGGCTGGCGCGGTCAGGGCGATGCTTAGGGCCAAAGGGCAAAGCGCGTTCATGACACCAGGATACCACAGGCTTAGGTCTTGACCAAACCGGGACAAAGGGGCAGATGCCAGACCATGGTGCCTTTGGACAAACTTTATGAGATCGTGCAGCGCTTCGAGTATCTCGAAGCGCAAATGACTGCGGGCGGCGGGGATATCGCCAAGCTGGGCCGCGAATACGCCGAACTGCGCCCCGTGGTCGCAGAAATTCGCGCCTACAGGCAATTTCTGGAAGATATCGAGGCGGCACAGGCCATGCTGGACGATCCGGAAATGCGCGATCTGGCGCAAGACGAACTGTCCCAGCTTGAGGCCCGCCTGCCCGAGTTGGAAGACAAACTGCAACTGGCGCTGTTGCCCAAGGATGCCGCTGATGCGCGGCCCGCGATCTTGGAAATCCGCCCCGGCACCGGCGGCGAAGAGGCGGCGTTGTTTGCCGGGGATCTGCTGCGCATGTATCAGCGCTATGCCGAGGCCAAGGGGTGGGCGTTTGAAATCATCGAACTGTCGCAATCCGAGATCGGCGGTGTGAAAGAGGTGGTCGCGCGGATTTCCGGGGATCATGTATTTGCCCGGCTGAAGTTCGAATCTGGCGTGCACAGGGTGCAGCGCGTGCCCGAAACCGAAAGCGGCGGGCGCATCCATACGTCGGCGGCCACCGTGGCCGTGCTGCCCGAGGCTGCGGATGTCGATATTCAGATTGATCCCAATGACCTGCGCATTGACACGATGCGCAGTTCGGGCGCCGGGGGGCAGCACGTCAATACAACGGATTCTGCCGTGCGGATCACCCATGAGCCAACCGGCATCGTGGTGACCAGCTCGGAAAAGTCACAGCACCGCAATCGCGAGATTGCCTTGCAGGTGCTTAAGACACGGCTGTTTGACATGGAACGGCAGCGCGCCGCCGAAGAACGTTCGGCCAGTCGCGCCGCGCAGGTCGGATCGGGCGACAGAAGCGAACGCATTCGTACCTACAATTTCCCGCAGGGCCGGATGACCGATCATCGCATCAACCTGACGCTTTATAAACTGGATCAAGTGATGCAGGGCGATCTGGACGAGGTGATCGACGCGCTAACTGCCGATGCGCAGGCGGCGATGCTGGCCGAGATGCAATGACCGACGCCCCTGTACATTCCGTGGGATGGTGGTGGCGGTTTGGCACCGAGATATTGCGCAAGGCGGGGATTGAGGGCGCAGATCGGGACGCGCAATTGATTTTAGCGTCTCATTTGAAAGCCGACCCCGGCACATTGCGTTTGCAGATGGACCGTGAGTTGACCGCGACCGAGTTTTCCGAAGCTGGTCAGCAAGCCTATCAAACGGATTTGCAATCGCGTGCGGCGGGGCGGCCTGTGTCGAAAATCCTTGGCACCCGCGCCTTTTGGGAGAGCACATTTTACGTCAACGACGACGTGCTAGATCCGCGACCCGACACCGAGTTGTTGATCGAAGTGGCGTTGCAACGGCCCTATGCACGGTGTCTCGATCTGGGAACGGGATCGGGATGCATTGCGATCACATTGGCCTTGCAAAACGGCGGCGCGTCAATTCTGGCCACCGATATTTCGGAAAAAGCCCTGCAGGTCGCGCGCAGGAATGCGCGCGCGATCGGGGTGGAGTCTGGACTGGAGTTTCGCCGCTCGGACTGGCTTGAGGCGGTGGAGGGCAAGTTTGATCTGATTGTCTCCAATCCCCCCTATATTGCCGCCGATGAAATGTCAGAGCTTGCCCCGGACCTTGCATTTGACCCGCGCGAGGCCCTGACCGATGAAGCGGATGGTCTGAGCGCATACCGCGTGATTGCGGCGCAGGCCCCCGATTATCTTCTGCCCGGCGGGCGGCTTTTGGTTGAAATAGGCTGGCGGCAAGGTGATATCGTCGCCGACATGTTCAAGGCAGCCGGATTCGACGATCTGCGTGTTTTGAAGGATTTGGCCGGGCATGATCGTGTTGTGGCGGCGGTCTGGCGTGGCTGATCTTGGTGTAAGAACGCAAAAAAACGGATGAATTTGGCGAAAATGCTGCTTTGCCCTTGTCAGCGATGATCTGGCGTGTTTATTGGATATACGTTACGCAGCGATAACGCCTTCGGGCGATCCTTGTAACACTAAGCCATTACATGTCGGATCCTTAATGAACTATAGCGCGCGTGTGGCGCGATCACGGATCAAACGACGCATTGAGCACAGGGCTAAACAGCTAAACCAATGAGATCATCTAAATCACGTCCGCGTAATAAGTCTAACCGTAACCGTTCGGTTGGCAATATCGTAAACCGGGTTTTCGACAGTTCGGGCCCGGAAGGTAAAGTGCGCGGTACGCCGCAGCAGATTATCGAGAAATACAATCAGCTTACGCGTGATGCGCAGTTGAGTAATGACCGTGTTGCTGCTGAAAACTTTCAGCAGCATGCCGAGCATTACCTGCGTATGCTAGGCGCCGCGCAGAAAGAACAGGACGCGCGCCGCGAACAGCAGGAACGCGAAAATCGTGAACGTCAGGCCGAACGTGACCGCGAGCGCGCCAAGCGTGAGGCCAGCGAAGGCACAGACCCGGCCGCGGCCCCGCAGCCGGATGTCGCCCCGGCCGATCCCCAAGGTGAAAGCGAGCTGGTCGAAACGCCTGAAACGCAAAAGACCGAAAAGCCCAAACGTCCGCGCAAACCACGCGCCAAAAAGCCGCCTCAGGGCGGCGGGGCGCAAGCCACGGACGATACCAATGGCGAACAGAACAAGGCGGACACCCCATCGGATGACGCAAAAGCGGCTGAATAATCAGCTTTGTTCAAGCGCTTTAACGAACCCCGCCATTTGAGCGGGGTTTTTCATTTTTGACGCATGACGTTATTGAAACCGGCGCTGTCTTGAGGGCCGTTTCGCCCACATCTGCATCAAATTTCGATGTTGAGCTTCTTGATCATGTCATCCCGCGCCGAAAGCGCCTGCTTTGCCTCTTCCGGCAAGGCCGCCGCGCACCCGTTGATCAGGCATTCGGCGGCCAGCGTGAATGTTGTCATGGAATTCGACAAGAAGCTGGTTTCATGCGGGACAAGTATGGCCGCTTGGCTGATGGCGGCAAGCGGAGAACTGGCCCTGTCGGTGACGGCGACGATGTCGATCTCGTGCTCCGCGGCGGCGTGGGCCGTGGCGGCCACCTGAGCCGAATAGGGCGCGCAGGAGGCTGCGATCAAGACATCCGACGGCCCCATCGAGGCCAGACCTTCGGCAATGCCAAGATTGCTGGAATCCAGCATATGCACATCCGAACGGATCATCCGCAGACCGTAAACCAGAAAACTTGCGAAGGCATGGAATTGCCGGATGCCGTGCACCATCACGCGCGGGGCCGAGGTGATCAGATGGGTTGCCTTTTGAAACTGGCCAATGTCGCAGCCTTCGATAAAGCGTTCGATATTGGCCTGATTTTCCCGGCAAAGCCGCGC
Source organism: Roseovarius gahaiensis (assembly GCF_011601345.1). Taxonomy (GTDB): domain Bacteria; phylum Pseudomonadota; class Alphaproteobacteria; order Rhodobacterales; family Rhodobacteraceae; genus Roseovarius; species Roseovarius gahaiensis. The sequence goes on from NZ_JAAORB010000003.1 coordinate 194,358, forward strand.
AATGCCACCCATACCCGAGGCACCTTCTCCGGCTAGGGCGGTTTGCGCTTGGCGGGTGTAGAAATCCCCCGGCGCGGACATGGCCGCATCAAGCAAGACCTGCTGAAAGGCGCTAAAGCCCGGATATCCAAGCGCTCGGGCCAGCCGGGTCAATGTCGAAGGGTTCACCGACAGCTTTTCGGCAAGGGCTGTGATTGACAGCAGGGCGGGGTCGCCACGCAGGTCAAGGATATCCGACAGCGCCTTTTGCGCCTTTGGACCAAGCGATTGATGGGCGTCGCCGCGTGCGATGCGCAACATAAGATCGCGCAATTCCTTTACATTGCGCGGCGCGGTTGCCGGACCGCCTTGTCGGTTTTCAGGGGGTTGCAAATACCGGGCCTTGTGATGTTTGGTCATATACGCTCCATTCCACCTTCGATAATTCTACGCGGAATATGGCGGTTGCAAGCGTATTCTCGTGGTCGGGGTCATCGGCGCGGACCCGGTGAATCGGTAGCCCCGCACCGCCGGTATCGCGCAGGATGCGCAGCGGGTCGGTTACGCCGTCGGCCAACAGGCGTGTGCCACGTGCCTGCCGGTCTCGGGACGAGGGGGTGATGGTTTGGCCCGGTGCGCCTTGGCCCATGTGCAGCGCATGATTGGCATGAACAGCCGGGGTTTCGATGGCTTGGGCCGAACACTGACCGCCGCCAAATTCAACACTCATCAGGCGTGGGTCTCCGGCCTGAGCCAGCGACATGTGAAAACCGCCGCTTGCGGTATGGCGGTGACACTGGTCTAACGCCTGGTCCAGCGTGTCACAGCGCAAGATCGCCCGCCCAAGGCCCATGCGGGGCAGGTCGGCGGTGACATTGTGCAGGCGCAGGTTGTTGACGGTTTGCACCAGCCCTGCGGCATTGGTGGCAAAGGTGTGGCCGGGGATCGAACCGGGATAGCAAAAAGACATCAGCGCCGGCCCATCATCCGGCGTCAGTTCTGCCAGAAAGGCATGACCGCGAAAGCCGGGCATCCCGTCTTCGTTATGGCCGATCATGGGGGCCGGGCCGGGAATCTGAACCGTCGTGCAGCCATCGGGCACGTTTGACATCAGGTCGCCCCGGCAATTCCACGCCACCACCTGTTCCAGCGGCAGGTGCAGCTCGTCGGCCATGCCTTGCAGTTCCTCCCAAATGGCGGGGAACAGGGTTTGCAGATTAACGGCCATTGTCTCGACCGCGCCCGCATGGGCCGGGTTGATCACCGCGCGCCAATAGTCGGCCTTGAGAAGAACCTCGTGCACGGCGTCGCGGCCGGCCTCGCCCAAGGTCCGGCCGATTTGGCGCGGGGTGCCGCGCGCCGTGACTCGGCCCAGTTCAGAAACGCCTAGATCAGACATGTTGCAGGAAATCCTTCATCCGATCGTTGGGCGGTGTGTCGATCACCTCGCGCGGGTTGCCATCGACGGCGATATGGCCATGCTCCATAAAGATCAGGCGCGTGCCGACCTGTTTTGCGAACCCCATTTCGTGCGTGACGACGACCATGGTCATGCCTTCTTCGGCCAAGGCGCGCATGACGTTCAGAACTTCTTGTTTCAGCTCGGGGTCCAGCGCCGAGGTCGGCTCATCAAACAGCATCACCTTGGGTTTGATGGCCAGTGCCCGGGCAATTGCCACGCGCTGTTGTTTACCGCCCGACAGTTCCGCCGGGTAGTGGCCGGCCTTGTCCCGCAGCCCGACCTTGTCCAGAAGGTCGCGCGCCGTTTCGCGGGCTTTGGCCTTGCTGAGCCCGCGCACTTTGGAGGGGCCGAAGGCCACGTTTTCCAAGGCCGTCAGTTGCGGAAACAGGTTGAATTGCTGAAACACCATCCCGGCCTCTTGCCGGATTTCGCGCAACTGCTTGGTGCTGCCCGTCACGCTGAGCCCGTCCACGATCAGATCGCCCCCGGTGATCATTTCAAGCCCGTTGATGCAGCGCAGCAGCGTGGACTTGCCCGACCCGGACGGGCCGACCAGCACCACCACCTCGCCTGCGTCAATTGACAGATCAACCCCGTCCAGCACCTTGAGCGGGCCGAAATGCTTGGACGTGTTCTTGAACTCGATGATGCTCATAGGATCCTCATGCGTTTTTCGATGGTGCGCAGGATCAGGCTTAGCGTGCCGGTCATGACCAGATAGATGATCGCCACCGCCGTCCAGATTTCGACCGCGCGAAAGTTCGAGGCCATGATCTCTTGTCCTGTGCGGGTCAACTCACCCACACCGATCACGATGAACAACGACGTGTCCTTGAGGCTGACGATGAACTGGTTGCCAAGCGGCGGGATCAGGCGGCGAAAGGCCAGCGGCCCGACGATATAGACCAGCACCTGCCAATGTGGCAGGCCGATGGCCAGCCCGGCCTCGGTCAACCCCTTGCCGATCGACAGGAACGCCCCGCGCACGATTTCGGCGATATAGGCCCCGGCGTTGACGATAATGGCCAGCACTGCCGCGCTCATTGGGTCAATTCGCAAATCGGCCAGCACGGGCAGGGCGAAATATAGAAACATCACCTGCACCACGATGGGCGTGCCGCGGATCACCTCGATATAGGCGAAGGCAATGCCGTTCAGGATGTGCCCCCCATAGGCCCGCATCAGCCCCGCCAGCGTGCCCAGAACAAGGCCGCCGATCAGGCCGACGACCGTAATATAGACCGTCGTTTTCGCGCCCTCCAAAAGCTGGGGCAGGAAATCGACGATCACGGACCAGTCCGTTTCCATGAAAGGCCTCCGTTATCGTATGTCAGAAATGTCAGGAAAGGGGGCCGGGTCGCGCCTGTGACAGGGCGTCCCGGCCAATCGGTTCAGTTCGATGCGCCGAACCACTTTTCATAGATCGCGTCATAGCGACCGTCTTCGCGCATCTTGGCCAACGCCGCGTTCACCGGCTCAACCAATTCGCTGCCCTTGGGAAAGCCGATGCCATACTGGTGCGCCATCTGCTGATCGCCCACGGCCTTCACCTCGCCGTTGCCGGCGGTGGAGATGTAATACAGAACGTTGGGGGTGTCGTGCATGGCGGCATCAACCCGGCCGGTGCGCAGTTCAAGATAGGCGTTGTCGATGTTGGGGAACTTGCGCAACTCGGTGTCGGGCAGGTTGTCTTCGGCCCAGTCCGAGGCAGAGGTGCCGGTTTTCACCGCCATTGTCTTGCCGGCCAGATCCTCCCAGTTTTGGATATCGCTGTCGGCAGGCACCATCAGGCGGAAGCCGCTGTCGTAGTAGCCGTCGGAAAAGTCGATGACCTCTTCGCGCTCGGGTTTGATGGTGATGCCCGCCAAAGCCACATCGACCTGTCCGGTTTGCAGGGCCGGAATGATCCCCGAAAAATCCATCGGGCGCAGTTCGTAGTCGACGCCCAGTTCTTCCGAGATCGCCTGCCACATTTCGATGTCAAAGCCGGTGTATTCGCCGTCTTGTTTGAATTCGAAGGGGACAAAGGCGGTGTCGGTGGCCACAACGATGTCTTCTGCTTGGGCGGTTGCCGCACCAAAGGCCAGTGCCGCAGTCGCGGCCAGTGTCAGAAATTTTTTCATGTCAACTCCCAGTTGGATAATCGCAAATATATCGCGCTTTCTTGTGTCGCGGTGCAAAAATATTTTCACACATGATCCCGCAATGCAAATCGCTACGGCTTTCATGCAGGATTCTGATGCTTGAAGGGGGCTTTTGGGATGGCCGTTCCGGGCCACATCGCGAAATTTGTCGCGTCTTAACGTAATGCCGACGGGGCTGCTATCGTCTTGGTAGGTTGGAAAAAATCGCGTTTTGGCCGTGGATTACAAAGGCACCCAAACCGACCATTGGCACCCAATGCACAATTTTTAGACGCCACCGGGGGCCGCGACGTCCGGCGCTTATTCTAGGCATGTCCAGTCGGATGAACTGTGCGTGTGACTCGGTCTTGATATCGGTCAGCCGCGTGGCATGCGGCCTGTCGCGGCCGCAGGCAAACCCTAGTGGCCGCGCCAGATCCAGCCGCCGCCAAGAATACGGCTGCCGCCGGTTTCATAGAACACGCAGGCCTGACCGGGGCTGACGCCCTCTTCTGCGGTCAGCAGTTCGACGTTGGCCTCGGTGTCGGACAAGGGGCGAATAATCGCCTCGCGCGGGGGGCGGGTTGAGCGGACCTTGACCGAGACATGCCATTCGGGCCGCGATGTCAGGGGCACGTCGCCCAGCCAATTAATCTCACGCACCGGCACGATCCGGGTGGCCAGCATATCCTTGGGGCCGACGACGACCTGCTTGCTGTCCACGTCCAGCTTGACCACGTAAAGCGGCTCGCTCAGCCCGCCGATACCAAGGCCGCGGCGTTGGCCGATGGTGTAGTGAATCACGCCCTCATGAGTGCCAAGGACGCGGCCATCGGCATGGACGATCTCGCCGGGTTCGGCGGCACCGGGGCGCAGTTTTTCAATCACCGAGGCATAGTTGCCATCAGGGACAAAGCAGATGTCCTGACTGTCGGGCTTATCGGCGACTTGCAGGCCGTATCGTGCGGCCAGCGTGCGTGTGGCATCCTTTGAGGGGAGATGCCCAAGCGGAAAGCGCAGGTAATCCAACTGCTCCGGGGTGGTCGAGAACAGGAAATAGCTTTGATCGCGGTTTGCATCTGCCGCGCTGTGCAGTTCGGGGCCATGCGCGCCCATCTTGCGTTGGATATAGTGACCGGTCGCCATGCAATCGGCGTCAAGATCCTTGGCGGTTTCCAGCAAGTCCTTGAACTTCACCCGCTCGTTGCAGCGGATACAGGGCACCGGCGTGGCCCCGCCAAGGTAGCTGTCGGCAAATTCGTCGATCACCGCGTCACGAAAGATGTTTTCGTAATCCAGCACATAATGGGGAAATCCCATATCCTCGGCGACGCGGCGGGCGTCGTGGATGTCGATGCCTGCGCAGCACGCACCTTTCTTGGCCAGTGCCGCGCCGTGATCATAAAGCTGCAGCGTGACGCCCACCACGTCATAGCCTTCCTCGGCCAGTTGCGCGGCCACAACCGAACTGTCGACGCCGCCCGACATGGCGACGACAACCCGTGTGTCGGCTGGCGGCTTGGCGAAACCAAGCGAGTTAAGAGGCGTTTCGAGGGGCATGTGCAGTCTCCTTGATCTAGCGGAATATAGGAAAATCCTAAGCACTCTCAAGGGCGCGTTTCACCGGGTGTTAAGTCTGTCGGCAAAAGATTGCGGCATAGGTGATTAATAAGGGTGAGAGTGATGTTTTTGAAAAAGGTAGATGGGCCGCGGGCCGTGACATTGCCCGATGGTCGGGTGCTAAGCCGGGCAGACCTTCCGCCGCGTGATACGCGCCGGTGGACAGCCGCGCGCAAGCGGGCGGTGGTGCGTGGGGTTGTGCATGGCCTGCTGACGCGGGCCCAAGCCCTAGAATGGTATGAGTTGAGCGATGAAGAGTTCCAAGAATGGCTGAACGCCCTTGGCCGACATGGTGCCGAGGGGCTGAAAGCGACAGTGCGAAGTAAGGAAGATGGACAACCATAGGTAGAATCCGCTATTTATTTGTGACTGGTAACTGGTGATTAACCAATTGTGGCCAGGGTTGGTGCAGATAATAGGAACCTAGCGGAGAAAAGTGATGCGTGTTCTTCTGGTAGAGGATGATCCCACCACCTCGAAAAGCATCGAGATGATGCTGACCCACGCCAACCTGAACGTGTATACCACGGATCTGGGCGAAGAAGGGATCGATCTGGCAAAACTCTATGATTATGATCTGATCCTTCTGGATTTGGGCCTGCCGGATATGAACGGGCATGAGGTGTTGCGCCAGTTGCGACTGGCACGGATCGAAACGCCGATCCTCATCCTGTCCGGGGCCGATGATACGGAAAACAAGATCAAGGGATTTGGCTTTGGGGCTGATGACTATCTAACCAAACCGTTTCATCGCGAAGAGTTGGTGGCGCGCATCCACGCGATCATCCGACGCTCGAAAGGGCACTCCCAATCGGTCATTCGCACCGGCAAAATCAACGTCAACCTTGATGCGAAAACCGTGGATGTCGACAATCAGCCAGTGCACCTGACCGGCAAGGAATATCAAATGCTGGAATTGCTCAGCCTGCGCAAGGGCACAACGCTGACCAAGGAAATGTTCTTGAACCACCTCTACGGCGGCATGGATGAACCCGAACTCAAGATCATCGACGTGTTCATCTGCAAATTGCGCAAGAAGCTGACCGAGGCCACAGGCGGCGACAGCCATATCGAAACGGTGTGGGGCCGTGGCTATGTTCTGCGCGATCCCGAACCGCGGCAAATGGACAGCGAACGGTTGGCCATCGGCGCCTGACCCCGGCCCGACACTCCAACAATTCGGCAGACCGACAGTCCGGCGCACAACAACCTTCTTGCATGGGCGCCTCTGGACCTTGGACGTCGCGCGCCCTATCACTTTGATCCAAGCAAACAGGGCCGTGTTGGCCCCTCGGATCGCAGGCGGAGGGCCGCAATGAGTGCAGGGCGCAAGGATGACATGGCCACGGACACAGCGCAGCAGGCTGTTGAGGAATTGAGCCAAGCGCAGGCCAAGGCCGAATTGGCGCGTCTGGCTGATCTGTTGGCCCGTGCCGATCGGGCATATCACGTCGATGATGCGCCGATCATGGCGGATTCCGACTATGATTCCCTTGTTCGTCGCAATGAAGCCATCGAAGATCGGTTTCCCGATCTAAAACGCCCCGACAGCCCCAGTGACAGGGTAGGTTTTACGGCTGCCGAAGCCTTCGGAAAGGTCACCCATGCGGTGCGCATGCTTAGTCTTGGCAACGCGTTCGAGGCAGAAGAAATCAAAGATTTCGATGCCCGCATCCGCCGGTATCTGGGCATGGCTGACGATGCGCCGCTGACCTACACCAGTGAGCCAAAGATCGACGGGCTCAGCCTGTCTTTGCGCTATGAGCAGGGCAAGCTGGTGCAGGCGGCGACGCGTGGCGATGGGGCCGTGGGCGAAAACGTGACGGCGAATGCGCGCACCATCGACGATATTCCGCGGACCCTGCAAGACGCGCCCGAGGTCTTGGAGGTGCGCGGCGAGGTGTACATGGCACACGCGGATTTCGAGGCGCTGAACGCGCGTCAGGCTGAAAAGTCTGACAAGCCATTCGCCAATCCACGCAATGCCGCCGCCGGCAGCTTGCGCCAGCTTGACCCGAAAGTGACCGCGCGCCGCCCGTTGAAGTTTTTTGCCTATGCGTGGGGCCAGCATTCTGAACCGTTGGCCGACACCCAGATGCAGGCAATCGACCGTCTGGCCAACCTTGGGTTCCAGACCAACCCGTTGACCGAACTGTGCGATGGCCCGCAAGAAATGCTGACGCATTACGCCCGGATCGAACAGAAACGCGCGGATCTTGGATATGATATTGACGGGGTGGTCTACAAGGTCAACGACCTTGGGTTGCAACACCGGCTGGGCTACCGCAGCACCACGCCGCGTTGGGCAATTGCCCACAAGTTCCCCGCCGAACTGGCGTGGACGCGGTTGGACGGCATCGACATTCAAGTGGGTCGCACCGGCGCGCTGAGCCCGGTTGCGCGCCTGCAGCCGGTCACGGTGGGCGGCGTGGTGGTCAGCAACGCCACGCTGCACAACGAGGATTATATCGCCGGGTTCGATTCCAAGGGCAATGACATCCGCGACGGCAAGGATATTCGCATCGGTGACTGGGTGCAGATCTACCGCGCGGGCGATGTGATCCCCAAGGTGGCGGATGTGGACCTGTCCAAACGACCGAAGGATGCGCAACCCTATGAATTTCCACACCATTGCCCTGATTGCGGCAGTGAGGCCATCCGAGAAGAGGGCGACGCGGTGCGCCGCTGCACCGGCGGATTGATATGCCCGGCGCAGGCGGTGGAAAAGCTCAAGCATTTTGTCAGCCGTGCGGCGTTTGATATCGAAGGTCTGGGCGCCAAGCAGGTCGAACAGTTTTATCGCGATGGTTGGATCAAGGAACCCGCCGATATCTTTACCCTGAAAGATCGCTACGGGCCGGGGTGTCTGACACAGTTGAAAAACCGCGACGGCTGGGGCGAGAAAAGCGCGCAAAACCTGTTTGATGCGATTGACGAACGGCGGGTCATTCCGTTTGGGCGTCTGCTGTTCGCGCTTGGCATTCGCCATGTCGGTGAGGCGGCCAGCAACATGTTGGCGCGGGTCTACGGCACTTGGGCCGATTTTACCGCCGCGATGGATGACGCAGCGGCGATGGACGGCCCCGAATGGGAGCGTTTGCTGGGCATTGATGGCGTTGGCACGGTCATGGCGCAATCCTTGGTGACCACCTTTGCGCAATCGCAGGAACGCGACAGCATTGACAGGCTGGTGGGCCATCTGGATGTGCAAGACGCCGAGCGCCCCGATACCAGTGGCAGCCCGGTGGCGGGCCTGACGGTGGTGTTCACCGGCACACTTGAAAAGATGACCCGCGCCGAGGCCAAGGCGCGTGCCGAAGCTTTGGGGGCGAAGGTGTCGGGCAGCGTCAGCGCCAAAACTGACCTTCTGGTGGCCGGGCCGGGGGCGGGCTCAAAAGCCAAGAAAGCGACGGAATTGGGGATAGAAACCCTCGACGAAGACGGCTGGCTTCGTCTGGTCGGGGACGCATGAGCGGCCGGCCCGAAGCCCTTTTTCCGCTGTTCGCGGCGCTGGACACGCTAGAGGGCGTGGGCCCAAAAACCGCGCAAAACCTTGCGGCGCTGCATATCGAAAAGCCGCGCGACGTGCTGTTCACCTTGCCCTATTCCGGCATCGACCGGCGCAAGCGCCCCACGGTTCAGGGGGCCGATCTGCCCGGTGTCGTGACGGTTGAAGTCACGGTCGGACAACACCGCGCGCCGCAACGGCGCGGCGGGGCCTATCGGATCACGGTCGAAGATGCGGCAACGGCGTTTCAATTGGTCTTTTTCCATGCCCGCGACGAATATTTGCGGCGGATTCTGCCCACCGGCGCACGGCGCGTGGTGTCGGGCAAGGTTGAACTGTTCGACGGCATGGCGCAGATGGTGCATCCCGATCACATCTTGCCCCCGGAGGAGGTGGGTGAGATCCCTAATTTTGAGCCGGTCTACCCGCTGACCGGCGGTGTTACCCAAAAGGTGATGCGCAAGGCAGCCTTGGCGGCGGTGGCGCGGGCACCTGATCTGGTGGAATGGATCGACCCCGCGCAAAAGGCGCAAACCGGCTGGCCCGATTGGTCCGAGGCGGTGGCACGGGCGCACAACCCGCAGGATATGGGCGACCTGTCACCGGCGGATCCCGCGCGCGAGCGGCTGGCCTATGATGAGTTCATGGCGCATCAGTTGACGCTGGCATTGGCGCGGTCGCGCCTGCGCCGGGCCAAGGGGCGCGCAACCATGGGTAGCGGTGCGTTGCAGGCGCGTGTGCTGGACGCGCTGCCCTATGATCTGACCGGCGCACAGACCCGTGCCATTGCCGAAATCGCCGCCGACATGGCGCAAGACACCCGGATGAACCGTTTGTTGCAGGGCGATGTGGGCGCGGGCAAAACTTTGGTTGCGCTCAAGGCGCTGCTGATCGCGGTCGAGGCGGGCGGGCAGGGGGTTATGATGGCCCCCACGGAAATCTTGGCGCGGCAACATTTGCAAGGGTTGCGCCCCTTGGCCGAAGCGGCGGGCGTGGTCATCGAAATTCTGACCGGGCGCGACAAGGGGGCGGAGCGGCGGGCCAAACTGGACGCGCTCAAGCGTGGGGATATCCAGATATTGGTGGGCACCCATGCGGTGTTTCAAAAGGACGTGGAGTTTTGCGATTTGCGGCTGGCCATTGTTGATGAGCAGCACCGCTTTGGCGTGCGTCAACGGTTGGAACTGGGCAAGAAGGGCGCGCAGGCCGATGTGTTGGTGATGACGGCCACGCCGATCCCGCGGTCACTGGCCTTGGCGCAATATGGCGACATGGATGTCAGCGTGCTGGATGAAAAGCCACCCGGCCGCAAGCCGATCAAGACCGCGCTGGTCAACATGACCCGGATGGACGAGGTGGTGGACCATCTGCGCCGCGCCATCGCCGAGGGGCGGCAGGCGTATTGGGTGTGCCCGCTGGTCGAGGAAAGCGAGGCGGTCGACCTGTCCAGTGCGGTTGATCGCTTCACACGGCTGCGCGCCGCGCTTGGTGAAGGTGTGGTGGGCTTGGTGCATGGGCAAATGCCCCCCGATGAAAAAGACGCGGCGATGGCGGCGTTTCAACAGGGCAAAACTTCGGTTCTGGTGTCGACCACGGTGATCGAAGTGGGGGTTGATGTGCCCAATGCGTCGATCATGGTGATCGAACGGGCCGAATATTTCGGGCTGGCGCAGCTGCACCAGTTAAGGGGTCGTGTCGGGCGTGGCGAGGCGGCCTCAACCTGCCTGTTGATGTATCAGGCCCCGCTGAGCGAGAGCGGCGAACGGCGATTGACCACCATGCGCGATACCGAGGACGGGTTTCGGATTGCCGAGGTCGATCTGGAAATGCGCGGCGCGGGTGATCTGATCGGGACCGCGCAATCGGGTCTGCCGCGGTTCCGGGTGGCGGATATGGAGGCGCAATCGGCGCTGATGGCCGTCGCGCAAACCGATGCGCGAAAATTGCTGGGCGATGATCCGACACTCGACAGCCCCCGTGGGCAGGCCGCGCGGGCGCTGTTGTGGCTGATGGAACAGGATCAGGCGATCCGGCTAATTTCGGTCGGATGACCGTGTTCTTTAAATAACCATTGAAAACAATGACTTGTCCATATTGGGAACAAAAAGTTCACAAATGTTCCTATAAAGTTCTTTACAGGGCGTTAATAAAATGAGAACAAAAAGGCAACACAGATAACCGGAAAGGAGCCCCCGATGCTTCGCCAGATTAAAAATACAGCCGAACGGTCCTCGGAAACTCTTGTTGGAGATTTTGTTGGAGCTGCAGCTTTAATGGTGACGTTGGTCGTGGGGCTTTATCTGCCCGGCCTGATCTGAGTTTCTGCCTGCGACGTTCCTTGTCCGTCACGCCTGACGTATCTCGGTCCCCAAGTCGATGATGCGTCCGACTGACTGTCCCAAGTCGTGCCCCGGGGTGATCTGCCTCTTTACCCCGGTTTGTGACGGATGCTTTCGGAACGCGCTTTCCTTTCCGCCGCCACCCGTTCGGGTGTGCGGCGGTTTTTTTTGGCCGGGTGCTTGTCGCCCCTGACAGGGCGCCGCGCCGGGTTAGTCGCAGGGTTGGGCCGCGCGGGCCTGTTGCATGGCGTCGACCGTGGCGTCGAGGGTCAGCAGGATCGAGGCATGGCGGTTTTTGTAGTCGCGCGCCGGGCGCAGCACTTCAAGCCCGTCAAAGGGGGCCGCTGGCGTGGGGCCATCGTTTTTGAGCATGTCTTTCAGCGCATCGCGCGCGGCGACAACCTGATCAAAGCGCGCACCGATGATGTGCTGGCCCACGATACTGCCCGCAGCTTGCCCAAGTGCGCAGGCTTTCACCTCGGCCGCGTAATCGGTGATGGTGTCGTCTTCCGTGCAAATATCCACGGTCACGGTCGAGCCGCAAAGCGGCGCGCGGCGTTTCACGCTGGCCTCGGGGGCCTCCAGCCGTCCGTGATGTGGAATATCCGCGGCAAGCTCAAGAATCCGCGCCGAATACAGCTTGATCAGGTCGGTTTCGCCGCTCATGACTTTCCCTTTCGTCTTTGGGCCAATAGATAGAAGTCCTGACGCCAGATGCAAAAGGTTTTCGCTTATGTCCTTCGATCCTGCCAGTTTGAAATACGATGATCGCGGCCTGATTCCTGCCATTGCGCAGGATGCCCAGACGGGGGAGGTTCTGATGATGGCGTGGATGAACGCCCAAGCGGTGACGCGCACACTGGAAACCGGCAAGGTAACGTATTGGAGCAGATCGCGGCAGGCGTTCTGGATCAAGGGCGAGACATCGGGCCATGTGCAGGAATTGGTCGATTTCCGCGTCGATTGCGACCGTGACTGCCTGCTGGTGCGGATCAACCAAACCGGCCCGGCCTGCCACACCAATCGCCGCAGTTGTTTCTACACCGCTGTGCGCGATGGTGAGGAAGTGGAACTGATGACGCCGATGAGCGACTGAGGTGACTGTCTGACAGGGCCTTATTGCTCAAAATAGCGTTCCAATACGATCGGCGGGATATGCCCGCGCAGCATCCTATCGGGCAGCACGTACGATGGGGCTGTATCCAGTTCCAAGGCGCGGGCAAGGTCGGCCTGCTGTATCATGTCGATCAGGGTGACGCGCAGGTCATAGTCTTGGACCAGTTTGCGTAGATCGTCCTGCGCCAGGTCACAATCCGGGCAATCGGGCGTGATGAACAGGGCGATTTTCAATGCGGCGTCGGCGCGGCCAAAACCCGGTAAATGCGGGCCGTAAAGCGCCTGTTCGCGATCCGACAAAAGCGCAAGATCATTGGCGATGGCATCGGCATAGGGGTTGATCGGCGGCGCGGGCGCATCCGGCAAAAGCCCCGGCACGCTGAGCAGCACCTCGCGCAGTTCATTATGGAAAATAGCCTGTTCTGTCGGGGTCAGGGCGGTAAAATCCGTCTCGGCGGTCGCTGCACCGGACAGCGCGGTGATAAGGCCCGCCGCAAGCGGCAGGCCCCTGAAGGACGGCCAGACAAGGCGCATCAGCTCTCCTGCCGAATCTCGGCTGCGATTTCCTGCATCACGTCCAGCGGCACGTAGCCGCGCAGCATCTGATCGTTCATCACGAAAGTGGGGGTTCCGGTGATGTTCATACGCTGGCCAAGGGCGTGGTTAGCGGCGATGACCTGACCAACCTCGTCGCTGTCCATATGGGCGATGATGGCATCGGCATCGAGGTCAAACCCTTCGGCCACGCGGCGCAGCGCGGGTTCGGAAATGTCGCCTTGGAAGGTCATCAGCGCATCGTGAACCTGTTTGTAGGCCTCATCACCCGCAGTTTGCAGTGTGGCGATGGCAAACTGCGCTGCCAGCAGCGATTCTTCGCCCAGAATCGGGAATTCTTTGACGATCACGCGGATGTCGCCATCGGCCTCGACAAGGCTTTCGACCTCGGGGAAGGCGCGTTTGCAGTAACCGCATTTGTAATCCATGAATTCCACTAGGGTGATGTCCCCCTCGGGATTGCCGCCGGTCCATGAATGATCATCGCTAAACAGCGCCTCGGCGTTGTCTTGGACAAGCGCCACGTCGTTTTGCGCCTGCTGCTGTTGCTGGCGCTGCTCCAGAACCGCGACCGCCTCCATGATCACCTGCGGGTTTTCCATCAGGTAATTGCGAATCTCATTGTGAAAGGCGTCGCGCTCGGCCTCGGTCATCGAGGTCAGGTCAAACGCCTGCGCGGGCAGGGGAAGGGCCAGCGCAGCGGCTGTGGCCAGCGCGGCAAAGGGGGCGAATTTCATTTGGGTCATCTCCGTTTCTTTTCAGCGGCTTTGGCCGCAGATAACACATCTTGCGCTCGGCGCCAGCCGGTTGAGCCGCGCGGCAAAAGGTCAGATGCACGTTGCGCGTGTAGCCCGGCATCCTCAAGCCGGCCCATCATGGCGTAGCGTTCGGACGTGACAAGCGAGGCCATGCCCTTGTCGCCCTGTTTGGCGTAGGCGGCGGCCAGATCGCGCATCACCCGCGCGTCGCGGCCATCCAGTGCACGGGCCTTTTCAAGATATTGCTGGGCTTTGCCGATTTGTCCCTGCGCCATGAGCGCGCGGCCATAAGAGCCAAGGATCAACGCGTTGTCGGGGGCCATGTTGACCGCCCGGCCATAGGCGTTGACCGCGGCGGAAAAATTGCGGCTTTCCATCAGGATCTGACCCTTGAGTTCTTGCAGGAACGGGTCATTCGGGCGTTGCGCGATGGCTTGGTCCATTGCGCGGATCGCCTTGTTGGTTTGCGAGCGTCGGTGGTGGGCCACCGCCTGCCGCATCAGTTTGATATCGGCATAGCCGGATTCCCCGGCGCGGGTCAGTGTCCATTTCGGCGAGCGTTGGAAGGCCGACAACTTGCCCTTGGCGCGGGCGAACCAATAGTCATGAACGGGCTGTGCGCGGGCCTTGTCGGCATAGGCGTCGGCAAGGCGGCGGACCACGCGGAAGCGATCCGCCGACAGCGGGTGCGTGCGCGCATAGGGGTCTTGGCGATACCGGCTTAGCGCCTCTTGGCCGCGGAAAATATCCATGACCGCAACGGCGCCTTGTGTGTCAATCCCGGCATTGGCCATGAACCGCAGGCCCGATTGGTCAGCGGCGTTTTCTTCGGCGCGGGTGTGCGACATGAACATTCGCATGGCCGAATTCGAGGCACCGATGGCGGCTGCGCCCGCCGCCTCGCCAGCACCGGCCGCGATCGCCGCTGCGGCTGCCAATGCCGCGCCCAAACCGGCGGCGCTGCGCGCGGTGCGCATGTTCAGCGTTCGGCGCGTTAGATGGCCGTTGGCGATATGGGCGGCCTCGTGCGCGATGACGGCCTGTAGCATCGCCGCATTGTCCATTTTCAGCAACAGCCCCGAGTGGATGAAGATATGATCACGATCGACGACAAACGCATTCAGATTGCGGTCGTCGATGATCAGGATATCGACCCGCGTCGGGCTAAGCCCGGCCGCTTTCAGCAACGGTGCGGCCAGCTGTTTCATGGCGTGTTCGATATCGGGGTCGCGCAAAAGGGTCAGCGCCCGCGCCGGGGAGGACAGCGTCAAGCCGATCAGGGCGCTGATAAGAAGAAGGCGAAGAAGGTGCATTGACGGCAGGCCTTTTTCCGGGCGAAACGGAACCGATAGTAGAACCAGTTTAGGAACAAAGCGATGCGGAACTCAACCCGATCCGAAGTCGATCCCTTTATTGTGATGGATGTCATGGAGGCCGCGCGCCGCGCCGAAGAGGCTGGCCGCGACATCATCCACATGGAGGTTGGCCAACCGGGCACACCCGCACCGCAAGGCGCGCGCGATGCTTTGGCGCGTGCGATGGCGGATCAGCCGATGGGGTATACCGTGGCGCTTGGGCTGCCTGCGCTGCGCGCGCGGATCGCGCAATTGTATGGTGAATGGTATGATTTGGACCTGAACTCGGATCGTGTGGTGATCACACCGGGCAGTTCGGGCGCGTTTATTCTGGCGTTCACCGCCCTGTTTGATGCGGGCGACCGGGTGGGCATCGGCGCGCCGGGCTATCCCAGTTACCGGCAAATCCTGCGCGCGCTGGATCTTGTGCCGGTGGATATCGAAACGGCGGCGGAAAACCGCCTGCAGCCGGTGCCTGCCGATCTGACCGGGCAGGACTTGCAAGGGCTGATGGTGGCCAGCCCGGCCAACCCGTCGGGCACCATGCTGGGCCGTGATGATATGTCGGCCCTGATAGACGCGGCGTCTGCGCAGGGCGCAAGTTTCATCAGCGATGAAATTTATCACGGCATCGAATACGAGGCCAAGGCGGTGACGGCGCTTGAAATCACCGACGAGGCCTATGTGATCAACTCCTTCTCGAAGTATTTCAGCATGACCGGCTGGCGGGTGGGCTGGATGGTGGTGCCCGAGGATCATGTGCGCGTGATCGAACGGCTAGCGCAGAACCTGTTCATCTGCCCGCCGCATGCCAGTCAGGTTGCCGCCTTGGCCGCGATGGAGTGTCACGACGAATTGCAGGCCAACATGGATGTCTACCGCGCCAACCGCGCCTTGATGCTGGACGGCTTGCCCAAGGCCGGGTTCGACCGGATCGCGCCGCCCGATGGTGCGTTTTATGTCTATGCCGATGTCAGCCATCTGACTGATGACAGCCGCGCCTTTGCCGCCGAGATACTGGACAAGGCCGGGGTGGCGGTGACGCCGGGGCTGGATTTTGACCCGGTGCGCGGCGCGGGCACGATCCGGTTTTCCTATGCCCGTGCCACAGCGGATATCAAGGAAGGTCTGGCGCGGCTGGCGCGGTTCATGGGCGACCGTGGCGCGGCTTGACGGGACGTTGTTGGACTATAATGGCAAGAAGACCGGGCAGGGTTGATGCATTGCCTGCGGCCATGGTGTAGCCTGACGACCAAGGCAGGCCAAAACAGCGGGTGAGTGGTATGATAAAGGTGGTTCTGGCGGCGGTGCTGTCGGTGTGGGGTATGGTGGCGGTTGCGCAAGATCGCGATTTCAGTGGCCTTGCCCGGCTTGACGCCGAGTCCAGCGGCATCGAGGATGGCGGGCGCAATGTGGACATCGGGCTGAGCCTGAGCCAAGGCGTGCCTTACCGGATCTTTACGCTGGATGACCCACGCCGCTTGGTGCTGGACTTCCGCGAAGTGGAGTGGCGCGGTTTGGACGCAAGTGCACTCAATCGCAGCGAAAAGGTGCTGAACGTGCGGGTTGGTGGGTTCCGGCCCGGATGGTCGCGGATGGTGCTGGATCTGGCCGAGCCACTGGGCCCGGCGCAGGTGGGTCTGCGCATTGACGAGGTGACAGGCCGCGCGCGCCTTGAGTTGGAGTTGCAGCCTGTGACACAGGATGCGTTCGCGCAATCAGCAGGCGCGCCGGATTTGCCGGGATGGGCTGTGCCGGGCCGCTCCCTGAAATCTGAAAAACGTCCCCGCCAGCGTGGCGAAGCCCCGCTGGTTGTGGTTTTGGATCCGGGTCATGGCGGCATTGATCCCGGGGCCGAGGCTGGCGAAGTGGCCGAGAAAGACCTGATGCTGACCTTCGCCCGCGAGTTGCAGGAGGTGTTGCTGCGCGCGGGTGGGTTCGAGGTGGCGCTGACGCGTGAGGACGACAGTTTTGTCTCGCTAGAACGCCGGGTGGCCTTGGCACACCGGATGCAGGCCGATGTGTTCCTGTCACTGCATGCCGACGCCTTAAGCGAGGGGCGCGCGCATGGCGCGACGGTTTACACCCTGTCCGACAGCGCCAGTGACAAGGCCAGCGCGGCCTTGGCCGAGCGTCACAACCGCGCCGACATGCTGGCCGGGGTGGACCTGCGCGGTAAGGATGATGTGGTGGCCGATGTGCTGATGGATCTGGCGCGGCTGGAAACCCAGCCCCGCGCCGAGCGGCTGGCCGATACGATCCGCGCAGGTATCGCAAATCACGGCTTGCCGCTGCATTCGCGGCCTTTGCGACAAGCCGGGTTTTCGGTGCTCAAAGCGCCTGATATCCCGTCGATCCTGTTGGAGTTGGGGTTCATGTCCAGTCCGCGGGATTTGACGCATCTGACCGATCCAGCGTGGCGGGCGAAAATGGCGCAGGCGGTGCATGATGCTTTGGCCGAATGGCGCATCACTGATGCCGCCGCCGCCGATCTGGTGCGGCAGTGACATGCCGGTCACGACAAACATTGAATATGTGTTTTGACGGTTTTGCCGCAGATGCCTATATGAGACGGTGAAACCGCACGGGGGCTGATGTGCTACGGGCTATTGGAACATTTTTCGGCACGGTCTTCAGCCTTGTAAATTTGGGGCTGATGTTGATTGCGCTCAGCATCGCTGCGGTCTTCCATATCTATGGGCAGGACTTGCCCAGCCACGAAAGACTTGCCAACTACACGCCGCCAACCATCAGCCGGATTTATTCCAGCGAGGGGCGGATCATCGACGAATTTTCCCGCGAACGGCGTTTGTTCACACCGGCCGACGATATTCCCGACTTGGTCAAGCAGGCTTTTATCAGCGCCGAGGACAAGAATTTCTATTCGCATGGCGGCTATGATGCGCGCGGCATCGCGGCAGCCATTTTTGAGGCGGTCCGCTCGCGCGGGGAAAACGTGCGCGGTGCGTCGACGATCACTCAGCAGGTCATGAAAAACTTTCTTTTGTCCGGTGACCGCCGGATCGAACGAAAGATCAAAGAGATTATTCTTGCCACCCGGATCGAAGAGACCCTGACCAAGGAAAAAATCCTTGAACTGTATCTGAACGAGATTTTCCTTGGCCAGAATTCCTATGGTGTGACGGCGGCGGCGCAAACCTACTTCAACAAATCTCTGCGTGAATTGGCCCCGCATGAGGCGGCGATGCTGGCGTCAATGCCGAAAGCCCCGTCAGATTACCACCCGGTGCGCAATCGTGACCGGTTGCTGCAACGGCGGGATTTCGTCCTCGAAGAGATGTTCGAAAACGGCTTTATCAATCAGTCAACCTATGAGGCCGAGATCGCACAGCCGCTACGCTCGGTGCAAAATGGCGATTTCACGCGGTTCAGCGTGGGCCTTCCGCCACGCGACTATTTCACCGACGAAATTCGCCGCCAGCTGAGCCAAGACTTTGGCGAGGGCGAATTTTTCAGCGGCGGGTTTAGCGTGCGGGCGACCATCGACCCCGAGATGCAGGAAGAGGCCGCCGAGGGCCTGCGCCGCCAATTGGAAAAATACGATCGCGACCGGGGTCGCTGGCGTGGCACCGGCGTAGTGTTGCCCGAAGAGGCCCTGACAAACGAAGAGACGTGGCGCAAGGCATTGTCCGAGGCCCGCGTGCCACGTGATATCACGCTGGATGGCGAGTGGCACCCGGCGGTTGTGCTTGAGATCGAAGCCCAGCAAATGCGGCTTGGCATCGACGGGGTAGACGCGGATGAAAACGCCCCACATGTGGTGCCGCGCAGCGATATTGCATGGCTGCCAGGAGATTTCTTCGAGACGTTCAAACGCGGCGAGGTCGTGTTGGTCCGCAAAATGGTGGACGATGACAGCGGCGCGTTCCTGCGTTGGACCTTGCGGCAGGTGCCCGAAGTGCAGGGCGGCTTTGTGGCAATGGATGTCAACACTGGCCGGGTCTTGGCCATGCAGGGCGGATTTTCCTACGAGCATTCTGTGTTCAACCGCACCACCCAAGCCAAACGTCAGCCGGGCTCCAGCTTCAAGCCGTTTGTTTTTGCCGCGGCGTTGGACAGTGGCTATAGCCCGGCGACGATTGTGATCGACGCCCCGATCGAGATTGACACCCCACAAGGGATTTGGCGGCCGCGCAACTCGTCGAACAAATTCTACGGCCCGACCCCTCTGCGCACCGGAATCGAGCAGTCCCGGAACCTGATGACAATCCGTCTTGCCCAAGAGGTTGGTATGGACGTGGTCGCGGATTACGCGGAACGGTTCGGGGTCTATGATGATATGGGTCGGTTTCTTGCCAACTCGCTCGGGTCTGAGGAAACCACGCTTTACAACATGGTGGCGGCCTATGCGATGTTTGCCAATGGTGGCGAACGCGTGCGGCCGACATTGGTGGATCGCGTGCAGGATCGCTATGGCAAGACGGTTTATGCCCATGACCCGCGTGACTGTGTCGAGTGTGACGATCCGAACATTCCCAGCACACGCGGGCCGCTTATCGTATCGGATCGTGAACGGGTGATGGATCCGATCACCGCCTATCAGTTGACGTCGATGATGAAAGGCGTGGTTGATCGTGGCACGGCCAGAGGCGCGATTGACCTGCCGGTGCCTGTGGCCGGTAAGACAGGCACAACAAACGATGCGCGCGACGTTTGGTTTGTCGGCTTTACCAGCAATATCGTTGCAGGCTGCTATATCGGATACGACCAGCCCCGTGGCTTGGGGCGCGGTGCCTATGGGTCTTCCATGTGTGGCCCGGTGTTTCAGGACTTCATGCAAGAGGCGATCAAGAAATACGGCGGTGGTCCATTCAAAGTGCCGCCGGGCGGGCAATTCCTGAAAATCGACCGCTTTACAGGCGCACGCCTGCGTGACGATGCCGAGGGGGATTATGTCGTGGCCGAGTATTTCCGCGACGGTGAAGAGCCTGTGTTCGGCTTCAGCGTGACAGGTGGGTTTGCCATGGGCAACGACCTCGAGCTGTTCGAGCGCGGTGAAAGCGAAGAGGTGAAAGAGGTGACAACCTCGACCGGGGAAAAAGCCACGGTCGGCGGCAAAGCCAGCTTTGGCTCGATGAGTTCGGGCGGCTTGTATTAAAGCGTGCGGTGCATCGGTTGCCACACCTTGCCCGGCCCGGCGCGCTGCGGTATCACCCGCATCTGACCAGACCAAGGACATCAAGATGCGTGCCGAAATCCAAACCCTTGTTTCCGAGATCGAAACCTCGCTGGAGTTGTTGCGCCAGCGGATGGGCTGGGAGACCGCCAAGCACCGGCTTGAGGAATTCAATGCGCGGGTCGAAGACCCGACGCTGTGGGATGATCCGGCCAATGCGCAAAAACTGATGCGCGAACGTCAAAGCCTTGTCGATGCGTTGGACACCCACGATTCCATTCAGCAAGACCTGAGCGACAACGTCGAACTGATCGAAATGGGCGAGATGGAAGGCGACGAAGACGTGATCACCGAGGCCGAGGACACCCTGCGCGCGGTTGCCAAAAAGGCCGCCGCCAAAGAGCTTGAGGCCCTGCTGAACAACGAAGCGGATGCCAATGACGCCTTTCTGGAAATCAACGCCGGTGCTGGCGGCACTGAAAGCTGTGATTGGGCGTCGATGCTGGCGCGGATGTATGTCCGCTGGGCGGAGCAGCACGGCTATACGGTCGAGCTGCAGTCAGAAACCGGCGGCGACGAGGCCGGGATCAAATCGGCCGCCTACAAGATCACCGGCCACAATGCCTATGGTTGGCTGAAATCCGAATCCGGCGTGCACCGGCTGGTGCGCATTTCCCCGTTTGATTCGGCGGCCAAGCGGCACACGTCGTTTTCGTCGGTCTGGGTGTATCCGGTGGTCGATGACAATATCGAAATCGACGTGAACCCCTCCGATATCCGCATCGACACCTACCGGTCATCGGGCGCGGGCGGCCAGCACGTTAACACCACCGACTCGGCGGTTAGGATCACGCACATCCCCACAGGGATCGTGGTGACCAGCAGCCAGAAGTCGCAGCACCAAAACCGCGACATTGCCATGAAGGCCCTGAAATCGCGGCTGTATCAGCAAGAACTTGATCGCCGCAACGCTGCCATCAACGAAGCGCATGACAACAAGGGCGATGCGGGCTGGGGCAATCAGATCAGATCCTATGTCTTGCAGCCCTACCAGATGGTCAAAGACCTGCGCACCGGCGTCGAAACCAGCGATACCAAAGGCGTTTTGGATGGTGATTTGGATCAATTCATGGCCGCGACGCTGGCGATGAATGTCAGCGGCAAGACCCGCGCCGAAGCGCAGGGCGACGAGTGATAGACCGGCCCGCGCCGCCCCGTTGAACATGTGATCGTGAATTCCACCTTTGCGCACCCGTCCCGTTTGGCTAGGGTTTTGCCAACAGGGAGGAGACAGCGCGATGGAGATTGAGGAGAGCAAGCCGCTTGGCGCACCGGAATTGGGGCCGGTCACGTTTGACATGCTGAAACAGGCGTTGCGGCTCGGCTGGGCCGACATGAAGCGCGCGCCGGGCTATGCACTGATTTTTTCAGGCGTTTACGTGGCCATCGGCTGGTTCATGGTCTGGGTGACATGGATCACGGGCCAAAGCTATTGGTTGATCTTTGCGGCAGTCGGCTTTCCATTGTTCGGGCCGTTTGCTGCCGTGGGGCTGTATGAGGTCAGCCATCGGCTGGAACAGGGCCTGCCGCTGGAACCAAAAGCGGTTTTCGGTGTCATCGCACATCAACGGCGGCGTCAATTGCCGTCGATCTGCGCGGTGGTCGTGATCATGTTCCTGTTTTGGTTCTTTCTGGCGCATATGATCTTTGCGCTGTTTTTGGGGTTTTCGACGATGACCAATATTTCGTCGTCCTATGATGTTTACCTCACGCAAGAGGGGCTGATGATGCTGGGGGTCGGCAGTGCGGTGGGCGCGGGCTTTGCGCTGTTGTTGTATATGATCACCGTCGTATCGCTGCCCTTGTTGCTGGATCGCGAGGTGGATTTCGTCACCGCGATGATCAGCAGTTTTCAAACCGTTCTGGGCAGCCCGGCCCCGATGCTGGTCTGGGCCGCGTTTATTGCGCTGTCCACATTCGTGGCGCTGATCCCAGGATTTTTGGGCCTGTTCCTTGTGTTGCCACTTTTGGGCCATGCCACGTGGCATTTGTATCGGCAGATTTGCAAGGCCGGCGGCACCTGTTGACCTTGGCGCGGTTTTGCTGCGACGGCTGCAACGCTTGGCTTAGGTGGCCGTGTCGCGATAATGGCGCAAAACAAACAAGCGGATCGCCGAGGCCAGCCCAATATCAACGCCGCGGGATTCGTCGATCTGCGCGGCAAGCGCATTGATGGGTTGTTCCTGTTGGCGGGCAATCTCGCAAAACGCCTGCCAGAACTCATCCTCCAGCGAGACACTGGTGCGATGACCCTTCAGGGTCAGCGAATGTTTGACGGGTCGCCCTGACATTGTCAGTGCCGCGAGTGTCTGGCCGGGCAGGGGGCGCTGCCCCCGTCGCCGCAAGCGGCGACTCCCCCGGAGTATTTTGGGAACAATGAAGGCGGCGGGGCGGTCATTCGTCTTCGCGCTTGTGCGCCTCGTGCTGATCGCGGGATTTTTCCGCCTGCGCGGCATCGTGGTCTTTGTCGGCCTTGCTGCGGCCATGGCGCACGGCGTTTTCATCGGCCTGAACGCGCCGTTCAGCGCGGGCTTTTTTCTTGCGGAACTGGTTAAGGTTGATGACGTTGCCCATGCGTTAAAAATATGCCGAAATTATCATTCGTCCAGTCCAAGTGATCCGGGCGGCCCACAAGACCACCCGGTTGACGGCCTATGATGACAGGCTCAGTCCTTTGGGCCGATCATTTGCTCGGGGCGCACGACGCGGTCGAATGTCGCCTCGTCGACAAAGCCAAGGGCGATGGCCTCTTGCTTGAGCGTGGTGCCGTTCTTGTGCGCGGTTTTGGCAACCTTGGTGGCATTGTCATAGCCGATTTCGGGCGCAAGTGCTGTGACCAGCATCAGCGACTCGCGCATCAGTTTCTCGATGCGGTCCTCGTTGGCCTGAATGCCGTTCAGCATCCGTTCGGTAAAGCTGTCGGTGGCGTCGCCCAAAAGCTGGATGGATTGCAACAGGTTGTAGGACATCATCGGGTTGTAGACGTTCAACTCGAAATGGCCCTGACTGCCGGCAAACTTGATGGCGGCATCGTTGCCCATCACGTGGGCAGCAACCTGCGTCAGCGCCTCGGCCTGCGTGGGGTTGACCTTGCCGGGCATGATCGACGAGCCGGGTTCGTTTTCCGGCAGGATCAATTCGCCAAGCCCCGAGCGTGGGCCAGAGCCCAGAAACCGGATGTCATTGGCAATCTTGTAGCAACTGCCCGCCACGGTGGCCAAGGCCCCGGACATGAACACCATCGCGTCATGCGCGGCCAGCGATTCGAACTTGTTGGGGGCGGTCACGAACGGCAGGCCGGTGATTTCGGCCATATTCGCAGCCACTTGTTCGCCCCAGCCCTGCTTGGTGTTGAGGCCAGTGCCCACGGCTGTGCCGCCTTGCGCCAACTCGTAGATGCCGGGCAGGGTGGCTTTGATACGGGCAATGCCTTGGCGGATCTGCTGGGCGTAGCCGGAGAATTCCTGCCCCAAGGTCAGCGGTGTGGCATCTTGGGTATGGGTGCGCCCGATCTTGATGATGTCCTTGAACTCTTCTGCCTTGGCCTCAAGCCCGGCAAGCAGCTTGTCGAGGCCGGGCAGCAGCACGTCGCGCACACTCATGGCGGTGGCGATGTGCATGGCTGTGGGAAAGGTATCGTTCGAAGATTGGCCCATGTTGCAGTGATCATTGGGGTGGACCGGGTCTTTGCTGCCGATCTGGCCGCCAAGGATTTCAATGGCGCGATTGGCGATCACTTCGTTCGCGTTCATGTTGGATTGCGTGCCCGATCCGGTTTGCCAGACAACCAGCGGGAAATTATCGTCAAAGCGGCCTTCGATCACGTCTCCGGCGGCCTGACTGATGGCATCGGCCAGCTTGGGATCAAGATCGCCATTGGCCTTGTTGGCCTGCGCACAGGCCTTTTTGATCACGCCAAGCGCGCGCACGATGGCCACGGGCTGTTTCTCCCATCCGATGGGAAAATTCATGATCGAGCGCTGTGTTTGCGCGCCCCAGTATTTGTCGGCGGGAACGTCCAGTGGGCCGAAGCTGTCGGTCTCGGGGCGGGTAGCGGTCATGATCGGATACTCCTACGCGAAAGGTTGCCCTGTCTTAGCGGCTGGAGCAAAAAGATCAATGCTGTATGCAATGGAATACATTATCGCGCGGCGTGCACCGCTGCTGACGGATGCGCCGACCGCGTGGGTTTTACTTGCGGAAACTGTCGAGGCTAACCACCTCGGCATCATGGGTGTCATCGTTGTCTGATGCATCGCCCTGCGCGTCAGCGGCGCTATCAAGCTCGTCGCCATCGGCATCCTCATCTTCATCCTGCGATTCAAAGCGCAGGCCGAATTCCACGGAAGGATCGACGAAGGTCTTGATTGCGTCATAGGGGATATAAAGCGGCTCGGGCGCATCGCCGAAATTCAGCGTGATTCCAAAACCTTCGTCGGTGACTTCAAGGTTGTCATACCAGTGCTGCATCACGACGGTCATTTCGGTGGGATAGCGTTCGCGCAACCAATCGGCCAGCTCGGCATCGGGATGACGGGTGTCGAATGTGATAAAGAAATGATGGGCACCGGGCAGGCCATTGTCGCGCACATCGGCCAGCACTTGGCGGATCAAACCCCGCATCGCGTGATGCATAAGTTTTCCATAATCAATCGAAACGTTCATCTGTGAGACTGTCCTCCTTGGGGTCAGCATAGGGGATTCGATCCAAAACGAAAGAGCCCTCGTGCAGGGTCAAGTTGCAACATGAAGTCCTGCCCCTGCAAGCGCCATCAGGCCAAGCCCGCCAACCATCGGAAGCCGCAGCCAAAGCAGCAAAACCGCCGCCAAGCCAACCAAAGCGGCGTTGACGGCCTGTAGGCTGTCAAGCGCGGGCACCGGGCCAAATGGCCCACGTGACACCGTGTCGAACAGCACATGCAGGGCGAACCAAACCGATAGGTTGAGGATAACACCGGTGACGGCGGCGGAAATGCCCGCAAGCGCGCCTTTGAGGCGTGGGCGCGCCAGCAACGCCTCGACATACGGTGCGCCTGCGAAAATCCACAAAAAACAGGGCGTGAACGTGACCCAAAGCGTTATACCCCCGGCCAGCAAGGCCAGCCCCGTGCCGCCCTGCTGAAACCCGGCCACAAGGCCGACGAACTGGGTCACAAGGATCAGCGGGCCCGGCGTTGTTTCGGCAAGGCCAAGCGCGTCGATCATTTGCGCGGTCGTCAACCACCCGTGGGTTTCGACCACAGCTTGTGTCATATAGGCCAGCACGGCATAGGCTCCGCCAAAAGTGACGATGGCCATTTTCGAGAAAAATAAAGCAATATCAGTCAGAAACGCTGCGTTGCTCATCCATGCCAGGGCGATTGGCGCGGCCCATAGTGCCAGCCAGATCGCGACGGTGCGCAGGGTCTGTAAATGGGGTTGGCGCGGCGCGGGGGACGGCAAATCATCCGACGCCGGAACGGCGCACCATATGCCCCACAGGGCGGCGGTGATGATGATCAGTGGAAACGGAACCAATAGAAAAAACATCGCCGCGAAGGACAAAAGCGCCAAGACCCAATCGGCCGGACGTGTAAGCGCGCGGCGCGCCAGCGACAACAGCGCTTGTAGGACGATGATGATCACGGCGGCCTTTACGCCGGTAAAAAGCGCTTGGACGACCGGCAATTGGCCGAACTGCGCATATCCAAGCGCCAATGCCAGAATAACCAGCGCGCCGGGGATCACGAACAACAAACCGGCGATCAGTCCGCCGGGCACCCCGCGCAAACGCCATCCCGCATAGGTGGCCAGTTGCATCGCCTCGGGGCCCGGCAGCAGCATGCAAAACGACAGCGCGCCCAGAAATTGCTTTTCTTCCAGCCACTTGTGGCGAATTACCAGTTCGGTGTGCATCAACGCGATCTGCGCCGCGGGCCCGCCGAAGGACAGCAAGCCGATACGGCCGAAAACGCGGAAAAGATCAGCAAGGCTGGGACGCATTGGGATGTGATACTACCCCGGCGCGGCATTTCAAGGGATTTTGTGCCTGTCTTGAAAATGTCACGAAATCAAACGTTTGCGCGGGTGTATGAAGTGCAGGCTTCTGTTGCCAGGTGCCTGCGAACCCCGCCAGACCTTGCTAGAGGGCTGGGCTTAAGATTTCGGTCTTATTACTGCTTACGCAGCAACGGCGACCGGAGCATTATTGTCGTTGGCAATTATGCTTTAGCGAACCGATAACGGTGGTATCTCACCGAGACAAAGCTAACCCCTTTAGACGTTCGTCGATCCTATTTCGGCCCCATAACCACCTTCAACGAAAGGTTTTTTGGTGGAGCCGCCGGGTACCGCCCCCGGGTCCGATCCGCGTATTACGAGCGCGTTTATGTCCATAGTCCCCGAAGGGACACTGGATATATAGGCGCGTATGGTCGGCTTGCAAAGGGGTGGTTTGGATAAATGCTTAAAACCCGCCGGGGCCTGAGCGGCGCAAGGCCCGCTTGAACACATTCTCGGTTTCGTATTTGTTGTGGCAATCACAATGACCGGTGATGGCCGGACGGGGGATATTACCATGCTAAAGAAGTGTTTTATTGCGGCTCTTGTTTTGGGGCTGCCGCAGAGCGTCGCGGCGCAAACGCTTGAGGTCGAAAACGTTGCGCAAGATGTCTGGGCGCTTGTTGGGCCCAAGGTTCAGCGCGACGCGGACAACCTTGGAAACAATGCCACATTTGGCGTGGTGGTGACGCCGGAGGGCGTGGTTCTGGTCGATCCGGGCGGATCATGGAAGGGGGCCGCGATGATCGACGCGGCGATTGACACGATAACCGATCAGCCGGTGACGCATGTGATCAACACCGGCGGGCAGGACCATCGCTGGCTTGGCAATGGCTATTGGCAGGCTCAGGGCGCGGAGGTGATTGCCTCGGATGCGGCGGTGGCGGATCACGAGGATCGTGGCTCAATGCAGATGACGGGTCTGAGGCAGCTGATTGGCGAAGAGGGGCTGGAAGGCACCGAGCCGTCGTATGCCGACACCACCTTTGATAGCGATCATTTGCTTGAGGTCGGTGGTCTGCGTTTCGAGATCATGCATCGCGGTCAAGCGCATACGCCAGGTGACAGTTTTGTCTGGCTGCCGGCGCGCGATGTCATGTTCACGGGCGATATCGTTTATGTTGAGCGTATCTTGGGTGTCGGCGGCCAATCGAATGTCAAAAGCTGGATCAACGCCTATCAGGCGATGGCGGCGTTCAATCCCGCGCATGTGGTGCCGGGCCATGGTCAGCCGACGACGCTGGAGCAGGCCAAGGCCGACACCTATGATTATCTGGTCAACTTGCGCACCCGGATCGGGGATTTGATCGAAGACGGCGGCGACATCATGGATGCGCCTGAGATTGATCAATCCGGCTGGACGTATCTGGAGCAATTCGACAGTCTTGCCGGACGCAACGCCCAAACCACTTATGAGCAGATGGAGTGGGAGTGACACCGAAAGCATCTGCCACGGACGCGCATCGCGCGGCCCCTATACCGGATTGAAGGAGGCGACATGGCCAAGGCGATTCACAGTATGATCCGCGTTCTGAACGAGGAGCGTTCCGTCGCGTTTTACCAAGCGGCGTTCGGGCTGGAGGTGGCCGAACGGCTGCCGTTTGAAGAGTTTACCCTGATTTACATGAGCAACCCGGAGACGGAATTCGAGTTGGAGCTGACCGTCAACAAGGCGCGCACCGAGCCTTATGATCTGGGCGATGGATATGGGCATCTTGCGTTTTCCGTGGATGACCTTGATGCCGAACATGCCCGGCTTGAGGCTGCGGGGCTCGCGCCAAGCAAGATTGTCGACTTCGCGCCGGCCGGTGACGTGATCGCCAGATTTTTCTTTATTAGCGATCCTGACGGCTATCAAATTGAGGTTTTGCAACGCGCAGGGCGTTATTTGTAACGCTTTTTCCCGCGAAACGTCGCTGACTTGGCACGAGTTTAGAGCGTGTCGCGTTTAATCGGTTTTGTATCCTGCTGCCTTGAAGAAGTTGTAGCATTCCTCGTCGGTGAAGA